>CAYOPN010000007.1:0-59051 GCA_964405835.1 uncultured Elusimicrobia bacterium | reverse complement strand
TGATGCTGGCGGGACCGCTGTTGTCTGACAGCATTCTTCTCGGGGGGTATTCGTTTAGCGACGCGCTTTTCTTCACGGCGGTCGTGGTTGGGGTTTTGATGTACCGGAAAAATGATAAAAGCCCACAAAACACAAGCTCGCCAAACAGCCCGGCAAGCAAGGAGCCCCTCACATGATCGTCCCCACAATTCTCGAACGTTGGAACCAAGGCGCCGCCGTCACCTACGATATTTACTCGCGGCTTCTCAAGGACCGGATTTTGTTTGTGGGCGGTTTCGGTGGGCAGGTGGACACCGACTCGGCGAACATGATCATTGCCCAATTGCTTTATTTAGAATCGGAAGACCCCGATAAAGAAATCAACCTCTACATCAATTCCCCCGGCGGCATGGTCACGGCCGGTCTCGCCATCTACGACACGATGCAATACATCAAGTCCCCCATCACGACGATCTGCATGGGAATGGCCATGTCCTTCGGAGCGGTGCTACTGGCGGCGGGGACCAAAGGAAAACGCTTTTGCCTTCCGAATTCGCGGATCATGATCCATCAGCCGTTGATTTACGGGGACGGGATTTCAGGGCAGGTGACCGACATCGAGATTGAGGCCAAGGAAATGGCCGAGACCAAGGAACGGCTCAATTCCATCATCGCTTTGCATTGCAACCAACCGGTCAAGAAAGTGCAGGAAGACAGCGAACGGAACTACTACATGTCGGCGGAAGAAGCGAAGGCCTACGGCCTCGTCGACGAAATTATCAGCTTTAAGAAATTGCTTCCGGTTTCTTAGGGAATTCGCCCTTCATCGCCTTGTAGCAGATGTCGATCACGTCCTGGGCGAATTGCCGCTCGGGCGAGATCACCCAGTTCAGATATTCCGGATAGGATTTCGCCACCTGCTTCAGCGTTTGTGACTTGTACTTCCCGAAATTGAACACGGCCTCGCCGTCCCGCCAGAAGAACTTTCCTTCCGAATCCACGAACCGGTCTTGCGTGCCGCGGCAGAAGTTGTGCAGCGCCTGCAGGTCGCGCGGCAGGTCCGGATATCGTTCCATCTGCGATAGAAAAACATCCAGCGTCGCATCGATGTCGGCCTGCGCTGAATGGGCCGAGGTCAGGTCCTTGTTGCAATAAAACTTGTACGCGGCCGAAAGGTCGCGTTTTTCCTTTTGATGGAAAATGACCTGCGAATCGATCACAGCGCGTTCTTCCATTTTGAAGTTCATACCAACGCGCTTGAATTCCTCAATCATGACTTTCGTGTCAAACCGCGCAATGTTGTAGCCGCCCAGGTCGCATCCCTTGAAAAAGGTGTCTATCTGCGGGGCCGCTTGCGCAAACGTGGGCATGGCCGCGACGTCTTCATTGGAGATCCCGGTCAGAGCCGTGATCTCGGCCGCAATCCGCATCTGCGGATTGATGCGTTGCGTGTAGGTCTCGCGCTTCCCGTCCGGATGGATCTTGACCGCGCCGATCTCAATGATGCGGTCGTATTTCTGATCAAGGCCGGTGGTCTCGAGGTCGAAAAAAATAATGGGGCGTTTTATCGGGAACGGCAGCGTCATCGTGATTTCACCCAGTCCTTTAATGCTTCGCGCGTGCTACGGAAAGCCAGATCCTTCCAGGGGATCTCGGCGGGCCGGAAATATTTCACTTCGATTGATTCAACGCCCGGATGCGGTCGCTCGCCGCGGAGCACTTTACCCACGTACACAACCGTCACCACGTTCGATTCCGGATATGAATAGACTCCCAGCAATCTGGTCGCTTTGGCGCGCGCGCAAATTTCTTCCATGGTTTCCCGCGCGGCCGCGTCTGTCGAACTCTCTCCCAGTTCTTGAAAACCGGCCGGAAAGGACCATTTGCCGAACCCCGGCTCAAGATTGCGGCGCAGCAAGGCAACCCGGCCGTCAGGCATCAGTGGAATAAGGCCCGCCACGGACTTTGGATTGGTGTAACTGATATGGCGGCATGACACACAAACAAGCCGTTTCTTTTTGTCACCGGGAATGGGTTCCTTGCGCAATTTGTTTCCGCAAACGAAACAATAAAGCAGGTCGCGCAAGTCCATGCTGAACCAAAGTTTTTTCTGCGGCATTAATTCTCCTTCAATTTGATCCTGGGCACCAACGCGTCTTGGATTTGCACCGGAAATTTTTCTTTGTCCGCATGATACCGCCCCGGCAAATCCGATTGCTTGTACGGCAACACGTCTTTTACGCAAGCGGTCATGTCATCAATCAGTTTTTTTACCGGAAGCCCCCAATACTCATTTCCATAGGGCCGCAACAATTCAACGCCAGCCTCGTAAAGCAATTTTGTCCCTTTCAAATTGTGCGCCTCAAAGTGATGCAGCGACGTCGCAAATTGTATCAACCCTTGCACGAACGCGTGCGCCTCGCCGTGTTCGTCGTTCCAAAGATCTTCCCAGGTTTCGTGCGCATCGAAGAACTCGCGCTTATTGAAGTGCTCAATGCCTTTTAAGTAGCGCGGATCGCGGTTCATATTTCCGGATTGGCGCAATTCTTGCGGATGGGGCAGCTTTGGCATTCAGGGTTGCGCGCCTTGCACACGCGGCGACCGTGCATGATCAACGCGTGCGACAGCCAGATCCAATCACTCTGGGGCACCGCTTTCATTAAATCCTGTTCAATTTTTTCGGGTGACTTTTGCTTACTAAGACCGAGCCGGTTCGACAGCCTCATCACGTGCGTATCAACAACAACACCGACCGCTTTTTTAAACGCCACGCCCAAAAGCACGTTGGCGGTCTTGCGCGCCACGCCGGGCAGCTCCAAAAGCTTTTCCATTTCTTTCGGAATATCACCGCCAAATTTTTCCGACACGATCTTCGCCATGCCCATGATGGACTTGGCTTTGTTCCGATAGAAACCGGCCGAATGGATCAGCTTTTCCAGCTCGAGCGGATCGGCGGACGCGTAATCGGCAGCGCGGCGGTAACGCTTGAACAACGCGGGCGTGATTTTATTGACGCGTTCGTCGGTGCATTGAGCGGAGAGAATGGTGGCGACCAAAAGCTCCAGCGGCGAGCTGTGGGTTAACGCACACTCCGGGTTTGAGTAAACAGCCTTGAGGTTTTTGAGTAAGGCGGGAACGTCCTGATTCTTTCGAAACACTAATTCTTGCCGGCGGTGGTTTTTTCGGCCGACTGATAAATGGCGAACGAAATATTTCCTTCTGTTTTGGAAGAAATATAGACGCGGTTGCGGCCGTCTTTTTTGGCGGAATAAAGCGCTTTGTCGGATGACTCGATCAAGTCCTGGTCGCTCGTCACGTGCACGTCCGGATAGGACGCCACACCGATCGACACCGTGATTTTCTGTCCGCCCTGCGATCCGGCGAACGGGAAATAATGTTCCTCAACGGCTTTGCGGATTTTCTCGGCCACGCTGACACCGGAATCCAAGGGGGTCTCGGGCAAAAGCACCACAAATTCTTCGCCACCGTAACGTGCAACAATGTCCGTGCCGCGCACGTTGCGAATAAAGATGCGCGAAACTTCTTTCAGAACGATGTCGCCGGCCGGGTGACCGTTGCGATCGTTGTACGCCTTGAAATGGTCCACGTCGATCATGAGCAACGTCAATGGGCGGCCATAGCGCTGCGAGCGAGAAAACTCTTCGGCCAGTTGCATGCGGAAATACCGCATATTGAAAAGGCCCGTGAGCGCGTCGCTCTGGGACTCGTTGCGAAGTTTCTTGCGCTCGACCGCGATCTCGCGGGACATTTCGTTGAACGCGTCCTGGAGTTCGCCGAGTTCGTCTTTCCCGATCCGGGGGATCTGCACTTCGGTGTTGCCGCGCGTGAAGTTGCGGATACCTTCCAACAGCAGGCTGAGCGGCTGCACCAAATAGCGGAACAAATAGACCCACAAAACAATAAAACAGGCCGCGATGATCGCAAGAAAACCGTAAGCTACAATGCCATGGCGGCGCAATGTCTCGCGCACTTGTTCTTTGCGAACGATGGTCATGCCGCTGCGGATCGCCTCAATTTCGTCCACAAGCGCCTGAATGCGCACCAAGAATTGATCTTTACTGTCGAGCAAACGGACCGAACGGGCGGGGTCGCGCCGGTGGCTCATAAGGACCTGACGGTTAAGACCGTCGTATTGCGCGTAAAGCTCGTCGACTTCAATAAGCTTGTCTTCCTCGACGTCTTCGGTGGAATATTTGCGGGCTTCTTGGGCGGCGCGCTCGTAGTTCAAGCGCTGCTTCTCATATTCATCGAGAAGCACCTTGTCGCTGGTGATCAGATAACGGTGGATGCTGTTGTCCTGTTTCTGGAGCGAAATTTCCATTTCGTTCAACGCCAGCACCATCGGCATGTGCTGATTGATTACCGTGTTGGCCACGCTTCCGATCGACCGCGTGCTGCGGCTGCTGACGTAGACCGCCAGCATCGACGCGACCGCGAATAGCGTGAAGAAAAACAGAATTCTACTGCGTACACTTGTCATGGAAACCAGTTCCTCTTTAGTTGTTTTGTGGGGCGGGAACAGCCAAAAGCTGCGGAGGCTGAAACAGGTCCTCGACCTGCGATATTTTCAACGATGCCAAGGCCGGAAGCACCAAGTCGGCATGCGAAAGCTCGAAGATCGGATAAGACGTCGCCACGGCGATGCATTTCATTCCGGCGGAGTGCGCGGAAACAATGCCTTCGCGGGAATCCTCAATAACGGCGCATTCCTCGGGCTTGATCGGAGTGGTTCGTTTGCCTGAGGCATTGAGCCCTTCCACCGCTTTCAAATAACTCTCGGGGTTGGGTTTGCCGTTTTCCACATCATCGGCGCTGATGATGATTTCAAAATAAGGACGGATGCCCGCCGCTTCAAGCACCAGCTCCAAGTCATGCCGGCGCGCGCCGGAAGCAATCGCAAGCGGATAACGCTGGGAAGCCGCCATCACGAATTCCGGCACCGCCGGAAACGCCATGATGCCCTCGGATTGGATGAGCTCTTGGAAGGCCGCGCCTTTCGCGTCGATCAACTGCTTTAATTCTTCAATGGACAACTCGCGTTTTTGGTCCTGAAAAAAACGGGTAAACAGCCCTTTGTCATCAAGGGCCAGATAACGCTCTTTGTAGAGTTCTTCGGAGAGTTGGGCGCCTTGCGAAGCCAAGGTCTTTTTAAAAGCAGAGAAATGAATTGGTTCGGAATCAACCAACACACCGTCGCAGTCAAATATGATCGCTCTTAGGGCCACAAGGTTTCCCTCCTTCACTTTATAAGGATAGGCGCCTGCCGGCCGGTTTTTCAAGTACGCACTGTTCATCCTAACTCCATACCGCGTTCCATGTCGCGGTTCCTTTTTCAACAATATTTAACGTGATCTTTTTGCTTAGCACAGGATAGTTGTGCTTTTCTATTTTCGCAAGCAGCTTCATATAAATAGATCCCATGATGCGGGCCGGAAGCAATTCGCGCTCCCACTTTTTCGGCATCAACTCCAGCGCGCGCCGGTAATGACCGCGCGCCACGTCCCCCTCATAACGCATCAACTCCAAAAAACCAGCGGACGGGCGACGGGCCAATAGGTCCCCCTCCAATACTCCAAAATTTTCCAAATGTTCTTGGGGTAAATAGATTCGTCCCATGTCCGCATCGACACCGACGTCCCGGATGGTATTGATCCACTGGACCGCAATGCCCAAACGGATCGCGAATTCTTTGGCTTCCTGCCAGGGAACTCCAAATATAGGAAGGCACGCCACACCCACTGTTCCAGCCACGCCGTAGCAGTAACGTTCCGTGTCCATCGGAGTTTCAAAGCGGCCGACCTGCAAGTCTGCTTCCACACCATACGATATGAAGTCTAAAAGTGAAAGACTATGAATATCATATGTTTTAAAAACTGATTCTAATGCAGCCCCGATCCTCTCATGACCCACTTCCTGAAGTGCCCGGGAGTCCCGGGTCTCAAAAAATTTCCTCCACGCATTCAACACCGGAAGGGGGTCACCACCGGGCTTGTCCACCGTATCGTCCAGTAGACGAAACGCGGCATACAAGATCTTCAAGGCCTGCCGGCGCTCCCGGCTTAAAAAGAAAAACGCCGGGGCAAAATGACTGCCCAAAAACGCTTGCGGCCAGAAAAAGGATAGGGGACCTGCGGTGTGCACTGTGGGGATAACCCTGTGGATTAGTTTGGTACGTCTTTATCGTCGGGCATTGTATATTAAAAGCGGCGCGCGAACGTGAGATCTCCAAAATTCTTTCCAAAGTTCGATCAATTTCAATTTGTATAGTTGGCGCATGAGCGGAAAATCGCGCGATTGGTTGATTGCAATTGGATACGTTGCATTAATTTACGCCACGCTCGAAGTTGCGCGCCTACCGCTTTCCTTTTTACGCTCCCACGGATGGCTCCGGATTTCGCTGGGGGTCCTTTTTTCGCTCTCCTCCGTCGGAATTATCGTCCTTTTCATCCGGCGGCATGGATTTTCTCCCAAAAGAATTTTGCCCTTGGTAGCGATCGGGGCCGCGTATTATTTTGCGGCGCGCACCGTAAAAACACCGGAAGAACAGGTCCATTTTTTTGAATATGGTCTCGTTGGCGTGTTTTTTCTGCGCGCTCTTTCCCATCATGTTCCAAAAATTTCCGTTCGCTACATTTCGGCGTGGGTGTTGGGATGTGTGGCGGGATGGATCGATGAACTGCTGCAAGGTTTGCTTCCCCACCGCCACTACGACATTCATGACGTCCAACTCAACGCGATATCTGTTGCCTTGGGTCTGCTGATCGCATTTCTTTACGCCCCTTCAAATTCGAACCGATAATTCAGCTCGTTTTTAAAACCCTCCCCTAAGTTCTATTCCTCATTTCCATTGAGAATCAACCTTTTCACGGTTACCCTTTTTGGGTTGGTCGGAAGTTTCTCTAACCATGAAAACCAAAAAATTGATCACGGCTCAGAGAGGAAATCCCGGTCCGTTTAAAAAACGGTCGCGGGATTTTTTTTGCCCAACCAACGGACTGCGACAGTCCGTTAGTGGTCCCGTCATGCAGCAACAATAATTGAATCATTAGGGAGGTCATCGTATGCGCATCAATCAAAAAGTGAAGTACGGCGTCGCGTGTTTGTTCGAGTTATCGAAAACGCCCGTTGAGTTTCAAGACGCAGAGCAGATCGCCAAGAAACAAAACATCCCACCGGCCTATGCCCAAAAAGTCCTGCAGTCATTGGCCCACGCGGGGTTGGTGATCGCGCTGAAAGGAGTCGGTTACCGGCTCGCCAAACCGCTCTCCAATATCACGGCACTGGAAGTCATGGAAGCGCTCACCATCGATGTCGACCCGACCGCCAGCAATCCGGACATTGGGATCCAGTTGGAGAAACGCGTGAACATGGCGCTGTGCAGTTTCACGCTGGCGGAATTGTCCAGAGGGCGCTGAGAAAAAAACCGGGCCATCGGAAAACATCCGATGAAGTATTTGAGCACGCTTCGTAAATTTGGGCTATTCATGCTTGCCATGGCGAGCATGAGTAAGTTCATTTATGCCGCGACATGCCAATCAAACGTGACGAGCGGGAATTGGGGCACGCCCACGTCGTGGACCGGAACGGGCTGCGTCAATACCGTTCCCCGTTCAACCGACACGGTGACGATCCTTCAAGGACACACCATCACGTTAAATGTGAGTTCAAGCGTTCGAACACTGACCATCAACGACGGCGGCCAGTTGTGGGCGGATGCAAATAGCAGAACACTGAGAATCAATCCGCACACCAACCAGACCGCCTTCACCGTTTACAATTCAACAGCCTTCCTGGCCAACAACTCAACTGTCCTCATCGTCTCTACGTCAAGCGTCAACGTGAACGTCGGTTCAATTACGTTCAATAACCTGTCGTTTACGACCACCACGGTACTGGCCAACACCTACACGTTCGGGTCCAGTTCGGTAACGGTCTTGGGCGATTTCAACATTAATCCCACCAAGGCCAGTGCCGGCGTGATCGTCATGCAAATCAACATGGGAGCGCCAATCCGAGTTGGCGGCACCACCACGGTCCAAGCAACCACAAATGCGCGCTCTACGTTCACAACGACAACCAACAGCTACGCGCTGACAACCGGACTCTTAAACTTGGCGACCAACAGCACGTTCCTCGCCAACAATTCCCAAATTACTCTGACAGGCGCAGCCGGAACCCTGTTCACGCGCGTCGGAACATTTAATCAGGGAGGATCAACGGTGACCGTGACATCCGACGCTTCGGTCACCATCAACAACAACGCTACATTGACCTTAAACCACTTGGAACTAAGGCCCACTTTGTCTGCAAACCGCACCTATACATTCGGCACCAGCGTTCTCACGATGACGGGAGACTTCACCATTAATCCCGATAACTCCACCGTTGGAGATGCCTCGTTGAGTGTCAACATGGGAGCAGCCATCACGGGCGCGGCGGCGACCAACCTGACCATCACAGGAACAGGGAATGCTGATTCTATTTTTGACACCGTTAGCAATTGGGCGCCTACGGTTGGCCGCGTTAACTTGGAAGCCAATGGTGTTTTCACCGCACGCAACTCCACCGTAACGGTGATCGGGACGAGCGGGACGCTGTGGACCAATGCGGGTACATTTAATCGTGGATATTCCAACGTGATATTTTCTCCCAATGCCACGGTGCAACTCACGCAAGGCAGCGTTGACTTCAACAATCTCAATTTGACACCAACCATCACAGCGCCGCAGGCTTACACGTTCGGCACCGGAGCCATTACCGTTTGGGGCGCCATGAACATCAACCCCACGGCGGGAAGCGCACAAACATTGACAGTTAACATGGGAGACGCTTTGACCGTGGTTTCAACCAGAACACTGACCATCACACGCACCACCAATGCATTGACGGTGTTTGACACCACCGGAAATAACTACGCGTTAACGGCCGGCGCCATCAACGTCGCGGCGGGCGCAACATTGAACGCCAACGATTCCGTCATCACACTGAACGGTACAAGCGGCACACTGTTGACCGAAGGTGGAACATTTATCCCCGGAACGTCCGAAGTCATCATGAATTCCGACGCGGCCATTACGATGACGGCATCCGGAATGACTCTCTACGATCTGTCCCTAACACCGAACTTATCAGCCGGGCGGGCTTGGAGCGTGGGAACAACATCTATCACGGTGCTCAATGATTTGATTATTAATCCCTCCGGATCCGGCGCATTGGCCGTCACCATGGGAGTGGCCATGGAAACAGACGATCTCTTGTCCATTTCAGGTTCGGGGTCGGCCACAGCGTCATTGGCCACAGGTGGATTCGCGTTGGTGGCGGGACGGTTGTTGGTGGACACCGCCGGGACTCTTAGCGCCGGCGCGTCCGCCATAACGCTAAACGGAACAACGGGACCGCTATTCACTGTAAACGGGACCTTTACACCAGCGACGTCCACATTATCAATCGGCTCGGATGCCGACGTCCAAATTTTCTCTGGGACATTCACTTTGAACGCGTTTTCCCTTACGCCGACATTGACCTCCGACCGTGCCTACACCATTGGAGGAGGAAGTTTGACTCTTAACGGAAACTTCACCATCAACCCGGTGAAAACAACCGCCGGCAACACCACGCTTACTGTCAACATGAGTTCATCGATCGCGGTCGGAGCCGGTTTCACTACAACTATCTCGGGCACTACCAACGGTTATTCCGTTCTCGACAGCGGAGCCGGTTTGGATTATCCACTCAACACCGGATTAATCAATATCGCCGCAAACGGTACTTACAATGCGCAAAATTCAACGATCACGCTAAACGGAACCGCCGGCACCTTGATGACGAGGACCGGCACATTCAACGAAGGGTTTTCGCTTGTCATCGCGTCGGCGAACGCCGCCGTGACGGTTTTTAGCGGCACGCAAAATCTTTACAACCTGTCCTTCTTGCCAACGATCACGGCCGCCCGCACCTACACCGTCGGCGCCGGACCGCACACCATTAATGGCGATTTCATCATTAACCCGGACAAAACCACGGTCGGTGCCGCGGCTTTGACCGTCAACCTTGGCGCGAGCGGAATAGTCGTAGCGCCGGACAAAACAATCACAATCACGCGCACGAACAACGCCACGACCACATTGGACACGACCGCGACCAATTACCCAATAACGACCGGGCGTCTTAGTCTCATGACGGGTGGGACATTAAACGGCCGCTCTTCGCTGATCACTTTGAACGGAACAACAAGCCCGTTATGGAACCAAGCCGGCACGTTCACCACCGCCGGCACCACGGTGACGTTTACCTCTGACGCCGACGTCACTCTTACGAACGGAACCATCACATTTAACTTCGTGACCATTTCGCCCACGCTGACCGCGAACCGCACTTACGAAATGGGGTCAGGCGACCTGACCATGAACGGTACATTCACCATCGATCCTGATAAAGTCTCCGTCGGAGTGGCGACATTGACGGTCAACATGGGCGGTGCTATCAACGTGGCGGCCACGCACAATGCGATTCTGGATGGAAGCGGAAACGCCTATTCCATCCTTGATACAGTGGTCGGCTCGAACTATTCGCTCAACGCGGGCCGGTTGGACCTGCGAGCGCAAGCGACGCTGCGCGCGCAATCCGCCACCATCACGCTTAGCGCCACATCCGGCACGTTGTTCGCCCACGCCGGCGTGTTTGAATCGGGCAACTCTATCGTAACCATGACCCCCAACGCATCGGTGACACTGCATTCCGGAACACCGTCGTTCTACGACCTGGTCTTGAGCCCAACGGTCAATGCCGCGCGCGCTTACACGTTCGGAGCGGGCACGGTGACAGTCTTGAACGATTTCACGGTGACCCCGGCCGGTAATAACGTATTGACCGTAAACCTGGGAGGTCTTTTGGACGTGGACGCCGACACGTTGCTGACGCGCACCGGGACGGCGAGTTCCAGCATGACCACCACCACAAGCAACCGGCCTTTCCAAACCGGGACCCTCAATGTCGCCACCAACGGATTCTTCTATGCCAACGGATCTTCCGTCATCGTCAACGGATTGACGGGCCCGCTGATCACCCGCGTCGGGACCTACTCGGCCATGACGTCCACATTGACCATCACGAGCGCGGCCAGCACCGTGATCAACTCCGGCACGCTGACACTCATGCATTTGATCATCGATACGCCCAATCAAACACAAACGTTCGGGGCCGCTCCCACCATCAATGGAAATTTAAAAATTGAGAATGGAATGTTGGCAGACGGCGGATTCCAAATCGCCGGCAATGCGACGAATCTGCTGACAATGGCGGCCAATACCAATTTCATTTTGGGAACAGCGGGGACCGCAACCACGTGGCCCACGAACTACACCGCCAGTCGCATCGCGCTTAATGCGCTCTCCACGGTGACTTACAACGCCGGCATTAACCAAAATATCTCGGGCACACCGGTGTACGGGAACCTTACGTTGAGCGCTCCGAGCGGAACACCCACCAAAACATTGCTTGCCGCTACGACCGCGACGGCGAAGGTCACGATCGAAGCCAATAACACGCTGGACGTGTCCGCCACCAATCTTTCCTTGGCCATCGGCGGCAACTATCAAAATGACGGCGCGTTCACCTCGCGGAACGGGACTGTCACTTTCAACGGCACCACCGCGGGCCTTGGCTTGTCCGGCAATATGCTCGGAGCGTCCGATTTCAACTCGTTGACTTTTAGTGGAACGGGCGGCCAATGGACGTTGAACGACCCGGTGTCGATAGGGTCCACGTTGACGGTAACAGCAGGCACGTTGCTCGGAGCTGTGGACGTTACCGTGAACGGCAGCGTCATGGGCAATGGGACCAACGGGACAATCAATTTGAGCGGCGGCACATTTGAGCAACGGGTCGCGCTCAACCAACAATTCGGCAGCCACATTGCCGGCACCAACAACTGGACCTTCAACAATTTAACGTTCAGCAATTCCTCCGCGGCCAACCGGACCATCACCACGTCCCCTCTTGGCACAGGAAGGATTATCGTGAACGGTGACTTAACTATCGGCGGCGCGTCCGATACGAACTCAACCACGTTGAACAACAACACCAATGGCCGGCTGATTGACGTGAACGGCAATATGTCGATCAATCCGCTTGGCGTATTCCAAGCGGGCAACATCAACATGCGCGTGCGTGGCGACTGGTCCAACGCCGGCGTGTTCACGGCAAACACCAGTTCCATTACGCTGTCCGGCAACACAACGCAACGGATCGCCAACGCCGGACAAACCTTCGCCACAATTATTTCTTCCAACATCAGCGCCGGCGGCGTGATGTTCACGTCCAGTTTCTCCGCTTCCAAAATGATGCTGAACACGTCCGATCTGAACTCGTCAGCCACGATGTACTTCGCCGGAAGATCAACGTTCACGGTCGCCACTTTCGTTGTCACCGGCGCCGCGCCCTATCCGGTGGTCCTGCGTTCCACACACACCGGCACCTATTGGCATCTCAATAACACCAGCACACACACCGTCCGTTATGTGTCCGTGGAAGATTCCAACGCCAATTCCGGACTGCGCATCTTCGATTACCCCGGCGGCGTTAGCATAGACCACAATTCCAACTGGGCTTTTGGCGCCGACACACCATCCGATTTTGTTTTCACATCGGCATCGACCAATACACTAAGTTTGGGATGGTCGGCCAACGTTCCTGCGCCAGACAGTTACACATTGACGTTCAGCACCAATTCGAATTTCGTCGCGCCGACGTCCACCACGTCGACGGGACTCACGAGCGCGACCACGTCATTCTTGTTGGTGAACACCACCTATCACGCGCGCATCAATTCCATTGTTTCCGGCCTTCTCAGCGATTGGTCTTCAACACTCTCAACGGCAACGCTCGCCAGAGCTCCGGTCACCGCCGCTTCCACCTGGACCGCGGTGAATTTCACATCGGTAACGGTCGCGTGGCTGGGCAACGGAAACCCATCGCCGCAGACAAGGTACGTGCTTGAACTCTCGACCGTGTCCGCGTTCAATGCGGGTGTAACTTTCAGTTCGTCCACCTACAATCTGCAGGCCACGATCCAATCCATGAGTCACGGTGAAACCTATTACGCCCGCGTTAAAGCGGTTAACCATTCGAATATCGACACCGCATGGTTCTTGTTGGGAAGCACCGTGACACAAGCGCCGTCCACGCCGTCCAATTTCCGGTTCACCGCTTCTTCCACTCATACGCTAACGACCGCATGGGACGCTCCGGTCCCGCCCGGAAACAGCTACACGTTCCAAGTCAGTACCGACTCTCTATTCAACGGCACCGTCATCAGTTCGTCCACACTGAATTTGTTCGCCACTTCGACCGCGCCGTTGACAGCGAACACCACTTACTACGGTCGTGTGAATTCGATTAATGCGGGCATCGCCAGTGCTTGGTCAACGGAACTCGCCACCGCCACGCTGGCAAATATTCCGGCATCCGCAGCTTCCACATGGACCTTCGTCAATTACACGTCCTTCACCGTCAACTGGCTCGCGAACGGCAACCCAACCGGCATCACCCGGTACGTCGTCGACCTCGCCACCGCCAGCGACTTCTTAACCGAAGAGTTTTATAGCTCCTCCACGTACAACCTAAGCGCAACCTTTGAGGACCTCTTCCTCGGCTCCACCTATTTCGCGCGTATCAAAGCGGTCAACCACGGCGAATTGAACTCCTCCTATTTGACGGTCGGCAGCACCAAAACAACTTCCCCCACGACCTGCAACGCCGCGGTCTCCGGAAATTGGGACACGGCCGGGACATGGGTGAATTGCACGGGACCGGGAGGGTTCCCAGCGACAACGGACCTCATCACCATCAACTCCGGCATCAGCGTGATCGTTAACGTAGACGCCACGGTGGCCGGAATTGTGTTCGCAGCCTCAAACGCCAACAACTCGCTCACACAGTTAAGCACGGTCACATTAACTGTGAACGGTCCTGTCACCATGCATCAACCCCTGCTTGATAATCGCACCACGGCATGGAACTTGAACGCCAGCACCGCCACGGTGGGCGGGTTGATCATGTTTGCCGGGACCAACGACACAACCACGCGGGTGTCCCAGATCAACATCACATCAGGAGAATTGAACGCGTTCAACGGATTTACTTTCGCGTCTTCCACCGCGCCGGCAAAAGTGATCAACATGTCTGGCGGCGCGGGCCAATTAAACATGAAAGGCAATATGACGCTGCCAGCCAACTCCAGTACGTTAAACGCCGGTGGTTCGGGCAGCATTTTCAATTATGCCGATGATACTTCGGCTCAAACCGTTCGCTTCTTTACGGAAGGGGCTTATCACAATCTGTATTTGAATAACACATCCGCTTCCGGCGCGACGCTCGGCGCGGCGGTGACCGCGGCCAATGTGACCGGCCATCTGCGCGTACAGTCAGGAACATTCAAGAACGGCGGATTTGGAATTGTCGGCAACGCCGGCCGGACATTCGAGGTCTCCAACGGAGCGACGTTTGAAATGTCGGGCACCTCCACGTTCCCCACCACGTTCGACACTTTCACGTTTGGCCCGACCAGCCGCGTGCGTTATTTGCAAACCAGCACGCCGCTCACGCTAACGACGCAAACCTACGGACATCTCGACCTGATGCCAGCCGGCACCGCCACGCAAAACTTCCCGGCGGGAGAGATTACAATCGAGGGTGATCTGTCCATTGGAGATGGGACCAACGTCACCACGGTTGGGGCCAACGCGACAGGCGTGTTGACCGTCCGTGGAAATTGGACGAACCTCGGTTCGTTTGTTCATAACAACAGCACGGTCGTCTTCGCTGGCGCGAGCGCGCAGTCGGTCCAACACGCCGGCCAAGGTTTCGGTCATGTCACTTCCTCCAACGCCAGCGCCGGCGGACTCATCTTCAATTCCAGTTTCTCCGCCGCGCGGTTGTTTGTGAACACGGTTGGCCTCGGCTCCGCGGCGACCATGTATTTCAATGCGGGTTCGACCGTTACCGTTTCTTCGTTCTCGATTACCGGATCGGCGCTCTACCCGGCCGTGTTGAAATCGAATGTCGACGGCACGCCGTGGCACATCAACAACACGAGCACACACGCGGTCGTGTACGCGCAGGTGAAAGATTCCCACGCGTTTGCCGGCCGCCGCATCCTCGCGCTTCCTGGAAGCGTGGATCTCGGGAATAACGTGAACTGGGTCTTTGAAGTAAATGTGCCGACAGGTCTCGATTTCAACGTAGTAAATATTTCCTCCTTCACGGCCGCGTGGTCGCCGCCTTCACCGGCCGCCGATACCTACACACTCGAAACCAGTACCGCTTCCGATTTCACTGGCACGTTGACCAGTTCTGATACCGTCAATTTATATGCGGTCCCGTTTGGGACGCTCATCCCCAACACGACCTATTTCGCGCGCGTTAAATCCGTCATCAATGGCGTATCAAGCTCTTGGTCGTCCAATGCATCAACCGTCACGCTCGCGAACATTCCCGCTTCCGCGGCGTCCACATGGACCGCGGTTAATCTGACTTCCATTACGGTTTCCTGGTTAAGCAACTCAAACCCGACGATCACTTGGTACACAGTCCAAATGTCCACTGCCTCGACCTTTGACGGAGAAGACGATATTGAAATAACTACACAGACGGTCACCACCAATTTCCTAAATCTGAACACTGCCACCACGTACCACGCCAGAGTAAAAGCAGTCAACCATTCCGAGATTTCCACAGAGTGGTTTTTGCTGGGTAGTACGAACACCCAAACACCCGTAACCTGTAATGCCAACACGGTTGGGACATGGAGTTGGACAGTCGGCGCAAACTGGCTGAATTGCACGGGGCCCGGCGGAGTGCCCTCGGCGACCGATATCATTACCATCAACTCTGGTGTCAACGTGATCGCAAACGTGGATGCCACGGTCGGGGGAATTATCTTGGCTTCTCCCGGAACAAATAACTCGCTGACGCATTTGAGCACCGTTACATTGACGGTGAATGGAAACGTGACTTTAAGTGCAGCGACTACGGCCAACCGGACCAGCGGCTGGAACATCAATAACGGAACCGCCACCGTGACGGGACTCATTTCCTTCCCGGGCGCACCCGTAGGCACGCGCATCTCCAGCATTACGGTCACCAGCGGACAATTGAACGCGCTGGGAGGAATTACTTTTGCCGCCAACACCATCAACACCAACAAAATTATTGTGTTGTCGGGCTCCACCGCGCAATTGAATTTGAAAGGCGCTCTCACGGTCCCGAACCCCTCCGCCACGTTAACAGCAGGGGTCGGTAGTATTTTCAATTACAACGACGATTCGGCCGCCCAGACGATCAGCACCTTCCCGGCCGGCGGATACAACAACCTGCACGTGAACAACACGTCGGTTTCCGGAGCAACGCTGGGTGCTGCGATATCTGCCACCAATGTGGCCGGCAACTTGCGCGTGCAATCGGGAACATTAAAGAACGGCGGGCTTGCCATCGTCGGCGGCGCCGGCGACACGTTCCAAGTCGCAGACGGCGCGACCTTTGAAATGTCGGGGACTTCTGCGTTCCCCACCACGTTCGGCACATTCACGTTCGGTCCGACCAGCCGAACCCGCTATTTGCAATCGAGCGCGGCGCTCAACATAACGGTCCAATCCTATGGACATCTTGATCTCATGCCGTCGGCCACGGCCACGCGGACGTTTCTTGCGGGCGCCAATACTATCCAGGGTGATCTAACAATCGGAGATGGCACCAACGCGACCACAGTTACCGCCAATACCAATAACACGGTCCTCACGGTGAGCAGCGCGGTCACGATCAACCCCAATGCGACATTCACGGCGCACGCTTCCAACCCATTGGTGGTGAGAGGCGATTGGAGAAACAACGGTGTGTTCACGCACAACAACAGCACCATTTCATTCCAAGGAATATCGGCGCAATACGTAAACAATTACGGAAAACCATTTGCGAACGTGCTCTCCTCCAATACCAGCGCGGGCGGATTGGTTTTCTCCTCGAGTTTTTCGGCGGCGCGGTTGTTGGTGAACACAAACGGACTCAGCCCCGCAGCCACGGTCTATTTCGCGGCAGGATCGACCTTCACGGTTTCCACGTTCACCATCACAGGGACGTCGGGCGCTCCCGTGGTATTGCGTTCCATCGTCACCGGCAACGCGTGGTTCCTCAATAACACCACCTCTTACAACGTGTCGTATGCCGACGTCCGGGACTCGAACGCTTCCGGCGGACGGCGCATCGTTAATTACCCCGGAGGAGTGGACAGCGGCAACAACGTTAACTGGGTGTTCGGGTCCAACCCGCCGCCGACGCTCCAAGCGATAAACGTGGCATTGGATTCCATAGGCTATTCGTGGTCGGCGGCCACGCCGCTGCCCGACACATACACGCTCTTTGTCAGCACGAACTCCGGATTCTCGGCGCCGCTCACGTCCGCTCTTAACGCGCTGACCAGCGACACAACGGCTGGATTAAAGATCAACACAACGTATTACGCGCGGGTCATAGCCACCATCGAGGGCCTCGATAGCGCCCCCACGACGGTGTCTACCGCAACGCTGGCGGAAATTCCATTGTCCGCTGCATCGACCTGGACCGCGGTCAACACCACATCGATCACGGTGACATGGCTTGGCAACAACAATCCATTCCCAGCCACGTGGTTCCGCGTGCAACTTTCCACGGTGCCGGATTTCCTTTCAGGGACGACTTTGAGTTCCACCACCAACAACCTGAATTCGACATTCTCTTCGCTTATTCCTGATTCAATTTATTTTGGACGTGTCGCCGCGGTAAACCATTCGGGCGTTCCAACCGCGTTTGTCAATTTGGGCAGCACCGCCACTCTGCCGGTCAACGCTCCCACCGGACTCTTTATTTCAAGCGCCGCCACCAACCGGCTCACCGGCGGATGGACCGCTTCCGCGCCAACCGGGGACAGCTACACGTTCCAAGTTTCCACGGCGTCGAATTTCTCTGGAACAATCACGAGTTCCAATACGACGCTATTGATAGCGACCACAAGCGCGTCGTTGTCGGTCAACACAACATATTACGGGCGGGTTAACGCGATCATCAATGGCAGTTCAAGCCCGTGGTCGGCGTCGGTCACGACCGCGACACTTGCCAACCAACCGGCCAGCGCCGCTTCCACATGGACGGCGGTCAATATCACTTCGCTCACGGTCAACTGGCTCGGCAACGGCAACCCGGCCGCGGTCACGCAATACGCGGTGCAGCTCACCACGGTCAGCGATTTCCTCTCCGGAACTCTGCTTAACGCGGAGACGAACAGCCTCGACAATATTTTTGATCAGCTCGAGAGCGGGACCGTCTACTACGCGCGCGTGCGGGCCATCAACCATTCGGGAATTCCCAGCGATTGGCAGACTCTCGGCAGCACACACACAATTGTTTCGGCCATTCCAAAAAATCTCGCGTTCTCATCGGCGGCGACCACCGCCCTCTCCGCAACGTGGCAGGCTTCCGCGCCTCCGGGAGACACCTACACATTGCGCGTCAGCACGGATTCCGATTTCGGCGGCACCATTGTCAGTTCCACCACCGGCAACTTGTTCGCCACGACCATGGTCCCGCTTATTCCGAACACCACGTATTACGGCCAGGTCAGCGCCACTGTTGGCGGAATTCCTTATCCGTATTCGGCCTACGTCACCACACCGACACTGGCAAACATTCCACTTACGGCCGCCTCCACCTGGACGGCCGTCAATGTCACGTCGCTAACAGTGAACTGGTTGAGCAATTCAAATCCGTCGAGCACGCTGTACACGGTCCAACTTTCCACGGTGAGCAATTTCTTGTCCGGCACCGTTCACAGTTCCGACACAACGGACACGGCCGTGCTATTCGAATCGCTGCTTCCGTTCCGCGCTTACTTTGCGCGCGTGCGCGCCATTAGCCACAGCAATATCCCGACATCGTGGCTCACCAATGGCAGCACCACGACGCTCGCGCCGAACATGCCGAACAATTTCTTCTTTACTTCGGCCGCAACGAACACGCTCTCCGCTTCCTGGAGCCAACCCGTCCCGGCAGGAACGTCGTACACGATGCAAGTCAGCACCGCTTCGGATTTCAGTGGGAGCCTCGTGAGTTCGATCACGGCCAACTTGTTTGCGACCTTGCCCGCCACGCTTTCGGTCAACACCACGTATTACGGCCGCGCCAACGCCATCGTGGGGATCGCGACCAGCGCGTGGACGACCGGAATTGCGACCGCGACGCTCGCCAACCGTCCGGTCACGGTCGCTTCCACCTGGACCGCGGTCAACCTCACGTCGTTCACGGTGAACTGGGCACAGAACGGAAACCCGGCCAGCGTCACCCGTTACATGCTCCAAATTTCAACAAGCACGGGATTTGACGGTTTTGACGATATCTTCATTTCGACTTTTGGTTTAAACGCCGTGGTCGAGTCGCTCGAGACCGCCACCGTTTATTACGGCCAAGTCAAAGCGATCAACCATTCGGACATCGACTCGGCCTGGTTCCTGTTGGGAAGCACCAACACGCGCACTCCCACCACGTGTAACGCGACCACGACCGGCAACTGGAGCAACGCCAGCATTTGGACCAATTGCACGGGCCTTGGTGGGTTCCCCTCCGCGACCGACATCATCACCATCAACTCCACCATCACCGTCACCGTGAACGTGGATGCCACGGTCGGCGGAATTATTTTCGCGGCACCGGGCGCGATCAGCAGCGCGCTCACGCATTCCAGCACCAATGTATTGATTGTGAATGGAAATGTCGTGTTCAACCAACCGACCACGCCCAGCCGCAACAATTCGTGGAATATCGGCGACGCCTCGGCCACCGTTAATGGACTTATTAATTTTGCTGGCGCGAGCGCGACCACCTCGCGTGTTTCACGCATCGTCATCGACAACGGAACTTTGAACGCTTACGGCGGCATGACGTTCGCCGCCTCGGCCAACGACACAAAAATCATCAACATGTCCGGCGGCGCCGGACGGATTAATTTGAAAGGCGCGCTGAGCATTTCAAATGCCAGGCTGCTCACCGGCACCGCGGGAAGTGTGTTTAACTACGCCGATAGTTCGTCGGGACAGACTGTCCAATTTTTCCCGGCCGGCAGTTATGAAAATCTTCACATAAGCAACATATCCGGATCGGGTGCTACGCTGTCCGCCGCGATTACCGGAACAAATGTCACCGGCAACGTGGTGGTGGCCTCGGGCACATTTAAAAACGGCGGCTTCGCGATCGCGGGCAACGCCGGGAAGTCGTTCCACGTTATGGACGACGCCACGTTCGAGATGTCGGGCACCTCGGCCTTCCCGACCGTGTTCGGGACTTTCACGTTCGACCCGCTCAGCCGTGTTCGCTATCTGCAAACAAACACGCAGAACATTGCCGGCCAAACATTCGGCCATCTTGATTTGGTCCCGGCCGCTTCCGCCACACACAATTTGCCGGCGGCCACGTTCAATGTCCTTGGGGATCTGACCATCGGGGCGAACGCCACGCTCAACGCCAGCTCCAACCAGCTCATTTCTGTTGGCGGAAACTGGAGCAACAGCGGATTGTTTAACGCCAACTCCGGCACCGTCACCTTTAACGGCGCTGAAACCCAGACGCTGGCGGGTTCGACAACTTTCTACGCATTGCGCGCAATCACTTCGAACACGACAATTTATTTCACGCCCGGCACGACCCAGCACGTCACTCACGCAGTCGAATTTCGCGACAACACGCTTCGCTCAATCTCCGATGACGACCCATGGCATTTCCGTTACGCGGGTTCCAGCCAAACGCTAATCAACGTATCTGTCAGAGATTCAAACGCGTCTGCTGGCGCGCTCATGCAAACCCAACCGCTCAGCGTCGACCTTGGGAACAACACGCGTTGGGACTTCGGCTCGCCATCGGCGGTCAACAACTTCAGCGCGTTCCGCAGCACGTTTGGCGCCGCGATTGATTTGACCTGGACGTCCCCCGGTGAAGACGGGTCGTTCGGGACGCTCATCAATTCCACCTTCACAATCCAATACACGACCGACACCATTTTCGCGGAAGGAAATTCTTGGAGCCCAACCGCCGCGCAACCCGCGCATGTCTATCGCCTGAATATTGCCACGACAAACATTACGGCAGGGTCAGGACAAGGCCGGACCATTACCGGCCTGATCAGCGGCGGCACCTATTACTTCCGTTTGTGGACAACGGACATCAACAACAACACATCCAGCATTTCGAACGGCGCCACCACTTACGCTCAGCCGACAAACCTCAGTATCACGCTCTCGACCAATACGTTGTCGCTGCCGACGCCAATCAATCTCAACACAACACTCGTCATTTCTACCGGCATCACCGTCACCAACAACGGGAACGTACCGGCCACCTTTGAATTCGCGGCCACGACCGCGACACCTGGAAGCCCATGGCAGATCGCCGCAACCACGGCCACCGACCGTTTTGTGTTGTGGTCGATCATCAATGCCACCGAACCGAACGCCACCGATTTCGGCGTCGAAGACAAACTCTCCGACGCGTTCACCCGCTGCACGTCCACCGTCATCAGCAATTCCGGCAGCAACTGCGTTGACCTGCCGGTCGGCGCCACGCGCACAATCTGGTTCAAATTGGGAATGCCCGGTCTCACGACGACCGGCAACGCGCAAGAAATCCGGATCACCGGAAAAGCGACGGTGCCCGACTAATGCGCGCGCTAAAGAAATTCATCTTGGGGTTTTTGTTGATCGCGCCATGGACCGCGTGGGGCGCGAGCACGGACTCTCTCACGATCTCCATTCTTCCGAACGCGTATTACGCGGTCGATATCGACACCGCCAACGTGACTCTCAATCTCGGCACGGTGGACCTTGGCGCGAGCACGCAAACCGTGCACCCGTCCACCGTCAGCATCCAAAGCACATTCGCCACCACCGATCTCCGAGTGCAGGGAGCTATTTCCTCGGGCGGAACACCGTGGTCGTTTGACACCGACTCCACCACCATCGAGACCGACGGACTCGCCGTGTGGGCCACCTTCACATCGATTGAGCGCTCAAGCGCCCCCACACAAACCGCCGACTACTTCAGCGGCACCGTGCCCGGCGCGGCCGGCAGCGACATGGTCTCCACCACCAACCGCTACGTCGGTGATAGCGCGAGCTTCAGCACTTCAAACCTTTTCGAAAACAACAGTGGATTCGATTCGAAAAACATGGACGGGATGGCGCCGGAACCAAACGCAGCGGCGAAATCCCATCTGTGGCTCTATTTCCGCCTGCCGAACGCCACGACATCTTCGGCGGCGCAAAACATCTCAATAACAATCACGGCGGTGGCGCCGGATTGATGAACAGGAGGACGTTGTGAAAAACAGAACATGGTGTGAGAGGGTTAAAAAAGGCTTCGGCCTGCTGCTGGCGCTGATTCATCTGTGCCCGCAAGTGAGCTGGGCCAAAATCGGGCTTGCCGCCCGGTTCGGCGACGTGATCGTTGAAAACGCGCAGATCGGCCGCACGTACAACTTGCGCGAAACGCTGCGCATTCCGTTCGGAGTAGAAAACCGCGGCACCACGGACGTCGAAGTGGTTGTGGACATCGCGCAGCCGGAGAAAACGCTTCTCAAAGAACCGTACGAGGCGATCCCCGATCCGAGCTGGGTGAAATCGTTCCCCAACACCATCAAGATCGGGCCGGCTTCCCAAGGTTTCTTTGACCTGTTGCTCACCATTCCAAACGACCCGTCGCTGAACGGCCGGCATTTCATGGCCATCATCAAAGCCCGCACGACCGGCACGGGACTTCTTGGTGTGGCGGTGGAAAACAAATTGCGGTTTTCCATCGGGCCGGGACCGGAAAGCCTCAAGGAAGAAAAACGCCAAAAGGCGATGTCGAAGCTCGACTTCGATATCTCGCCACAGGCCCTTTACGTCATCCAAGTCCCGCTTGGGAAAAAGTTTGACGTGAAAAAAGAGCAATCCAAATCCATTCGCGTCGCGAATTTTTCAAGCGACGAGCTGGCGATCAAATTGGAGAGCGTGGCCTGGGATTCGAAACTTTTTCTTCCGCCCGGCTACGAACCCATTCCCGATCCGGCATGGATCAAATTTCCAAAACCCGAAGCGAACGTGGCGGGAGAGGAAATCAAAATGATTCCGATGGTCATTGAGATACCAAATGACCCGAAATACGCAGGAAAAAAATTCGCGGGGTTGGTCAAGTCCGGGCTTCAAACCGGGTTTTGGCTGGATGCCCCCGTGCGCATCTATATCGAAGTAAAGGAGTGAGCAAATGAAGAACTTATTAGCAGGCGGAGTTTATTCAACCGGTTTAACTGGCGAAAAAAATACTGACCAAAAAAGGAGACCTAACATGAAACGCATCCTCAAAGTAGCACTGGCCTTGGCCTTCGGGCTCGGGCTCGCACATGTCGCACAAGCGGCCGTCACCGACTCATTGACGGTCACGATCACGCCGAATGCGTTCTATTCGGTTGACATCGACACCACCAACGTTGCGCTCGACTTGGGTGTGGTCGACCTCGCGGCCTCCACGCAAACCGTGCAGCCGTCGACGGTCACCATCCTGTCGTCCTACGCAACGACCGACCTGCGTCTGCAGGGCACCATCGACTCAGCGGGCACCGACTGGACGTTTGACGCCGACACCTCGTCGAACGAACTGGACGCGTTGCAGGCCTGGGGCGTGTTCACCACCATCGCGCACACCACGGCCCCCGCACAATCCGGCGGCTACTTCAGCGGCACGCAACCCGGCGTCAACGACAGCGATCTCATCTCCACGACCAATCGCTACGTCGGCACCCAAGGCGGCGTGACCAATCAGTTCGAAGCCGCTTCCGGTGAGCACGGATTCAAAGACATGGACGCTCTCGCGCCGAGTCCCGCTGCGGCCGCGACCTCGCTTCTGTGGCTGCGTTTCCGTCTGCCGAGCAACACGACCACAACCAACCCGCAGAACATCAGCATCATTCTGACGGCGGTTCAACCGAGCTAAGGAGCACAGCGAAATCATGAGTAGGAGTCACTAACGAAAAAAGGAGAAACAAAATGAAGAAGTT
Source organism: uncultured Elusimicrobia bacterium (assembly GCA_964405835.1). Taxonomy (GTDB): domain Bacteria; phylum Elusimicrobiota; class Elusimicrobia; order F11; family F11; genus JAJVIP01. The sequence continues at coordinate 34,948 of CAYOPN010000007.1, read as the reverse complement.
AATCAGAGCCTCAATGGCCCTGGCGTTTACGCTCGGGCTCGCACATGTCGCACAGGCGGCCGTCACAGACTCATTGACGGTCACGATCACGCCGAATGCGTTCTATTCGGTTGACATCGACACCACCAACGTTGCGCTCGACTTGGGTGTGGTCGACCTCGCGGCCTCCACGCAAACCGTGCAGCCGTCGACGGTCACCATCCTGTCGTCCTACGCAACGACCGACCTGCGTCTGCAGGGCACCATCGACTCAGCGGGCACCGACTGGACGTTTGACGCCGACACCTCGTCGAACGAACTGGACGCGTTGCAGGCCTGGGGCGTGTTCACCACCATCGCGCACACCACGGCCCCCGCACAATCCGGCGGCTACTTCAGCGGCACGCAACCCGGCGTCAACGACAGCGATCTCATCTCCACGACCAATCGCTACGTCGGCACCCAAGGCGGCGTGACCAATCAGTTCGAAGCCGCTTCCGGTGAGCACGGATTCAAAGACATGGACGCTCTCGCGCCGAGTCCCGCTGCGGCCGCGACCTCGCTTCTGTGGCTGCGTTTCCGTCTGCCGAGCAACACGACCACAACCAACCCGCAGAACATCAGCATCATTCTGACGGCGGTTCAACCGAGCTAAGGAGCACAGCGAAATCATGAGTAGGAGTCACTAACGAAAAAAGGAGAAACAAAATGAAGAAGTTAATCAGAGCCTCAATGGCCCTGGCGTTTACGCTCGGGCTCGCACATGTCGCACAGGCGGCCGTCACAGACTCATTGACGGTCACGATCACGCCGAACGGCTACTACTCGGTCGACATTGACACGGCCAACGTAGCGCTCGACTTGGGCGTGGTGGACCTCGCGGCATCAACTGCCACCGTGCAGCCCTCGACGGTCACCGTACTGTCGTCGTTCGCGACCACAGACCTGCAACTGCAAGGGTTCATCGACTCCGCCGGCACCGACTGGACGTTTGATGCCGACACAACGTCGAACGAACTGGACTCGCTGCAGGCCTGGGGCGTGTTCACCACCATCGCCCACACCACAGCCCCGGCACAATCCGGCGGCTACTTCAGCGGCACACAACCCGGCGTCAACAACAGCGACGTGATCAGCAACACGAACCGCTATGTCGGCACCCAAGGCGGCGTGACCAATCAGTTCGAAGCGGCTTCCGGTGAGCACGGATTCAAAGACATGGACGCGTTGGCCCCGAGCCCAGACCCGCTCGCGACTTCGCTTCTCTGGCTGCGTTTCCGTCTGCCGAGCAACACGACCACAACAAATCCGCAGAACATCATGATCGTTCTGACGGCGGTAGCACCGAGTTAAGGAGACGAAATCAATCAAACGAAGAACGGAGCCATTCATATGAGCTGATTTAGCGAGAGGCATAGCGAACACAAATCGCGAGAGATCCGCTTGTCCGGGCGAGGTGCGCCGTGACACGAGTCGGATCTGTGGCATTTCGGTTTTTTCCGGGGTGCTGCGCCTTTACAGATTTGGAAGTTCAAAAAAAACAAAAGCCTGCCCGCCAACGGCCCAGCTCATCGGGAATTGGCGAATCGGCAGGCGGGGAGACTCAAATGAAACGTGCAATAAAAGTCGCACTGGCCTTGGCCTTCGGGTTCGGGCTCTCACATGTCGCACAGGCGGCCGTCACCGACTCATTGACGGTCACGATCACACCGAACGCGTTCTATTCGGTCGACATCGACACAGCAAACGTCGTGTTGGATCTCGGAACGGTGGATCTGGCGGCCTCCACGCAAACCGTGCAACCGTCGACGGTCACCATCGACTCCACCTACGCGACGACGGACCTCCGTCTACAGGGGTTTATCTCCTCGGCCGGAACGCCATGGACGTTTGACGCCGACACATCGTCGAACGAAGGCGACGCGCTGCAAGCCTGGGGTGTGTTCACCACCATCGCGCACACCACGGCCCCAGCGCAATCTGGCGGTTACTTCAGCGGCACTCAACCCGGACAAAACGACAGCGATGTCATTTCAACAACCAATCGCTACGTCGGTACCCAGGGTGGCGTGACCGGTCACTTCGAGGCCGCTTCCGGTGAACACGGATTCAAAGACATGGACGCTCTCGCGCCAAGCCCTGCTGCGGCCGCGACCTCGCTTCTGTGGCTGCGTTTCCGTCTGCCGTCGGTGACCACAACGACCAACGCGCAGAACGTCCACATCCTGCTCACGGCAGTACAGCCGAACTAACGAGGAAAAGGAGAAACGAGAGAACCGTGTGAACACATGGGAGGACGTATGAACGGGGCCTGAAGACGTGAACATCAGGTCGAACTGACGTCGGGGTGACGTGCGCCTGGACACATGGGCGTAGCGCATCGCGTCAGAGGAGACGAATGTCGAAACGACAGGAGTGCTCTGTCACTGCAACATGAAACACATAGTGGCGGACATCACTGAGTTCGTTCGGTCGATTTCAGACCGGATGAAACTCGCGCGCAAGATGGCCAAAACAGGTTTGGTCATCGCCGGGAGCCTCTTTGCCCTGGCGACGCCTCCGCACGCCCTCGCGGCCGTTTCCGATTCGTTGACGATCGTTATTCGTCCACTCGATACCACGCCACCGGCGGCCATTACCAACTTGCAGGCCATCCCCGGCGGCGCCAACCAAATGCTCCTCGAATGGAGCGCGCCCGATGAGAACAACAATCTCTTCGCGGACAAAAACCCGGCCACCTCTTACGTGGTCCGCATTGCGACGTATTCCGCGGACAGCGTGGGAAGCACGACCACGTGGTGGAATTCTGCGCAGGACGTTCCCAACGAACCGGTCCCCGGAACACCGGGAGTAAACGAGTTCCTGTTGTTGAACGGTTTACCGGGCGGCGTCACGTATTACGCCGCCATCATGAGCGTAGACGATAGGGGTTTTGTTTCCCCGATCGACACGAACACGAGCGCAATCGGACAACAAGCCCATGCATTCGTTACGTCGTCTCTTGGCTCAGCACCGACCAACTTCCAAGGAATGGCGCTGTCGACATTCAGCATCCAATGGTCGTGGGACATCACGGCCGGCGCCACCAACTACATCCTGTACTCGTTCCCTGCCGACGTACCGGTCGGCAATACGAACGGCTTCTCGCTTATCGATGGCGTGTTCACGCCGAACGAAGCGATCACGCGGCGCTTAAGAGCATCGAACCTGTCCGGAACATCGCTACCGACGGCGCCGGTCACCGTCTACACACTGGCCCAAGTGCCGGCGAATCTGGCGGTCACGGATGTCGGCCTGACCACGGTCGACCTGTCGTGGACTTCCAACGGAAACCCGGCGGGGACACAATACCGGCTCGAACGTTCGAACAACGGCATCGTCTATGTGCCGGTAGCAACCATGACCGTGACCGTTTACAACGACACGGGCCTGGCGCAACTCACCACCTATTATTACCGCGTCCGCGCGATCAACGGCGACGGCGTCTTCACGACGCCAAGCTCCACCGTCACGGCGTTCACGTCAAACCTGGGCGATGTCCAAATGCCGGCGGCGCCCGCAGGCCTCAAAGGCTTCCTCGACCCGACCGGTAACGCGTTCACCCTCACGTGGGAACCGGTCCGTTACAACGTCGACGGTTCCACCATCACCGACCTCGGCGGTTACTACATCTACCGTCGCGACACATTGACGGGCACGGGCGTCCTCGTTACACCGGTCCCGCTGACCACAACCGCGTTCGCCGACAATGTCAGCGGCGTCACCTATTTCTACACGATCCGCGCCATCGATACCGGCGGGAACCAGTCCGAACATTCGCTGATCGCCGATTCGAGCCCCGAAGCCAACGTCATTTATCTGAGCACGGACGGTGTCTCGCATGTGCAGATGCCGCAGACGGTCAACGATTTGTTGCGTTCGGCCTACAACAAATACGGCGTTCCGCTCACGATCCGGCTCAGCGAAGAACCGTACAGCGGCGACGGTGGCATTATCCGCAACGTCCGCCTTAAACTCGTCCGCGTCGACAACGGCGAGGTACTGAACGATCTCGCGTTCGCGAAACCGCAGGCAACGGTGGCGATCGGATACAACGAGAACAACGGACAGGTGCTCGCCGGTGCCCCTGGCATCGCCGGCGCTCCGCCGCTCAACAACATCACGCCGGACCAACTGTCCATGTATTGGTTTAACGGCGTCACCTGGGTCCGCATCGGCGGAACGCTCGACCGCGTCGGAACAAATGTGCGCACACGTTCCTCGTTCCTCGGCAATTATCAACTGCGCGCGTCGGCCAATCCGTCGACATTAAGCCTCAGTGCCGGCAACGTGTATCCACGGCTTTTCTCGCCGAACGGCGATGGACTCAACGATCGCGTGTACTTTGTTCTGGAAAACCCGAACAACGTGGCGGTCACGGGCGAGATCTTCGACCGCGATGGACGCCATGTCCGGACACTGCCACCGCCGGAAGCAAACGCCGGCATCGGCACAACACTCATTTGGGACGGTAAAGACGACCGCGGGAATGTGGTCCCCGGCGGGGCCTACATCTACAAACTTTCGGGCGAAGGTCGTTCCTTCACGGGGACCGTGGGGGTGGCGAGATGAAGAAGCTACTCGCGCTCCTATTATCTCTGTTGCTGCTGGTGCAGTTGCCGGCGCCAGTGGCGTTCGCGTCGTTCGAAAGCCAGGACGCCGGAGCGCGCGCTCCGGGCATGGCGGACGCGTTCACGGCGGTGGCCGACGACGCGGATTCGATCGTGTACAACCCGGCCGGTTTGATCCAATTGCAAGAAGGCCAGATCACGAGCCAATACGGACAATTGGTGAAAGGGCTCGATGATGGATCGAGCCTTGGTACGACGTATCTCGGCTACGCGCATCCGCTGGTGCCGGGTTATCGCACCCTCGGGTTCGCCTATCACAACTTCAAGGCCGATAATTTGTTCAACGAGCGCACATTGACGTTGAGCTACGGCCAGCGCCTCGATCTCGAACCGTACGGCCTGCGCGGAATCTCGTCCTTTGGCGCGAACTTGAAACAACTGCACCGCCAATATGAGCCGGACCGGTTCACCGAGAACGCGTTGAATGATGCGGGCGTTGGCTCCAACCAGCGCGATCAACTGTTCAATTCGGGGAACGCCAAAGACACGTACGCGATTGACTTGGGCGGACTCGTGCAGTTTGGCGCGAAATATCAATACACGGCCGGCTTGGCGCTGATCAATCTCAACGAACCGGATGTGTCGCTCGCCGGTGACGGCGACAAAGCGCCCATGTCCATGAAGGCCGGACTTGGTTATCGTCCGCGTTGGGGCACGTTGACAGCGGAAATGCGGCAGACCGAACGCCTGGTCGGTCAAAAAGACAACGATCTCGCGTTGGGTGCGGAACGCAACATTCCGTTTGGCTCCTTGGGCGCGCTTATTGCGCGCGGCGGTTACGCGAGCGGATCGCGCGGCTACAAAGCGCTGACGATGGGCTTGTCCTATCTCTATTCACGTTTCCGTTTGGATTACGCGTTCAACTTCCCGGTCGGAAACTTCGCCGATACCACCGGCTCGCACCGCATGGGCTTCTCGTTCAAGATGGGCTCCGGCAACCTGCAACTGACCAAGGATTATTCGAACGCCGACTTGCTGGCCGCCTTTAAGTACAGCAGTCTGGCGACGCACATGGTTTTGACGCGGTTGAGCGTGGGCCGGAACTATACGCCCGATTACAAAAACCAACTGATGCTGCTCTTGATCCGCAAATACCCGCTCGATGACGCGGGCTTGCAAGACGTGAGCAGCGACCTGCGCGACTTGTTACAGAAATATTCGACCGATGGGTTGCAGTGGCCGCAGTTGCGTTTCGCGCTCTTGCGCGGTATTCCTGAAGAGGACAAAACCGGCGCAATCGAAGCGATCGAAGCGCTGGTGAGAAACGACGCAAAATCTGCGCTCGTTCGCCTGTCTCTGTTGCCGATCTCGGTCCAGAAAAGCGACCGTGTCAGTTCCCTGATGGCGATCGCGTTGACCGAAATCGCCGCGAAATCTTACCGCAGTGATGAGCTTGATATCTGCCTCGACGCGATGCGGCGCCTCGTCGAAATCATGCCCGCGGACGAAGTGGTGTTGCGCGCGTACCGCACGCTGCTCGCGCGCCGCGCGAAGATATCGGAAAGCTTCAGCAAGCCCGAAACCGACCCGTTGCGCGCTCCCGAAGAAACACAAGAAGCGCCGCAAACGTTGGTCGCGCCGAAACTGCAACAGGAAACACCGGCTGTAACGCCCGAACAAGCCACGATGCAGAAATCGGATGAAACGCTGCGCGCATTTGGCACCGCGCTCGGTTATTACATGGTGCGCAAATCGGCGGCCGCTCCGGTGGATGAATTAATAGGTCTATTGAACCAGATGAAAGCGGTTTACGGTGCAAGTGGCATCGACATGTCGCTTATCGACCGCGAACTGCTTGATCTCATCAACAAGCAGCCCACGAAACCGGCGATCGAGCCAGTGGTGAAACCGGCCCCCGTCGCACCGAAGCCCGCCAACCAACCGGCGGACAAGCCGGCTGTTGTTGAAACCAAGCCTGTTACTAAACCGGTGGTGGAATCGGCCCCAACCGCCAGCGGGTTCCGGATCCCCGCGAATGCGGACCTGCAACGCGCTTGGATTTACTACGAGAGCGTGTCGGCACGCGATATTTCGGACCATGAGAAACTCGAGCTCTTGAAAGACATGCTGCGCCGCTACGGCGAACAAGGGGCCGACAGGATCAACAAGGAACTCAGCCGTATCCGCCGCCGGCTGGAGCGCTAATGACCTGTTTAATCCCCCTATATAATAAGGAGGTGGCAAAGATGGGGGCCTCGCATTACACTTGGAGAACCTATGGCCCAGCCTGAAAAAGAGCCGGAAAATAGACCCAATTTGGGCAAAGATGCGCCGAAACTGGACGCTATTTTTCCTGACAATCTCCCCCCCGCGGCCGCGGAACTGGTCGGCGACATCGACAACTACCAGAAGAAACTTGAGAGCGAGTGGAAGTCCGCCAAAGTCCACTACGAAGACAAAATCAACCGCATCATGGAAGAGTTCATGAACGCCCGTTCCTCCACCATCAAAGACATTCCGCAGAAACCCCGCTCGCACGAAGAACTTTTTCCGCGTTTCAATTTTGAGCCGGAGCGGACCCCGTTGGCGTGGAACAAGGCCAGAAATTTCCCATGGAAAAAATGGGTGCCGTGGGCAGCGGCCGTGGTTGTGTTGTCCGGCCTTGGATTCTTTTACAACGCGCTCGCAATTCAAGTGGACACGCTTCCCTACACGCACACGTTGGGCCCGGTGGTATGGAAAGAAAATATTTACATCGCCGACTGGTTCCGCAAAACGCTGTTTGTGCACCGCAACGCCAAAGGGCTTCCCATTGTTTCGGTCGAACCCTTGCCCGGCAGTCTGGCGACCGGCATTGCGATATCGGACAAAACCATCTGGACCCTGGACGGTCTCGATCTAAAAATAAATCTTCACGCCACCACAGCCGATCATCAAGTGACGGAATCGGTCGACACGCAAGGACAGAAACCAGCGGGGCTTTTTTACGATGGATTGGATTTGTGGTCGGCGGACCAGGATGCGAGACGGCTTTACCGGCACCGCGGAAACGACATCGAGGAAATCCGGGACACGTTCCCGTTGCCGGAGATCATGGCCACGGCCTTTGGGTTCTTTAACAACCGGCTATGGGTCCTGGACGGAAAGGCCCGTCTTGTAAACGTCTACCGGTTGCAAAAGCCGCTTTTGGAATTGGGCTCGTTTGATCTGGACCCGTTCTTGAACGGAGCAACACCGACGGGCTTCACGATCGTTGGAAGGAAGATGTGGATTGTGACAGAAAATCCGGTCTCGCTGGTCCGCGTACCGCTCTCCCGCCTCAAAAAATCAAAAACAGAAACCTTCTAGCCACCTTTATTCTGGGCTTCCACGTACTCTTTGACAGCATCCAGCGTTGTCATCCAATTTCTCCCGAATTTAACCGCCGGCAAAATTCCTCGTCGCGCCAGCAGACTTAAATATTCCTGGGAATAAGGCGAATGTTCTGCCGCTTCCGCCAAGGAAATATATCCCTGTTTTTCCTGATTTCTTGAACTGGGCGTCAGCGCCTGTATATAAATAACCAGCGATCTCTCCACAGACCGGCCAATGAAATCAACATAGGCTTCTTGCTTTCCTGCATCTGCTTCTTTAAGGACGCGGTAATATTTTCTCCGGTCCACTTTCAAAATGACGGCCGGAGGATATCCGCTCTGCATGAGGACAAAATTCATCAACAAACGCGCTGTTCGCCCATTGCCATCAATAAAAGGATGAATGGCAACAAACCTATGGTGAAGCCATGCCGCCAGCTTAACCGGATGCATCTTTTTACGCTCCCGCCGATACTCCCGGAAAAATTCACCCATAAGAGCCGGCACTTTTAACGGGTTTGGCGGGATGTGAACAGCCCCCAGAATCCGGACCGCATGACGACGGTAAACCCCCGACTCCGAATCCGCGATCCCCTTTAGGATCAGTTTGTGTAATGCAAAAACAAAGTTTTCATCAAGAGGCTGTCTTTCTTGAATTACGTTTTCAAGAAATTGGATGGCATCTTTATGATTAATGGTTTCGAAATGCTCTCGGAGAGGTTTCCCTGAAATAGTCAGTCCTTCTTGCAAAATGAGTGCCGTTTCTTTCAGGGTTAACGTGTTTCCTTCAATGGCGTTGGAGTTAAATGTCCATTCCACCACAATTTGCTGATGAAGCCGTCCGAGGACCGCCTTGGGAAATGGACGCAACCTGTCCAGTTGAGATTTTTTTGATGTGATGGAGTCTAATAGGCTGGGATTCATAGGGTTTATCGTATCGGATACATAATAAATATAACTATCCGATACGATACCGTCAAGTCCGGTCAACCGAGGTTTAAAGAATCTATGCTCGCTCCCAACGAAACCGATCTAGCTGCGGATGGTTTTATATCCCTTCGTCCGGCCAAGGAGCACTTTCTGTGCGAGCAGGCCTTCCCGCCAAAGCGCAACAATCCCCTTCGTGTCCAAAAACTTTGGGCGGAGCGACCAAAGCCTCATGGTCTAATCAAGAACGTCCGGAAGGATTAAGGGATACGGGCGCGGAGTTCGTCGAGCCAGTGGAAGAGGCCGTTGCGCAGTTGGACCGCGAAGGAAAACAAATCCTCCCTCAACCGCACCGACTTGGTGCGGAGTGAAACCCGGCTAAGAAGACCCATGCAAACGTCCGCGTGTTTGAGGGCGCGGCGGCATTTGGCGATGTTGCCCCGGATACGCTCTTCCGAATAACCGATCGTGTGGCCCTGCGCGATATTGATGGCGATCCAATTCGCGTGGAAACGCAACGACTCAAACTCCGCCAAGTGCTGTTTGCGGTAATCCATGTCCTTGATCTTCAAGTACCGGTCGATCTCTTGGGACGTGCAGATCGCGAACCGGCAGCAGTCGCGGTAAATCAAAACGGTGGAAAGCGGAGCGCCTTCGCCCCAATAATGCGGGTCTTCATCGGTCGCGGGATGGTAATCGGCCTCCGGATTTTTGTCACCGTAAAATGGCTCGCCGTTCAACTGGGCAACAATGGAAGGACCGGTGTTCACGCCGTATTCGTGGATAATGGGTTCGAAGGCTGCCACTTCATCGGGACCCACGAATTTCAGTTTGGCCATGGGTTTTTTGCGGACTTCTTTGTTCTGGCAGGAAACGCGGTAATCGTCTTGCGCCTGGAAAAATTTTTCCCAGTCCGCCTCGTCCCACGTTTTGTTGAAGTCAATTTCTTTGAAGAACTCTTTCTTGTCCATCCGTCGGGGCGCAGTATAGTAAATGCACTATAAGGCTATTGGAAGCGCGCCCTTCATGCGCGATAAAACCATCTCTTTTCCCATTACTTCCAGCATGTGAAACAGGCTCGGACCTTTGGTCCGGCCGGAGACCGCCACGCGCACCGGATGAAAAACCTGCCCATTTTTAAGCGTGTTTTCAGCGGCGTGATCGCGGCAGGCCTTCTCGGTGTTCTCGGCAGTCAGTGTGGACAGCGCCGCGAACCGCGCCATGACGCCTTCCAAAACTTTTTTTGCGCCTTCTTTTTTTAGGACCTTCTCCACCGATTCGGCATCAAACTGGACGTCCTTATGCAAAAAGAAGTCGATGAGGCCCGGCGCATCCGACAACACCACCAATTTTTCTTGCTCGAGCATCAGCGCGTTGTGAACATAGGTTTTTAGTTTCTCGTCCGCCTCGGCGGACACGAGCCCCGCGCTTACCAGGAACGGCCACGTGCGCTCAAGCAATTGGTCCTTCGTCAAATTCCGGATGTACACGCCGTTCATCCATTTCAATTTTTCCATGTCGAACACGGCGGGGCTTTTCTGGCAGCGCTCGAGTTCAAACTTTTGCACGAGTTCTTCAAACTGATTGGCGGGATTGAATAGTTGCTGCGAATCCGAGGTCGACCATCCGAGCAACGCCAGATAGTTCAACATGACTTCCGGCAGATAACCGGTGCGCTGGAATTCTTCAACCGCGGTGGCGCCGTGGCGCTTGGAGAGACGGGACCCATCAGGCCCATGGATCATTGAGATGTGCGCAAAGACCGGCATCTTGCTCCATCCGAACGCTTCGAAGATCTGGATTTGGCGCGGCGTGTTGGACAAGTGGTCATCCCCACGCACAACATGCGTGATCTCCATCAAATGGTCGTCGACGGCGCCCGCAAACATGAACGTCGGCACGCCCGACGATTTGAGCAGCACAAAATCATCCAAGAGCTCGCTTTCAAATTTCAAATGGCCTTTGACCACATCATCGAACTCAACGTTGCCGCCGTGTGGGCGGGCGAAACGGAACACGTGCGGGTCCCCTTTGGCGAGGCGGGACTGGGTCTGTTCGCGCGGTAGCGCGCGGCAACGCTCGTCGTATTTGGGCGGACGTTTTGCGAGCATGGCGCGCGTGCGCATCTGCTCAAGGTCTTCCTTCGTGCAGAAACAAGCATAAGCTTTTCCCTTCGCAACCAGTTCATCGAGCAATTTGCGATAGGTGCCGAGCCGTTCCATCTGGAAATACGGGCCGTAACTTCCCACCGAACTCTTCGCGTCCTTCACGCCGGGCCCTTCATCCCAGTTCAGCCCCAACCAATGCAGGCCGTTGATGATCGCGTTCATGGATTCGTCGGTGGAGCGGGCCTCGTCGGTGTCTTCGATGCGGAGAATGAACGTGCCCTTGGCGTGGCGCGCGTAGAGCCAGTTGTAAAGCGCGGTGCGCGCGCCACCCACGTGCAAAAAGCCGGTGGGCGATGGCGCAAAACGGACACGGATGGACATCAGCGTTTCCTCCCCAACGGAACAAGAATGACGGTTTTCATGATTTCATTAAAACAAATGCTGAACCGGCCGAAGAAACCTTCGCGTCCCAGAATATTGAAACTGGCCGCGTATTTATCCGTGAAGCCGATGTTCGCGTTGAAATTGGTTTGCTCGACCTGCACGGCCACTTTCGCGACACCAATGCCGACTTTCCCATCGGCGGTGGAGAGCGATTGTTTTTCGCGGGACGCGTGCGGCAGGCGCAGCGCGCGCGCGATCTCGGGCCGGAACACGGATATGCTGGCCCCCGAATCAATCAGCGCGAAGGTGCTTACGCGATGCGTGCCGCGACGCAATGTCAGCGGAATAAGCGGATAATATTTCCCGTGAAATTTTACGTAGGGAAACTTGTAATGGTGCGGCGCGGACGGATTATTTCTTCGAGGCAACGGAGAGAGGAGAGACGAGTTCTTCTTTGGAAGGAACGTGAAACAGGAAAGGCGCGGACTTCGATTTGGCTTGGCGGAAGGAGCGGAGCGCGTTGTTCAGCGTGCCGGCTTTTCCGACGAGACCGCGGGTGGAGGAGAACACCACCCACTGGCCCGCAAACTTCTCAAGCGATTTGGCGTTTTCGCAGAGCCATTTGGTCTCTTTGCAAATGTCCATGGGCTTAGGCTATCAACTTATTGAGCGGATACTCAATAATTCCTTCGGCACCCGCCCGTTTGAGCTCAGGCAGGATGCGCTTCACAACGCTTTCTTCGACCACCACTTCGATGGCGATCCACTCCGGTAATGTCAGCTTGCTGACGGTCGGACGTTTCAGAGATGGCAGTACCTTCATGATTTTGTCCAGGTCCGCTTCTTTCAAATTCATTTTGAGACCGACCATGCCCTCCGCTGCCAACGCACCCTTGAGGAGGATCGCGATGTTTTCGATCTTCTGGCGTTTCCACGGGTCGTTCCAGGCTTTCTCGTTCGCGATAAAGCGCGTGGTGGAAGCGAGGAAATCTTCGACGATGCGCAGCTTGTTCGCTTTCAGCGAACGGCCGGTTTCGGTGAGCTCAACGATCGCGTCGACGAGCATGCCGGCCTTGGCTTCGGTGGCGCCCCATGAGAACTCGATGGTCGCCTTTACTTTGCGGTCGGCCAGATACTTGGTCGTGTAATTCACAAGCTCGGTGGCGATCGTTTTTCCTTCCAAATCTTTCACGGTCTTGATCGGCGAGTCGTTCGGCACGGCCAACACCCAGCGGACGGGGCGGAAACCAGATTTTCCGTAAATGAGCTCGCAGACTTCTTGCACTTTCGCGTCGGTCTCGAGGATCCAGTCGTGACCGGTGAGACCTGCGTCGAACAGGCCGTCTTGCACGTATTTGCCCATTTCCTGGGAACGGACGAGCATGATTTCGATTTCATCGTCGTCGCAATAAGGGAAGTAAGAACGATCGCCGGTGCTGATGCGGATGCCGGCCTTCTTGAACAACTCGGCGGTGGATTCCTGCAGGCTGCCTTTGGGCATGCCAAGTTTTAATACGCGCTTCTGTTTCTCTTCTTGGGGTTTCATAACTCTCTCTTGGATGGATTAGCGAAGGCGGGTTTAGTCGCCGAGCTTTTTTGGCGACCCGGAGTGTAGCAAATCATCAACTTGGCGGTGACCGGGCCAACCTTCTTCCACGTCCGATTGGACCGGCCCCGCTGCACCAGTTTCGTTACCGGCAGGACTTCCATCAATGCGTTGGTCAAAAACAATTCGTCCGACGAAAATAAATCATTAACCGTCATTTTGGTCTCAATGACGGACAAGCCCTCCCGACGGCCCAACCGGCAAACGAACGCGCGCGTTACCCCGGCCAACTGATGGCCGTCCAGGGCCGGCGTAAATAAACGGCCTTCCTTGATCGCAAACACGTTGGATGTGGCCCCCTCCGCCACATGGCCTTCGGCCGTGAGGAAGATCGCCTCGTCGGCTTTTAACTTGTTGGCCTCTCGCTTGGCGAGCACATTATTAAGGAGGCTGATGGATTTAAGCGACGGCGGCACTGCTTCCGGATCGTTGCGGCGCACCGACACGACCGCGGCCGTTACTCCCCGCTCGCGCGACGCTTTGGGATATCCGGTGAACGGGCGCGCCGTGATGAGAATGGTCGGTTGTTTTGCATTGCTTGGATCGAGGCCCGGCGCGCCGACGCCGCGGGAAACCGTAACGCGGACCGCCGCGTTTTTGCATTTGTTGGCGCGGACCACGTTCAAAATTCCGGCGCGGATTTTCGGCACGGACACATTGATTCCGACAAACGTGAGCCCGCTTTTCAAACGGCGCAGATGTTCATCCAACAAGAACGGCCGGCCGCCGTACACGCGCAGCGTTTCGTACAACCCGTCGCCGAGCAAGAAGCCGCGGTCATCGATCGAAATATGCGCTTTGTTTTCCGGCAATAATTTCCCGTTCAGGCAAACAATCATAAGGACGCGACCGCTTCCAACAGTGCGCCCGCTTTGGCTTTTATCTCGCGGTATTCGCGCGCGGGGCGCGAATCGGCCACGATGCCGGCGCCGGCTTGGACCGTGATCTTTTTGTCTTGAATGAGCGCGGTGCGGATCAAAATATTGAACACGGCGTCGCCGTTGCCGCGGAAAAAACCGGCGCTTCCGTAAAAGGGCCCGCGCGCCACTTTTTCGATTTCCTCTATGATCTCGATCGATTTTATTTTTGGACAACCCGTGATGGTGCCGCCCGGAAACACCGCCTTCAACGCGTCGATGGAATTCTTTCGCGGCGAAAGCCGGCCCTCCACCTGTGACACGATATGCATCACGTGCGAATACCGTTCGACCGCGAAACGGTCTGAAACGCGCACGCTGCCGGGCTCGCACACACGACCCAAATCGTTCCTCTCGAGATCCACCAGCATGATGTGCTCGGCCCGTTCTTTGGGCGATAACAAAAGTTGTCCTTGTCGTTTCCGGTCGATCGTGGCGTTCTTGCCGCGCGGGCGCGTGCCGGCGATGGGCCGTGTTACGACACGTCGCCCTTCGGTCTTCAACAACAATTCCGGCGAGGCGCTTACCAACCACGAATCACGGAACTTGATCAAACAAGCATAAGGCGACGGATTGCGTTCCGAAAGTCGGCGGTACAATTCCACCGGGTCACCGTCAAAGTTTCCGGAAAATCGCAAACTCACGTTTGCCTGATAAATGTCGCCGGCGGAGATGGCGTCCTTGGCACGGCAGACCATGCGGGAGAACGGAATGGGGCCCAAGGTCTTGAGACGCGTTTTTGTTTTCGGCGACGGAAGCGCGATCACGACGGTCTCGTTCTTTTTGTAGTCGAGCTTTATCACGTGCGGATAATCCGCAAACAGCGCGGCGGGTGTTTTCAACGGATTGGAACGCAATGGCAAACGGCGCAAGCCCGGATCAAAAGCACGGCCCGCGTTGAATCCAAGAAATCCAACAAAACGGGGCAATGTTTTTCCCGGCCGGAACAAAGGTTTGATTTTGTCGAGTAGCGCATTTACGTCGTTGGAACCGGCGGTCCAAACGTGACGCGGTTCACCGGCGGACATGTAGATATCGGAATTTTTTCCGGAGACAGGGCCCAGGAAGAAGCCGTTCATGGGATTGGGGTGGAGGGCCTTCCAAAACGACAACGGGTCGGCCGGCAGGTTGGGAATGGCTACCGCATTCACTTCAAGATTTTTTTGACTTTGCTCCCGGTCTCTTCGATCACCGGCTCGACCTCGTGCGCAAAATCTTTCTTCAGTTGATCTACAGTCGAGCCCTTGCGGAAACGGCGATCGTTGAAAAAGTCTTCGATCATGTGATGCATCGGTTTGACGATTTTGGATTTCCGCCACGCCTTGCTCTTCTCAATGGACGGCGCGTGCGGCAACACAAACATGAAAAAGAGCGTCACGGCGACCAGGCCCGTGAGCGCACCCGCGAGGAGCCCCACAATGCTGTCGAATATCCCAAGGAAAAAAGCCGACATGAGACGGCTAAGCACCCACCCGGGCACAAGCGCCACGACCACACCGCCGGCAAATAAAAGCGCCCCCGACACCAAGCGCGCGCCCGTGAAACCGCCGATCATTTCGCTCACCGGCAGCGTGTAATATTCGACCAGGAAGGCCCCGAAGAACCCGCCGATCAAACACGCGCCCGTCCATAGGCTCCCCATCCGCGCGCCAAGCGCAACGAAGCAGAGCAAGACGACAATGAGCGAAACGTCGACCCAGGTCATTGGATGCTCTGCTCCTTGCTCATCATGGTGAATCCCGTCGGAACCTTGGGGTAAAAATAAGTGGTCTTCGGCGGCATGACTTCGTTCGCGCCGGCTACGCGGGCCAGAGATGCCACACCGGGCGAAGCGAGAACAAAACCGACCCAGGATGGGTCTTTCTCCACCATCACTTCCATTCCGTCCAAGTCGCGCGTGAAAATAACTTCGCGTTCTTTGGTCATCTCGGGCTTGATGGTTTCGCCAAGCGCCACGTCGTGCAACAAAATAACGTCCAGTTCGCGGAGCGCCTTGGGGCGTTCTTCCAGAAGACGATCCACGGACATGCCGGGCTTCGGCGTCAAGATCGCCATTCCGCCCGCATACACCCAGCCAATTTTCCGGCCGTTGCCGGCGACGAGTTCTTTGATGATGGTTTTCATGTCCTTCACCGGGTTGATGCTGAACAATGCGGACAAATGGGACTTCCAGGAATTAACGGTCAACGGGGATTTGATCAACCGGTGCGTGGGCAGCATCAAGAGGCCTGGCTCTTCCATCGGACAGATGTACGCCATCACGCGATGAAAGCCCGCCTCCGCTAAAGCTTCGGCGGGCAGACCCGCGGCATTTTTGAGACGTTGCTGGCAGTAGGCCCAGGCCACTTCGTAGCGGTGGTGGCCGTCGGCGATATAGAGGTCTTTTGCACGCAACATGCTTCGCAGTTCTTTGTGCAGCGCGCCGGCCTCCACTTTCCAAAGCCGGTGCGACAAATCTTTTCCCTCCTGGCCTTTCACAAGCGGCTTCTGTTTGATGACTTTGGCCACCCATTTGCGCCACTGTTTTTTCTTGTCGAAGAACAGGCCAAATATAGGGCTCACGTCGGTTTGAAGCGCGGTGATGAGGTTGAGCCGTTCCTCTTTGGCCTTCGGCAATGTTTTCTCGTGCGGATGGACCGCGCCTTTTCCGGGTGTTTCCAGTTGCAGGGCCGAAAGCACGCCGTAGCGCTTGAGCGGTTTGTTCGGCGCGAACGCGTCTTTGATCCGGAACGTGGTTTCCAAAAGATAAAAGGAGGGCGCACGGTCCTCTTGGACCACGCCGTCTGCTTTCCACGTATTTAACAAGCGGGCCGCATTGGAAAATTTTTCAAAGTCGACGCCTTTCGGCAATTCGATCTGGACGACATTGTTCGGATATTTCTGTTCGATCGCTTCGCGTTGATGCGGAGAGATCACATCGTACGGCGGGCAAATGAACGCGGAGATGTCGGCGCCGTTATTGCTTGACTTCGGGCGCAACGCGCGGAATGGGGCTATATCAACCATGGAGCTTGAGTACCTGACCTTTGTTATTTTTTACGGCTTTCTCAAAAATTATTTTGGCGACGGCGACGTCCTGGATCGCAAGGCCCGTTGAATCAAAAATGGTCACATCGGCTTCGGACAAGCGGCCTTTCTTTTTCCCCATCACGATTTCACCAAGCTGCGCCGCGAGATCATGTTCGGTAAATTTTCCGCTTGAGACCGGCACGTTGATTTCCCCCGCGTGGGAGGCCTGGTGCCACTCGTCGACCACCACGCGCGCTGATTTGACCAGCGCCAGCTCCAACTCCTGTTTGCCGGCCGCGTCCGCGCCAATCGCATTGATGTGGGTGCCGGGCCGCACATAGGCCGCTTTGACCACGGGCTCACGCACCGGCGTGGTTGTTACCAAAATGTCCGCCTGCGCCGCTTCTTGAACGCTCGCCACGGCGAGCATATTGGGATGCAGGGCCTTGTTCTGCGCGCAAAACGTGTCCGACTCCTGCTTGGTTTTTCCCCACACCAGAACGCGGTCGAGTCTGAAAAAATGTTTCAGCGCCTCCACTTGCGTAACCGCCTGGCGGCCGCAGCCGATCAAACCCGCCGACGAAGAATTTTTTCGCGCCAGATGTTTTGCCGCTATACCGCCGGCCGCGCCCGTGCGGATCGCGGTCAAGGTGCCGGCGCCAAAAATTCCGAGCGGAAGCCCGGTCTTCGGATCGATGTAGGTCATAATGCCGGCGACCGCGGGCAGCCCCTTCTCCGGATTGGAAGCGTTTGAGTTAACAATCTTCACGCCGGCCGCAGACACGTTGCCTTTCAAATAAGCGGGCATCGCCCGCAAATCGCCGCCGTACGGGTCAAATTCCAAATAAATTTTGGTGGGCATCTGCGTCTGGCCTTCGCCATGCAAGCGGAACGCGTTTTCCACCGCGTTCAACGCCTCTTCCATGGTAAGCATGGAACGAACATCATCTTCGGAAAGCCACAACACTTCTGAACCGATCTTGATCATGACTTGGCCACCTCCGCGAACGCCTCCGATATGGCTTTTTTTGCTTTCTCCAGCACTGCCGGCGTGTGTTCGGTTGATACGAAAGCCGCTTCAAATTGGGACGGTGGCAGCGCCACTCCGCGCTCGAGGAGTGCGTTGAAGAAAACGCTGAACTGCCGCGTGTCGGAAGCCATGGCCGAGAAATACGAATCCACCGCCGCGGTAGCAAAGAACACCGTGAACATGGACCCCATTTGATTGACCTGCACGGGGATCTTTTTCTTTTGCGCTTCGGCGCGAATAAACGCCGCGAGGTCGGCCGTGGTTTTGTTCAAATTTTCATAGGGAGACTCGGATTTTAACGTGCGCAGCGCCGCGAGGCCCGCCGCCATCGCGACCGGATTTCCCGACAACGTGCCCGCTTGATAAACGGGTCCAAGCGGCGCCACTTTCTCCATCAATTCTTTCCGGCCGCCAAACGCGCCCACCGGGAAACCGCCGCCGATAATTTTTCCGAGACAGGTCAAATCGGGCTTCATGCCGTACAATCCTTGCGCACCGCTCCATCCCAAACGGAAACCCGTCATAACTTCGTCGTAAATGACCAACGCGCCGTGTTTTTTTGCGAGCGTCGACAACAATTCAAGAAACCCTTTGTTCGGCGCCACGACACCCATGTTCCCGCACACGGGCTCGATGATGACCGCCGCGATATTGATCCCCTGTTTCACAAACAATTCTTCGAGCGCCTGGGGGTCATTAAAAGGAAGCACCCAGGTGTTTTTGGCGAGCAAGTCGGGAACGCCGGCGCTCGAGGGCGTTCCAAAGGTGGTAGCGCCGGACCCGGCCGCCACCAGCAGGCCGTCCGAATGCCCGTGGTATCCCCCTTCAAATTTGGCGATGCGGGCGCGTTTGGTATGCGCGCGCGCCAATCTAAGCGCCGACATCGTCGCTTCGGTGCCGGAACTGGTGAAGCGCAGCAAATCAATGGACGGGAGCGCTTCTTTGATTAGCGCGGCGAGTTCCACCTCCGGTTCGCACGGAGCGCCGTAGGACGTGCCGTTTTCAAGTTGCGCTTTGACCGCTTTCATCACCGGTTCGGCGTTGTGTCCGAGAATCATCGGACCCCACGAACCCACAAAATCGATATAGGAATTCCCGTCGACGTCTTCGATGAAAGCGCCTTTGGCTTTGCGGATGAAACGCGGCGCGCCGCCGACCGCCAAAAACGCGCGGACCGGCGAGTTAACGCCGCCGACGAGATGTTTCTGGGCGTCCTCGAAAAGTTTCTCAGATTGAGAGGAATTAACTTTGATCGTGTTGGTCATATGACACTCGTCATCCCGGCGTCCCGTTCGATTGAACGAATTATGTCGGGACGTACTGGCCGTTCCGGTACGAAAGCCGGGATCCAGGTATGAAACATCAGGAAAAGGACTGGGCCCCGGCTTTCGCCGGGGTGACGGATTAGTTTTTCCACTTAATGGTGCAGCCGATTGCGAATGTTTCATTGAGCGGGGGTTTCTTGCCGTCCACAAGCGCGGCCAGCGCGTCGCGCAAATAATGCGCGGTCGCTTTGGCGGGCTCCTGCCAGTTGTCGTCGATTTTTCCGGTGTAGGCGAGTTTTCGATCGGCATCGAAAACGAACAGATGCGGCGTGTGCGTGGCGCCATAGGCCTTGGCCACGCTTTGGTCTTCATCGCGCAAATAATCAAAATTAAAATTTCGCTCCTTCGCGCGTTTCACCATGTTCTCAAAGCTGTCACCGGGATAACCCACGGCGTCGTTGGCGTTGATCGCAACGAAATGGGCGCCTTTGCTTCCAAATTCTTTTTGCAGGGCCATGATCCGGTCTTCGTACGCTTGCACGTACGGACAATGGTTGCAACTGAACACCACCACCAGCGCCTTGTTCGCCGCATAATCCGACAAACTGTGTTTTTTTCCATCCACGCCGGGCAGATTTTTAAAATCGGGCGCCGGGGTCCCGGTTTTCATCAATATTTTGTCCGCTACACCCATTCGCTCCCCCTAATCTTTGGTTTTAACGATCCCATTCACTTTCGACAACGGCAAAAACGGCCGCCATTCTCCTTCGGGCGATTTCCAGTCCCGCGAATCGCCCGAAACGTCCCGGTTGTCTCCCATCACAAACAAATGCCCCTTCGGCACCGTCAAAGGCGGGATGTTGTCTCCGTTGAAAATAACTCCGGGCTGCAAAAACTGTGCGTAGGGTTCGTACAACAATCCGCCGTTTAAATAGACTTTTTTCTCGCGGATCTCAATGTTATCACCGGCCAGTCCGATCACCCGCTTGATCATTCCTTTTTTCGGGTTCTCCGGAGAATCAAACATGATCACATCACCGCGCTTTGGCTTCTTATAAAACATGGACAGCTTGTTGACCATGATGTGCGTGTCTTTTGGAAACGCGGGCTCCATGGATTCCGACGCCACGTAAATTCCTTCAAAGCAATATGTCCGAACAAAAAAGGCGCCGACCGCTCCCAAAAAAATCAGGAATAGCAGCCTCACCTATTTATTTCTTCCACATTTCCTGCATTGTGAAATAGGCCGGACGGAGCTGGCGGCAGAACGGGCTGTCTTTGCCGTCGCCTTGACCCGCGACGCCATACCATTCTTCGTAGCTCCAACCATCAATAAACGGGAAACCGAACTGTGGCACGTTCTCCTGCACATCGGGCTGCAGGTTTTTATAGATGGCGGACTTCGGCGCGTACCATTCGGCGCGGGCCTTTTGGACCTTGAGCGGCAAGTCCGAGTTGGCCTTCCACCATTCGTCCATGTATTCAAACAACACTCCGCCCAGCGCGTTGCCGACACCGTGGCCGGCCATGTGCGATTCCATGTCTTCCCAGTTGTTGGCCAGGTACATCGACTGGAACGCTTCGGCCTGTTTCTTCGTGTAGCCTTCGCCGTAAGCGGATACGCCGAATTCGGTGATTATAAGCGGCTTGTCCAAATAATCTTGCACGTCCTGGTACATGTGCCGGCCAAACCCCTGGTCGCCGCGGTAGGCGTTCGCACCCATCACATCGAGTGCGGGCGCGTATTTCTGTATCAGGTCCAAATGAAGCAAGTCGCCGTTAGAAATGGCAACCGGGCGTGTCGGGTCCAGCTTGTGGATCAATTCAGCCGCGCGGTTCACAAGTTTGAAAAAACTTTCCGGGTCGCGGCCCGCGCTGCTGGCCACGCCGTACACGTTTTCATTGCCGAGCACCCACATCAGGATGTACGGCTCGTCTTTCAGGTCTTCGACCATCTTGCGCAAATTGTCGAGCATGGTTTGCTGCTGCTTTGGGTCGGCGTAATCGGTGCCGTCGGTCCAGGTCGCGCCGCTGTCCACCGCGTAACCGCCGAGCAAGTTTCCGGCCAGCACGTAAAACCCGTAGTCCTTGTGGAGTTTGCGGAAGAATTCCTTGTCATAAATATTGTGGTAGGCCCGCAGCGTGTTCACGCCCATGTCCTTTAAAATCTTTCCATCGCCCACCATCGGCTCCCACGGATCGCGCTTGTTGTTGTTATTGCGGTCGATGTAACTTTCCACAAACCCATCGTGGCGTCCGTCCTTATCGGTGTCGACCCATTGCCAATCTTTTGACACGTTCCAGGTGCCGCGGTCCGGGCTTTTGCCGACCGGCGTCACCGAATAGGTGATCGCGCGGACCGGAAACGGCTGGCCGTCCACGGTCAATTGCCAATGCTTGTTTTCGTATTGTTTGAGCTCGACCTTGGGCCCGCCGACGGTTTTGATGACTTTCAGCTTGGACAGGTCAACGGCCTCCGGCTTCTCGCCCTTTTTGACTGCCACCAACTTGCCGGGATTAACGGTGTAGACGTCGTTTTTTGGGTTGGCGTCAAAGCGGCCTTGGATCGCGACCCGGGCGCCTTCGAGTTTCATTTTTAATTCGGGATATTTGCGGAGGATTTGTTCGATGCGGTCCAACGAGGCGGGAGCGACGTACCACGGCGTGTCGTAATAGGTCCAGGAAATGGTCTTTGGGAAATGGACGGCCAGCGCGTAATAGGCTTTGACGGCATGTTCCATCAATCCCGCCCGTTCCAGCGCGGTCGCCACAAAAAATTGTTTTACGCCCGGGTCGTCGTTGGTTGAGACCCACTTGTAATAGTTTTTCGCGGCCCCGTTGCTGTCGACAAACTTCCACTGGTTTCCCATGAGCGCTTTGGAGTCGACAAGTTTCTTATAGGCGGGGTCTTTAAGCGCGCCTTCATAGGGAAAAATGCCTTGGCCGGCCGCATCGCTCAAACCTTTTTTGTCGGTCAAAACATATTTGTAATTCGAAGTGCCGAGGCCTTCAAACGTTCCGAAATTTTCGTACGGGATGGGGCCTTTCATGCCGGGTTTCGCCAAAATCAATTTATCGTCGCTCGGCACCGCTTCTGCGCGGCTTCGCGGGCGCGCGTTCAAGGCCGTGGGCAATAAAAGAACGGCCAAAATCAGGAAACTTTTCAAGTGGATGCTCCTAGGTTTAATTTTTGGGTGTGGGCTGGAGGATATAAACAACGGGAGTGTCCGTTAAGTCCGCTTCGCGCAGCCGGACCGACGATCCATCCATCAGCTTTACTTGATCTCTACGGAATAGGGACGTGAATTTCTCAATGCTCTCCAACGGATAGAAGCGAACGTTGCCGTAATGCATTGGAAAAACCACGGACGGCTTGAGCTTATCAATTACCTTTTTGGCCTCGGCCGGGCCGAGCGTGACGGTCCCACCGACCGGAATGAAAATCACGTCGACTTTTCCGATCATATTCAACTGGTACTCATTGATGTCGGACGTCCCAAGATCGCCCAAAAACACACACCGCAGACCCCCCATTACAAAAAGATAGATGAGGTTGGGTCCGTTGATCTGTCCATCGTCTTTATCATGAGCGGAGAGGACGCCGGTCACTTGCATGCTCATGGCCACCGTGAAGGTCCCGGTGCTTTGGACCATGTCCAAACTGTCGTGGCGTGCTTTGACCGCGTTGCGGTTGTTGTGGTCGAAATGTTCGTGCGTCACGAACAACGCGTCCGCCAATAGGTGGATGCGGCCGTAACCGACGGTCTCATCAAACGGATCAATCACGATGGTGCGGTCCACGCTGTCGACCAGCGTGAAACAGGAGTGGCCGTGCCATTTCACATCGAGCCCCCATTTGGGATTGCCGGTCTCGGGGGACAATTTTTTCACAGCGCACCCGCTAAGAATAAGGACCAAGAACCAAGCTTCAAATACCAATGGATTTATTTTTAAAAAAACTCTCATAAATTAACTGGAATTTGAAGCTTGGTTCTTGGTCCTTGGATCTTATTGTCTACGTACTTAGTCGTTTCGCCACTTCAGTGGCATGGTAAGTGATGATCAGGTCGGCCCCGGCGCGTTTGATTGCGGTGAGGATCTCGATCGCGGCCCGGCTTTCAGCGGCACCGGAAAGCCAGCCGTTTTTTTCGGCGGCCTTCACCATCGCGTATTCGCCGGAAACGTTGTAGGCGACGAGCGGTATCTTGAGTTCGGGCCGGATGGCGTGGATCACGTCCAGATACGAAAGCGCGGGTTTGACCATCACCATGTCCGCGCCTTCGGCCACGTCGGCGCGGATCTCGCGGATGGCTTCGCGGCTGTTGGCCGGGTCCATTTGATAGGCGCGCCGGTCGCCGTATTGCGGCGTGGAACCGGCCGCGTCGCGGAACGGGCCGTAAAAAACACTCGCGTATTTGGCCGAATAGGCGAGGATGCCCGTATCTTTAAAACCGTTTTTGTCGAGCGCCTGCCGGATCGCGCCCACGGAACCGTCGATCATGCCGGACGGCGCCACAAAATCCACGCCCGCTTTGGCCTGGGCGACCGCCGTGCGCGCGATGTTTTTCAGCGTCGCATCGTTATCCAGCCGGGTTTCGCCGCCCTGCTTCTCCATAACACCGCAATGGCCGTGCGTGGTGTATTCGCAGAAACAAAGATCGGCCATCACCACGAGGTCGGGAAATTTGGTTTTGAGCGCTTTGATCGCCTGCTGGATGATGCCGTTCGGCTCCCACGCTTCGGAGCCGGACGCGTCTTTCTTTTTCGGCAGTCCGAACAACAGCACCGACAATATGCCGAGCGGTTTTAACTTGGCGACGTCTTTCAGCAACTCATCAATCGAAAGCTGGAACTGGCCCGGCATCGACCCGATTGCGCGGCGAACGCCGCGGCCGTGCGCCACAAAATACGGAGCGATCAAATTGGCTGGCGATAGCGTGGTCTCGCGCACGAGGCGGCGGATGGCCGTGGATTGGCGCAGGCGGCGCGGGCGGTTCTTAAGCATGTTCGGTGATCTGCACCGCGCGGCGCAGCGGCAGAGACAACGATTTGGTTTCCAAGAGACCCGCTGCCAGTGCGCCGATGTAATAGATCCACCACTGGTTCGGAATGTGCGCGAACAAATAGAGCAGCCCCACCGACAACATGGATAAGGAGAACGCGATGCAGGCCGCGCCCATGTAATAGAGCTTGCGCGGCATGTTGTCGTAGAGCATTTTTTTCTCGATTGGGTAGTTGTACCCGTGCCAGAGCACAAGCACGCCGGCGCCGAACACAAACAGCACGGGATCAATGAGCCGGATCAAAAACAATATCGGCATGAGATTGGACGGTCCTTCCGGGCCTCCGTGGAACCAGACGCCGTCGTACGCGGTCCAGTTTCCCACCATGAAAATGACTTCGCTGCCGCCAATGGCCTTGCGGTTCACAATCACAAACAAGGTCGCGAGAACAAGGCCCAGCCCAAACAGCGAACGCACGAGCATCTTCGGGACGTTCGCGCTGCCGAGCACGAGGCTCAACATCGCCACCGTGACCGCGGGCCCAAAGAAGCCCATCATGATGAATTCGCGGATACTGTTCACAATCAACGGCGCGGGATGGGGGCCAAGCAAGATTTGGAAAGGACGGGTCGCGAGATAGGCGCCGAGGATCAGAAAGCCCCAGTAGGCGCCATCGTAGGTCAGCTTCCCGGTCACCAGCGTCCGCATGGGACCGATGTGCCGAACGTAACGGGCCAACATGAAATAAACCAGGCCGGCCAGGACCGGCACCGCAATGTTGAAAAAGATTTGGAAAAACTCGGACATGTTTCCTCAGTTTTTGGCGTTCAGCTTCTTCACGATATCAACAAGTTGATAAATGTCCGTCAACTCGTAATCGGCGCCGGCGTCTTTCGTGTCAAAATCATCGCCGTAACGCGCGAATGCGGTCTTCATGCCGAGCGCTTTGGCGCCGACCATGTCGCGCTCGGCCCAATCACCGATCATGATCGCTTGCTCGGGCTTCGCATCAAGCCGTCCCAGCGCGAGCTTGAACGGGGCCGGGTCGGGTTTGCGTTTGCCGGTGTCTTCATTGGCCACGACCGTGTCGAAAAAGGGAGCGAGGCCGAGAGAAACCAAGCGCGTCCATGCCGACATGCGCGGCGCATCGGAAACAACGGCCAGCTTAAGCCCCATGCGCACGAGCTCGATAATGGTCTGCCGCACGTGCGGGTAAAGCACCATGTTCCCCTCTTTCGCGCGGCGGTAGCCGACCACGCCGGCCGCGAGAATGCGGTAGTCGATCTCGCCATATTCCTCGACAAGCATTTTGTCGAAAACTTTTTGGTCCTCGATCCCTTCGCGGTCGTACATATTGAACACGCGTTTGACCGCGGCGTCTTTTGCGGACTTAAGGCCCGCGTCGATCATGGCCTCGACCGCGCCGTCCACCGCGGCGCGTTTGACGCGCATGAAGTTGACCAACGTGTTGTCGAGGTCGAAGACGACGGCCTTGATCACCGGACGTATTTGCCGATAATCGGGGCCAATTTTTTCTTGATCGCGGGCGTGATGGCGGCGGGGTTTGTGAAGATCGCGCTTTTGAGCGCGCTCGCCGCATCGTTGGGGACATTTTTCAGGCGGGGCAAAAGGTGGGCCACGATTTTCTTGGCGTTGTCCGCGTTGGCCATCAAGTGGCCGATCACGAGCTCGACCGAGACGTGCTCTTCTTCCTTCCAGCAATCGTAGTCGGTGACCATGGCCAAGAGCGCGTAACTCATCTCTGCTTCGCGCGCGAGCTTGGCTTCGGGGATGGCGGTCATGCCGATCACGTCAGCGTTCATTTCTCTATGAAGAAACGATTCCGCCTGGGTCGAGAAGGCCGGGCCTTCCATGCAGAGGTACGTGCCTTTGGTGTGAAGGGTAAGGCCGAGCGCTTTCACGGATTCGGCCAACGCAGCGGAAAGCGGCGCGGAGAACGGTTTCGCAAACGAGACGTGGGCGACGATGCCGTTTCCAAAGAAAGTGTTGGGGCGCCCTTTGGTGCGATCAATGATTTGGTCGGGGATCACGAAATGGCGGGGCGCCAGTTCCTCTTTCAGCGAGCCGCAGGCGGAAAGCGCAATCACGTGTTCGACGCCCAGCATTTTCAACGCAAAAAAATTGGCCCGTTGTGGGATTTCAGCAGGGAGAAACCGGTGGCCTTTGCCGTGGCGCGGCAGGAACGCGCATTCAACGCCTTGATAAGAACCGATCGTAATGGGATCGGAGGGTTTGCCGAACGGAGTGGCGGGATAAAACGTGCGCAAGACCTTCATTCCTTCAATTTCGTAGACGCCGCTTCCGCCAATGACCGCCACACGAACGGGAGCGTTTTGCTTCTTTGCTGCCATGGTTCCCTCCAAAATTTAATGGAGGGGATCTTACAATTTACGCTGCTTTCTTCTGTTCGCGCTTGCGGGGAATGAGAAAGGTGAAGGTCGCGCCCTTGCCCTTTTCGGACTGGACGGAAATGGTGCCTCCATGCATGTTCACGATGCCGCGGGCGATCGCCAGGCCCAGGCCCGCGCCGCCGGCGGAACGCCGCGTGGACGCATCGGCCTGATAAAACATGTCGAACACTTTCTCTTGTTCTTCCTGCGAAAGTCCGGGGCCGGTGTCGCGGACCGACACCAAGAGAAAATCGCCCTTCTCTTCTCCAGAAATGTCGATCTCGCCGCCTTTTTCGGTGAACTTGATCGCGTTCGAAACAATGTTGTCGATCACCTGCTGCAAACGGCTTGGGTCCCCCCAGATCGTGGGCAAGGTCGGCAGCGAATGGAGCCTCAGTTGCAACGCCTTGTTGGCCGCCGACGCTTTCAACCCTTCATAACAGGTCTGGAGAATTTCGTGGAGAGAACATTCGCCCATTTCCAGATTGAGCCGGCCCGACTCGATGCGGGACACATCGAGCAAGTCCGAGATGATCAAGTTGAGCCGCGTCGCCGAAGCTTTTGCGATCCCTAAGAATTTCCGTTGCTGATCGGTGATCGCACCGGCTTCTTCGTCGAGCAGCACACTCAAGAAACCGGTCAACGACGTCAACGGCGTGCGCAGCTCATGGCTTACGATCGACAAAAATTCGTCTTTGGCGCGGTTCGCGTCGGTAAGTTCTTCCACGCGTTTCTGCAATTCTTTATAAAGGGTCTTGAGCTCCCGCACGCGCTCGATGAGCCGGTTGTTGGTGTCTTCCAGTTCGCGCGTGGTGGCCTCGACTTCGGCCTTAAGCCGCCGCTCACGGTTCACGTTTTGCTCTTGATCATGCCCGTAAGTGAGTGCAATGGCGACGAGCCGGCCCAGGGATTCGAGCGGCATCACAAAGTCGCGGTCGCGCGATTCCTTTTTCGTGACGGCCATCGACAGAAGCCCTATCACATCGCCCTTGCTCTTGATTGGAATGTGCAAGAGGCCGTCAAAACCGAGCTTCAGGTCCGAGGCGAGCGGACTTAGGCGACACGGATCAAATTCGGAGGTGCCGGTCACAATGGCCCGCGCCAATGCGTTTTGGTGTTCGGGCTCTTTTTCCGAGTAGAAAAGCTCCATCATTCCGCGCTCACAGATTTTACCGAGCCTATCGGCTTGTTTTTTCCAAATGCAGCAAGGACGGTCGCCCAAATAAGCCCGCACCACATCCAGCGTTCCGGAACAAATTGACACCTCGTCGGGGCCGTGCATTTCCCACGACTGAACAAACGCGACCAACACGTCCACGACCGCGTTGCCGCGCCATTTTTTCCCCAACATGCCGATCATGTTGCTCACTTGGTCCTCACCAGCGCGATATCGAGCGCAAGATTCAAATAACGGTAGTCCTTGCTGATCTCGCTCCAGTTGATCAGCTGCAGGCTCACGCCCTGCACGTCCAACGTTACCGTTAACAAATCGTAAAAATCCTGCTGCGGCATCATATTGTCGGGCGGTGGGCCAATCACGATGGCGACCGGCACACGGTTGTTCTTGCAAACATCGACGAACGAAGAAAAATTAATTTTTCCTTTGTAACCGTAGGGCTGGTTATGGACGCCTTTTAAACGGAATTTGAGTTTGTGTTTTCGGATCACTTCCTGGAATTTTTTTGAAACCATTTCGAGTTCCGTGTTGTGGCTTTCCGGAAAGAAAAACACGGCCCCTACCTCTTTTAAAGTGGAGGGATTCTCGCCGTCTTCCGATTCGGCTTCCGGTTCGGGTTCTTCAACCAACACCGGAACCGGCTCGGGTGGTGGTGGAGGCGGCGGAGGCGGTGGCGGAGTCTTGGCCTTCACAGGTGCCGGTGGCGGTGGAGGAGGCGGTGGTGGAGGAGGCGGTGGCACCGCAGCGGCCTTGCTTTTGGGTTTTTCCGGAGCCACATCTATCTCCTCGATCCCCTCCAGTCCGATATCGTAAGTCTCTTCTTTGGGCGGTGCCTTTTTCTTTGGCGCCGGTGGAGGGGGAGGTGGCGGCGGAGGCGGTGGTTCCGGGGCTTCTTCCATCGGAACATGTTTAGCGACAGCGGCCGTATGACCGTTCGCATGGGCGTTCTTGGCCGTTGCCGGCGCTTCGGTCGGCGCCTCGCCGGATGTTACCTCCGGAGTTCCTTCCGGCAAAATTTCTTTGACGACAGCGCGGACCAACTCTATATTCAATGCTTGATGCGACAACGTCACGTACGCATGGATACGTTTTAAAAATCCTTCCAGTTCGCGCACATTGGACTTCAAGTTGCGCGCCACGTACACAAACATCTCGTCCGTCAGGACGAGACCCGGAGACAGGGACTGTTTTTTCTTTAGGATTTCAATGCGGGTCGGCTCTTCGGGGATCCGGATGTCGGTGGAGAGGCCCCATTCCAAGCGGCTGCGAATATTTTTATTAAGCGTGGTAAGTTGATTTGGCGGCCGGTCGGCGGCCAGGATCACCTGGCGGTTCCCGTGGTGCAGATTGTTGAAAATATGGAATAGCTCTTCCTGCGAAATCTTGGATTCGGTCATGTATTGGACGTCGTCGATAATTAACATGTCGAGCGTGCTGTATTGCCGCCGAATGTCCAGCATGCGGTCTTCGGAAATGGCGGTCAGGATCTCGTTCATAAACCGCTCGGCGGAGATGTAACGAGCCTTAAAACTTGGGTCCGCATCCAGCAGTTGATGCGCCACCGCCTGCATTATGTGGGTCTTGCCCACGCCCGGAGGACCGTAGACAAACAATGGGTTGTATATTTCGCCCGGCGACTTGACGACTTCCATGCAGGCCCCCACCGCCACCTGGTTGTGCGGACCAATCACCAGCTGGTCGAATGAGTAAAGCGGCTTTAACCCCGTCGCCGACTCAATTTTCGCCATTATTTGCCTCTCTCAAGTTCGATCATGATGTCCGCATAGAGCGTCCTCAGCCCCAGTTGTTCGACCGCCACCACGCGCGTTTTCACGTTTTTCCCCATCGCTACCGGTGGCTGCGCCTTAAACTGTCCGATGTCTTTTTTGAACGACAAAATGAACATGATGTCCGCCCCTGACAACGTGGCCGATTTGCCCCAGGCGGTCATATCAACCTGCCCCTCGCTCCAACTGCTTACGAAAACCGGTTCAATTTTCAGGCGGGCTTTGGATTTCTCCCCGAGCTCTTTCAACTTGCTGACAAATTGTTGTCCTTGTCTCTCCTGGCCTTCCGGTATGAGACAGGCAATTTGGACCAATCCCTGGGGCTTGAGCTCCGTCCCTTTCAAGTTCAACGGATCGTCGGTATTGTCTTTCGGCGGCGTGGATTGCACCGGGCTCGTTAATGTCCCTGGAATTGGAAACTCCGGTTCACGTGGCTTTTCGCTCTCGACAACGGGCAACGCCGGTTCGAATTCCATGGCCGGCATCGCGGCCTGAGCAGGAGGCGGCGGTACGGCCGGTGGTACCGGGTGATCTGGAGGAAGCACGGCAAATGGATCAATGAACGGCTCTTCTTCGGCTGCCGGCAATTCCAAGGAATGGTTAACCGCGGGAGAATGAGGAGGTTCAGGAATCGGGCTGGGTGGTACTCCCCATGGGTTTGGTTCGATTGGCGGTTCTGCGGGCTCGTGTGATTTTAAGAACGGTGTATCGAGAGAAAATGGCTCTCCTTCCAACGCCGGTTTTTCATAGGAAACGGACTCGGATTTCTGCGGCATGGGCGGCGGAGGTGGCGGGGGTGGCGGTGGAGGAGGCGAATGCGTTTCGGGCACGGAGGATGGCCAACCCAAAACATTGCCATTCCAAAAGTCAGCGTCGGAGGAAGAACCGTTCGTTGGCATGGGTTCGCCAAATCGTTTGGGCATCGGTGGTTCGTGCGGTGGAGGTGGTGGCGGTGGAGCTGTCGGCGGTTCATCCATTGGTGGCGGAGGTGCGGATGTATCTCCGAGGCCGGAGAGCACGCTACGCAACTCATTCAGCACCCCGTCCATCGATACATTTTTATGCGGTTCGGGCGTCGGTTTTTGTTCTTGATTTTCCATGTTTTTTCAAGCCGTTTTTCCTTCTCACAATATGCGCGGAGGGGACGGCTGTTTCAAGGATTATCTCGAGAAAAAAAACCGAGAATCGCGATGTATTGTCGCTCGGTTTCGGTGGGCTGGGGGAGCGCGAAAAAAAGACTAAATTACGGTTTCGCCTCTATTTTTCCGATCTTTCCTACGCGGCGCTCATGGCGCCCCCCCTTGTCAAAAGGAGTCAAAAGCCAGGCCCGGACAATCTTTTTAACGTTGGGAACCGCCAGGAACCGACTCGGGACACAGAGCACGTTGACCCAGTTGTGTTGGGCGGCCAATTTGGCGGTCTTGATCGACCAAGGCGTGGCGGCGCGGATGCCTTTTACTTTGTTGGCCGCGATGCACATGCCGGCGCCCGAACCGCAAGCCAAAATACCCCGGTCGCAACGCCCGCTGGCCACAGCCTTCGCCACGCGCGCCGCATAGTCCGGGTAATCGCTGGCATCTTCCGAATAAGTACCGAGGTCGATGACCTTGTACCCCTCTTCCGCGAGGCTCGCGAAGAGTTCTTTTTTGACCGCGAATCCGGCGTGGTCGGCGCCAAGTGCAATTTTCATTTTCATGGGAGTAACTCCGTTAAATTAACGCTGCGCTGCTTTCTGAGATTTGTAATTGACGATGCCCGCGAACGAATCCGGCTTGAGGCTGGCGCCCCCCACCAAACCACCGTCGATGTCTTCGCACGCCATGAGCTCGGACATATTCTCCGGTTTCACGGAACCGCCGTAAATGATGCGGATGGACAAGGACGTCAGGGAACCGTATTGGTCCTTGAGAATATCGCGGATCGCCAAATGGACTTCCTGGGCCTGGGCCGGCGTCGCGGTGCGGCCAGTCCCTATGGCCCAAATGGGCTCGTACGCAAAAACAATTTTTTTCATATCTGCCGACGGAATGTCCGTCAATGCCGCCTTGACTTGGCGGCTGACGACGGCCAACGTGGAATTGGCCTCTCGTTCGGCCAGCGATTCGCCGACGCAAACAATCGGGACCAGATTGTTTTTTAAGGCCGTGATGATTTTCCTGTTCACGATCGCGTCGGTCACGCCGTAGTACTGGCGCCGCTCGGAATGGCCAAGGATCACGTGTGTGCATCCCAACGATGTGATCATGATCGGAGAAATTTCGCCGGTGAATGCGCCTTCGGCATTTTCGTTGACGGTCTGCGCGCCCAGCTTGACCGGGGAACCTTTTAAGAGGGACGCCGCTGTCGAGAGCGCGGTGAAGGGCGGGCAAACCACGATGTCGACGGAATTGTTGTTGGAAACCCTGGGCAGGAAATCTTTCAGGAAAGTTTCTGTTTCGGGGACCGTCTTGTACATCTTCCAATTGGCGGCGATGAGGGGACGCCGGGGTGATGCGCTGTCTTGCGGCATGGTGCTCTGCTCCTTTCTGATTTGCTCCCGGGGCCACTACTGTGGGGGGATCACGCGGGGCGTGACGAAAATGATTATAGTTGTTCGGCGGAAATTTGTCCTGCGCCATCGAAAAAAACCCCCGAGCACCGGGATTTTGCGCAAGACCGGCACCCCCCGGATGGTCTCGGTCTTTTGGGTCTGGACCAACCCCGCCACCGTCATCCCGGACCCCTGTTCCACCGTTACGTTGGACGTGACGTCCCGCGAAAGCAGCGCCGGAACGGAATTGCCGGAAAGGGTGACCCCCGTTGACGGGTCCGGCGCGCTGACCCCAGCGCGCACGCGCATATGGACGCGCGCATCCGCCAGCAGAGTGGGACGCACATTCAACGTCACCCCATAACTTTTGAACTCCACGTTCGTGGTGCCCAATGACGAGCTCGTGATATAGGGGATTTCCCCACCCGCGTGGAACGTGGCGTCCGTGCCGGAATCGGTCACGAGATTGGGATTCGCCAAAAGTTGCGCCGCTCCCTCCTCCGCGAGGAATTGCAAGTCGGCTTTCAGCGGCGTCAGACGTTGAATGGAACCCAATGAAACGATGCCGGCCGGAACGGTCTCCTGCAACGTGACCGTGTTGAGCCAATCAATGCCCAGACTTTCGGCCAACGCGTTGTCTACTTCGTTGACTTCCACTTGCACTTCGATGGGGATTTTTTTGGCGGGCGCCGCGGTCACCACAGTGACCGCGAACGCCCAAGCCAAACTTGCCAATCCCAACACACGAATGGGCGTCATGGCGCGGTGGGGCCGTCGGACGTCCCTTCATCAACACCACGGACCAGCGCCTCTCCGGCTTTCTTGTAGGCGGTCGTGACGTCGGCGCGAAACGTCTTGAAAATGGCGACCGTGGCCAGCGCGGTGAGCGCCGTTATTAGAACGTATTCAACAACAGCATTGCCTTTGCGACAGGGGTTGAACGTGAAACGAATCATAATTGCTTCTCCTTGCGACCGGAGGGGCAACGAAAAACCAAGAGGGTGGGAGAGGGATTTTTACGTCGAGAACAGTCTTATTGTGGAGGGGTGCCGATCATATCAAACGACGCAAGCGGTTCGGCAAGGCGGCAAAAGCGGGCGGCATTTCCACGCCTTTGTTTTGCAGAAGGACCCAGAACGCTTCGCCCATCGCGTCCGGGTGGATCAACTGCTGAACGGCGCCCGTGCGATGGCGTTTTTCGGCGTCGGGCGCGGTCGCCAACCACTGTTCCAATTGTTTTTGCCCGACATGCGAGAGAAAAATCCCCTGCGAACAAAACAACGCGGGATCAAAACTCTGCGCCTTGCCCGCTTCTACGAGCTGCGTGAAATCAACATGGGCCGTAATGTCCTGTTCGCCGATATTTTCGAATGGATTTTTGTTGGCTTGATGTTGGTGGTAGCAGAGCCACGACCCGTTCGCGCGCGTGGGGCTAAAAAATGCTTCGCGCGGATGGCCGTAGTCCACCGTCAACACATACCCGCGCGCGAGCCGCGCGCTCCATTCTTCGTAGATCTGAGATATGCCGGGACGCCACGTGATCTCATGGCCCTCTCCAATTCCCTCACCCCAACCCTCTCCCTGAAGGGAGAGGGAGTTCCCGTTTTTACCTCTCCCTTCAGGGAGAGGTCGGTCGCCGAAGGCGACCGGGTGAGGGATTTCCTCTTCCACAATCTCACCGTTCTTTAAACTGACCACAACTTCATTCCAACTTTTTCCGCGCCACCGCAACCGGTGAAACGGGAGCGCGTCAAAAAATTCATTCGAGAAAATGCACCCTTCCAGTGTCCCATTCCATTCAATGTCGTTGACCGAAGCCACGACCTCGCAGCGCGAAAACCGCGAGAGCCGTTTGTGCAGCAGGTCGCGTGCGGTGCGGCTCCGTTCAACCGCATAGGTGCGCACACCCCAGATGCTTTTCTTTTCGGTGCGCGCTTTTTCCTCGAGAACGGTAAGCACCTTCTCGAGAAATTCCCCTCCGCCGGAGCCGACTTCGATTAACGAGAAATGCTCGGTCCCCAACGTTTCTTTCAATTGGATTATCGCTTCAGCAAAAATACGCGGGAACAAGTCCCCCACCTGGAGCGACGTGAAATAGTCGCCGGCCTTGCCGCGGCGGGGCGCGGCCTGGTTGTAGTAACCATACAGCGGATGGTACAGCGCGAGATCAACAAACCGGTCAAAATCCATCGGCCCGCGCCGCTCGATTTCTTGGCGAATCAACTCGTTTCCTCCGTTCAACGTGACCGTTTTTTTGGAGGGTTTCACGACAGTTTCTCCAGCGCCCAGCGCGCGTGCTCAACAATCAACGGTTCGGAGTCACCCAGCAATTTTTCCAACGATGGAACGAGGCTCCGCTCGCCGGAATTTCCGGCGGCCACACAGGCGTTGCGCAGAAGGCCGCGGCGCTTCGGCCGGCTCAAAGGTGTTTTCCCGAAACGCGCCTTGAACGACGCGTCATCGGCCACCGCCAACATTTCTTTGAGCGATATCCACGGGCCGACGCCATTCTCTTGCTTGAGTTCCGGCCAGCGTGTTTCAAACGAGCGAGCGTTGAACGGACAAACTTCCTGGCACACGTCGCAACCAAAAAGCCAGTCGCCCATTTGATCGCGCATTTCGAGTGGGATGGGGCCTTTGTTCTCGATGGTGAGATACGAAATACATTTGTTCGCTTTGAGTTTGTAGGGGCCGTCGAAGGCGTCGGTGGGGCAGGAGGTGAGGCACTTTGTGCAGGAGCCGCACCCAACTGACGTTCCCTCACCCCGGCCCTCTCCCTGAAGGGAGAGGGAGCCCACGTTTTTACCTCTCCCTTCAGGGAGAGGTCGGTCGCCGAAGGCGACCGGGTGAGG
>CAYOPN010000006.1:55958-61332 GCA_964405835.1 uncultured Elusimicrobia bacterium | reverse complement strand
ACGGCAGGCTGATGCGCTGCGCGCCTTCTTTTCCTTCTATGCGCGCCATGGGCTCGCTTTTGTGCTTCTCATCGAAGAACGCGTAAGACGTGCGGCCGGTGCGTTTGTCTTCGACACGGTACATCGTGACGTCGGGCCGGTTCAAAATTTTGCTCACTTCGGGGTTGGACGCGAGATCAATGAATTCCGCCGGGTTCGCCAGACGCTGCGCTTGACCGAGCAAACCGTCATCAAGCTTGATGGAGAGTCCAACGGGTTCGTAGGCATAACCCGAACGGCTGCCAGGCTGCTCGTAAAACCGGGTTTTTCCGTCCGCGTAATCGATGAACTGAACGACAGTCTGTGTACCGAAGAGCAATGAATCTTTTTCCACCATGACCACCGCGTGACCCGTCTTATTGAGCACGATGGTTGAGTCCCACTGAAAGTCGTTGGTGACGGGGTTGCTCTCGTACACCCGGAACGCCGCGCTGGCCTGGGACCAAATTTTCCGTTCTCGTTCCATCCCCGCCGGAATGGCGTCGGCGCGCAACACATCGCCGGAGGCGACTTCAGCGCTATATGACTTCAATGTCCCCACTTTTTTGTCCTGGTACAGAAAATCGTCCCACCCGGCGCGTTCGCGGGCCGGCCGTGATTTGTCCACTTCCACTTCGTCCCGGGCGCGTTTAAAGGACACCAGGCCGTTCGCGCGGTCAAGGCGGGCCACCAGCGTTTCACCGTCGTAATATTCAATGGTTTCCTTGCGCTCAAATGTTTTTCCGGTGGAATCAATTCCGAGGTCCACACGCACGCCGGCCACGGTGCCGAGCAACTTCTCCCGGGTATTTTCTTCGGTGAACATGGCGCGATCGTAGCCGAGGTTCACCGCGTAGCGGAGCATCGGGGCGCTCTTGTCTTCAGCGGCGGTGCGCACACCGTCCACTTCGATCAAACGCACCGTGCGGCCGAGTTCGCCGGTACCGGAAACGGCCTTAAGACGGCCTACTTGGTTGGCTTTGTTGCGCATCGCCTCGGGCGCGTCTTGCTCGTCATCGTAATACACGTCTTCGCGCAAGCGAGACGACACTTTTCCGCCGTCAAAATCGACGACGTATTTTTCTTTGACCCGCAACGACATCGGCTGTCCGCTGATGTCGGCAAACCCTTCCGGCGCCGCTTTATAAATCTCAATTTCCTGTTTCTCTTTGCCAGGTTGTATGTTTGTGCGCATCACGGTCATTACGGTGACGAGACCTTCGGGGCCTTCAAACTCAACTTTGTAGTCGGCGACTTTGCGGCCTTGGTTGCCGTTTTCCAATTCATGGGCCGCCAGCGGAATTTCGATTTCGTGACCCTTGTCCGCCGCTTTGCGTTGACGCGCGGTATCGAACAGCACGCGTTCATTCTTTTCAAGGAAATCGCGATAAACAATCTGGCCGTCGCGCGCATCGGATGCTTCAACGGTATTGCGCAGCATTTTCTTGCCCATCGTTACTTTGACGTCGTAAAGAATCTGCCCGTCCTTATTAATAAGCAATTTACCGTTCGCATCCTTGCGCGCGGTGCGGGTTTCCTTAATGCCGTGATCCAGCGTGGTTTCAACGCGACCCGGAATTTCTTCACCGGAAACCGGATTGAACAAGAAGTCCGATTTCTTTTGGTCACCGGGAACGTCCTTGGTCCCGGCCTTCGGTTGCCGGTTAAGTACAACCTGCCGCTCTTTTTCTTGGTTGGGCGCCTCGGTAATTATGGTCCCGATCAGCTTGCCGGTGTTGTCCATTTGGCCGAAGGAAATTTTGGGTTCGCCCATGCCGGAACGCGGGAATGACTCAATCTTGATTCGGAGACCGCCGGTTATCGGATCCGGCGTCGCGGACTCCAGCGTGGTGCGCTCAATAAGGACCGTTTGGCCGTTCACCCGGCGGGTGCGTTCGATCTTTGACGCGAGGTCCCAGGGATTTTCCAACTCGTAGAAATATTTCGTTTCTTCGCCACGGGCGCGGCGCGCGACCAGGCGAAACGTGTTATTGATCAAGTCGTAATCGTTTTCGACCGTGCTCAACTCGTCGGTGCGGACCACGGTGATCTTGGTGCCTTTGGGGTCCGGCACTTTGAAGGTCGCAATCGTTTTTCCTTCCGGCGATTTGAAATCAACCGGGACCTCGAGGCGCGCGCCTTTGAATTCGGGCCGTTTCGAGAGCGCTTTCGCGCGATCGACGTCGAAGTTGGTTACGAACCCTTCCACCGTGCGCGACTTCACGAACCCGTCCGAAACGCGCACTTCTTTGGTGACGCGGTTGTTCACATACTCGATTTTTCCGGCATCGTCGCGTTTGACCGCGACATTCAAGATGGTGGTGTCCGCCTCGCCAATCTTGGTTTCGAAATCGGTGAGGATAATCTCCGTGAGCAACCCGCCTTTGACGACCGCAATCTTGCGGGGCTGCAAATCTTGCGTTTCGAAATTGAGTGCGAAGTCCGAGAAGAATTCGATTGTGTTGCCGGTAACGCGCTGGACCGTGAGGCCAAGCAAGTTCACGTGGTCGACCGATTTGACGCCCGACACGCTGTCCACGCGATCAAAAATCCGGTTGCCCTGCGCGTCCACGTCGGGCTGGCCGTTTTTCAGGCGCGCCTTCAAGAGCGCCGCGTCTTTCCAAACACCGTCGGCATTTTTCTCGACCTTGATCTCCGACTCGTTGCCGTTTTTGTCGTAGGAAATGGTGGTGCGCTGCAAGTCGCCCTCAATAACAACCGGGCTTATGTCTTCGACGGTTTTTCCTTGGAACGCGTTGATGCGGTTGCGCAGCGCCCGGGCGCGCGCGGACGTTTTCAACACTTCGCCGTCGGCGCCGTTCGGGTCGTCCACAATAATGACGCGCTCGCCGGTGATCGGCCGCACAAAGCGGTAGTAACCGTATTTCGCGAAGTCATCGGTGCGCTGTTTTGGGGTCGTTATCTCCTTAAATTCTTTCCAGATCTGCGCGGTGCGCGTGCCGGTCTTCTCGTTGACCGCGTCCATCTCAAGGCGTGCAAACGAACCGTCCGCATTGAGGATGATTGCGCCGCCGCCCTCGCCGGGCGCGCGGATGCGGTTCAAATCCAACATCAACTTGGTCTTCTTGTTGACCGTCGCTTTTTCCTCAACGGTGAATGTGTCGAAAATGGCTTTGGCTTCCGCGGCGATGGCCTTTAATTCTTGCGAGATCGGCAGCATGGACGGGTTCACGCCTTTGTTCACGAGGTTGGCGCGCGATTCCGCTTTGCTGGCGACCATTATGATGGTGTAGGTACCGCGTTCTTTGCCCGCCGGATCAGAACCCTTGAACACCATGCGCTGACCGGCGCGCACCTGTTCGGCCGGATCGTTCACTTTGGCGAGCGTGGCGCGGGCCTTGGCAAACGCCTCGTCGCCGACCTGAATGTCGAGCGCCTCGCCCGTCGCCTCGTTCACGAGCATGTAGCCGCCTTTATCCAACAATTCGGCGCGCTTGGAGGTATTGGCCACCATGCGATCGTAAATTCGGAGCAGTTCGTCCGCTTCGGATTTTGGGGTTTGCGCTTGCCACGCTTCGAGGAATTTTCCGCGGGAACCGTACACATGCGAAATCACACCGCGACCCCACTGGTTGTTGGTGGTAAAACCGGTTTCGCGCAAATCTTCGGCGTCATATTTCTGCAGCGTCTGGCCGTCCCATGTGAACACGAATTTTCCTTGCTTCCATTTCCACAGGTTGAGGTCTTGGTCGAATTGGTATTTTTCCGCTCCCACCAGCGATGCGTTGAAGATGGCGGTGAACTCGGTCCCGGTCGGGTCAACCACGGTCTTGGCATCCAGCTTTTGGGCTTGCTCCTTGGATCCGTAGTCGGCGGTCACGTGGATGTAGCCGGCGCCGTTCCCCGTTTCGGTCCCGGATGCGAGCAAGTCGTATTGCGCTTTCGCCATTTTGAGATTGTATTCCCGTTCGCGCATGGAGCCGACCGCGCCGCGCAGCCCGCCGTCATATTGAAGTTTCAAATGCCGGTCGGCGGTGCGGACGTCGAAGTACGGCGCGAGCGCGTCCTGGTTGCCGAGCAGGCGTTGCAGTTCCTTGACCGTTTCCAATGGCAAGCCGGTGAAGGTGAGCCATTGCATGTCAGGCCAGCCGCTCAAACCCCACTTGGTCAAACTTCCCGAAACGCCGCCGTGCACATCCACCAGCAAAGCGGTCGTGTCTCTTTCAAGGTCGGCTGCCGTATTGCGGCGGTGGCGCAACAGCATGCCAAGACCGCTTTCATAATATTTGCCCACAGGTTTTGCAGAGCCGGGTTCCACTGCACGGTATCGTGTTACGGGTCCATCTTTTGTGTCGACGGTTTCAACGCCGCTAAAGGCCGGAAAACGGGACGGGTCGTCTTGCACCAGCGGATTGGCGGACCCCAGCACTCCCGGCGCCACTTCTTCCCAAAGTTTGTCGAGCGCAAACAGCAGGTCTTTTAACGTCTGCGTGAGCCGCTTGTCCGCTTCGTCCGGCCCCATGAGAATGCGGAACCGTTTAACGGTGCCGTCGGCCTGTTTTTCAAACGAAAAGATGCCGGCCGAGCGATCGGCGGTGGGCACAAACGGATAATCGATTTCCGTGTCCTTTTGGAAGGTTTCGAAATTCGATTTTGCGATCCCGAAATCGCGTCCGAGGCCCATTTTTCCTTCAATGACCTCGCTGCGCTGCGACGAAGGAATATCAGAGACCTTCTGCCACGGCGCTAGATAATATTTTCCGTCCTGCGACATCATGTATGCCTGGAGCGCGCGTTTTGGATCTTTCGCGTGCGTCGTCTCGGCCCAGGGCGCCACGATATCGCTGCGGCGCAGGATCTGATAATCATCGGTGACTTTCAGAGAACCAACGGCGCCTGAATGAGGCCAGCTATCGTCTTTCGTCCCGTCCGCCGGTTTGGCTAATTCAATCGTGCCGACTATTTTGGTCTTGTCGGCGCCATAAAGATCGATTTTGAGGATTGTGCCGGGCCGCGTTTCACCCGTCTTATTTCCATTCTCATCCAACACCGCCGCAGTGCCGATGTGAAACACCATGTCGCGCACGCGGAATTTGCGGCCGCTTAAATTCTGATCGTCAATCGCCCGCCGCGCATCGCCCGAAAGGAACGCGAAAGGATTTTCCGGATCAAACCGTCCATTGGAATCAAAAGAGATGGAGTAATAACTGCTCATGACTTTCGCCGCGACCATCTGTTTTTTTAACGCCAAATTGCGTTCGCCTTCGCGCCACGCGAGGCGCGCGGCCTCGACGCCGTCCATGCGGACCTGACGGAACATTTCCTGATACGGAACGCCTTGTTTCGGATGGCGCAGCGTGCGCACGTCCCACAAGGACGGGAAGAAGTGCTCGGG
>CAYOPN010000006.1:0-55858 GCA_964405835.1 uncultured Elusimicrobia bacterium | reverse complement strand
TCGCGAACATCGACAATCACAAGCGCGGAACGGCTCAGATCATCGCGCAGCTCAATCAGGTTCCGCTCCGTGATATAGAAGGGTTCGCCCGTTTTGGGGTCCAACGCCTTGTTGCCGGCAATGTCCATCAACACCTGCGTCACTTTGTTCGGCCGGTTGTCTTTAAGAATATTCAGTTTGATTTTCTTTCCGTTCACGGTGACGTCGACACCTTTGACCACGTCATTGACCGTGGTGGCGCCGGCATCGCCAATCACGTCACGCGGCGTTCCTTTCGATACGGATTCGTGGCGGAACCGGCCGCTTTGCGGGTCAACCATTTCCACATAGCCGCTCTCGCGATTAAGACGCGTGTAGTAATACTCGGTGCTGTAAAGGTCCGCGTCCTGGGGTTTTCCCGTCAAAGGGTTCATCAAAGCAAAGCTGTTATCGGCATTCTTGAGGTACACGAAACTATTGGTCCCGCGCGCGGATGTTATCGAGGTCTCTTGCAAACGGTTAGGATCAATGGTTTGCATCCAATCGTCGGAAACGGGAGCGCCGGTCTTGGAATCCACGGTCCGCCATTTTCCATCCGCGCCTTTCACGCGGTAAATAAATGCGTAACGGAAATTTTTTCCATCAATATCCATGGTTACCGGGTACCGGCGGACATTGATGTCTTTGACGCTCTTGATCCAGTCGCCCGCATCGTCCACGGGCGCTTCGTGTTTGTTATTGATCGTTAAAATCCGGCTCTCATGCACTTCGCCTTTGGGTAACTGCTTCGCCCACTCCGGCGATTTGTCGGAAAGGACCCCTTTGTTCTGCTCCACTACCTTTCCATTCGCCCATTCTTCGCGGGTTTGGTTCGCGGCGTTGTATTTGAAATACCGGCGCGCGACGACTTCGCGGCGCGTGATGTTGTCGTCGTTGTATTTCTGCTCAACGGTGACATCAACTTCCATCTTCGGATCGTTAGCGGCCCAATCCGGAATATTTTCAACGATCCGGCCGTCCTCGCGATCGTACAACCGGCCTTTCGAATCAATGATGTAATCCTTCTCCAGTTCGGAGATATGGTCGGTGCGAAGCGATATGGGCCGCGCTTCGGCGGGCATTTTCTGTCCCGTCGCCGGGAACACCGGTTGGCGTTCGTTGGTGTTGGGGTCCTCAATATAGAACGAGCGTTCGATCGTGGTATCAAGCAGTTCTTTTTTGAAATTGTCGTAGCGGAGTTTGCGGTTCACATCGGCCTTCACGTTGGCAACACCCTTCAACGCCGGCGGGATGTCCATTTCCAACGCGCCGGTCACGTAGTTGTAAACGCGGCCCTGCGGATCGGCATAAAGAAGTTTCACGACTTCTTTGACATAGGGTTTGCCGATGCCGTTGATCGTCATTTTCTTTTCGGTCGTGGTAATGACGGTCCAATCGCGGCCGATAGTAAGGACCTTCTGTCCGTTACCATCCAGTTTCGTCAAAGTGCCGTCGGCGTTCTCGCGGAAATAAATTTTCTCCACCACGCCCTCGTTCTCTTTGATGTCAACGGTGATGTCCGGCGCAGCGGCCCAAGCGGGAATGGGTTCAAGCAGGCGGCGCGAAACGGCATCAAACATCCTTCCTTGGCGGTCGTAATAAACCCATTTGCCCGTGTTGAACGCGAACTTGGCCCCTTTGGGAAGAACGATGGGTTCTCCCGTTTCGGGGTCCAGTGGGATCCGGTCGGGATTGTTCGGATTGGTCCTGTAATTCCCCTTTTCCGCTTCCACCACAACGGGTGCGACCTTTACCTCGGTTTTCTTCACAATGTCGGGCAGCAACGTGCCATCGTACGCGACCCGGGTGACCTTTCCGGATTTGGGATCGATGCGGAAATATTCCTGGCGGGTCGCAAATTGAGACGGCACTTTGCCGGAGCTCTTATAAAAAACGCTGTCTTCCATTTTTCCTTCCACGGGAAATTCAACGGCGACAACATTGGGATCTTTTATTCTGTAAAGCGTCGCCTTCCCGTCGACATCGGAACGGCCCGACTCTTTTCCGACCGGGATGATCTCTCCGGCCGGCGTCACCACAACGTAGGTCAGCTCGCCTTTTCCTGTACGGATGAAGCTCAGCGGCAACGCCGGAAATTTCGTTTGCGCTAATGGATGCCCCTCAAAAACCTTGCCTGTTTGCTGATCAATCGCAACGCGGCCTTTGTCGGTCGCGCGGTAACGGACCGTTTTTCCAGCAATCTCAACGGCGCGAACGTCGGGCTCCGTGGCCCATGTGAGGACAACAGGCTTGGGCACGTCTTCGGTCAGGATATTCCGGCCGCGGATGTCGTCGAGACGATCGGCCGCGACCGGGATGTATTTCAATTCTTTGGAAAGCAGATATTGTTTGCCGCTGGCCGTTTCCGTTAACGACGGAGCTCCCGACATCCAACGTTTGGGTTCACCGACGATTTTGCCGGTGCGCTGGTCGATGGCATGGCGCAAACCGCTCTTTTCTTCGCGGTACCAGACCTGGGTGCCGTCCATCAATTCGGCCCGGCGGACATCGGGCTGCTTCTGCCAGGAGATATCAATGAGGCGGTCCTCATGCCGGACTTCCGCAATCAACCGCGGCGAACCAAACCGCTGCTTCGCAAACAGCCGCATGACAGCGTCAGGAATATAGAAAGGAGGGCGGTCCATCTTCGCGAGAGCGGCAACGTCCGGCCAATAGAAACCGGTTCCAAAACCCTCGCGCCAGTTTCGTACATCGGGAAGGGGGTTCGTGTTTTCGTATATGGTTTTTTTCTCAATGACCGCGAAATCCTCAATCTTCGCCGGAGGCGACGTATGGAACGGACCCGCGCTATTGGGCCGTCCCACCGATGCGGGCTTGGTCATTATTGAGCCCCTAAATTCC
This sequence comes from uncultured Elusimicrobia bacterium, assembly GCA_964405835.1. Taxonomy (GTDB): domain Bacteria; phylum Elusimicrobiota; class Elusimicrobia; order F11; family F11; genus JAJVIP01. Next base: position 52,978 of record CAYOPN010000006.1, on the reverse strand, counting down.
TCTTTCGCGCCAATCGCCACAACGCGGTAACGCACATAACCAGCGTCCTGCGGCCCATCCATATGGATGACTTTTCCCTTATCGTCGTAGCGGAGGATCCGCCCATTCATGCTGTACGGCTCCATAATGGAAGGAAGCCAAATGTAATCGTTCGGCTTGGTGTTCGGGTCGCCTATCTTTCGTTCCACGGCATCCGGGTAAACCGCCAACTGCAGTTTCTCCCAATATTTATTGTTCCGGAAAAAGAAATCACCGCCGTTTTTTTCCCGCAAGGTTTTGAGCGCGGGTTGGCCATACAGTTTTGAATAACTACGTTCCAAATTCGCCGGCAGGAAAGACGTGTTATCGGAAATCTTTTTGGCCAAGGTATTGGTCCCCACGAACTCCGTCTGAAATTCGTGCTCGGCCACCAAGTTAATGCCGTTCCAGGAATTGAACCACGCATTAGCAGGCGCCATTGTCACCGGCATGTCTGAAGGCGAAGACGAAGCGTCAAGGACAAGGACCTTGCCGTTCCACACCACCGCCGTCAACGGCGACTGGGAGAACAGGCGCGGGTGCGGTATGTCGATGACCTTTGACTCCAGCAGGGGCTCCCAGAGTTTCCATCCACTCAAACCGGCCCGGTCAAACCGGCCTAACAAGAGCGGCAATTCGTTCAAATTCGCGGCCGTAAAAAACGGGAGACGGACCCAATGTTCGTTGGCGTAATTGAAAATGGATTTAAATTGGTTCAACGTAAACGACCGTTGGGTTCCCTCCAACACAATGGCGTTCCGGTCGACTTTCTTTGGGTCGTACTTCGTGGCCAACATCTCCACGATGACCTTTTTTATGTTCAACGGGTCCTTCGCAGCGACCGCGCCTTCCAGCGCCGCGCGGTAACCAAATTCAAACTCATATTTTTCAAACGAGAAGAACCCGCCGGAATTCAAGACGATACGGAGGTTGAAGTCTTGGCCCTTGAACGACAAATCGATGAGTTCGGCGGCGCGGCCCGCGTCGATCAAGCGGCCATCTTCCGCGACATTGAACCCGCGCGCTTTGAGCCCCGGCACCGCATCGGGCGACACGTGGAACGAAATCCGTTTGGCTTCTTTAGATAAGAAATCGGTGAATTCTTTGTGCGTCTCAAAGCGGAGCGCCTTACCGCGTTCCTCGGCGATGCGCCAATCACTGGTGCGCGCAATGGCGTAGGCCTTCGTGTTGAGCTCGTTGCGAACGTCCATCGAACGTTTCTGGACAATGGCGTCTTCCGCGGTCTTTAACACGGCAGCGGTCGCGTCTTTGAGCGGACCGTTCAGCGAATCCACAATCACTTGGGCCAACGCCGGGTTGGCCGCGCGGAATTGCGCAAGGGGGGTCGTTGGCCCGCCAATCAGAGGCTTCTGAATATCCAGGAACCGTTTGAGACCTTCGGCAAATTCCGCTCTCTCATTAACGACCGCCCGCGGCGCCGGGGCCTGTTCGCGTTGGGCTTTGCCCTGTTGCAGCGGCTTGGCAATCAGAGCCAGGATTCCGTCCCAAACTCCATTGAGATTCGGCAAATCGATAGCGGCAACCGGCTTCTCTTCTTTTTTGGGTTCCGGTTTTTTTAATTCTGGTTTTTTGATTTCCGGTTTTTCATCTTTCGCGGGTTGCGGCTTCTGTGCAATCTCTTCCAATTGCTCGGGTGAAAGTTGGGCGCTGATCCGGAAGAGATCTTCTTCGGTTTTGCGTAATTGATCGATCTGGGATTGCCTAATTATCGAAAGGACGTCGAGATCTTGACGTGTGGGTGTCCATTCTTTTTCTTTGATCTTGGACAAACGGGCCAGCTCCATTTTGGAGGAATAGAGGCCTTGATTAAATTTCTCCACATCCCGGACGTAGCGGAGGTCTTTGTGTTCCGATTCTTTTATCGACCGGGCCAAAGCGGTCTTCTCGTTTTTCAACAGGCCGCGCCACAAGGCGGGATCAGCGGGTTTGCCTTCTGTAAGCATGGCCTTTAAATCGCCGTTGATCTGATCGAGACGCGCTATCTGTTCTTTGGCACTGTGCTCGAGCGGCTGGAGCTGCATCAATTGTTGTTCGGTGAGTCCCGCCATGCCGGGCAAATATTTGATGGCGTTGCCCGGGTCGAGACCAAGCGGCTGGAGAATGCTGCGCATCGCTTCATCGCCGGAACTGAGCACGCTGCCTTCGTGTCCTTCAATCTTGTCCACGAGGAAATACGCCGGAGCGAACACACTGCTCAGCGCGACCAACAAAGCGATTTCGAGGCCGACCCAATGAAGACCGGTGCCCGGCGTGAAAGCTGAGCGCGCGGCGATGGCGCGAAGCGAACGCGTTCCCACAACTTTTCCGGACTTGTCGTATTGCGGCAGTTGATAGATTGAGAAGAACAACAAAAACGGCAACGCCACCAGCGAAAGCATTTTCCCCATCGTGAACAACGTGTGACCAACAGCCCCAACAAAACCAACCGGTCGCATCTCCACTTGTTCGCCGGGCTGCGTGGGGGTCGAAACGGGCAGGCCGTACTTGTAAAGATTCTTTCCGTGTGAAAGTGCGGCCAAGAGCCCGCTCAGCATGAACGAGTTCAACATCGCGAACACCGAGAAAAACTGCACGGCCGCGGCAGGCACACCGCCGGCCTGTAACGCGGGCGCGATCCAGCCGGTCATGGCGGGATCGAGCAAATTGAAATTGAGAGCGGCGCTGATTAAGGAAGCGGTGCTGCCGGGGTCGCCGCCGATCGGCATAAAGACCGCGGTGATGATGACGATGAGGGCCGTCTGAGAAAGGGTGGAGAGGAGTTTGAGGGTGATACGTTTCTGGAGGATGCGGGCCATGGCGAAGAACGGAGCGATCATTTCCTGGATGACCGGCGGCGCGCGACCGTAAATGCGTTCGAGCAAACTTGCGTCTTCGAGCTTCTTGCCTTCGCTGATCATGTAGAGCCGGTCCATCGCTTCAAAGCCGAACCCGTACATGGTCTTGGAAAGATGCACAGGCAAGTCGCGGAAGAACGCCCCTACGCCGCCAATTTTTTTGCTGCGGGCCTCGTATTCTTCGACGCGCTTGTTAAGGGATTCGCGGAGCGTTATTCCGCGTTCGCTCTGGCCAAAGAGCCGCACCATGTAGACGACCGCGGACAAAACCAAAACCGCATTTCCAGCCAAATAAACAATGAAGGTTGCGAACGCGATAACCGAAGAACCGACCGCGTAAGCGGAGGTCAGTCCAATGAGAAGGGCGTGCAGCGCCGGCATCCCCCAAAAAAAGAGCAATGCGTAAAAACCGAACACAAGCGCGGGCTTCCAGGCGCGCGCGAAGAACGAACGCTGCGGTTCGGCGCTCGAAGCGGCGACGGTTGAGGGATCCGCTTGCTTGTCTCCGAAAATTGAGAAGGACAGCGCGACCGACCAATACGCATATTGCCAACGAAAGAAATTCACGAAATCCCTAACCGGCGTGCCCAACCACCTCAAGAAGGATATGCCGGGGGTGGCTGCGTAGATAGTCCCGTTTAACACGATGCCGTCCTCATTTTCACTCGACACCTGCCGCACTTCCAGGCCGTTGCTTGCGACAAATTTTTGGTCGCCATCGCTGAGTTTTGGGATCGCTTGGGTCAACGCGTCGGACATGTTCCGCGTCGGAACGCCTTCCGGCGTGCCCCACGGGTTCTGATTGGCGTGCTGCAGGAAAAGTTTGGAACCCGCGAACATTTTTTCGATGGGCGTCTTCTCACGAGAGAATTCGCTCAAGTAGGCGCTGCCGGAACCCGAATCAATTTTGGTGAGCTTCGGCGCGACCACCACAAAGGGAGTGTTTTTCTTTTTCAGGATCTCGGTCATCTGAGAGGCATGGAAACCGCCCGAAAGCAGCACAGTGGCTTTGGTGTTAGTGGTGGGGAGTTTTTCCAGCATTCCGTGACTGCGGATGTCCGCTTCACGGTAGAAATTCTCAAACGGCTCTAAGCCGTAAGCTTTAAGCTTAGAGCTTACAGCTAACAGCCCGTATTTTTCCCATTCATCCGGCGTCAACTCAAATTCAATAAGCTTCTCCGCTAATCGAACAAACTCGATGGCGGTCGCCAACTTCTTTTCTTCGGGAGAACTGACCAACAGCGATAGGACCTCTTCTTCTTTTTTCGCGACGCGCGTGAACAACTGGTCGGCTTTGATGCCGTCGGAAAGCAGCACGTAACGGATGTAATTGTCGAAGGCCGGCGTTGCCGCCAGATTGATGCCGCTCTTCTCGCACAAGCCTCTCAACGAACGGTAATAGGCGCCGAAACCAAGCTGGCCGCTGCGGTAGGCGAGGCTTTGTTCCATCAGCGCGTTCATGTCGGCCGAGCTCAAGGTTTTGGCCAGCTGGCCAACCACACGCTGGCGTTCGGATTCAACGCGAGCAAAATCGAGCGCCCCCTCCATCTGATAAGCCTGCAGGAATTGTTCGATCACGAGGTCCGTGTCGGGTGACATTGCAGAAATCTTTTTGAGATACGGCCCAAACTTGAGTGTGCCCGCGTGATAACCCTCGCGCAGCGCATCAAACGCCATGAGCTGCGGTGAAAACACCTGGGCCTTTTTCTCGTTGAGCTCGCGTTTCTGGCGGTCCAATTCTTTCCGGGTCTTTTTCTTTATGGGACGGGTCGTGAGGTAGGCCAGCGCGTTCGCTTCGTAATGCGCGCGATCATCAACGCCAACAATGGGCGGCGTCTTGTCGTTGGCGATGCCGATGAACGAAGCGGCGCCCATGCGCTTTTTCTGAACAAAAGCTTCGGCCAATTCCCGGCGGAATTTCTTATCGGCCAATTTCCGGGACGCTTCGAAATCAAATTTGTCGAACGCGCTTTCGACCGCGATGGCGCCGATCTGGTTGGTATTGATCAAAGCTTGAATACCCGCCGCCAGATTGAGTTGGGCCTCCGGATTCATATGCACATCTTGCAGCAGGACTATCGGAGATTTATTTGTGCCCGCAGCGCCTTGATATATCTCACGGACAGAAACGGCATTTTGAGGGAGCGCGGTCACGATGGAGCGGAGCGCCGGTGGAAGTGAAACAGAGGGGTCAAGTCTTGTTGCGGCAAGACTTGACCCCTCTGTTTCGGCGGGAGCGGAAGGGAGCGCGGAAGAAACCGCGGGAAGATGCGTGGGAAGCGAAGCGAGACGCGTGTCTTTTTGGGGATTGGGTTTGCGATTTTCCCAGATCGTGTCGTACTGCTGCGCGTGGGAGAGAGGAACGCCGAGTGTTTCGTACGCCATTACCGTGGCCAACAAAATGGCCATGGTTTTTTTGGCATATCTCAATATTGAAACAACGCGACTTTGATGCAAGAAACCTGTCCGGATATTTCCTTCGGAGAGGTTACCTGTGCGAGATTAAGATTGCCTTAAGAACTGGTAAATTTTGTGTAAACGAATTCCCGACGGAATCTCGCGGAATTTCGACGAAATCGAGCTGAATTTACAGCGTGTTTTTTATGCTCGTTATATAATCGAGCAGCGGCGGGTGTTCAAATTTGCGCGCGTAGGCTTGCAAACGCTTCGGGTCCAATTTCCAACGGCGCGCGCGCTTGAACGGAAGGCGGACAGGACTGCGCGGAACCAATGCCAGATAGGCCTGATCAAGGAAGGCTTTCTCCGGTTCCGCCATTGGAAACGACGCGTTTCCGATCTGTTTGATCGCGTAACCCCACATCAAACGCGCGGGCAAATGATGGACATGAAATGAACCCCGTTCCGTGCCGAGCCGGAATGGTCGCCCCGAGGAAACGGCGTAAACGACCGCCGGGATTTCCGCGATCAATCCGTAATCGGCCAAAGCGCTGTAAAGCGATACGTACCCCGCCCATGGACTGACGAGAAAAGGAACGGCTTCATACGGATTGATGTCGGAAATCAATTTATTTATCCACACCCCCCGCTTCAGCCGCACGACGACCTTTTCCCTCGACAACCGGTCAAGCGCTTTGACTCCCGCGCTGCCGTTTAGCCCCGTCAGTGTTAAAAAATCCGATGTGGAAAAAACCCGCAAACGGTTCTGGTGGATGACTTGAATAAGAGCAGCGGCGGATTGCGTCATTGGATTTCCGGCCTAAGGGCGCTTTTAACATCGGAACACAGCCGTTCAAAGGCACCGGGATCGTCGGCCAACGAAGCCAGGTCCTCGGTCAAAAATGGGGCCACCTGTTCAAGAAAATCTTCCCGGGAAAAACGGCCGATTTTTTCCAGGGCGGAGCGCAAAACGTCTTGGGGCATTCCTGTTCTTATCCGGGCCGGGTCGACACCGGCGACGAAGAAGAGATGATGCAAATCAAACAAGTCTCTCACCGCGTACCGCGCGTCCGCGGCCAACGCGAACAATTTCTGTTCCGTCATCGAAACGGCATCGTAAAAAGAAGCCGCAAAAGAAGGCAATCGATATTGGGATAGAAGCCGGCCGTCGGGCAGGCCCGAGGTGGAAGTGATTTTGTTTTGGCGCCGGCTGAACTCGATTTTGGTCGCCAACGTCAGGTCATTTCCAAGGACAAGGCCGACTTTCCAACGTTGCGTAATGCCGGTTTGTTTGGGTTTTGAGATACGAAGGCGACCAATTCCCCGAGGAGCCAGCGACGCCAAAAGAGCCTGGCTGTTGAGGACGGCATCGACCGCTTTGGCGAGCGTGTCAACACGGACCCCTTCGGCAATGTCGAGGTCCATGTCTTCGGAAAGGCGGGAGGAACGGTGGAAAAACCGGAGGCAAATCCCGCCTTTAACAGCGTAATTCCGTCCCGCTAAACGCGGGGCCAGCTGGCGCAGGACAAGAAGGTGGAAATACTCGCGATGCTCAAACGATGCAATGGCCATGGAACCATAATGCGCGTAATTGACTTATTTGTCAATTACAAACATTATGATCTTAGGAGCAACCGGAGGTAGCGCCGCACGTGTTGCACTTGAGGCAGGTTCCGTTGCGCACCATCGTGAATTGACCGCATTCACGGCATGGATCGCCTTCGTAACCTTTTAAGCGCGCTTCCTGCATTTTGCGAGCGGCATTATCCGCTTTTCCAGGGCGCGGCGCCGCAGATAATGAGACTGGAACCGCGGCTCCATTTACTACAAACGTGGCCCCGTCCTTCGCTCCCTGATAAACGGGAGCTACGGAGGGCAGGCTCATCGTTGCGGCCACTTCAAGGGACTTGTCCCCCGTAGCCCGCGTTGTTTGCGGGGCGGAGGGGGAAATATCCAATTTGTCGACGGTGGAATCACTCTCGACATGGCCCGAGCGGGGCGTCGTGAACTTAAACGGCGATGGTTCGCGGAACGGGACCACGCGTTCGGACATCACTTCTTCCGATTCGTATTCCGGGCTCTTCGTGACGGAATCCACCCGCAGGTCTTCGAGCTGGACTTGGGCCAAATCCTGGCGGTCCAAATACGTGATCGCGAGTTCGCGGAAAATGTAGTCAATAATGGAAGTCGACATTTTGATGCGCGGGTTGCCGTTCACCATGCCGTTCGGCTCAAAGCGCGTGAACACAAAAGCTTCGACGAATTCCTCCAGCGGAACGCCGTGCTGGAGACCCAGCGAAACCGCGATCGCGAAGCAGTTCATCAACGAGCGGAACGCGGCGCCTTCCTTGTGCATGTCGAGGAACAGCTCGCCGAGCTCCCCCCCTTCGTATTCGCCGGTGCGGATATAAACGGTGTGCCCGCCGATCTTGGCTTTCTGCGTGTAGCCCGCGCGGCGGTCCGGCAGACGGCGGCGTTTGGCAATGTAGCGATGCACGATCTTTTCGGCCAATTGCAGCGGCGTCGACGGAACGGGGCCGGCTTGGTCGCCGAGTTGTGTGGCGACTTCGGCTTCGGGCGTGTCCGAAGCGGTGTTGAGCGGTTGGCTCAATTTGGAGCCGTCACGGTAGAGCGCGTTCGCTTTCACCATCGAGCGCCAAGACTGCAAATACGCGTCCTGCACTTCATTGATGGTGGCTTCGGCCGGGAAATTAATGGTTTTCGAGATTGCGCCAGAGATGAACGGCTGGGCCGCGCCCATCATTTTGATGTGGGCAATGGGAGCGATGTAGCGTTTGCCCTTGGTGCCGCATTTGTTCGCGCAATCGAACACGGCCAGGTGCTCCTCTTTTAGGTGCGGCGCGCCTTCGAGCATCATCGTTCCGCAAACGTAAGCGTTCGCCTCGGCGATTTGTTCGCCGGAGAAACCAAGCGACTTGAGCATATTGAAGTTCCAGTCGTTCAGCTGCGCTTCGGTGAAGCCGAGCGTTTTCACACAGAACTCTTCACCAAGCGAGAACTTGTTGAACACGAAGTTCACATCGAAGGACTGCGGCAGCGCTTCTTCGAGTTTTTTGAGCGCATCGTCGGTAAATCCTTTGGCCTTGAGCGTGTCGTGGTTGATGTGCGGAGCGCCTTTCAGCGAACCCGCGCCGCGGCAATATTGGACGATGTCTTCGATCTGCGGCGTGTTGTATCCGAGCTTGCGCAACGCCGGTGGGATCGAGCTGTTGATGATTTTGAAGTAACCGCCGCCCGCGAGCTTTTTGAATTTTACGAGCGCAAAATCCGGCTCGATGCCGGTGGTGTCACAGTCCATCACGAGGCCAATCGTGCCAGTGGGCGCAATGACGGTCACCTGCGCGTTGCGGAAACCGTGAATTTCTCCGAGGGAAACCATCAAGTCCGCGTCTTCGCGGGCCGCCGAGAGCAAATCTTCAGGGCAATAGGCCGGGTCAATGCCAATGGGCTTAATCGTCAGACCTTCGTATTCCTCCGGGGCCGCGTTGTAGGCGGCGCGGCGATGGTTGCGCACAACGCGCAGCATCGCTTCGCGGTTCGCGAAGTAACGCGGGAACGGGCCTTTGATGTGCGCCATCTCGGCGGAAGCCGTGTAAGCCACGCAATGCATGATCGCGGTGAGCGCGGCGCCGATGGCAAGCGCTTCTTTGGAATCATAAGGAATGCCGTTCACCATCAAATAGGCGCCCAGATTCGCGTAACCCAACCCCAACGTGCGGAAATCGTAGGACTTCTGCGCGATGGCCTGACTCGGGAACTGCGCCATCAACACGCTCACTTCAAGCGTGATGGTCCACAGACGGTTGGCGTGACGGTACGCTTCGATATCGAATTTTCCGGTCGACTCATCATGGAACTTCATGAGGTTTAAGGACGCCAGATTGCAGGCGGTGTCGTCCAAGAACATGTACTCGCTGCACGGGTTCGACGCGTTGATACGGCCGTCCTCGGGGCAAGTGTGCCACTCATTAATAGTGGTGTCGAACTGAAGTCCCGGATCGGCGCAGCTCCAGGCCGCGTAGCTGATCTGGTCCCACAGGTCGCGCGCGTTGATGGTCTTGCAGGGTTTCGGATCGCGCATTTCTTTTTCGGCCTTGGCTTTTTCGGTGCGGAAAAACAGGTGCCAGTCGGAACCTTTCTCGACAGCTTCCATAAATCCGTTGGTCACGCGCAACGAGTTGTTCGAATTTTGTCCGGACACGGTGATGTAGGCATCGGAGTTCCAGTCGGTGTTGTAGACGGGGAACTTGATCGCGGTGACGCCTTGCTGCGCCAACGCGAGCGCGCGCTCGACGTAATTGGCAGCGACGCAAGCACCGGCGGCCGCGCGGATGGCGGCGGAGAGGCGCGTGTTTTTCTTGCGGTCCAATTTCTCGGACTGCTCGGGCCAAGCGTGCACGGCCTTGATGATCTCGTTCAAATGTTTTTCGTTGAGCTTGGAACCGGTGACGAGCGCGGCCACTTTCTGTTCTTCAACCACTTTCCAGTTGATGTATTCCTCAACGTCCGGATGGTCCACATCGAGCGTGACCATTTTGGCGGCGCGGCGCGTGGTGCCGCCAGATTTGATGGCGCCCGCGGCGCGGTCGCCAATACGGAGGAAAGACATAAGGCCCGACGACTTGCCGCCGCCCGACAATGGCTCGCCGGAACCGCGGATCATCGAGAAATTGGAGCCGGTGCCCGAGCCGTATTTAAAAATGCGCGCTTCGCGGACCCACAGGTCCATGATTCCGCCCTCGTTCACGAGATCGTCGGAAACGGACTGAATAAAACAGGCGTGTGGCTGCGGATGTTCGTAGGCGTTGGTGGAACGCATCAAGCGTCCGGTGGCGGGATCAATAAAAGAGTGGCCTTGGGCCGGTCCTTCCACGCCATAAGCCCAATGCAAGCCCGTGTTGAACCACTGCGGAGAGTTCGGCGCGGCGATCTGGCGGGCCAGCATGACGAACATCTCATTATAATAGGCCCTGGCGTCGTCTTCGGACGCGAAGTAACCGTGTTTGTAACCCCAATAAGTCCAGCAGCCGGCCAAGCGGTTAAAAACCTGGGCCGCGTCCGTTTCACCTATAAATCGTTTATTTTCAGGGAGTTTCGCAAGTTCGGCGGTATCTGGAACGGAACGCTGCAACCATTCGGGGACGTCGGCTTCATCAACTTTCTTCAGTTTGGAAGGTACACCGGCGCGGCGGAAATATTTCTGGGCAATGATGTCGGTGGCAACCTGCGACCACCCTTTCGGAATGCTGGCGTTTTCCATTTTGAAAACGACCGAACCGTCCGGATTTGAAATGGATGAGGTGCGACTTTCCCACTCCAAAAAATCAAGCGGGTCAACACCGGCAGGGCAAAACTTTGGCGTTACTTTGAGTCCTTTTTTCATTTTGTTTGATTTGGTTAGGGATGGGGTCGGCATACGGTCAAATCACCTCGTAAATTTCGTTACCCACTACATGTTGGGGCAGCGCGGCTTTCTACTACAACATACTGGGTGTGTCAAACTTCGGGTTTCATAGGGAAAAACGACGAATTTCGAGGGAAAAATTAATTCGTCGCCCTGGAAATTTTTTATCCAGGGCCCACTTTTTCGTCGAGAATGGATCCTGGATTAAGGCATTCCAGGATGACGAAAAAGGGCTGTGTTATAATCCCCGCTCACATGGATTTTCCACCACCATCTCCACGACCGCACCGGCGCTTCAGTCCGCGGCATTGGATCGTCTTCGGACTCTTTGGAACAGGCGTGACCGCGATGATTTTTTTGATCAAACCGGGCCAGGGTTTCAAGTTCTTCACTCCCGCGCCTCCGCCCGTCATCATCACCACCGGCACGATCAAACCAGGCGACGTTTTTAGCCTCCTATTAATCAAACAAGGCGGCCTTGATCCCAAGTATGTGAGCCCCATCCAAAAATCCTTCCGCGAACAAATGAAACCCGAGTCGATTTTGCCCGGAAAAAACTTTGAAATCGTCACATCGACCGACGGCATTTTTCAAAAATTCACGTACATCATTGATCCGGCCCACGCTTACGAGGTAATGCGCAGCAGCCTAAACGTATACGTTTCGAACGCTCTCAAGCGCGAAACCGTATGGATGGAGCGGCGCATCACGCAAGAAGTGACGCGATTTCTCGAGGCGGATTTGAGGGCGGCCGGGCACAACCCCACCTTGATCGACAATCTCACCTACGAACTCGGCGAAAGCATCTTCGGCTGGCGCGTCGACTTTTTCACGGAACAACGCAAAGGCGATAAATTGGATGTGTTGTTGGAAGAGGAATATCTCATCGGCAGCGATACACCCATGCGGGGCGGCAAACACATGCGCGTGATCGCCGCCTCTTACACAGGCTCCGGCACCAAGTACAAAGAAAACGTCGCGGTCCGTTACACCGCGCCCGGCGCGAAACGGCACGATTTTTTTGATCCCGACGGAAAAGCGATGCAGCGCCAATTTTTGCGCGCGCCGTTCACGAAAGGCGTGTTCCGCATCTCCTCGGGTTTTAATCCGCGGCGGATGCACCCCATTTTGCGGACCTACCGGCCCCATCACGGCACCGATTACGCGGCATCGGTGGGCACGCCGGTCGCCGCCATCGGAAACGGGACCGTGGTGCGCGCCGAGTGGTACAAGGGGTACGGCAAATGCGTGGATATCCGCCACAACAACCGTTACATCTCGCGCTACGGGCATCTCTCGCGGATCGGCGTGCGGATGGGTCAATCGATTGCGCAGGGCCAATACATAGGAAATGTAGGAAACACTGGACTCTCCACCGGGCCGCATTTACACTTCGAAATGTTGGTCAACGGCTCGCAACAGAATTTCTTGCGGATGAGTTTTCCAGCGGCATCATCGGTCGCCAAAGCGGACATGCCGGACTTTATCCGGGTCCGCGATGAGGCCATGGCGCGAATGAACAAACGCGCCATTGATGCGCCGAAACAGCTCGCGATGAAATAGTTGAATTAACGGAGTCACTTTGAAACAAAGCCGTCGTCCCCGAATGTCTCTATCGGGGACCTCTACCAGGAATGTTGGGCCCCAGAAAAATAGAGGCCCCCGCTTAAGACATGCGGGGGCGACGTTTTTAGTAGCCATGGGTTTTGCCCTCGCTCTTTCCCCCGCCTCCGCCGCCTCTCTTCAAAAATACGTCAGTCCCACCGGCGAAGTCCGCGACGCACTCCCCCAAGTCCTCGTCAAATACAAAGACGGCCGCGGTCCCGCCGTCCGCGGCGGCGCGCTAAAAAAAATGGGCGTCGTGCGTACCCGTGAATTGGGCGCGATCGCCGTCGATGTGGTGGCGGTACCGCGCGGACAAACATTGCAGTCGTTCGTTGATCAACTCAACCGGGACCCCGACATCGAGTTTGCTGAACCGAACGGCGTCCTCCGCGCCAACGCTTTCCCGCAAGACCCGCCCAACGACGTTGATTTCCAGAGCGACAACCAATATTCGTTGCTGCGCCGCTTCACCAACGTTGAAGACGCTTGGAAAATCAGCACGGGCATCAGCGTCGCGAACAGCACCGGCGTTATTGTGGCCGTGCTCGATAGCGGAATTACTCCGACGCACCAGGACCTGGACGGGTCGCTCTGGTCCAACCCGGCCCCATCGGGAAATTCGGGGGCGTACGGCACACAAATTGAAATCAACTGGGACGGCGATGCCTTTTGCAACGAAACAGACGCTTTTCTCGGGCCGGAACAATGCGCTGACCCAAATCCTATTGATGACAACACCGGGGAATTTCACGGCACGCGGGTCTCCGGCATTATTGCCGCCGAAACCAACAACACCAACAACATCGCGGGTGTCGCGCCGGACGCGCAGATCATGGCGGTCAAGGTATTGAATGCCGATGGAAACGGTGATTTTTCGGCGGTGGCCGAGGGCATCCTCTACGCGGTTGATAACGGCGCGCAGGTGATCAACATGAGCTTGGGGGGATCTTCCGCCTCCAACGCGGTGCGTTCGGCGGTCGAATACGCGATCGACAACAATGTGGTGGTGGTGGCGGCGACCGGCAACGACGGCGCGGGCCGGCCGGTCAATTTCCCTGCCTCTATTGCCGACGTCATCGCCGTCGGCGCGACCGATTCGCTTAACCGGTTGGCTTTTTTCTCATGCACCGGAAGTCCCATCGACTTGGTGGCGCCGGGCGTCAGCGTTTTTTCCACCATTCCACCGAACGACACCAGCGATGAACTCACGGGCGGCAACGACGGGACGTCGTTCGCATCACCGATCGTGGCGGGCGTCGCGGCCTTGATCCGCGCGGTCGCGCCGGCAATTTCCCCCGCCCAAGTGGCGAAATACATCAACTTTACGGCGACCGATTTGGGCACGCCGGGACCGGACACATCGTACGGACATGGCCTCGTGAACGCGGCGCGGGCGGTGCAGTCGGCGCTGGATGGAGACACCGTGGTGGCGCATTCGGGCGGCGGCGAAACCAACCTCTATCCGAATCCCTACAACCCGCTCCAAGTCGCGCAAGCGACGTTCGCGTTGCCGGCGGCGCTCGGCGAAGACGGGATTGAAATCAAAATTTACAACGCGGCCGGCGAGCTCGTGAAAACGTTGACCGGCACAAAATTCTGGGATGGAAAAAACGATGACGGTTCGTATCTGGCGCCCGGGATTTATTTCTATTTCGCGAAAACTTCGCGCGGGGACGTCAACGGCAAGTTGACGATCAAACAATGAACATGATTCGTCGTCCCCGAACGTTCCGTCATCCCAACACCCATCGTCATCCCAACACCCATCGTCATCCCGGCGAAAGCCGGGACCCAGGCTTTAAACATGATTTTAAAAACAGGTTTGAAACCTGGATCCCGGCTTTCGCCGGGATGACGGCGCTCCTCCTCGTGACGACGCCCTTCCTGGTGACGGCGCTCCTTCTAGTAGTGACTAGTTTTATACCGGTGTCTGCCGCCGAATCGAAGGGCGCCGGATCCACCCTGTTTCCGTTTTTGAAAATCCCCATGAGCGCGCGCGCGGCCGCCATGGGCGGAGCGCTCGGCGCCTCGGCCAACGACGCGGCCATGCTGGAAGCGAATCCCGCCGGGCTTATGGGCATCGAACGCGTGGACTTGCAAGCAAGTTACTTGAGCTATTTCGAAGATTCGTCGCTGCAATCGTTCTCCGTGGGTTTTCCGTTCCGTCTTTCGCCCGACTATAAGAGGGCCGATCCCGCTGAACGTGAATTCCACCGCAAGCGGCTCGGCATTGGATTCGAGTACCGGCAATTCAAGGCCGAGGACATGGGTTACACGGCCAACGACATTCCCGAAGGCGGGTTTTCGGTCCGCGATCAGCTGATGCACGCGGGGCTTTCTTACGCGTTTCACCCGCGCTTGAGCGTGGGCTTGGGCGCGAAAAGTATCAATGGACAGATCCAGGGAGAAAAAACCAGCGTCAGCGCTTTTGACGTGGGAGCCATTGGGCGCCTAAGCGAACGCTGGGGTGTGGGGCTGGCGGTGCAAAATTTTGGCAGCGGCAAGAAATACAACGGGCCGCTGGGCAGCGCCGAATTCGCTCTTCCCATGACGATTCGGGCCAGCGTGTCTTTTGACCTGCGTAATTGGCTCGCGGTCGCCGACCTGGCGCACGGTCAAGACAAAGTGGACCGCAAATCGGCCGGCGTGGAATGGACCGCCAACCGCTTCCTCCGGTTTCGCGGCGGCCTCTTTCACACCGACACGCTGGAATTCACGGGCGGCCTCGGCGTCGACATATTGGGTCCGCAAAAATCCATCCGCCAAGAAACCACTACCGCGTCCGTAAAAGCGCCGGCCACCAAGACCGTGTCGGCCATGGCGCAGGAAATTCTGGGACGTTCCGTTGACAAACTGTTGGATTCTTATAAGAAGATCGAATCCCCGGTTGAGAGACCGACGTTGTCGGTGCTCTCGTTCACGTCCAAAGACCAATCGGGATCTGCCGCGCAGGTGGTGGTCCGCAGAAAATTTGCGGAGAATGGCGGTTTCAAAATCGTGGGCGACGAACTCGGAAGGGACTTCATCGTGAGCGGCAACGTGGAGCGGGTCGATGACCGTTATTCCGTTACGATGCGGCTGATCCGGATGGAAGACGGCGAAACAATGGGGACCAACCGCACCGAAATCGCCGTGGAAGATTTTTACGATAGATCGGCCGCGGCTCCGATGACACTGGGAAGTTCATCTCCCAACAAAGCGCGCGCATCAGCGCCGGAAGCCACTTACGTCAACCTCGGCCTCGATTACGGCATGGCCACCAACAAAAACCTCGGCATCACGCACACCGTCACGTTTAAGATCCTCTATTAATCGATCGTTAGTCTAAGCTCTTTAAAATCAATCACAGTCCTGACGTGTTTGAGAAAGTTAAGGCCAAGCAAGCCTTCACAATTACTCAGCTCCGGGACGTCATGGCAAATAGCCAATATGTTCTGTACAGAGATATCGCCGAGAACAATCGCTTTCAAACGAATAATTGGCATCACGACCGTTCCGTTTCCGGTTATTATTGGAATTCCCTTTTCAACGGCGGGGTTGTATCCAAGGTCAACCGCAAGATTCCACGTGATCATGGAAAAACCAGCACCCGTATCGAGCAAGAGGTCGGCCTCAGCCATACCTGATAGTCCGGTCAAATTAACGGAAGGAACAATTATTGATTTTAAATTTGGCGGGAGTGTTATTTCATACACAGCAAAATCCCCCAATTTTTCGGGAGGGAAGATTTGCCGGTGTATAACAAGTATTCGCCTGTCAGACGCTTTCGCCGGGATCGCAGTTTTTCGTGAAAACGATTGCGGTCGCTATCGTGACAGACAACTTTTCCAATGGCTTTTTCTCGATCGCTGTATTTAAAGGCGATCCATTGGTTTTTATATTTTCTTTTCGCTTGTGATAATTTCATTTTAATATTCCTCCCAATTTTACGACGGAGGAGGGGTTCGTGAGGGAACTTAACATTGTGATCCAAACTGGTCAAGAATAAGCGTGAACCGAAAAACGATACCGCTCATTGTCGTTCTCGTCGTTATTTTCGCTCTGGCCATCCTATCCGTACGCCGACCGGCACCTGTCTCCGGCCCTCACCCTGCCCTCTCCCCCGAGGGGAGAGGGGACCTGCCTCTTGAGGAAAGCCCTCCCTCTCCCACTGGGAGAGGGACCGAGGGTGAGGGGACGCTGAGAGAGACGCGCGACGAAATGATGCGGCAGCTGCAACGGCAAGAAACCAGCGACAGAAAACTTGTGCTTCCCCTTCCACCCAACCCATTGCCGGTCCCTGAAGTTGTTATGGCGCCGCCGCTCGATCCGCGCGCGGTCGGCCGGAAAAAACGCGAGGGACTGCCGATGGGCGTCGTGTTGTGGGACGACGTGCCGGTGTTTGAATCCGTCGATGGTAAAAAAGAACTGTTTCGCATGATGACCGGCGATATGGTGCGGGTTTTTCCCGATGCTAATCTGGACCTGCCCGACGGCCGACAGGCGGATCGCGTGCGCGTTCAGCCCGGTCTCGATGTTTATCTCGCGGCAACGACCAAAGAGACGCGGCCCGCCGGTGAACGCTTTCCGGACCGGGATGGCTGGGTGAAGAAATCCGATATCCGCGTGTTTGAACCCGAAGACGCGAAGGAATACCTTATGGAAGTGTCGCCGGTGACGCTCGGCAACGACCCGGCGTTCTCCACGCTGCGTTTTTACGACCGCGCGATGAAAAACCCGGACCCGGTAGTGCACCGCGTGGTGGGCCCGCGGCTCATCGCGCTGGTGCTATTGCACGAAGACTACAGCACGTCGTGGGCCGCGCTCTACCGGGACCGCGACCCGAAAATCCGCGACGCGGCTCTGTCGGCCTTGAACGAACGCGGCGTGGCCAACAACCGTCAACTCATCGAGGATTTGATCCTACGGCTGACCGAGCTGACCAAGACGCGCGCGCAAGGCGAAACCGAACAGGAAGTGCTCTCCATTTTGAACATGCTCAAAAACAGCGGCCACCCGCGCGTGCCGGCGGCGCTGGCCTCTTTTCGAGAAGCGTGGAAGGACAACCAAAGCGCCGCCATCTTGGAAGCACTTGATCAATAAGTGCAAAACGCAGACTTGACCCCTTTTTTGTAACGTCCGCGCCATGATTTTTCTCTCTATTCTTTGCGCCACGGCCCTTATCGGGCTCATTTCCTTCGTCGGGATCTTCTTTTTCTTTTCGAAAAAAAACCTGAACACACTGACGTTTTATTTCGTGAGCCTGGCCTCGGGCACGATGCTCGGCAGCGCGTTCATGGACCTGATCCCCGAAGCGCTGGAACAAAACACCAACAACGGCCTGCTCATGATCGGCGCCGGCGTGTTCATTTTTTTCATCCTTGAGAAGTTTCTGATCTGGCGCCATTGCCACTCCCACCAGCACTCGGGCGACCACCAAAAGCCTATCGCAGCCAGCATGGTGATCACCGGCGACGCGGTCCACAACTTCATCGACGGCGCGATCATCGCGAGCTCCTTCCTTATTGATTACCGCGTGGGCCTTTCGGTGACGGCCGCCATCGTGCTCCACGAAATCCCCCAGGAATTGGGCGACTTCGGCATTCTCGTGCGCGGCGGTTATTCCATGAAACGCGCGCTGATCGTGAACGCATTGACCGCCACCGCGGCGATCGTGGGCGCGGTCATCACGTATTTCTTCCTGGAATCGGCCCCGGTCCTGCAAAGCATCCTCGTCCCGCTGACCGCGGGCGGCTTTTTGTACATCGCCTTGGCCGACCTGATCCCCCAGCTTCACGAACACACGAGCGCCAAGGAAACGCTGGGGCAGATCTTCCTCCTATTATTAGGGTTCGGGTTGATGGCGCTCATCAGCCACGGCGGCGCCCACTCTCATTAGAATTTAGGGTTTAACTCTTAGTTCTCAGAGTTTCCCCGGCAGAAGAAATTCTAAGAACTAAGAGCGAAACTCTAAACTCTAAGAAGAATGCTACCATCGCCCATCTTTTACGACGAGGTTTCTTGAGCGCATGTCCAATTCTTACGTTGTTCTCGCCCGCAAATACCGGCCCCAGACCTTTGAAGAGGTCGTGGGCCAGAATGCCGTCTCTCAAACCCTTTTAAACGCCGTTGAATCGGGCCGCGTCGCGCACGCCTACGTGTTCTCAGGCCCCCGCGGCGTTGGCAAAACCACGACCGCGCGCATCCTGGCCAAATGCCTCAACTGCGCAAAAGGCCCCACAAAAACCCCCTGCAACAAATGCGACGCCTGCATTTCCATCAGCGAGAGCAATTCCACCGACGATGTTCTTGAGATCGACGGCGCCTCCAACCGCGGCATCGAACAGATCCGCGAACTCCGCGAGAGCGCGAAGTACGCGCCGGCCCGCAGCCGCTACCGCATTTTCATCATCGATGAAGCCCACCAGATCACGAAAGACGCGTTCGGCGCACTCTTAAAAACACTCGAAGAACCGCCATCGCACGTGGTGTTCATGATGGCCACCACCGAAGTCCAGAAAATCCCGGCGCCGATCCTCTCGCGCTGCCAACGGTTCAGCTTGCGTCCTATTTCGGCCGACCACGTGTTCAAACATTTGAAGGAAATCTGCGCGAAAGAAAAAATCAAAGTGGCCGATGAAGCGCTGGCCGACGTGGTGCGGTTTGTGGAAGGAAGTTTGCGCGACGCGTTGTCGCTCTTGGACCAGGCCGTGGTGTTCGCACCGGACGGCATCACACCGAACACGATCCGCGACCTGCTGGGGCTTTTACCGATGGACCTGGTACGCGGTTTTGCGCAAACCATTCTCGCCGGAGATCCCATCCAGATCCTGCGTTCCATCAACGAGACCGTGCAGAACGGCGTCGACCTGACGCAGCTCGGGAAAGATTTGCAGACGTATTACCACAACCTGCTCCTGGCCAAGGCCGGCGTCGAAGACGCGTTCAAAGTGGATTCAAAAAACCTGGGCCAGGCCGCAGCGTCGTTTGATTTTCAGATATTGGAACGAAACATCCGCCTGCTCTCGCGCGCGCTGGATGATATGCGCCATTCCGAGACGCCGCGCGCGATCTTCGAAGTGTACGCATTGCGCCTGGGCCAAAAAACCTTGGACGCGCGCGCGTTGATTGAACGGTTGGAGCAACTCGAAAAACAAACACCGCCGACTACTCTCAGAAGCAGTGGCTCCCTCTCCCTTCAGGGAGAGGGCCGGGGTGAGGGCCCGGCGAAAGCTGCACCTGTCTCAGCGTCCCCTCACCCTAGCCCTCTCCCTGAAGGGAGAGGGAACACGCCTGTTTTTAAAACGCCTGCACCGGTTTCCGTGGCTGCAATCCCTGCCGGTGATGTTTCCGCGGAATCCGTGGTGGCCTCCTGGGACAGTTTCGTGAACGAGGTCGCGCAAACCAAAGGTTTGTTGGCCACGGCGCTCGAACAAGCGGTGCCATCTGTGCAAGGCGGCCGCGTGCTTCTTACCGTGGACAAAATTTTCAACAACGACATGCTCAACCGCTCGATGGACGTGATCAAAATTTTTCTGCAGAAGAAATTCGGCGGCGTGGTGCCGGTGGATGTGCGACTTGAGAAAGCTGTCTCCCTCTCCCTTCAGGGAGAGGGCCGGGGTGAGGGCCCGGTGAAAGCTGCACCTGCCTCGTTCCCTCACCCTAGCCCTCTCCCTGAAGGGAGAGGGAATGACAATTTGGAAGAAGTGCAACCCGCCGACGCCGGCGCGGCCGCGCAAAAAGCGCTCAAACATTTCCCCGGCGTGGTGAAACGTGAGCGCAAGTAGTCGCCCCCGAAATTTTCAATCGGGGGCCTCTATTTTTCTGGCACCAGGGCGATTTCTAGTAGAGATCCCCGATAGAGACATTCGGGGATGACGGCGTTATGATGTCGCAACGCTGGCACAATCTGGTTTTGGCGGTGCGGAAGTTGCCCGGCGTTGGCCCCAAGATGGCCGAGCGTATTGCGCTTCACTTGATGCGTTCTGAAGAAACCGAAAATATCCTCCGCACAATTCTGGACGCGAAGAAAAACCTGAAACGCTGCACGCTTTGCGGCAGCTTCACCGAAGAAGAACCTTGCCCGCGCTGCACGGACAGCCAACGCGAACGCTCCCAACTCTGCGTGGTCGAAGAAATGGCGGACTTGGAAGCGGTGGAACGCTCGGGCGCGTACCGCGGCGCGTACCACTTGCTGGGCGGCGTGCTGTCACCGCTCGACGGTATCGGCCCCAAACAACTGCGCATCGAACCGTTATTGAAACGCCTAAAAACCGACGACCCGCGCATCGAAGAAGTGATTTTGGCCACGAACCCCACCGTCGAAGGCGAAGCGACCGCGACGTATCTCACGCAGATCATCCAGCCGCTCGGAAAGAAAGTGACACGCCTCGCCTATGGACTCCCCTCCGGCGTTGCCATCGAGTACGCCGATGAACTGACCCTCGCCCGCGCGCTTGAGGGGCGGAAAACACTTGTTTAAACAACAGGGGAAACCCCACCCCTACCCCCTCCCCGCTGGGGAGGGGAACAGTTGTTTTGGGGGCAGCACCCTCCCATTTTCTGGAACCCGCCCTCCCCAGTCTTTCTCCCTCCCCGTCAGGGGAGGGGTCAGGGGTGGGGTTCTTTTTGCGTTGCTTCTGCTAATGGCCCCCACCATTTTCGCGGCGTTGGCGACCATGGAACCGGAGGAAGCAGTCGCGAAGATCGATGCGATGGTGGAGAAAAGGAAAATTTCGGGAACGCAGAAGAAAGACCTGATCGACGCGCTGAAAGATCCGGCCGCGAACATCCGCGTGAAAGAACGCTCGGCCTGGGCGCTCGGAGAACTGGAAGTGAAAAGCGCGGCGCCGGCGTTATTGGAAGCGAGCAAACACAAAGGGCTCCTCGTGCGCTCGGCCGCCATAAACGCGCTCAGCCGCCTGAAAGAACCTTCCGCGCTTCCCCGTTTCATTGATGTGGCCAACAATGACCCCATCTTGTCGCTGCGCCAGAACGCCACGCTCGCGCTCGGCCTTTTGCAGACGGAAAAAGCGATCAACCCGCTCGTGAAGTTATCGGAAGACCCCACGCCGGAAATCCAGGGCGCGGCCGCGCTGGCGATGGCCGCGACGCATTCGAAGCAGAATAATTTCTCGGAAGTACTCAAGGAAATGACGGCCAGCGACAACGAATACGTCCGCGAGCGCGCCAAGGCGGGTTTGGATGTGGCGCAACGGAAAAGCGCAGCGGTCATGCAGCAGCTTGCTTCTTCCGACGCCGACATCCGTTTGTTTGCGGGGGTTTATTTCAAGCAGTTCGGAACGTCGAAGGAACTAAAAGATATCCAGAAAGCGTACAACGGCGAGGCCGATGACGACGTCCGGGCCCAACTCTCCAAATCAATTTCCGCCATCAAGAAGCGCGCCGCTCAAGCGGCCGCAGAAGCAGAAGCCGCGAAAACCGCTCAAACCAAACCAACAAAATAACTGTCCTATTGTTATTTAGTCGTATTAAATAACATAATTACATTATGAAATTTAAACGTGCTTTAAACTTACAGACTATCAATGGTTCTGCCTTCCTATTTGGGCCCCGAATGACGGGAAAATCCTTCCTTTTACGTGAAATGAAGACCGATTTATTCATTAATCTCCTCGATCCTGAAATTCATTTGGACTACCAGAAAAATCCCGGTCTATTTTGGCAACAACTGCTTCCTTTAAATGCCGGCAGCGTGGTTGTCGTGGATGAAATCCAACGGGTCCCGGCGTTGCTCGATTATGTCCAAAAAGGAATTGAGGAAAAATCCCTGCGGTTTTTATTGTCGGGGTCCAGCGCCAGAAAATTGCGCCGGGGCGGCGCCAACTTGCTGGGAGGCCGCGCGCGCGACCTCAAACTGCATCCGCTCACGCATCAAGAAATCGGCGAGCAATTTGACCTCGCGAACGCCTGCCACTTCGGAACGCTCCCCAAAATTTCCGATCTGCTTCTGGACAGTCAGACGGCGGAGGCGCGCCACCTTCTAAAATCCTATTACACCACGTACATCAAAGAGGAGATCCAAGCAGAAGCCATTACCCGAAACGTCGGCGCCTTCCAACGTTTCCTGGGAATTGCGGCCCAATCGAACGGTCAAGTCATCGAATTCGCCAATGTATCGCGCGAGTGCGCGGTCCCCATGAGCAGCGTGAAAGAGTATTACTCCATTCTCGAAGACACCTTGCTGGGAGAATTCCTGTGGCCTTGGGACCGCAGCGAAAGGAAAAAAGCGCGCCCAAAATTCTATTTCTTTGACTGTGGCGTGGTCCGCTCCATCCAGAACAGGTTGACAGACCCGCCCACGCCGCTGGAATTGGGGTTTCTTTTCGAGACTTGGTTCGTCCGCGAGGCGACCCGACTAAGAGACTATCAGGAGAAAGAAGCGGGGCTTTCATTTTGGAGAGAGGGCAAACACGAGATCGATCTGCTGGTGACCAAAAGTCACGGCCCGGTTTTGGCGATCGAATGCAAATCGGGCCAAGCCGACCTCTCCACCGCCACGGTGCGCGCGTTCCAAAACCAATTTCCAAAAGTGCCGCTCATCGTCGCCTCGCTCCAGGACACCGTCCCCCGACGACTCAGTTCCGGCGTCGATGTCCTCCCCTGGAAACAAGCCTTGCAACGATTTGAATCGGTGTAGCGGCCCGGAACAAGTTATTTCGCGACGACCACGCTGCCGTTGACGGTCGTGCCGCCCACTTTGAGTTGGTAGATGTAGATGCCGGCGCCCACCACTTCGCCGCTTTCGGTTTTGCCGTTCCACATCAATGTGGCCGGGTCCGGACCGGGCACCAATGTCGCCACTTTGGCCGAGTTCAGGTCGTAGATCTCGCCGGTCAGTTCCTCGTCGAGCACGCCTTCGCCGTATTGGAACAAGACCACGTCGTTCGCGCCGTCGCCGTTTGGCGTGAAGATACGCGGATAGACCTGCAAGAGAGAGGTATCGCCCAATTGCGACGCTTGCCGCAATTGATACGTGCCTAGGCGCGCCGTACGCACCGTCACCGTTTGCGCGGTGGTGTCCACGCTGGTACCCAGCTTCACCCATTTCGCGCCGTTGTTCCAGAACACGGAAATCCGTTTCGCGAGGCCGCTGTCAGCGAGCACCGGGTTGCCGATGTTGTCGAGCACGTCTTGCGAGCGCACAAGGCCTTCATCGCCTTCGCCGGAAAGCGCCGAGCCGCGCAGGGAGGAACCCGAGCTCGACATCATCGCCTGGAAGTACGACAAGCGCGCGGGCGTGCCTTGCACCACTTGGCCGCCCGAGACGACATAAGCAATGTTCAGTGTGCCCTCGGCTTCCTCAAACACGCGGCTTGGAACGGATGTCACCGTGTCGCCGCGGTAAGCGCGGAAACGCACGGACTTGATCACTTTCCCGTTCGTGTAATGCTCCACCATTTCATAGCCGTGCACGGAATAAGAGATGCCGTTGTTCGTGCTGTAACCCGCGCGCAAGGTGTTCGCCATGCTGGACGAGCACTCGAACCAGCTCAAGCGGTCATCGGCGAGCGAAAGATATTTCATGTCCGGCACGCGCAGAATGCTGGAGGTCAACGACTGGTTGCCATTCGTATCGACAGCGCGCACCGCGATATAGGTGTTCGTTGCAAGCGACACATTGATCACCACGCTCGACGTGGTGATAACGGACCCAACCCAATTGCCTTCGGGCATGTACATGGAATCCAGCGTGTTGACGACATAACCGGCCAGGTCGGTCAAATTGGTGCCGTTCGCGTTCTTGGTCACCGGGTCCCATGAGAACGTCAGGTCGCCGGTCTGGTTGCTGAGCGAACCCCAGACACCGCCGGGGGGTGCCGGCGAGAGGCGGTCTTGCCGGACGTCGGTGCGGGTCGTGAGCATCACGTCCCACGTGGTCGGGATGCTGTCGCCGTTCAAAGCACGCACGCGCAGGAAGTAAATGGTGTCGGGTTGCAGATTGTTGATAGTCATCCCGCTCACGGTCGCCTGCGCCGTGGTCGCGCTCGCGAACGTGTTGGAGAGCGCGTATTCCACTTGATAAACCGGCGTCCCCACGTTGCCGTTTTCGGTCCAATCGAGCGCAATGCTCATGTCCGATACGGTGGTGACCACCGAGTTCAGCGGTTGGTTCGCCAGCACGTAGCGCGTGAAGGGCGTCGACAAAGTCGTTCCGGCCGGGTTGGTGGCGCCGACTTCAACGGTGACGCCCTGGTTCGGCAACAGGCCCAATTGCATATACGTTGTGGTCGTGTTCGAAAGCGCGCCGGAAATATCGATGCTCGACATGTACACGCGGAAGTTGGTCACGCTCGGCGGCGTTACCTGGGTCCAGGCCCAACGGATCGAGAAGTTATTGGTGGACACGGTGTCCGTCGACGAAATGACCGGCGCGTTCGGCGCCTGCTGGTTCGTGACCGCCGAAACAATCGCCGTGGCCGAGGACAGCGGCACACCCAGGTACGTGGTGGTCCCTTTGTCGACGGTGACCATCTGGTAATAATAGGTCACGTTGTTGTCGAGTCCCAAATCGATGTGCGAGCTATGAGTGGAACCGAACAATTCGGTCCTGAGCGTGAGCGTCCCCGCCGAGATCGACGAACTGAAGAGTTGGTATTTCCAGAAGTCCGCATGCGACACCGTGTTCCACGTCAACGTTACCTGGCTTGAAGCCGGCACCGCCTGCAGATTGCTCACCGCGTTCGGCACGAGGTCGATCGAATCCGCGTTCGCCTGATTCCCGGGCGTCGCCGTGTTTACGTCGATGTCGGAAAGGTTGGCGCTCGCATCCAGGCTGCGGATCGCGAAGTAATAAGTGACACCATAATGAGGCGCATTGAATACGTACGTTTCGGCTATGCCCGGCAAGCTCGGCGTCGGCAAGCCGGAGGCAACGTCGGCCTGGTTCCACCACGCGGTGGTGTTGTCGGCGAGGGCACCCACGCTCGTTGTTGAATAACGCAATTGATAGGAGCTCACCGCAATACCTTGCGGGTCACCTCCGTCCGCATCGGGGGCGGTCCAATCCAAATCAATCTGACCTTCGCCGGCCGCGGTGGCGGCCGTCAAGTCCAAGATCGCGGCGGGCGGAATATTGTCGGGGATCAACAATGTCGCGACATTGGAATACGTGGACCAGCGGACCACATCGTCCACGGACATGTGGCGGAAGTAATAGGTCACGCCCAAAATCAAGTTCGGCAACGTGGTGCTGACCGTGATGCCGGGCGTCACGCCACTGGTCGCAATAATGATGCGACCCTGCACGGTGGCCGTCGACCACACCACCGCCGGGTTGGTCGAATATTGAATGTAATACGAACCACTTAGTGGTGAGCCTGTCGAACCATCATCGGCCGGCGCGCTCCATGACAGCGTGCCGTCGCGCGGACCAGGACCCGCCAAAGCGGTCAATACCACCGCGACCGGCGGAGCAAAGTCCCAATTCCGGTTGTTGCCGGAATCAACCGAGTTGGTCGCGATAATTTGCGCGCCGCCCGAAGCATCGTTGTCCTTAATGTCCACATAATTAACCGAGAAAGCGCCCGCGCCCACAATCAAGTGCGACGCAACATTCGCAACCGTGGAACGCAGCACCACATAATTGCCGGCGGAACCGTTCAAGCGCAGCACGCTGTTCACCGTCATCGTGGTGGTGGCCGCCATGTAAACCGTCGCCGATTGGCTGAGACCCGCGACTGTCAAATTGTCGAGCGTGGTGCGTGTGATGAACGTAACGCCGCCGGCCGACGTGTTGAGCACGCGCACGGTCGCCAGGTTCCAACCTTGGCTGTCGATCTTCTGGTTGGCTGCGCCGTTGAACACCATGGTCGAGTTGAGAACGGTCAACGTGCCAGTGCTGCCGCCGTACAAGAAGTTGCCGGCCACCGATGTTCCGGTTGAAGTGCCCATGTTCAACACCGATTGCGTGTTGTGGAAGAGCAGGTTCCCCGCCACACCCAAGTTGCCGGTGCGCACCATGATCGTGCCGCGGCCCGTATCGGTCGACAGACCGACATACACGGAGCTGGACGAATTCAAATTGAACCCATTCAAGTCGAGAATGGTCTGGGTCGCCGTCCCCACACTGTACACGGCCACTTCGGTAGCAGTGACATTGCCGGCCAGCGCGAAGGTTGAAGCCACACCCGCGCGATTGGATTGCAGAATCAGCGCCGGGTATCCAGCGAACGCGGGCAGAGTGGCCAGGGCGTTCGACGATTCCCACGTGAAGGTCGAGAAGTTCATGACGGTGCCGACCGTGATTGAAACCGGGTTCGCGGCGAGCGACGCCAATTTCAACTCATGCGATCCGGACTGCGACACGATGCCGCCATTGAACGCAAGCGTCGCGCTGGCTTCGATGTTACCGGCCAGCGTGGTCGTGTAGGTGTTGGCCGCCAACGCGAGATGCGCAAATGCATTAGCGCCGGTGAACCCAGCCACACTTCCGGTGCCCGTGAGCGTAACCGTCGAGGTGCCCGCCGTGAACACGCCGGCGGTGCGAAGGAGATTGCGATCGACCGAGATCAAACGGTTCGACGCGTTCAGCGTGCCGGCATCGAGAACGAAGTCGTTGTTCACAGTGAGATCTTGATTGAGCGTCCACGCGCCGCCCGCGTTGTTGATGCGCAGATTGTTATAGATATTTCCGGCGATGAGGCCCGTGAAGGAAGCCGCGCCTTCGTAAGAAACCGTTCCGGAATTGACGTCCCACACGTTGCTCGGGAAAGAAACTGTGTTGCCCGTCGAGATAATCAATGTTCCATTCGAATTGATGCCGCCGCTCACCGTAAAGGTCGAGCTCTCGAGCGTGAGCGACGCGCCACTGTTCATGGTGATGCCGAGAATCGTGTTCGATGACGTCATCACCGGGTTGTTGCCGGTGACCGGGATAATGACGGTATCGGCGTAAGTCGGACGCAATCCGGTCGACCAGTTCGCATCGTCTTCCCATGACGGCGTGATGCCGAGCCAGGTCACGGTCTGGCCGTTGGCTGCCATGGCACTCGTGGAGTTGGAGATCGTCGAATAACGGTCAACATCGTCGCGCGTCCACAGACGGAACGTGTAGGTGCTGCCGTTGACGAGACCCGCAAGCGTATATCCTTGGGCGGAGCCCGGCGTAGCATTGGTCGCTAAATGAATTCGGAAGACATGCGCAGGTTGTGCGGAGACGGGATCCCAGCTCGCGAAGGCAGTGTCCGTCGTGTATTGGATTGTGAACGTCGAATTGTTGAGCGCACCCAGCGCCGCTTCGTCGCCGGTCGCGTTCCATGTCAGGTTGATGCTGCCGGTCAACGCGCCGGTAACCGCCGACAAATTGCTTACCGCGTTCGGCGCCAAGAAATCCCAGTTCGTGTTGTTGCCCAAGTCCGTCGAATTGTCGGCGCGCAGCTGCTGCCCAAGCGACGCGTTCGAATCGCGAACCGTCAGACGATCAAACGTGCGGCTCGAACCCGTGACCGTAAAGTACCACGTGGTGCCGGCAGCACCCGTTGAACGCAGACCGATGTTGCGCATCTCCACCATGCCAGTCACGTAATGCGTGGCGCCGACCGCAAATTGCAGCGTGGTTCCGCTCGTGATGTCGCGCAGACCATAGAAGGTGGTCGAACCGGACAAGGTTTGAACCGTGGACCCGTTGAACGTCACCGTCGCCTGACGCGTCACGTAGGTTGCCGCGTTGGTCCAATTGCCGGCCACGCGAATACCGTGGTTGGTCGCGGTCGGATCAAGCGCGCCGTCGGCCAAAGTAAGGTGGTTGTGCACGTGCAAATCCGATCCCAAGTTGAACGTGGCGCCGTTGCCATTAATAAGGAGGTTGTAATAGTCGCTGGCCGCAAAATCCTGCACCGTGTACGGACCGGCGGTACCGACATATTCCCAGGTACCGGAATCGATGTCGTTTGCGTTGGTGATTGAGATCGCGTTGCCGCCATCCAGGCGGAACGTGCCGTTGTTGCTGAGTGTCTCACCGGTGAACGCGAACGCGCCCGCGTTCACGATGCCAGTCGAAATCGTGAGATTGTTGATCGTGGTCAAGTTCGCCGGGAAGCTGAACACGCTCGACTGGCCACCATTCACGGTCAAGTTCGAGTACGCGAAATTCTTCAGCGTGTACGAACCAGCGGTTCCAACATACGTGACCGACGAACCCGCGACCAAGCTCGTGGACAAAGACACAATCAACTCATCCCCATTCAACTGCAAGTTGCCGCGCGCGCCCACCGTGAGCGCGTTGTTAATGTCCAAGTTGAAGCTGTTCATGTTCAAGGTGCCGGTAGCGATGGTCAGATCTTGTCCCGCAACATTCAACGTCATGGAAGACCGGAGAACGACGGATCCGCCGGTCTTATTCACTTTCCAATCGCTGCTCATGTTCGGCGCGCCTGTGCCATTCGACGTGAATTCTTGACTTCCGGCGCCCGTGAAAGTAATCGGCGTGGTTCCCAAGATTCCCGCTTCTCTCACCAACACGTTCCCTTGAGCAAACAAATCTCCACCATTGAGCGTTGTCGGGTTGACGCCGCTTCCCAACGTCAGCAATCCAGAAACAGTGAGTGTCGTTCCCGAATTAATGAATGAGTTCGCGGTGCTGGCCGCTCCACCAAACCAAACATTGCCCAATGTATGCGACCCAGATACATATCCATCGGCAAAGAAATGAACCGTGCTGCCGGCCACGCTCATGCTGCCTGTTACATATGTCCACGAGCTTGCATAGAAATCTCCAGCCACGGTCAACACACCGGTAGGCTTGTTGATGAAAGTGGCGGGGATGGTCCCCTTAACAACTCCGGCGATTCCGGTAATTGTTTGGGCGGATGTCCCATCCACAAGCAGCGTCAAAGGCGGATACGGGCCCGACCCCTGATCCACAATCACGTTCCCTTTCGCCACCAAGAGATTTCCGTATATGCTTGTCGGGTTTACCGTCCCCAATTTCAATTGGCCGAGCACCGTCATCGTGGAAGTCGCGTCCATTGTTTTGATGCTTCCCGATCCGGGGCTATAGAAGTACAGGTTGTAGAACGTGGCCGAACCGGTGATGCGTTGATTGTCTCTGAACGTCACCGTCGATTGCCCCGCGTTGAAAGCGCCGCTCGTAAGGAACCAGTCGCTATTAACCTCAATTTCCGAACTGTTGGCATTTAACGTTCCGCCACCGAAGATAATCGTGCTGAACGTTAACGAATAGTTTGAGGTACTGGTGTCGAAGGTACCGCCACCCAACGTGGTCGCGTTCGTGACCGTCAAATTGCGCCCAAGGAAAATCGTTCCGGTGTATCCGGAAGTAACGGTCATGGATGCAACCGTACCCACGAACCCAGCGTTCACCGTCGACACCTGCACCGAGCCCGCGTCAAACACGACCGTGTGCGTCGAATACAAAGCGTACCCGCCAGGCCCACCAGAGAAGTACGACCAGTTCGCCGCGTTCGACCAATTCCCCGCCGCCGAAGCGACCCAATAACGAACGCCGCCGTCCGGCGCCGGGAAGCGCCAGTTCGTGTTGTTGCCGGAATCAACGCTCGAGCCGTCATCCGCATCGATCTCGATTCCCAATGACGCGCTCGAATAGGCGACGTCCACATACGTGACGTTGTTGGTCGACGTGTTGTTCAAGTACCACACGCTCGAACCCGTATCTGAATTCAAGTTGATGCGGTGCACGGCGTTACCGGTGAGCGAGAAGTTGCCAACAGTGAAGGTCGACCCCGCGAGGAACTGCAAGTTCGCGCTCGAGGTCACCACGAAGTTGTTGCTGACGAGCATCGCAGCCGTGGTGCGGAACAGATCGTAGGCCGTGCCCGTGGAATTAATGACCAGGTTCGAGTAGCTCGTCGTCAGCCGCGTCAGCGTGTAAGTGCTGATCACCGCGTCGCCGTTGCCAACGAACGTGGCGGAGGATCCGGCGAGGAAATATTTGGCAACTGTCGCGACATTCTCATCCCCATTCAACTGCAAGTTGCCGCGCGCGCCCACTGAAAGGAGAGATGAGCCACCGCTGAGGACAATGTTATTCCCATTCAGATCCAACGTACCTGAGCTAATGGTTATATTTTCGCCGCTGTCCAATGTAATGAGCGAATTCAACACCACTTTTCCGCCCGACTTATTAATGAACCAATTGCCGTCGATATTATGGCCGGCGGTTGTATAGGTCTGATTGGCCGCGCCAGTGAATTGCAACGTTGCGTTACCATGCACGATTCCTGACACATCAATATTGCCGTGGGCATAGAGCGTACCGGTGTTAATGTTGCCATCGGCCATCGTCAAATTCCCGATCACATTAATTGTTGCCGCCGCATCAATCGTCGAATCGATCCCAGCAAGCGTGAAGATGAGATTGTAGAAGGTGGTCGCTCCCAACAATCCCGAGCTGCCGTGGAATATAACGGTACTGCCAACCAAAGCATTCACATTGCCGCCCGCATTTAGATTGTTCCAATTCCGATTGACGCCAAAGACTCCACCAAGCGTTAATGTTCCTGCGGTTTTTCCTATCACGACATTTCCAAGTCTGCCCGTAACACCCGACAATGACTGCGCACCGCTTCCGTTGATGATCAGGTTGGTGTCGTAGGTATTGAATTGGACGGCAGCCAAAGCAATATCCCCTCGCGCCTCCAGCGTCCCTCCCACTGTGCCACCGTCCGCCAATGTCAACAAACCATAAACCGTATAAGTGGAGCCTCCATTCAGGAAGGTGTCAGTGCCGGCCAAACCAAACTCAAGATTGTAGAAGGTCGTCGATCCCATTAGGCTCCGGCCCCCATTGTTGAAGCTGACAGTGGATTGTTCAGCATTAAATACTCCACCCGCACGCAAGAAGTCCCCATAGATTCGAAGCTGTTCCGCGCCCAGATACATCGTCCCACCCAACTGCTGGAATGTAGTGTTGACAGTCAAAGATCGCGCGAGATAAACAGCGCCCGTGTAACCGCTCTGGATGGTGATCGAGGAAATGGTCCCGGCAAACCCGGCGTTCACCGTCGACACCTGCACCGAGCCCGCGTCAAACACGACCGTGTGCGTCGACAGCGGCACGCCGCCGGCCGCAGGCCCTCCGGAGCTAAGCGCCCAATTGCTCGGATCGGACCAGTTCCCCGCAGCAGGAGCGATCCAGTATCTGACCCCATTGTCAGCGTAGGAGGGGAACAACCAATTGGTGTTGTTGCCGGAATCGATGCTCGTAGAATCGTTCGCAATGATGGTCTGCCCCAACGACGCGCTCGAGTACGCAACATCCACAAACGAAACGTTGTTCGATCCGGTGTTGTTGAGATACCACACGCTGCTGCCGGTGTCGGAATTCAAGTTGATGCGGTGCCCGCTGTCGCCGGTCAAATTGAAGTTGCCTACAGTAAACGTCGACCCCGCCAAGAACTGCAAGTTCGCGCTCGAGGTCACGACGAAGTTACCGTTCACCAGCATTTGGTTCGTCGTGCGGAACAGGTCGTACGCAGTGCCGGTGGAATTGATGATGAGATTGGAATAGGACGTGGTGATGCGCGTCAGCGTGTACGTACTGATCACCGCATCTCCGTTGCCGACGTAGGTAGCGGAGGATCCTGCTAAGAACTGCGGGTTGCCGGTATTGGCAATGACATTTTCATCGCCGCGCAACCGGAGGTTGCCGCCGTTTTCAACAATCAACCGGCCGGAGGATCCATTCACCGCGAGCTTGTTGCCGTCCAAGTCCAAGGTGCCGGAGGCCAGCACAAAGTCTTGGTTATTGGCATTGAGCGTCACCGTGGACCGCAGCACTACGGAGCCCGCGGTTTTGTTAAGAATCCAGTTTCCGCTTAAGTTCGCGGCATTGCTCGCGTTGGTGTAGGTTTGCGTGTTGGCGCCGGTGAAGAGCAACCGCGCCGTGCCGCCCTGTAAAGCGCTCCCGATAACCACATCTCCCTGGGCCGCCAAAGCGCCCGTGTTGATATCCACCAAATTGGAACCATTGGACACGTCGCCAATGGTCAAGAGACCGGAAACCGTGAGCGTGCTGGCCGAAGCGATCACCTTGGCCCGACCCATGGATCCTTGGAACACCACATTCCCAAGCGTATGGGATCCGGAAATCGTCTGACTCTGAGGGAAGGAACCTCCCGTGCCGCGGTTGAAAACAACCGTGCTGCCGGCCACGCTCAAATTTCCTTGCGTATACGTCCAGGTGGAGCCGGTCACGAGCGCACCGGAGAGGGTCAGCGTTCCGCTGGGTTTATCAATGGTCAATGGAAGAAATATGGAAAAAGCGAACATGTTTGTTTCTTGTCCAATTAATTGTTGATTCGCGGAACCGTTGATGAGAAGTTCGGACGTGCCTCCAAAAGCACTCCCGACGATAATATCCCCTTGGGCCACGAGGTTTCCTCCATTGACACGTTCGTTTGAAGCGTTCGTTCCCAGCGTTAACAATCCCGTGACCGTGAGCGTGGTCCCGGTCGCGATGGTCTTCGTTTGATCGTATGTGAAAAGAAATTTGACGGAATCCAACACATGCGAACCGGTGATTTGATTGGCGCCATTAAACACCACCGTGCTCCCCGCGACACTCAAGGTTCCAGCTAGATACGTCCAGTTATTCGCCGTTGAAATGAGCCCGGCAATGGTCAATGTTCCGGAAGGTTTATTGATGGTGACAGGGAAGAAAACATGGCTTTGGACGTTGTTGCCAAGAAGTGTCTGATTGCCTGCTCCATTAACAAGGAGAGCTGTTGTTCCTCCGCCCCCCTGGGTTACCGGGATGGTGATGTTTCCCTTGGCCTCCAACGTTCCTCCGTAAAAATTAACCGGCGCTAAGCTATCTCCGATGGTAAGGAGTCCCGTGGTGGTGATGGTGGACCCTCCGGCGATGGTCTTGGAAGGTCCATTTGATTGCGTGAACCGGACGTTGAAAAATGTCGCGGGGCTGGTCAGCGGACCCGTGATGATTTGATTTCCATTGAAAGTCACCGTCGAAGCACCCGCGATGAAATTGCCGCTGCTGAAAGTCCAATCGCTGGACGCCGCGATGGCGGAGCCGTTGGCCTTGAAGACTCCGCCGTTGATCACGGTGGTGGCCAAGGTCAAGGCGTAATTGGAGGAGGTCGTATCAAAGGTGCCGGAGGAGAGTGTTAATGTGTTCGACACAGCCAGCGCGCGCCCCAGATAAATGGTCCCGGTGTAGGCCGTGGTCACATTCATGGACGAAACTGTTCCCGCAAAACCCGCGTCCACCGTCGACACGAACACCGAAGCGCCGTCGAACACCACCGTGTGCGTCGACAATACTGCGTATCCGCCGGTACCGCCCGACACCAGCGCCCAGTTTGTAGCGTTGCTCCAGTCGCCAGGCCCCACAGCAACCCAATAACGGAGGCCGGTGTCGGCTGCAACGCTAGAGAAAGCCCAATTTGTGTTGTTCCCCAAATTAACCGTGGTCGGGTCCGCGCTCGCATCCATCAACAGGCCCCCGTTGGGGCTCGCGTTCGAATCGCGGACGCTCAGTCCGCTCAGCGTTTGCGATGAACCGGTGTACGAGAAATACCATGTGGTGCCGCTCGCACCGTCGGAGCGCAGGCCGATGTTGCGGAATTCGACCATGTTCGTCGCGTAGTTGGTCGAGCCCACCTGGAATTGGATCGTACCGCCGGGGGTCAACGCCCTTAATCCATAAAATGTCGTCGATCCACTTAGACTATGGACCATAGCCAATGGACTATAGACCGTCACTGTAGAATTGCGCGCGGTGAACGTGCCGTTCGCAACGGTCCAGTTGCCGCCCACGCTCAAGGGATAATTTGCAGCCGTCGCGTCCAATGTCCCCGCATTGATAACCAAATTACGAGTGACAGTTGATATCGCCGGCAAGCTGTAAACTTGTGAAGTTGTTATCGTCGAAATGATCAGGTTGCTGTACTCATAATTTTTAATGGTTTTATTGCCGCTGCCGCCGGTGTAGGTCACGCTGCTGCCAGTTAACAATTGAGGGTTGCTGGTGTTGGCCGTGATTGTTTCGCCGCCTTGCAATTGCAGGTTCCCGCCGTTTCCAACCACCAATTGCCCCGACGCCCCGTTGACAGTAAGATTTTTTCCGTTCAGATCGAACGTGCCGGAGGTAACCACGAGATCCTGATTGGCCGCATTTAAAGTCAAAGCATCCAACATCACCACGGTTCCACCGGATTTCTCAATGGAAATATCACCATCGAACCGATCCGCAGCGGAGGCACTAATAGCCTGATCATTTCCGCCAGCCATCCGAAGCGCAGCGGTACCCCCATTAAAACTGCCGAAGATAACGACTCGACCACGAGCTTCAACCGTTGAACCATTCACAACGCCGCCGGGGCCAAAATTTAAATCACCTTCAACAACCAATACATCGTTGGCGCTAATGGTTACCGTGTTAAACAACCCGAGCAGCAGGACATGGAATGTTTCACTTCCGTTCACATCGATCGTTCCGCCATATAAGCTCACCGAACTATTATTCCGGTTGAAAACACCGCCAGCGGTGTGAGTAAAGTTTCGACTCACGGCCAATGTAGCCGGAGCGGTGAAGGTTCCTCCGGACAGAGTGAAATCACGAGAGATCGCAACAGTGTAGCCCCCTCCGTTAAATGTTCCGGAGCTTTGCGTGAAATTGTTAACCGTTAAATCATTGGCCCCTTGCGCAAAAGAGCTTCCGGAGAGCGTGAACGTTTGGCTGACGGTTAAGGAACGAGCCTGCGCGAGCGTGCCGGGATACGTGTTGTTGATGGTTAAAGTGGAGACAGTCCCTGCGAAGGACGCATCAACGGTCGAATCCTGAACCGACCCGCCGTCAAAAATCACGATGTCATCGGAATCCGGTGTAATCCCGGCGGCGGAGCCTCCGGAGCTAAATGACCAGTTGTTCGGATCGCTCCAATTTCCAGCGGAAGGAGCAACCCAGTAAAGCGTTTGAACGCCGAAGTTCCAATTGCGGTTGTTGCCGTTGTTGACACTGGTCGCGTCGGCGATCATCGTTCGGCCACCGAGCGCGTTCGAATCCTGCACGCGCACGCCCACAGCGGTCTGGCTCGAGCCGGTTTGCGTGAAGTACCAAGTAGCATTGGCATTGGTTGATAGCAATGAGATGTTTTGGAATTCCGACATGCGTGTTACGTACTGCGTCGTGCCGGCCGTGAAGGCAATCGTCGCACCCGGTGTCAAAGCGCGGAGTCCATAGAACGTCGTGGATCCGGTAATCGAGCTGATCGTGACGGCCGTGAACGTCACCGTCGACATTCCGGCGTTGAACTCGCCCGCGGTCCGCAGGAAATCACCGCCGATCGAAACCTGTGACGTGCTGAGCACAATGTTTCCGCTTGTCTGCGTGACATTGCTCGACACAACAAAATTGTAGCCGTTCGTGTTCAGTTGCGCGGAGAAACCGCTCATCGTGAAACTGGCTATTAAAACGGTTGAATTGACAGTGGCCGAGCTTACGCTACCACCGTCGAAAACAACGGTGTGCGTCGCCAGCGGCACGCCCGCACCAGCGGAACCCCCGGAGCTAAAGGCCCAATTGTTAGGGTCTGACCAATTCCCAGCGGAGGGGGCCACCCAGTAACGCAGGCCGGTATCCGATGGGAACAACCAATTCGTGTTGTTGCCCGAGTTGACGCTGCTGCCATCGTCCGCGTCAATCGTTATTCCGGCCGACGCGCTGGAATAGGCCACATCGACAAACGTGACGGTGTTTATCGTTGTGTTGTTCAAATACCACACACCCGCGCCCGTGTCCGAATTCAAGTTGATGCGGTGGCCACTGTGGCCGGTCAGGTTGAAATTTCCCACGGTGAATGTCGATCCGGCCAAGAACTGCAGGTTGGCGCTTGAGGTCACCACGAAGTTGCCGCTGACGAGCATTTTGTCGGTGGAGCGGAACAAGTCGTAGGCGGTGCCGGTGGAAGTAATAAGGAGGTTGGAGTAACTCGTCGTCAAACGCGTCAGCGTATACGTTGAAACAACCGCATCGCCATCACCGACGAACGTGGCGGAGGATCCAGATAAAAATTGCGGGTAACCGGTGTTGGTGACCACTTGCTCTCCGCCTTGGAGCTTCAGGTTGCCCGTGTTCTCGACAGTGAACGAAGTTCCGGAACCGTTCACGAAGAGGTCGTGGCCATTCAAATCGAACGTGCCTGACAAAATCCGAAATTGTTGACTGGCGGTGACGAACGCACAAGAAGACAACAAGATAACCGAACCGCCCGTCTTGTTGACGGTAACGTTGCGGTTGATGGCAGATTCATTGTTAGTGAGATTTACTAATTGGTCAGCGCTGCCCGTGAAATAGAACGGACTGGCGCCGCTGGGACGACCGCCTGTCATGTCAACGTTACCTCGGATAAATAACGCGCCGCCGAGAATGGCGGGATAATTAGAAACAATGGTTAAAACTCCAGTGGCAGTCAAAGTCGAACCAGAGGCGATGGTCGCGGCGCCGCCGGGATTGGAAAATTTAACGTTCCCCAAAACCGGGGAACCATAAATTGTCTGGCCGCCTCCGTTGAAAATGACCGTGCTGTTCACAACATCGAGGATGCCCCTGACATAGGTGAAATCACGAGGGTAGCCTTGCACGCCGGTCATGGTAAATACGCCGCTCGGCTTGTCGATGATGAAAACAGGAATACTACCGCCTGCCCCAAGCTGAGTGAGAAGCTGGTCTGCCGTTCCCGAGATTCGCAGCTTAGCCGGTCCCTCACCGACATTAATTTCATTGACGACATCGCCCCACGCGTCGATTTGCCCCCCGCCGTCCCAACTTGATCCACGCGTAAGAAGCCCGGCCACCGTAAATGACGATCCCAATGGAATAATTGTTGTAACCGAATTATTATCGAGGGCCAAGTTGTAGAACGTGCAACCACCCTCAAGCACGGAGTTGGAATTTGTCGACACGGTCGATGTTCCGGCTGAGAAGTTTCCTCCGGTCACCGCGAATCGGATGAACGAGGTGATCGCGCCGGTCGTCAATGTGAATGTTCCGCCGGTCAAATTAAATCCGCCTATTCCACCTAATGTCAATGTTTGGCTGCTTGCAAAAACGGACCCGCCATGTTGGTAGAACGTCCCGTTGGTCGTGAGTGCCCGCGCCAATGTAAGAGTGCTCGTGAAGCCCGAGAAGATCGTCATGCTCGACACGGTGCCGCCGAAAGCGGTGTTTACCGTCGACTCTCCCAACCCGTTCCCGTCAAACACCACCGTATGCGAAGAAAGTGGCACGCCGCCCGCGGGGCCGCAGCCGGAGCAGGTTGACCAATTGCTCGCCGTACTCCAGTTGCCCGCCGCCGCGGCGATCCAGTAACGGATGCCATTGTCCGGCATCGTGCTGCGGAAAACCCAGTTCGTGTTGTTCAAGCTGTCGATGGAATTGTCGGCGTAAATAGTTTGTCCCGCCGACGCGCTGGAGTACGCGACGTCGACAAAGCTCACCGTGTTCGTGCTCGTGTTGTTCAAGTACCACACACCCGCGCCCGTGTCCGAATTCAAGTTGATGCGGTGGCCGCTGTCGCCGGTCAAATTAAAATTCCCGACGGTGAAGGTCGAGCCCGCCAAGAATTGAAGATTCGCGCTCGAGGTCACCACAAAATTTCCGCTCACAAGCATTTGGTTGGTGGTGCGGAACAAGTCGTAGGCGGTGCCGGTGGAGGTAATAAGGAGGTTTGAGTAGGACGTTGTGAAACGCGTCAGTGTGTAGGTACTGATCACCGCGTCACCGTCCCCGACAAAGGTGGCGGACGAACCACTAAGGAATTGAGGATAGCCGGTATTGGCGATGACATTTTCATCGCCACGTAATCGGAGGTTGCCGCCATTTTGGACAATCAACTGCGCCGACGCCGCGTTCACTTTTAATCGGTATCCGTCCAAATTCAAGGTTCCGGATTGAATGGTCAAATTCTGACTCGCCGCATCCAGGTTAAGATTGGTTGTGAGCTTCACCGATCCGGTGGATTTGTCAATGACCAGCGAACCGTTGAAACGATCAATTGGCGACGCGAACGTCACATCCCTGTCGCCGATCATCGAAACCGGCGAATTAAAGTCGGCCACCTGAGGGAACGCCGCATTGCCTTGGATGAGAAATTGTCCGCCTGTTACGGTGTAGGCAACACTTCCATCCGCTAATAAGTCTCCGGTGGCCGTGAGCGTGGTGCCGCTTCCCAACGTAAATGTGGCGCCGCCGCCGGCGTAAAATCGGATGTTATCGAGTGTATGCGATCCAGTGATCGACGAACAATTAAGTGTGACGGTGCTGCCGGCGGCGTCGATGCCACCAGAAATATAAGCCCAAGAAACCAACGCTTCCAAAGCGCCCCGGATGCGAAGCGTTCCAGCGGGTTTTTGAATAACGACGGCCGGCAAACGGCCAGCTCCATCGCCAT
Organism: uncultured Elusimicrobia bacterium; assembly: GCA_964405835.1. Classification (GTDB taxonomy): domain Bacteria; phylum Elusimicrobiota; class Elusimicrobia; order F11; family F11; genus JAJVIP01. The sequence continues at coordinate 14,288 of CAYOPN010000006.1, read as the reverse complement.
ACAGAATCTGATCAGCATTTCCGGCAATCAACAAAGTTGCGCTCCCGGCGCCAAGCCCCGTTGAAACAATGTCACCGTTTGCTTGAACGAAACCACCATTGAGAACATGATTGGCATCTGGCCCTAATGTAAGCAGACCCTGCACCGTCACGGTAGAAACCGTCGCAATGGTTGCAACCGCGCCTCCGCCACTGACGAAAGCCACGTTGTACAAGGTGTGGCTGCCGGTAATATTATGACTGCCTCCAAACGTAACCGTGGACGTCCCCGCCACGAAGGTGCCACCGACAACCGCCCAATTGGCCGCCGCATTCACTTGAGCGGTGCTCAGCGTGAACGTCCCCCCGGCAAGAGTAAAGGATCCGTTCAGGGTTAATGTTTGGCTGCTGCCATTAAACTGGCCGCCTTGCTGATAAAAAGTGCTGCTCACTGTCAACGACCGCGCCAACGTGACGGAGCTGACGAACGCGGGGGTTATTGTCACCGATGAAATGGTTCCACCAAACCCGGGGTCGACGGTCGACACGCCCAACCCGCTCCCGTCAAACACCACCGCATGCGTTGAAACTACCGCGTACCCGCCGGGCCCACCGGAATAATAAGACCAGTTGGCGGCGGTGGACCAATTCCCCGGCGCCGAGGCCACCCAATATCGGTGGCCAGTATCCGATGGGAACAACCAATTGGTGTTGTTGCCGGAGTTGACGCTGGTGCCATCGTCCGCGTCGATCGCAACTCCGGCCGACGCGCTCGAGTACGCCACGTCGACAAACGTGACGTTGTTCGTTCCCGTGTTGTTCAGGTACCACACGCTGCTGCCGGTATCGGAATTCAAATTTATTTTGTGAACAGCGCTGCCGGTCAAATTGAAGTTGCCCACCGTGAAGGTGGAGCCAGCCAGAAATTGAAGGTTCGCGCTCGACGTCACCACAAAGTTGCCGCTCACCAGCATTTGGTTCGTCGTGCGGAACAGATCGTAGGCGGTGCCGGTGGAATTAATCACCAGATTCGAGTAGCTAGTCGCCAGTCGCGTCAGTGTATAAGTGCTGATGACCGCGTCGCCGTCGCCGACGTAGGTAACGCTGCTGCCGGACAGGAATTGCGGATAGCCGGTGTTGCGCGTGATGACCTCGCCGCCTTGGAGCTGGAGGTTGCCGCCGTTTTGAATCAGCAATTGCGCCGAAGATCCGTTGACGCGAAGGTTTTGTCCGTTCAAGTTCAATGTTCCTGACGCGATAATCAGGTCCTGCCCGGCGGTCGACAAGGTGACACTGGATGCCAAAATGACTTGGCCGCCGGTTTTGTTGATGATCCAGTCGTTGCTCACCGCGTTATACGTGCCGCTGTAAGGATTGGTATATGTCTGGTTTGCGCCGCCGGTGAAATGCAACAGGGTGGTGCCGCCTTGCGCTTGGTTCCCTATCGTCACATCGCCTTGCGCGTTAATGGCGCCGCCATCAAAGTTTCCTGCGCTCGAACCGCCCTCAATGACAAGTTTCCCTTGCGCCGTGATCGTGGACCCGGTCGCCAAGACGCGCGCTCCACTCCCGAAAAAATGAACACCGTCCAACGTGGGGGAGCCGAAAATCAAATACCCTGGCGGAGGGTTCCCCCCGACAAACGTGACGGTACTTCCGGCGGGGAGCAGCGTGCCCTGAACGTACGTGAATTCTTCACTCACAAAAATATTACCAGCGAGTGTCAATGCTCCGGATGGCTTGTCAATCCGCGTTCGCGGAGGATTCGAGGACGGAATTCCCGCGAATGTTTGGGCTCCAGTCCCATTGATCAACAACAACGCCGAACCGCCGCAGTGATTTGTATCCATCGTAATGTTCCCTTGAGCCACCACCGTACCGCCGCCAATCACATATCCGCAACCGCCGCCGCCCCCGATGGTAAGGTGCCCTTGCACCGTGACCGTGGAGCCGGCGGCCACTGTGCGAGATCCGGAAGTCATGAAAGCCGCATTGTCCAACGTGAACACGCCGAAAGCAGCGCCATTGGATATGAACGCCACCGTGCTGCCGGCGACGTTTAACGTTCCTTGCTGGTGGGTCCAATCCGCAGAGGTGCTAATAATGCCCGCCAATGTCAGCGTGCCTCCCGATTTATCGATAATTACCGAATTAAACGCGTTTCCACCAAGTGTGCCGAGACCGGTAAAGGTCTGATTCCCGGTTCCGTCAATATAAATAAGCGTGCTTCCTTCCTCCATGTTGGTGGTTTGGGTAATGTCTCCGCGCGCCCGAATGGCGCCGCCATTAACAGAGCCTCCGCTCCCTCCGCCGCCGATGGTGAGCAGTCCATTCGCGGTCAACGTCGAACCGGCAGCAATCGTCCTCGCTGCCGACGCGTTGAGTTTGAGGTTGTACAGATCAAGAGAACCATAAATATATTGGCCATTTAGCGGGAAGGAAACCGTGGACGTGCCGGCCGTGAAGGTTCCGCCGGAGACGGTCCACGTGCTATTGGTAACAATCTGCGCCGTGGTCATCGTGACCGTGCCGCCGCCGAGATTGTAATGGCCGTTCAACGTGATGGTTTGAGAGGAAAAATCGACAACTCCACCGAGTTGATAGAACGTCGCACTCATGGTCAGTGACCGCGCCACCGCCATCGTGCTCACGAAAGCCGAGGTGATGGTGACGCTGGAAACCGTTCCCCCGAACGACGAGTCCACTGTCGACATTCCAAGGCCGCCGCCGTCAAGGACCACCGCGTGCGTTGACAGCACCGCGTACCCGCCGGGCCCGCCCGAATAATAAGACCAGTTGGCGGCGGTGGACCAATTCCCCGGGGCGCTGGCCACCCAGTAACGCAGGCCGGTATCACTGGGCGTAAAGAAATTCCAATTGGTGTTGTTGTTACTGTTCGTCGAATTCGTGGCGGTAATGGTTTGCCCCGCCGACGCGCTCGAATACGCGACGTCGACGAAACTAACGCTGTTGGTATTGGTGTTGTTCAAATACCACACGCTCGTCCCCGTGTCAGAATTTAAATTTATTTTGTGGACAGCGCTGCCGGTTAAATTAAAGTTTCCAACCGTGAAAGTAGAACCCGCCAAGAACTGCAAGTTCGCGCTTGAGGTCACAACAAAGTTGTTCGACGTTAAGAGTTGGTCGGTGGAACGGAACAAGTCGTAGGCGGTGCCGGTCGATGCGATAATAAGGTTGGAGTAGGAAGTTGCAAGTCGCGTCAGCGTGTACGTGCTGATGGCCGCGTCGCCGTTGCCGACGAAGGTGGCCGACGAACCCGCTTGGAACAGGGGGAAACCGGTATTGGCCACAACGGTTTCGCCGCCTTGCAACGTCAAATTTCCCAGCGGGCCGATGTTGAACTGCGCGGACGCGCCGTTGACAGTGAGGTTCGATCCGTTCAGATCGAGTGTTCCTGTCGCAATGGCGAGAACCTGGGAAGCGCCGTTGAGAATCGCCGTCGATAGAAGCACGACAGAACCCGAGGGCTTATTGACGGTGATGCTCCCATTCAGGGCCGATTGGCCCGCGACGGTCAATTGAATGGTTTGTTGGGCCGCGCCCGTGAAAACAAGCGGCGTGTTCAGCGCGCTCGATTCCCCGTACAAATTCCCAGCCAGTTCGAGCCGGCCTCCGGAGATGGTGGGGAACCCGCAAGCATTCACTTCAAGCAAACGCAGGTTTCCACTCACGGTCACCGTCGCTCCGCCGATAATTTGATGGGTTGTGCCGCAACTATTGAACGACAAACTGCCAAACGGCATCGCGCCGGAAATGGTAGTCCCACGGAACGTAACCGTGCTGCCGGACGCGTCGACATTTCCCGATCGATAGGTCCATGTGTAATCGGCTATTAATTCACCGGTGATCCGGAGCAAACCGGAAGGTTTGTCGATTTCAAGCGGATGGAAGTTGGTGTTGGGGTAACCATGAAGATATTGATCATTTGTCCCATTGATGAGGATTCGTGTTGTTCCTCCGACATGATTCGTGCTGATGATGATATTTTCCCGGGCCTCAATCAGCCCGCCATTCACAAATGCTCCGCCGCATCCGAAAAGACCGCGCAGAGTAAGAAGGCCATGGGTTGTCATCGTCGATCCATTGAGAATCGAATTGGTGATAGCGCATCCACGAAGTTCCAGATTGTAAAACGTCGTGTCGCCGGTCAGGCGCAAAGCGACGCCGTTATTGGTCACCGTGGAAGCGCCCGCTTCGAATGTGCCGCCGGTCCGAGCAAAGTCACCATTAAAAGTAACCGTCTGGGTTCCAAGATGGATCGTTCCGCCTTGCTGGTAGAACGTCGTGCTCACGGTCAGCGCGCGCATCGCAAACAGGGTTCCCGTGTAGGCTGACGTGATCGTCATCGACGCCACCGTTCCGCTGAACGAGCTGTTGATTGTCGACACATGCACCGACCCTCCGTCAAACACCACCGTGTGAGTCGCCAGCGGCACGCCCGCGCCGGGGGTTCCGCCGCTGATGTAGGCCCAGTTGTTCGCGTCCGACCATTGGCCGGGCGCGGAGGCGACCCAATAGCGCGCTCCGCCATCCACGTCAAAATTCCAATTCGTGTTGTTGCCGCTGTTCGTGGAATTGGGCGCGCGGATCGTTTGACCGGCGGACGCGCTGGAGTACGCGACGTCCACAAACGAGACGTTGTTTGAACCCGTGTTGTTCAAGTACCACACATCGGCGCCGGTGTCGGAGTTCAAAGTGATGCGATGCGCCCCATTGCCGGTCAAGTTAAAGTTGCCGACCGTGAACGTCGAGCCCGCCAAGAACTCGAGGTTCACGTTCGCTCCCACCGCGAAGTTGCCGCTCACGAGCATCTGGTCGGTGGAGCGGAACAAGTCGTAGGCGGTGCCGGTCGAATTGATGATGAGGTTCGAGTAGCTCGTCGTCAGGCGCGTCAATGTGTAGGTGCTAATCGCCGCGTCGCCGTTGCCGACGAAGGTGGCGGAGGAACCGGTCAAGAATTGCGGGTAGCCGATGTTGGTGATAACCGTTTCATCTCCCCGCAATTGGAAGTTTCCGCCGTTTTCGACAACGATTTGGCTCGCCGCGCCAGCTGTCCGAAGGTTGTATCCGTTGAGATCCAACGTTCCCGATCGAACCGTCAAAACCTGGCCGTTGGTGGTAAAAGCGGCGGAGGCCGCCAACACGGCGCGACCGCCGGTTTTATCGATGATGGTGTTCACAGAATAATAATCATAACCGAACAAACCAATCGTCACCGACTGCGTGGCGGTTCCCTTCAGAACAACGGGCGATGTTCCGCCAAAACCGAATTGAGACCCCGCGGTCAGATCGCCATAAGCAAACACCGGCCCACCATTAACGGTTTGCCCTCCAATGCCATTGAGTAGCGCCGCTCCAAGAACCGTGACGGTCGACCCCGCAGCAATAACTTTCGTTGTCCCGTTCCCAGAAATTCTCAATGTGTAAAAGGTCGTTGAACCCGTCAAAGTCTGGGTGCCGCTAAAGGTCACCGTGCTGCCAACAACCGACGTCACGGTGCCGCCCGCATTGGTGTTCGTCACGTCTTTACTGAAATCAAGATGGCCCCTCAGGGTCAATGTCCCGGCTGGCTTATTAATAACCACGACAGGAAAACCGCCGCGTAAGCCGAAAGTTACATTACCGCTAAAAACCTGGCCCGCTGTTCCACCGATGAGCAGCGTGGAGCTTCCCCCATAATTTCCGTCGTTGACGAAAATATCGCCTTGGGCTTCCAACGTGCCGCCATCAAAGAGGTGAGTTGCGTCGGGATTTGTGATTGCGAACGTGAGCAAACCGGTCACCGTCTGTGTTGATCCCGCAGCGATCGCGTGCGTGCTGTTCGTTCCGTCAAATTTGACATTGTAAAACGTCGTTGATCCCAAGAGGCTCCGTGTCGTTCCGCTATTGACATAGAAGATGACCGTGGACTGTCCGACATTGAACGTTCCCGCTGTCCGCTCGAAGTCGCCGTTGATGGTCATTGTCTGCGTGCTCAAGTTCATGGTTCCGCCCAAATGTTGGTAGGTGGCGTTCACCGTCAACGAGCGCAGCAGATAAATATTGCCGGTGTATCCACTGGTGATTGTCACGGACGAAATCGTTCCGCCAAACGACGCGTCCACCGTGGACACGTGCACCGAACCACCATCAAACACCACCGTGTGGGTGGACAGCACCGCGTACCCGCCTAGTCCCCCAGAGCTAAGAGCCCAATTGTTGCTGTCAGACCAATTCCCAGCGACGGGGGACACCCAGTAGCGAACGCCGGTGTCGGGGACGGTGTCGAACAACCAGTTCACGTTGTTGCCGCCGCTCCTGGAATTCGTGCCCTGCGCGTCGATCTGATTGCCGAAGGAAGCATTCGAATCTTTCACCCGAACCGTATCCAGCGTGGTGCTCGAACCGGTGTAACCGAAATGCCAATGATTGCCGTCCGAGGCGGACAACAGGCTGACGTTGCGGAACTCAATCATGTTTGTGGCGTATTGCGTGGCACCCGCTGTGAATTGCAAGGTCGCGCCCGCGGTGATCGCGCGCAAGCCGTAGAACGTGGTGCTGCCGGAGAGGGCTTGAAGCTGTGAGCTATAAGCTGTGAGCGAGACGGTGGAATTGTTGTGTGTGTAGGTGGCGGCTGCATCCTTATTCCAATTCCCCCCCACCCCCACCAAATAACCGGCCGAATTAAATGTTCCTGAACCGATATGCACATTTCCGTTCACCGTCGCGGAGCTGACCAAGCTGTAAGTACCGGCGCTCGAGAAATTCACGTTGTAGTAATTCCAATTCTTGATGCTCTGCGCGCCGCTGCCGACGTACGTAACAGATGAGCCCGAGTTCAGCGTCGGCGTCGTGACCGTCTCTGCGCCGTTCAGTTGCAGATTTCCGGCGGCTCCGACCGTGAACAGGCCTCCGCTGACCGTCAAGTTCTCTCCTGCCAATTCGAAGGTTCCTGATTGAACCGATAAGTCTTGGCCGGCGGCGTCCAAAACCAACGCCTCTTGAAGCAAATAGACTTTTCCACCGGTTTTGTTGACAGTGATATCGCCATTGAGCGTGTCCGATATAGCGGCTCCATATGGAAATATATATTGATCGGCGGCGCCCGTGATTTCGACCGGAGAATCGAGGCTCACAAATTCAGATGTGAGCTCAATATTCCCGCGGGCCTCAAGCACACCTCCGGTCACAACGGAGTCTCCGTGGGTTCGGAGTGTTCCTTCCGTTATAAGGCGGTCGCTTCCGGAAATGACCACCGAATCCGCATAGAACCTCAGGGCATAAAAAGTGGCCGTGCCCGGAACATTGATGAAAGCGCTGCCGCCCGACCCGTTGACCCGGACAATGCCGTTGTTATGATTAAACACGGCGCCATCTTCCAGATTAAAAAACGAGCCGCTGAGAGTGAGCAAGAAGCTGGTAGATGTAAAGGTTCCTCCTTGGAGGTCAAAATCTCCGGAGACGGTCAGCGATGTTGATCCGCTATGGAATGCTCCGGCAATCTGCGTGAAATTGACGATACCACCAACTTGTTGCACGTTGACCGTGTTCGAGGATTTGTTCACCACCACGTTGCCAATTACTCCGGCCGAATTAAATGTTTGGGCCGCGTCTCCGGTAAAAGAAATCGTCGAACCCGTTCCAGAGTAACTGCCCGCCGTCCTAACCAAATTCCCCTGCATCGTCACTTGCGACGTGCCGAACAGGACCGATCCCGCCGTCTGATAGAACGAGCTTGAGATTGTGATGTTGAAGCTCTGCGTGTGGAACGTCGCGCTCGAAACCGTGATGCTCGAAATTGTGATGCCGCCGCTATCGATGAGCAACGTGCCCGTCGAATTGTTCACGCCGTCGAGAATCACCGTGTGAGTCGACATCGGCGCGCCGCCCGAGGCCGCGCCGCCGCTGGTGGTCGACCAGTTCGCGGCGTCGCTCCAAACCCCAGTCGCAGTGGCGATCCAGTAACGCACCGCGTCCGGCGGCGGAGCATAAAAAGACCAGTTGGTGTTGTTGCCCAAATTGATTGTGGTCGTGTCCGCGCTCGCGTCTATCAACAACCCGCCGTGCACCCCGGCGTTGGAATCGCGCACATAGAGACCGCTGAGTGTTTGCGATGAGCCTGTATACGAGAAGTACCACGTCGTTCCGCTCGCGCCATCGGAACGCAGACCGATGTTGCGCCACTCAACCATGTTTGTGGCGTAATTCGTCGAACCAACCGCGAATTGCAATGTCGCGCCGGATGTAACCGCGCGCAGGCCGTAGAACGTCGTGTTGCCGGAAAGTTGTTGGACGCCGGCGCCGTTCAGAGTCACTGTCGAGTTGCGCGTGTTGAATGTCGCTTGGCTGGACACCGTTAGGTTGCCGCCGATTTGGAGCGGATAGTTCGACGCGGTGGCGTCCAACGTGCCCGATGAAATGACCACGTTACCAGTGGCCGTGGAAGCGGCCGGCAAGCTGTATGTCAGCGCGGTCGCGCCGGTGGAAATAATCAGATTGGAGTAAGGATAATTCTTCAGCGTCCGGTCGCTTCCGCCGCCCGCGTACGTCACGCTGCTGCCCGCATTGAATTGCGGATCCGCGGAGAACGTCAATGTCTCGCCGCCTTGCAATTGGAAGTTACCGCCGTTGTTGACGATCAGTCCGGCGCCGCTGCCACCATTGATTGTTAGGAAACTGCCGTTCATATCGAACGTGCCTTGCGCAATGGTGAGCGTCTGTCCGCTATTGGGCAGAGAAAGCGTCCCTCCGTCAATAGGCATCACGCGCCCCCCGGTCTTGTTCACGGTAATATTTCCAAGCGGTTTGAAATTGACGCCTTGGATGATTTGTTCGGCCGTTCCGGTGATTTCCAAGACCGTCGTACCGACGGTCGGCACAGCCGGTCCCAAAAGGAGGTTCCCGCGGAGTTCAATCGTTCCACCCTGAAGTGAACTAAATACGTTACTGACTTGCAGCAAATTAAGCGCGATCAAACGATCACCGGAAGCAATGGTTACGTTGTTTGATATCGGAAGGAAAATCAAATCATAAAAGGTTTCGGTTCCATTGACGTCAATTGTTCCCGGAGCAAACAGTGCGACAGTGCCGTTGTTGTGAACAAAAGATCCCGTGCCCGTGGCGGAAAAGCTCCCATAGAGAAGGAGACCCGACGGCGCGGTGAATGTTCCACCACCCAACACGAAGCCATTCGCAGTCAAGGTGTTCGTACTCCCAGAAAATTCACCGCCATATTGATAATAGGTGGTGCTGACGGTCATGTTAGCGGCCATCGAAATCACGCCGCTGTAACCAGACTGAATGGTCATCGACGATATCGATCCAGCAAATGCGGTATCAATCGTGGAGTTCTGTGTCGAACCGCCGTCAAAAATAACGATGTCGTCGGCATCGGGAATTATTAAAGCGCTTGGACCACCGCTCGACAAAGACCAGTTGTTCGGGTCCGACCAATTTCCAGCGGAAGGTGCGGCCCAGTACAACGTCTGCACGCCAAAATTCCAATTCCGGTTGTTTCCGAGATCGGTGGAACCGGTCGCGGACATCGCTTTTCCACCAAACGCGTTCGAGTCCTGGACATTCAATCCGACCAACGTTTGGCTGGAGCCGGTGTAGGTGAAATACCATGTGGCGTTGTCTGTGGCCGATCGCAAACCGACGTTGCGGAACTCGACCATGTTGGTTGCGTATTGCGTTGTGCCCGCCGTAAACTGCAGCGTCGCGCCGCTCGTGATCGCCCGCAAACCGTAGAAGGTTGTGTTGCCGGAAATCGTTTGTAAACCGGTTGAATTGAAAGTGACCGTTGAGTTGCGATGCGTAAACGTGGACACCGATGAGAATGTCCAATTGCCACCGACAAACAACGTATTCGTGGCCGCGGTGACGTCGAACGTGCCTGAGGAAATAGTGAGGTTGCCGGCAATCACTTGTGATGAAATAAGAAGGTGCGTGGGCGAGGTATAGCCCGTGGACAACGTCAGGTTGTAGTAATCCCAATTCTTAAGCGGGATATTGCCATTGCCGCCGGCATAGGTGACGCTCGATCCGGCCAGCAATTGCGGACTGCCCGCATTCAACGTGACGGTTTCCGTGCCGCGCAAACGCAAATTTCCTTGATTGCCCACGATCACTTTCCCGCCGGCGCCGTTAACGACAAATGCTAACCCGCCCGTGTCATAGGTTCCGGTAGCGATGATAAGGTCCTGCCCGGCGGCTTCCAATGCGCCCCCCGTCTTTGCATTCACGTATCCGCCCGATTTATTGACAACCATGTCTCCATCGTAGGCGCCATTCGCATTAACGTAGAAATCTTGAACCCCATCGCCCGTGAACGTCAAAGTTGAACTGCCTCCGACATACCCTGAAAACACGATCACTTCTCCGCGCGCTTCAACGGGGCCGCCCCACGCTTGACCACTGGTAAAGAAATGCGTTCCGTCTCCGGCAATCAGCACACTGTTGGTTGAAATCATCACCGATCCAACGATGGTGACATCTTCAAAAACCGTGGGAACGGTAGCGGTATAGGTTGAAGGCAGCCACGCGATGAAATTGCATTGATTGGGCGTGATATGGGTTCCCGTGATGGAGAATGCCCCGGCCGTGTAGAAACCACCTGATACGCAGGTAACCGTCCCGCCAATGAAATCGTAACGCGTTTGAAATGAATAATTCGGGAGATAAAGATTCCCACCGGAGAGCGTGAAACTGCTGACGATGTGGAGCCCGCCGCTCGCGGAAAAAGACACGGACCCGCCGTGCTGGCTGTACAGCGACGTCGCCAAACCCATTGTCGTAACGCTGAGCGTACCGGTGTAATTGGATTCAATCGTTAGGCTCGCCACCGTCACGCCGTAAGAAGAGTCCACCGTCGAATCTTGCGATGAGCCGGCATCAAAAATAACCGCGTCATTCGCATCCGGCGTCATTAAAGCGGTTGAACCGCCACTGGAGAGAGACCAATTGTTCGGGTCCAACCAATTCCCTGCGGAGGCCGCGACCCAATACAACGTTTGCGATCCAAAATTCCAGTTGCGGTTGTTGCCGAGGTCCGTGGATGAAGTCGCCGACAATGTTTTCCCGCCGGTGGCGTTCGAGTCCTGCACATTCAATCCGACCAACGTTTGACTGGAACCGGTGTACGAGAAATACCACGTTGCGTTATTCGTCGTCGACAACAGTCCGATATTGCGGAACTCGACCATGTTCGTAATGTAACTCGTGGTGCCCGATTCGAAATACAAGGTCGTTCCGGCCGTGATGGCGCGCAAGCCGTAGAACGTGGTGGGGCCTGTGATGCTCGAGATCAACACCGTGTTGAACACAACCGTGGAACCGGTCATTGTGAACGTGCTTCCGGCAGCGCCCGTCCAGTGGCGGCCGAGCGTGATAATCGAGGCGTCGGTGTCGCTCGAAGCGTAGATGTTGCGCGTGTCGAGTTCGCCGTTGACCACGATGTCGGACGTAATGGTCAATTCGTAGCCGTTGGTTTGAAACACATCGCCGGCGTTAATCGTTAACGAATCGGCGGTGAAATCGCTGGTGAGCGTGGTGACAACGGCAAAGGCGGGATTAACGAGGAAGGAAAGAAATAACGCGAGAAAAAAATGGCGGGACCGCTGGGAACGCATATACATAATGTAAGCGGCAGGGGCCGGAATTCAACAGGAAGTTCAAGTTGGCTTCATCTTTAAATTTTGATGGTTTTGCGTCGATATATCAGCTCGAAAATAGCAAGTTGAAAAACCCAATCCGTGAAAAATTGATGACAAGAAACCAATCAATATAAGCGGGAATTCCTCAAAAAAACCGTCGCGGGAAAAATGAAGCCAAGAGTCTAAGGGGATACTGCTTTATTTCAAGAGAAAAAAAATTTGACCAGAAAAGCGGTGCCGTTGATGACAACTGACAAATGGGTAATTTTTTACAGATTGATAGTTACATTATCAATCTGTAAGATATGCCTATGATGCGACACCGAACAATTGAACCGGTTTTGCTGGATGTTTTTAAAAAGTATCCAATTTTGACTTTAACAGGCCCTCGTCAATCAGGGAAAACCACCCTCTGTAAAGCTCTTTTTCCGGACAAGGCCTACATCTCGTTTGAGACGCTCGACACCCGCCGCCAGGCCCTTTCTGATCCCCGTCGATTCCTTGCCAACCTCGGGAATGGCGCTATTTTGGATGAAATTCAACGCGTACCGGAACTGCTCTCTTACATTCAATCCGATGTCGACGAAAAAAAAATGGATGGGCGGTTTGTACTTACGGGAAGTTCTCAATTCGAATTGCGTTCGCACCTTCCACAATCACTGGCCGGTCGCACTTCTTTGGCCACTCTTCTTCCATTTTCTTTTGAAGAAGCATACCCACACAAGAATATTCCTGATCTTGACGCGTTGCTCACAACAGGTTTTTACCCACGCATTTTCGACAAAGGGCTGGATCCAAACGAAGCGATGGCATCTTACACAGGGACTTATCTCGAGCGAGACGTGAGAAACCTAATTAATATCAAAGACCTCTCACGATTCGAACTATTTCTAAAACTTTGCGGAGGTCGAACAGGCCAAATTACCAACTATTCCAGCATCGCCAGCGACGCTGGCGTAACGCATCGCACGGCTGCCGAATGGATTTCGGTGCTGACAGCGAGCTACATCGTGCACTCCCTGCAACCCCATTTCAACAATCTCAATAAACGACTGATCAAATCACCGAAACTTTATTTTACCGATAGCGGCTTGGCCGCATTTCTCATTGGTATCGATGGCCCTGAGCAACTCCGCCGGCATCCACTGCGCGGAGCGCTATTTGAAACCTTTGTTGTTTCCGAATTACTGAAACAACGACTCAATAACTTAAAAACGCCAAACCTGTATTACTGGCGGGACAATACCGGCCATGAAATTGATGTCATCATGGATTTCAGTGACGTTGTTTTACCTATAGAAATTAAAGCCGGCGAAACGGTGGCGGAGGATTTTTTTAAAAATCTGAATTTCTACCGGAAGATCAATCCGTCCTGTAAAAAAGCGGCCATTATTTATGGTGGGGAAAACTCTTTCGTGGAAAAAAATACATGGGTTATTGGATATCGGGACATCGGTATCTTATCGAACCTCAACCACAAACTCGACTTGCCCACGTTCTGATCCGGTAAGCGGTGCCCGGTAAGCGGTGCCGTTGATGACAACTGACAAACTTTCCTCAACTTCCCGCTGAAATCCCCTCCAACAACCGCTTCGTTTCGTTCTCTCCGGCCAGCTCTCTTCCTTTCCGCCGCATCACCTGACTCACTGCCGTCCCATCCCTGCCCAATTCCCGGCCCAAATCGGAGGATGGCATCCGCAAATAGGTCCGCCCCACATAGATGATCGCCTGGCGCCACCGCGTTAAAAACATTTTCCTATCGCCCGCCCGCAATTCGTCAACGGAAATACCGCTGATCATCGCCGCTTTGGAAACGAAATCTGCCGCGCGCGTGAACCGCGACAGCGCCCGCGGAACAATCCGCGTTGGCTCGGCGGTTTTTTTCTTGATGGATTCGATGAAAGCGTCATTCCCCAAAAACCGCGCGCCGAGAGGCATTTCAAACGTCGTCCGGCGCCCGGCCCCGATAGTTCCCGTCATAAATTCCTCGTAACATTTGCTCATTTCAACCGGACCTTTTCCGAACCGGCCCATTCCGTCCGATATCGCGCTCGCCGCTCCGGCCGGCGGCGCGTCTCCCATGTAAAACCGATGAGACGACCACGGCCAATCCGAAAGTTTGGACACCAAGGCTTTCCCCCTTTTTCTCCTGATCGGGTTCGAATGGATGTAGCGGAGAAGCGTTTGAAAATACACGTCGTCTTGGCAAACCACCGCTTTGTAGCGCCCCTGAAAAACGTGCCCGACCAACCGGTATTTGGCGTTAAAGCGCTTGGCGATGCGCGTCAGCAAACGGCGCATGAACAGCGAAATGTTCGCGTTCGGCGTCTCGACGAGCAGATGGAAATGATTTGGCATCAGGCACCACGCGTACAACCGGACCGCGCAAAGGTCGGCGAAATCCAACAGGTTTTTTTCAAAAAAGGCGTAATCATCCGGCGAATGGAATATCGGGGCGCGGCGGTTCCCCCGGCTAAACACGTGATAGAAAGCGTGAGGAAACTCAAGGCGCGGCGGTCGTGGCATAAAAATCTCCGTTAATGAATATCACCGGAGAGGGGTCGGGAGAAGGGAGGGCGAAGCTAGTAAATTTGATGGGCAGGGGACAGCTGAGCGGGCGTGTGAGTTGGCATCGACGGCACCGCAGGCGGCAGCT
>CAYOPN010000005.1:37179-66602 GCA_964405835.1 uncultured Elusimicrobia bacterium | reverse complement strand
TTTTTTTCGGAGATTGTCGCGGGGGTTTTTACACAGTCTCTCATTGCAGCCGACGTCACCACGCTAGCGCGTGGTGCCGCGGCTGAATTCAATACGTTAGGCAGACTCTAAGATGAAAAAAGTTCTCGGCATTGTTCTTATTCTTGTCGCGACGGTTGGAGGGCGATACTGCTGGAAGTTCGCTGTTGTAGCGAGAGATCAGCAGAATAGGAGTATTGTCCTCACCGGAATCGTTATGGATCTAGAACTTCAACGAACAAAACCTGGATCTTCAGCCTACCTTCCTGTTATTGGATTCTCCGATCCCAAGGGTAAAATTGTTCATTTCAAATCAGGCTTAGCTTCAAATCCACCCAAATACCGCCGCGGTGACCGGGTTCGAGTGGTTTACGATCCCATAACACAGGAAGGAGTGCTTGATAATCCGATGGAAGTCTATGGGAATGCGGTTGCTATTTTCTTCCCATCGTTATTAGCAGGAGCGGTGGGCATACTTTTGTTGGTTGGTGCCCCATTAAATGTTGGTAGTAAATTTCGGCATGGTTTACGGGGCAGCGCGTGAGTCTGCCTAACCAGACTTTTATGATGAAAGCCAAGCCGGAGAACCTCCGATCCAATAAATAGAGGATCCCGGTACAATGTGTGAGCGTGCACACATTTAGCCTAGGAGGGTTCTCCATGCTTGGCGAAACAATCAAACCAAAAATCCTGCCACAAGAATACGACGTGTTTGTTGGACTTGACGTCGATAAGAAATCGATCGATGCAACGATGCTGGACCATAACGGGTCCGAAAAGCACATCCACCTTCCGCATAAAGTTAAAAATCTCCTCTCGAGTGTTCGGCGGCAATTCCCCGGCAAACGAATTGCGTTTGCGTACGAAGCCGGGCCGACGGGATACGGATGGCATGACCAATTAACGGAAGCGGGGTATCCATGCCTGGTTCTGGCACCGGCGATGATTCCTCAGATCCCTGGGCGGTTCGTGAAGACGAACCGGCTGGATTCCCAGAAGATTGGGGTTTCTCTTCGTGGCGGTGAGCTGCGGGGGTTGCGGGTCCCGAGCATGGAATACCGGGATCTGCGTCATCTGACGCAACTGCGCGAAACCCAAATCCGAGAGCAAGTGGCGGTGAAATGCCGGATCAAAGCGATGCTGACGTTTGAAGGATTGGAATTCCCGTTCCCAAACAGCCAATGGAGTCAGCGTGTGATACGGGAATTATCGGCGATGGATTGCGAGCGCGCCGTTCGATTCAAACTGAACCAATTGATCACAACACTGCAATTCTTGCAGGACCGAGTGATGGAGGGTACGCGCGAGATTCGACGGATGTGCCAAGAGAATACGGAGTTGCGGCGAGACAGCGAATTGCTGCGAAGCGTTCCAGGGGTTGGGTGGATTGTGGCGATGCACTTGATGGCGCGGCTTGGAGACTGGCGTCACGTTCAAAACGGACCTAAACTCGCAAGCTTTCTCGGTCTTGTTCCGCGCGAGAGATCAACAGGCGAGATCGTTCGACGCGGCCGTATCACGAGGACGGGAGATGAGCGCGTGAGGAATAAACTGATTCAAGCGGCTTGGATTGGGATCCAGAAAGATCCGGAGCTAAAAGAATTCTACGAACGGATATATCAACGTCATCCGCGTGGTATGGGAGCGAAGAAAGCGATCACGGCGGTGGCGAACAAGATGTGCAGGCGGATCGCCTGCGTGTTAAGAGAGCAAAGGCCGTACGTTATCAGGAGTGAGAGGAAACATTTGCCATCGGAAAAGACTCGAGCAGCCGCAGAGCGATAAGGCTCGCAATACCAGACAGAGATTTCCGGGGCACCATTGCCCAGAGGGCAACGCATCTAAAGAAAGTGAGCCGTTGAAAGACACGGGCCACGCATAGCAGTCAGTTTCTCTTGGGCCTGTTAACGAACATAATTGTCACATACACTTGTGCCATGCTTGACTTTCACATAGCAGCGGCTGCACGCGACGCGTTTCTGCCGGTGATCACAGCTTCAAAAGACAAGGCTTCGCCGCGCGCGTGAGCCTTCTACGTTGGGCCGCTAAATGGGCCGTAAATTCGTATCGTAATTTTTGCTTGACCTCTTAAATATAAGAACCTATCATTTCTAAGAATGTGGGAGATTAGAGAACATCGAGACATACCTAAAACGGCCAGGCGCTTACCTGCTTGGATCTTAAAGGAATATGAAACTTGGAAGGACTTGATTCATCGGCATGGCCCGGAAATCCTTAGAGAATATCCCGGCTATCATGATGAGCAACTGAAAGGAGAGCGTAAGGGGCAACGTTCTTCTCGATTAAATCGGCAGTATCGTGTTATTTATATTTTTGATCGACAAGTTGTAACGGTTTATGTGCTCGAACTTACCCCGCATAAATATTAGGAGTAAATTATGAAAATCAATAAAAATGAATTCAATCTTGCGAAACAGCATGTTCGTGTTACCACGGGTGAAGTTATCCGGATTCTTCGAGAAAAGAAGGAATGGACCCAGGATGAGCTGGCTCGGCGATCGGGTATTTCTCCAACAAACTTGAGTATGTTGGAAAACGATCGCGTTGATATTGGCAAGAAGCGCGCTGAACAACTGGCACAAGCATTTGGGGTACATCCTGCCATCATCATGTTTCCAGAATATGAGGCTGCAGATATTCAGAAGGCGGCCTAACCAGCGGCGAGACCGGAAAAGGTGTCGTTGATGACAGTTGACAAACTTTTGTCAGTTGTCATCAACGGCACCGATCCCGGCACCGATCCCTCGTTAGATCCGTTCCGCCAACCTCACCGCTTCCTTCGTTAACTTCACATCGTGCGTCCGGATGATTGCCGCGCCGTTTTTCACGGCAATTGCGGTCGCGGCCAGTGACCCCGCTAATCTGTCGGCGGGGTTTTTTATTTTGAGGACCTCGCCGATAAACGATTTTCGTGAAACCCCCACCAACAATGGAACGCCCAACGTCTGCAACTTCGGTAAATCCCGCAGGACTGTCAGATCCCATTTCCACCAGGGCATTCCCGTGTTCCTGAAAAAACCGATTCCAGGATCAAGCGCGATACGGGATTTGGGAACACCGGCCGATACCGCGATACGCAAACGGCTCTTGAGGATATTTTTCACAACATTAATTGCCGTCGCCCCGGCATGGTTTTTGGCCGGGGTCTCTTTATTTAAAAGCTGGAGATCCCGGCCAAAAACTTGCCGGGACGACGATGTGTTCGGATGTGCCATTAGGATGACTCCGCGGAATTTTTTGGCGACCAGCGGCATGTTGGTGTCCCCGGTGAGTCCGGTGATGTCGTTAAGGATTTTTGCGCCGGCCTCCAATCCTACGAGCGCGGGCCAGGCCCGGGATGTGTCCACGGAGACGGGAATCTTAACGGCGGCGGTGGCCGCTTCGATCGCGACCATGAGCCGGCGCGCTTCTTCTGGTTCGGAAATTTGGGTTTTTAGGTAGGGCGCGGTCGACATCGCTCCGATGTCGATGAAATCGGCGCCTTCGTCCGCCATGCGGCGCGCCGCGTCTTTGATGGCGCGCGCGTTGGTGCGGACCGAGCCTTTAAAAAAAGATTCCGGACTCGCGTTGATAACGACCATGATGCGGACCGGATGGCCCGTGCCGACCGGAACGCCGGCCAAGAAGGTGGTTTTCATGACGCAAGCTTAGTAAAACCCCCCGTATGGACGTGGAAGCCTTTTTGGCGTGCGACGCCGCAAATGACCAGTTCGGGAAGTTGAACGTGCTCGGCGCGTTCGACGCGATTCTCGCGCCGCAGGCGCCGGTCGTCCATCCGCAATTCGCGATCGCGCTCAGGATCCGTTTCAAAAAAAGCGAATCGGCCAACCATCCGTTCCGTTTGAACATCATCGATGAAGACGGCAAATCCATTTTCCCGAAACCTTTTGACGGCAACGTGAATGTGCAGATCCAGCAGGCGGAAGATTCGGCCGTGATCAATGTGGTCGTGAATTTGCGCGATGTGAAGTTCGAGCGGTTTGGGCGTTATTCCATCGATTTGACCATGGACGGCAAACAGCGCGGCGCGCTGCCGCTGTTTATCAAACAGGCCCAACGTCCCGCATGATGGTCACGAAAAAGGATTTTTCCACAGGCGGCGTCGCGTGGGACGCGGCGCAAAAGAAATTTCTTCTGATCCGCGTTGAGAACCTGTCGGGCGCGCACGTGTGGACATTCCCGAAAGGCCACCCGGAAAAAGGGGAGTCCGAGCACGAGTCGGCATTGCGCGAAGTCCGCGAGGAGACCGGCTGGGACTGCGAAGTCATCAACCCCATCACCGATGTTCATTATTTTTACACGCACAATGGAACAACCTACGACAAAACGGTCCGTTGGTTTCTGATGAAGCCCGTCAAAAAATCCGGTGATTTCGATCCCGAAGAAGTGTTGGAAGTGCGTTGGGCGTCGCCGGAAGAGGCCCAGGGGCTCATTTCCTACGGGTCGGACAAAGACCTGTTAAAGCAAACCGCGCTTCTCCTATAATCCCGCCCATGTCCTCCACCATTGCCATCGCCGGAAAAACCTACGAGTCCGTCATCGGTCTCGAAGTCCACGTCCAGATCAAGACCAACTCCAAACTCTTCTGCGCGTGCGAGACCGATTTTGGCGCGCAGCCCAATTCCCATGTGTGCCCCGTGTGCACGGGCCAGCCCGGCGTGCTGCCGGTGCTGAACAAAAAAGCGGTCGAAGGCATCGTGAAAGTCGGCCTCGCTTTCGGATGCGCCATCCGTCAGGACTCCTTTTTCGCGCGCAAACAATATTTTTATCCGGACCTGCCGAAGGCCTACCAGATATCCCAGTCGGATAAACCGGTCTGCGAGAACGGAAAAATAACGATCCAGGTCGATGGGAAACCAAAAGAAATCCGCATCCAGCGGATCCATCTGGAAGAAGACGCCGGGAAGTTGATCCACACGATCGGTTCCACGGAACTACCTTACTCGCTGGTCGATTTAAACCGCTCGAGCATTGCGCTCATGGAAATTGTTTCGCATCCGGATTTGTCGGGTCCCGAAGAAGCGGTCGCTTATCTCGAAATCCTTAAAGCCACCGTGCAATACGCCGGCGTTTCCGACTGCGACATGGAGAAAGGTTCCTTGCGCTGCGACGCCAACGTGTCGATGCGCATCAAAGGCGAAACCAAGTTGGGCACGCGCGCCGAAATCAAAAACATGAACAGTTTCCGCGCCGTCAAAGACGCGATCGTCCACGAAATGAACCGCCAGGTCCAAATCCTCGAAGAAGGCGGCAAAGTGGTGCAAGAAACCCGGCTGTGGAACGAAGCCAAAGCCGCCACGTTTTCGATGCGCTCGAAAGAAGAAGCGCACGATTACCGCTATTTTCCCGAACCCGATTTACTGCCGGTCAAATTAACGTCCGAATGGATTGAGTCGATGCGAAAAAGTTTGCCCGAGCTTCCGGAAGCGCGCAAAACGCGGCTGGTTAAGGAATTGGGTCTGAGCGACTACGATGCCACTGTGTTGGTCGGTAATCAATCGTTGGTCAATTTTTTTGAGACCGGCCTTAAATCATTGCCGGAAAAAGTCCGTTCCTCTTGTGCGAAGACGCTTGTGAACTGGACGACCACCGAGCTGCTCGGCCGCTTGAACCAGGACAAAAAGACCATTGAGGAATCGCCCGTGACTGGCCCGGCGCTCGCCGAGTTGGTCGAACTCATCAACGCGGGCACGCTCTCCGGAAAAATGGCCAAGGACGTTTTTGCCGATGTGTACGCGTCCGGTGAATCGCCGAAGGCCATCGTCGCCAAAAAAGGTTTGAGTCAGGTCAGCAACGAAGACGAGCTGATCAAGTTCATCGATGAAGTAATTAATGAAAACCCAAAAGTGGTGGCCGATGTGAAAGGCGGAAAAGCCCAGGCCATCGGTTCTCTGGTCGGCGCGCTCATGAAAAAAACCAAGGGGCGCGCAAACCCGCAGCTGGCGAACGAACTTCTTCGAAAACGCCTCGGATGACTTCGGTTGGCGTGGACATCGAAGAGGTCCACCGGTTTAAAGCGTTGATCCGCAACGCGCGTTTCATGAAGCGCGTGTTTACCGCAAAAGAAATCCGCTACTGCAATTCCAAGAAGAACAAGCTGCAGCATTTCGCGGCGCGTTTCGCAGCGAAAGAAGCGGTCTGGAAAGCGCTCAGCGAACGTCTCGCCAAAAGCAAAACTCATTTAAGCCACGCCGATATCGGTGTTGAAAATGACCTCTCCGGAAAACCGCGCGTGACATTGCCCAGAAAACTCTCGACCCTCTCCAAGAAAATTTCCTTGTCCTTATCTCACACGCGGTCAACTGTTGTGGCGGTGGCGTTGGTTTGAGGAAAATCACGGCCGCCCAAGCGCGCGCGTGGCTCAAGCCGCGACCGAAATCCTCCCACAAGGGCGCCAACGGACGGGTTTTGATTATCGCGGGATCGCGCGGCATGGCCGGAGCGGCGGTATTGAGCGCGCTCGGCGCGGCTCGGTCGGGCGCGGGCTTGATAAAGGTGGCGACAGTGAAAAGCCAGCAGGCCGTTGTTGCCAAGCGCGCCCCGTTGGAGGCGACGAACTTTGGTTTTCCGGAAGACACGTCCGGTCGCATTGGCTCCAGCGCGCTGCCGCTGATCAATAAGCTCATCAACGATTGGCGACCGGACGTCATAGCGATTGGACCAGGCCTCGGTGTGTCGGCAACATCGATCAAACTTGTTAAAAATTTATTGCGGCAACCGGGATTGCGGGTGGTGCTCGACGCTGACGGCTTAAACGCTTTGGCGAAACAGAAATCGTTTCGCATTTCCGCGGAGCTTCTCATGACGCCACATCCGGGAGAATTGGGACGCTTGTTGAGAACATCACCAGGAAGCGTGGAGCTGTCTCGGGAGGCGTCTTGTAAAAAGGCCGCCATAAAATTCCGGGGCGTTTGTTTGCTAAAAGGGGCGGGCACGCTCGTGACGGACGGGAAAAACGTTTGGAACAACACCACCGGAAACCCCGCCATGGCGTCGGGCGGAATGGGCGACGTGTTGACCGGCGTGATCGCGGCTTTGTGGGCCCAAGACTTAAAAAACGGTTTGCGCGCGGCCGCGTTGGGCGCTTTTGTCCACGGTCTGGCCGGAGATTTGGCGCGGCGCGATTTTCCCGAGCGCACGCTGCTCGCATCGGATTTGGCAAGGTATTTGCCGCAGGCTTTTAAAAAATTGAAATCGTCATCCCGGCGAAAGCCGGGATCCAAGTCTTAAACATAATGAAAAAAACTGGACCCCGGCTTTCGCCGGGGCGACGATTTGGAGGGTGTTATGACAGCAGTTGTGATTGGAATCATTTTCGTCGTTCTAGGCGGTTATGGTCTTTTGTTCTGGTTTAAGGATTTTGTGACCGTTTTGCGCGGGTTTCTTCCGGTTTCCATTCTCGTCGGCGGCATTGTGGCGTTGATTTCCGGCATCGGTTCCCTGCGTCCGAAGCGGTCGGATGAAAAAGCAAAATAATCCCGCGCGGACCCTTGGCGAACTCGGCGAACGCGGTTTCATAAAAAGAATTCTTCCTTCCTCCAGAGGTCCGCTGCGGCGGGCTTTCGTTGTTCCTCCCGGCGACGACGCGGTCGTCCTGAAAAATCCCGGCCGTTCGGTGCTCTCCATTGATGGACTGACCGAAGGCACGCACTTCCGTTCCAAATGGGCGCGGCGCTGCGAATCGATCGGCGGTTTTTCATTGGGTCGCGGCCTCGGTTGGAAATTGTTGGGATGCAGTCTCTCCGACTTGGCGGCCATGGGCCGCACAAAAAACCGATGGGCCATGGTCTATCTCGGTGCGCCCGGCGCTACTCCGCTTCCGTTTCTTAACGATCTTCAACATGGCGTGGCTGAAGCCGCAAAAAAATTCCGTTGTGCGTTGGCGGGCGGCGATACCGTGAAAGCTTCCCAGCTTTCACTGGTGGCGGCGGTCGGCGGAGACCTCCAGGGGTCTCGCGCGTTGCGCCGCTCGGGCGCGCGGCCAGGTGACTTGCTTTGTTTGGCAGGTGTTGTTGGAGATGCGTTGGTGGGGCTCAAACTGTTGGAAGGAAAAATAAAAATTCACTCCAGACCGGACGCCGCTTATTTTGTCCGGAGGTTTTTCGACCATCAGCCGATGTTTGACGCCGGCGCAGCGCTCGCAGCGGAGCCCGCGGTGACAAGCGCCATTGATTTATCGGACGCGCTGAAAGATTCGGTGGAGATTTTGTGCGAGGCGTCGGGCACGGGCGCGCGCGTGCGGCTCGATAGCGTGCCGGTCTCGGCCGCCCACCGCCGGTGGCAGGGCCCCTCGGCGGCGCTGTTGACGGGCGGAGAAGACTACGCGCTGCTTTTTACGCTGCGCGCGGCCGCACTGTCCCGGCTTCGCCGGAAGATTCCGTTCGCGGTCATCGGCCGCATGACCCGGAAAGCACAGGGGCTCCAGTATTCGTTGCGCGGAAAACCCGTCGCCGTGCCGGCCTCGTTCCAACATTTTCGATGAAACCTTCCCGCGCATTGACGTATATCAGCCGTTCCGCCGCCGAAACCAAAGCGTTCGGAGCGCGCCTCGCAAAAAAACTTTTGCCGGGCGACGTGGTGCTGCTATCAGCCAACCTCGGCGCCGGGAAAACCACCATGGTCCAGGGACTTGTGAAAGCGCTCGGTGTGCGCGAGGCCGCGCTCAGCCCGACCTTTATCATCGCGCAATCGTTCAAAGGAAAATTCCCCATTCATCATTTGGATTTTTACCGGCTGACAGCGAAAGAGATCTTGGACATGGGCATCCAGGACTATCTAGTCGGCGGAGGGGAGATCCCGAAGGGCCTCGTGTTGATCGAATGGCCCGAACGCGCGAAAAAACTTTGGCCCAAAGAGCGTCTCGAAGTGCGGATCCGCATCCGCCCCAAATCAACCGCGCGTGAGATCACCTTATCGCCCCACGGAGAACGTTTTGAAAATCTGTCTATCGATTGAGACGACCCAGCGTCAACTCGGGGTCGGTCTGTACCGGTTCGGGCCTTCCGGCGCGCCGAGGACAGTCTCCATTTATTATGAGACGCCGACCGTTAAGCAATCCGATGTGCTCGTTCCGCTGATCGGAAAACTTTTGAAGCAGTCAAAATTGTCGAAACGTGACTTGGCGCTCATCGCGGTCGACATTGGACCGGGAAGTTTCACCGGTGTTCGTGTGGGGCTGACCGTGGCGCGGACATTGGCGCAGGGACTTGGAGTTCCGGTCGTGGGCGTGAACAGTTTGGAGGCAATGGCCCACCTGATTGGAAGCAAACAAGAAACGGTCATCCCATGGTTGCCCGCCACGTCCGGAGAAGTTTTCTCTGCGGTCTATCGCGACGGTAAACAATTGCGCGCGCCGGCGTGGGGTCCCGCTAAAGATTTGGCCGCTTGCCGCCGGAAATATCCCAAAGCCATTGTCGTTGAAACACCACCGCATCCAAACGCGATTGCGGAATTGGCCATCACCCGTCTTCGCCAAAAGGCGGCTTCGACGTGGCAGGCCCATTTTCATTTTGAGAAAGCGCATCCGTTGTACCTTCAACCGTCATGGGCGGAACGCTCAAAGAATTTGGTCTAAGACCGCTTCGCGAGGGCGATGCGGCGTTGTTCGCTTCGTGGGAAGCGGCGGAGCGGCCATATCCCTGGAAAGCCGCGGGTTTCCCAGCGGACACATTGGTTTATGAGACTGGCGATGGCGTGCGCGGTTTTGCGGTAATAAAGGTTGTGGACGAAGAAGCCTATCTTGAAAACATGATGGTTGCACCCGACGGGCGGCGGAAAGGCGCGGGAGCCGAAATGCTCCAAAAAGTTATGATGTGGGCCGCTAGCGCCGGCGCGGAAGAAGTGCTGTTGGATGTGGACACAACCAACCTCCCCGCGATCGGCCTCTACATCAAACTCGGATTTGAATTTTTGGAACAGCGGGAAAATTCTTATCCCCGCGGGGAAGATGCCTACATTATGAGAAAGGAACTTTGAAAATGATCAAGTACCAATCATCAAGCTTCAAATTCCAATCTATCAATGCATTGGTATTTGGATTTTGGTTCTTGATGATTGGTACTTTGTCGGCAGCCCCCACCGGCCAATCTGGCAACGCGCACCAGTCTTATCTGAAAGCCCTCCTGCTTGAATCCCAAGGAAATTACGCCGCGGCGCGCGTGGAAGTGGATCGCGCGTTGGAAGAAGCTCCTGAAAGTGCGTTTTTGCACCGGACCGCCGCGGAATTGTCGCTCCGTTTGGGGCAGGTCTCGAAAGCGGCCGAAGAAATCGAACGGTCCATCGAAATCGATCCCAAAGATGTGCGCGCGTTAATCATCGCCGGGCAGATCCATTGGGCGTTGGGCGATTCCGAAAAAGCCGAAGCGCGATTACGGAAAGCATTGTCGCTCGATCCCGATGAAGCGGAGGCGTTGATCAGTCTGGCCGGCGCCGTCACGCCGAAAGATCCCAAAGAAGCGATCCGTCTCTACAAAGATTTTCTTGCCCGCCATCCGAACGAAGTGGAAATCCAGGAGCGGTTGGCGCAGGTCTATCAGAGCACCAACGATTTAAAACGCGCGGGCGAAACCTGGGAAGATGTGCTGGCGCTCTCGCCGAATTCCGTGCGCGCGCACCTGTCGCTGGCGCAGATCGCCGAAATTAATTTCGACACGGCCACCGCCATTTCGCACTACGAAGGTGTGCTCACTCAGGACCCGACAAACCTGCCGCTTTTGTTGCGCGTGGGCGAGCTTCGTTATCGCAGCAACGACATGGCGAATGCCACCGAAGCTTTCACCAAAGCGCAGGCCGTGGCGCCGAACAGCCCGGGCGCAAATTTCTGGCTGGCCCTTCTGGCCGAAAACCGCGGCGACTGGAAGGAGGCGATCCGGTTGCTGAAAAATATTCCGGACGTCGGCAACGAACCGGGCGTGTTGTTGCGGTTGTCTTATTATTATTCCCAGGCCGGGGAATACGATGAAGCCGTAAAAGTGCTGAAGCGTTTGTCCGATTCCGATCCCGCCAATACGGATTTTCTCAATTACCTCGCGGTGGCCTACGAGCAGGCCAAACAATCCAGCAATGCCGAAAAAACGTTCCGTCGCATTCTTGAAATCGATCCCAACGACGCCGAAGCACATTTCCATCTGGCCACGCTTTACGACCGCACCAAACGTTTTCCAAAGGCTGAAGTGGAGCTGCGCGCGGCCATCCGGCTTCGTCCTGATTTTCATATGGCGCTCAATTATCTGGGGTACAGTTTGGCCGACCGGAACCGGAACCTGGACGAAGCGGAAAAACTGGTTGCCGATGCGATCGGCCTCGAGCCGCACAATCCCGCTTATCTGGATTCGATGGGCTGGGTTTATTTCCGGATGGGCAAGCTCGACAAGGCGAAAGATTTTCTGCGCGAGGCCACCGAGCGCGTGCGCGACGACGTCATCTGGGACCATTATGGCGATGTGTTGATGGCCGGCGGCGAAGTGTCGGAAGCGATCCTGGCGTGGGACGAAGCATTGCGCACCGACCCCAAAAACAAAGGCGTGCGCGAGAAAGTCAACAAGGCCATGAAGCGCATCGCGAAGAACGACAAGATCGGCCTGTTTGTTAAGCGCGCGCTTTCAAATTTCGGCGATATTGAGTCGGTCAGAGGCCTTGTGCAGGTCACCGTCTGCCAAACCAAACCTTGCGCGAAATCAAACGCGCAATTTACCTACGAGCGCAACGATACGCTGGATGTGGAAATCCCAGGACCATTGACGGGGCCGGTGATGCAGCTCGTAAAAAAACACGGAAAACCCGCCAAATACGGTGCGCTCCATCCGCAATTTCAAAATGTGGAATTCTTTGTGACGCGCGCGTTCGACCGCATTGAGCCGCTGTTGTCCGCCGAGGTTTTCAAGAACGTCGATTTGGCCGCGCTCGCGCAAAATCCCGTCGAAAAGGGCGGTCAGTTGACGGCTACTTCCGGCGGATTTCAAATTGCGTTTGATGCCGAGTCCGGCATGGTCCGCCGTTTGACGTGGGATGACGGCGAAGGCATGGAAAGTTTAACGTTCGGCGATTATCAAACGCCCCAATCGGCGGCGCTGCCGAAATCATTGGAGTGGAAATACGCAGGGCCGTCGTCGTTTACGCTGCGGCTCGACTTCCTGGCACCGGCCGTTATCAGCGCTGCGACCGCAGATTCCTCTCCCGTTCTCCGTTGATCCTCAAGGCCCGCGCCAAAATCAACCTGCATCTCGATATCGGTCCGCGCCGCGCGGATGGTTATCACTCCTTAAAGACAATATTTCAGGAAATATCGCTGCATGACACGCTCTCGTTCACAACGACCCCTCACCCTATATCCCTCTCCCTCAAGGGGAGAGGGACCAAGGGTGAGGGCCGTCTGTCGACCGGCTCCGACAACATTGTCGTTCGCGCACTGGAAACACTCCGGGAGAAATTGGATGTGAGCGCTGGAATGAAAGTCCATCTCACCAAGAAAATCCCCATGGGCGCCGGCTTGGGTGGAGGATCGTCCGATGCGGCCGCGGCGTTGTGGGGGGGCTGGTTGTTATGGACTGGGAAAAAGAAAAAGCCAAGGGCCGTTCCTGCTGTTCTTAAGAAATTGGCGCCCAAACTTGGCGCGGATGTCGCTTTCTTTCTCCGTGGTGGTCTCGCAAAAGCCACGGGCATTGGCGAGAAATTGACACCTCTCAAGAGCGGCCCAAAGAAGTGGCTCGTGTTGGTTTACCCGAAGGTCCACGTTTCTACACCGCTTGCGTACCGGATGTTGGATGCAAACCGTTCTCGCGTGCGACCGCCGGCAAAATATTTCAATTCGTTCGAGCCCATCATCCTGAAAAAATTTCCGGCCATCGCCAAAGCCAAACAAGCGTTGATGGATTTGGGTTGCACCGGCGTCATGATGTCGGGTTCCGGTTCCACGGTGTTCGGGTTTGTCGCCGGAAAAAGCGGCGGGCAGCGCGTGCTCCGCGCGTTAAAGTCCCGTCCTTGGGACGCCTTTCTAGTTCACACCATAGCCCGGTAGCCACTACATTAAAAAGCCTTAATTCCCGCTTAACCCCCCGTTAAGGTTCACCTCCCATACTGGGAGTGCATGAAAAATGCCCCTGAGAAATGGCTCTCGAATTGGCCACAAATTTCGTTATTTACACTCCTGCTGACCGCCCCCCTCCGCGCCGAGATAACGAAGGGGATGCCGATCGGCCGAATCATGATTGAGGCGGAGGACATCTTCAATACCGCCAATCCTTCCGAAGACAAATGGTTCTACCGAACGACCAATTTCCTGCACATCCAAACGAACAACGGGGTCATTCGCCGCGAACTGCTATTTAAAGAGGGGGATCCCTACGATCCGGATTTGGTCCAGGAGTCCGAGAGAAATATCCGCCGTTTCAACTTTTTGCGACGCGTAAAAGTCACCCCGCAGGAATCGCCGGATAGCAAAGTGGACATCATCGTTCACACCAAAGACACCTGGACGTTGGAACCCCAATTCAATTTCAGCCGGGTGGGCAATAAATCCTCCAACAAATTCGGGTTGGTGGAGAGGAACTTTCTGGGATCCGGAAAACGCATCAGCGCCTTTGTGCACCACCGTCCAGAAGGGACGTACAATTCCTTCGCATACCGGGACCAGCAACTCATGGGCAGTAAATTGGAATTAAATGGGGAGTATTTGCACGGGACGGATTTCCGCGAATACGGGGCCTCGTTGTCCAAACCGTTCCGTTCCACGCTGTCACGCTATTCGTTTGAGGTTTCAAATTTTTTCAGCGAGGAAATTTTGCCGGCCTTTCAAGAGGGGAGAGAGGTGGCACGGTTCCGCAAGCAAGGCCGGGAATCATCGCTCGTTTTGGGAAAATCATTTAATTCCACCACGAAAACGACGCGGCAAGGAACGCTGGGGTTCCGCCATGAAAATCGAAAATACGAGGAAGTCAGTGGTAATGCGGATGGGATTTTAAAACCCGAGCTTGATTTGAGTGTTGTGGAGGCCGGGTTCAATTGGCAGCAAATCAATTTTATTAAAGAACGCCACATTGAAAAATTTGACCGGGATGAAGATTTTAATCTTGGAGCGGGGGCTGGCGCCGGTTTGGGGTTGGGTCAAAATTGGGCGAACAACCAAAAGTCGGAAGGATTGCCGAAGTTTTCGGGGAACATTGGCCATCAGTTCGGCCCCGGGCATTTTGGATTGGCGGCATTTAAATACCGCTCGCGCATTTCCGGGGATCAAACCGACAATCTGCTGGCCAATTTGGACCTCCAATATTTCAAACGGCTGCGCCCGAAAAACACGCTGGCGGGCCACCTTTCTTACGACCACGGTTACCGCTTGGACCCGGAGGAACAGTTGCTCCTCGGAGAAGACACCGGTCTGCGCGGATATGCCAATGAACAATTTTCAGGAGAAAGAAGGTTGCTTATCAACATTGAAGACCGGCTTTTTCTCGCTGAGGACGTTTTGCATTTGATGTCGTTCGGAGCGGCCGTGTTCTTTGATTCCGGTTATGCCTGGGGCGGAAGTTACAACGCGGGTTTATCAGATTTGCGCAGCTCGGTTGGTCTCAGTTTTCGGATCGCCATGTCACGTTCGAGTCGCAACGAACCGCTACGGATAGACCTGGCCTATGTGCTCAATGATAACCAGCAGAATTCGCGGTTGGTGGTGTCGGTCCAGTCGGGCGTCAAATTCGGCATAACTTCTGAAAAACGATCCAGATTTTAAAGTCCCGTTCGTGGGCTTTCTTTCTAGTTAACACCGCCTTTTAGTACGATCCGCCCGCTTTTTTCCCGGGTCGTCCAATGGTAGGACATCGGACTTTGAATCCGGTAATCCTGGTTCGAGCCCAGGCCCGGGAGCCCCACTACGCGCTGCGCGCTTCGTGGGGCGGGTCCCCTCGTTGCACCAATCCCTCAAGAACTGAAATTAATCATGGGGCGAACCCCACGAAGCCGTCTTTTGGCGTAGTGGGGGAGGAGCTCAGGGGGACGAATGTTTTACGCTTATATCCTGAGAAGTGAGAAAAATAATCTTCTCTATAACGGTTATACAACAGACTTAAAGAAGCGCCTCCTCGAACACAATACCGGCCAATCCTTTGCCAGCAAACCATATGCTCCGTGGAAATTGGTCTTCTATGCAGCGTTTGAGACCGAATCCTTAGCCAGAAATTTTGAAAAATATTTAAAAGGCGGCTCCGGCTGGGCCTTTGCCAGAAAACGCTTCCTCGGCTTGTAACAGAAATCCTCCCTAATATTTACAAGTAATTAAGACGATCTTAAGACCGTTTCGGTAGCATTTTTTCATGCATAGGTCCGGGCGTTTTGTCGCGTTTTCTCTCGCGATCTCCATCTTTTTCACCAACTGTCTTTTCGCTCACTCCATTGAGTCCAGCGTTTGGTCAGAGCGGCGTCATATCATAGAGGCACAAACCTCTTCTTTAAAAGGTTTTGTCGACGCCATCCCCACTTCCCGTGCAACTATCGAAGAAATTCATTTCTCCGGGATACCGCAAGGTCCTGTTGTGGTGTTGCTCCAAGATGTTCACATGAACCCCGATGCGCAGGCCAATATCGCGCGTGTGCTCGGAGCATTGATGGATCGGAAGAAAGCGCCGCTGGTCGCGGTCGAAGGCGCCTTTGATGTTTTTGATTTTTCGCTGTTCCGTTCCTTGCCGGACACAAAAAAGCGGAATTCGGTGGCGACGTCGGCACTAAAGGAAAACCGTCTTGGCGCGCCCTCTTATGTGGGCATCACGCGTTCCGCCGAACTCCCACCGTTTATTGGAATTGATGATCGCGTTCATCATCAGAAGAACGTGGAGGCCTATCGCGCCGCATTGAAAATTAAAGACCGGGCCGTGGAATCGCTCAACCACGGCGAACGGTCGCTTAAGGCCGCCGACTATTTATTGTTGTCACGCAAACTCGTGAACTTTTCGTTGCGGCCGGATGAGTGGGAGGCCTATAGCCGGTCCATGGTCCATAGACAATGGACCATAGACCATAAAAATTTTCAGGCGTTTGAAAATTTTTATCGTGAGGCGGACATTCGCAGCGACCTCATGGTGAAAAATTTACAAGGGAGATCGGCGGTCGTGGTGGTGGGCGGTTTCCATACGCCAAGAATGGCGCAAGGGCTGCGCGAGAAAAAAATTTCTTACGTTGTTGTTACACCCAAGTTTTCTATTGAAGCTGGCGCACCGGGAAGTTCCTACCTTTCGTCATTCCTAAAAAACCCCGCACTTGAAATCACGCATCAACCCACCGCCGCGTGGTTGCTCGAGCGCATGCAAGGCGTGGGAACGCCCGTCGCGACGCCAATCAACCGCAAAAAGGTCCGCGTGATCGGCTTCGGTGGCGGGTACAGCACACGGTTCTGGCCCTACAACAAAGTGTTCGAGGATTTTACCGGCGTGGGGCGGTCATTGATTCAGCAAACGGTGGACCATGTCACGGAATCTGGTTTCTTACCGCCGGAACAAGTGCATGTCGTTACGATCCCTGATTTTGAAAAGAAAATGCGCGCGCAGTTGCAAGCCGTCATTCCCGGAAAGAACGTCTCGGTGGTGCCGGTCATCCGCAGTGCGTTGGCGAGTTTCCTCTGGACCGTGGCCGAAATCAAAGTGGAGGAGCCCGACGCCACCCTCGTAAATCTTTCTGGTGACATTTTGATCAAGGACACGGCGGCGCTTCAGGCCATGTTGGACCAAGCGATCCTGCTTTCGCAACGGAACGGCGGCCTTGTTTCCATCGGCATGACACCGACGGACAACCCCTCCGATTGGGTCCGGTTCGGCGCAATGAAAGGCGGCAGCGGTTCAACGCTGGTCCGCTTTGAGGAAAAACCCACGCTTGCGCGCGCCGGGGAAATGGTCAAGGAAGGCGGCTGGTTGTGGAATCTGGGAAGCCAGGTGGGACCGATTAGCGCGTTTGAAAAAATACTCGCCAAACATCAGCCGAGGACCTACGAACTCTACACTCAAATGTGCGCGGCGGTTGCGGCCGGTGACCTGACAAAATCAAAAGAACTGCTCAGCCAAATCGACATTAAGATCCAGAGTTACACCAAGCCAGGCGAAATGGTCGACAACAGTTTAAGCAACGCCATCGTGACGCCGGCGGTTTTGGCGCATACCGTAGAAATGTTGCTTGTCGCCGGGTCGTTCGAGTGGCTGGACATGGGCACCTACGACACGCTGCGCCAAACGCTCCCCGCTGATGAGCACGGCAACATCGTTCGCGGTGGACCGGAAAATATTCGTCTGAAAAATGTCACCAATTCAACATTGTTGGCGGACCCGGGCCGCAAAATCAACGCTGAGAATATTGATGGGCTCGTGGTAATCAATTCAGCCGATGAAAAAGCGTTGGTCGTTCCCGAACGCCGCGCTTCGGAAGTGAACAAAATTGCAGCCAAAGACAAAGGTCCGGTCGAAGGCGTGATTAATATCGACACGCAAGCCAGTTTTGTCGTGGCCAATTCAGGTCTTGTTGGTGTCCTTGGACTCTTTAATACGGCGGTAAATCTGACCGGGAATGTCCTCACCGTGCGGGGGGCCCACGAAGAAAACAACACCATGTTGGGACGAGGAAAGGTCCTCGCTGAGTTTGGGGATCTGAATGTTCAACCCGAGCGCCTTATTGAAATATTGAGTGAGAATCTGTTCTTGAAAAATATTTTCTTACGAACGGCCGGGGTCGACAAATACGTGATTGGCGAACACACGATAATGGCCATTCGCCAATTCGACCGCTATTTTGCGCATCGCTTCCGGCCAGCCCATTCCAAAAAAGGATATTCCGTGGAAATCGGATTTTTTAGATTGGTTCTGGCGCTTCACGACATCGGTAAACAATCGGGAGACTCTTATGAACAACATCTTTATACGCGTGCAATCATCGAAGACTTTTTGGGACCAAATGGCTTGGGGTATGACGAAGGACCTGTTTCCTTCGCAGTTTCGTTGGTTGGTGGTGATCCGATTGGCCGTTTCATCGTTTATGGGACGAAAGAACATTTCAATGATGGGCTAGCGCAAATAAGGGCGGCCGCCCTGAATGCGGGTTTTACCCCGATCGAATTCTTTGAGTATTTGAAGATGTATCAGTTGTCTGACGCGTCAAGCTATACCAGCGATGCCTATTTGCTGACAAAAAACGGCAAGCAGTTCGGCCGTCCCCTGCTCGATGCCGTTTTTTCTTTTGACCACACGGAAAACACAATTCGATTATCGGAACTCCAGGCGGCGCGGTATCAATTGTTGGAACAATCTTTGCGCATGAACGAAACGAAATTTGGCGATGCCGAACTTGGACTTCTTTTCCCGTCTCCTTCCAGTGTCACCGAGGATATGACGGAGAATGCCAAGCAGCTGTATCACGCGTACGCTTCCGCAAAAGAACTTTACGATTCCGCTGCGCGTTATCTGGGCCTCGAGGTTGAAAAGTTATTTCTCCAGCCCGGAGACCGGAATCTATCTCTCTATAATAGGCTGGCGACTTTTCTTTATGAATTGGCATTGATTCGGGCGCTTGAGGAGCGGCTCGGACGAAGAATTGTCCCAAAATCAATGGCGGGTGTAAGCCATGGGATCCTGCCTGCCCTTGTGTTGGCAGAATCATTGGATCCGATGGAAGCGTTGAACTACATTGAGAAAACAATCGCAATTCAAGACGAAGTCATTGACCAGGTGGAGTACGCCATTTTTCAAATTGGAGGCATTGCTTTCGATGAAGTCAAAGAGTTTCTTGTTCCGAATAAAGTCGTGTTGACCCGAGATGCTTCCCCGGCGCATATCACGATTGCTGCAAGAGATGTGGATTATGAAAAGTTGAAAGAAGCCATAGAAAAGAAGGTTGGATCCAGGGCCAAAGTCACATATGAATATCCGGCGCGTTTCAAAGGTCCTCACACAACATTTTATGACAAAACTATTCCACTGATCCGGGATGTCGTTGGGAATCTAAAGATTAAAAAACCTGTGATCCCAATTGTGAACGTATCTGTTCCAGGCGGGGTTCTCAGGGAGGTTGCAGATGTTGTCACAGAGTTGGTTGACCTATTCAACTCCCCTGTACAATGGAGTGAGGCGATTGTTGGTTTGCGTATGATGGGTATCCAGGCATTTCTGGAAATTGGTCCAGGAATAAAATTGTCAAAATACAACGACGTCTTGGCCCCCGGACTTTTCTCATTTAGTTTGAATAACCCCACAACATTGGCCTTGGTTTCTATGTTATTTCCCCTGGTAGAGGATCCATCCGAACTAAAAGTCAGTAAGCCCGAAGTGGCCGGCCCTGTTTTCGAAAAAGACCGTGTTCTTGCGAACATTCGGGCTATGAAGGCCGCTGCGTAAACGTGTACAATCCCGCCCTTCGTTAAGGGAAAAATCCATGAAACAAATCTCCGTATTAATTCTCGCTGCCGGGAAAGGCACGCGCATGAAATCGGCTTTGCCGAAGGTGCTCCATCAGGTGGGCGGTATTCCGATGGTGGAGCGCGTGGTGCGCACCGTGCAGCGCGTTCGCCCGTCGAGTGTGTGTGTGATTGTCGGTCACGGCGGCGATCAAGTTAAACAGGTTCTGCTCGCCAAATATCCCCAAACCAAATTTGCGTTTCAGAAAATCCAGAATGGATCCGGCGGCGCGGTCCGCCAAGCGCTTTCCTGGATCAAGGCCCAAAAAGGCGACATCATCGTGGCCTGCGGTGACGCCCCGCTCATCACCCACCAGAGCTTCAAGGAACTGATCGCCACCCACCGCAAAGAAAAGAACCTCTCCACCGTTTTGACGACGCGCATGCCCAATCCTTATGGTTACGGGCGGATCGTCCGGTCCCGAGACGGCGCGGTCGTAAAGATTGTTGAACATCTGGACGCGACGCCCAGCGAGCTTGAACTCAAGGAGATCAACACCGGCACCTACTGTTTTGACGCACGCGCTTTGGCCGCCGTGCTCCCACGCTTGAAGAACAACAACATCAAAAAGGAATTTTATTTGACCGATACACTGGAGTTGCTTCGTAATGCCGGTGGGCGGATTGGAGGGCTAATCTGCCTGGCTCCCGACGAAACAATGGGCATCAACGGCCGGGCTGAGCTGGCAAAGGCCGAAGCGGCGTTGTATCGTCGCAAGGCCGAGTCCTTGATGAACGGGGGGGTCACATTGATCGACCCGGCCTCCACGTATGTGTCGGACACGGTATATGTAGGAGCCGATACCGTTATCTGGCCCCAAACCTTTATTTTGGGGGACAGCAAGATCGGATCGGGCTGCCGGATTGGGCCTTGGTCCTATATTGAGGACACCAAAATTGAAAACGATGTGGTTTTTCAAGCCAGTTTTGCTGAGAAGTCAATCATTCGTCGTGGAGCCCGGGTGGGGCCATATTCCCGCGTCCGCCCCAACAGCGACATCGGCCGGAACGCGCACCTCGGAAACTTCTCGGAGATCAAAAACAGCTCATTAGGAGAGGGTTCCAAGGCAAATCACCTCACTTATTTAGGAGATGCAAAAATTGGAAAATCTGTTAATATCGGCGCCGGCACAATTACCTGCAACTACGACGGTGTCCACAAACACCCCACCCAGATTCAGGATAACGCCTTCATCGGATCCAATACCAACTTGATTGCTCCCGTGCGCGTTGGCGCGCACGCGGTTATTGGCGCGGGCTCAAGCATCAGCGCTGATGTTCCCGCTTGGTCGTTGGCTGTGGAACGGGCGCCGCGGGTGACGAAGCAGGGCTGGGCAAAAGGTCGGATGAAAAAAGGAAAGAAGAAATCGTGACGACGCAAATGAAACTTTTCGCGGGCAATGCGAACCCCGCGTTGGCCCGGGCGGTGGCGAGAGAGCTGAAGATCCCTTTGGGCAAGGCCCACGTCGGACGGTTTCCCGACGGCGAAGTTGAAATAAAGATTTTGGAAAACGTGCGCGGCACCGACTGCTTCATCCTGCAGCCGACGAGCGAACCCGCGAACGACAATTTGATGGAGCTGTTACTGATCATGGACGCGCTGCGCAGAGCGAGCGCGCACCGGATCACCCCGGTCATCCCGTATTTCGGATATGGCCGTCAGGACCGCAAAGCCCAGCCGCGCGTGCCGATTTCGTCGAAGCTGGTTTCAAATTTGATTGTGACGGCGGGCGCGAACCGCGTGTTGACGATGGACTTGCACGCGGGCCAGATCCAGGGATTTTTTGACATACCGGTCGACCACATTTACACGAACCCGGTTTTCATTCATTACTTTAAGCAGAAGAAGCTGAAAGACGTGGTGGTGGTTTCGCCCGACGCGGGCGGCGTGGAAAGAGCGCGCGCGTTTGCGAAACGCATGGATTACGACCTGGCGATCATCGACAAACGCCGCACTTCGCCGACCGATGCCGACATCCTGCATGTCGTCGGTGATGTGAAAGGCAAAGTCGCTCTGATTGTGGACGATTTGGTGGACACGGCCGGCACGCTGGCGAAAGCCGCAAAAGCGCTGGTCAGCACGGGAGCCACGAAAGTGTACGCGGCCGCCGCGCACGGTGTGTTGGCAGGCCCGGCGCTCGAACGGCTCGAGAACGCGCCGTTGGAAGAACTGGTCATCACCGATACCATTCCGTTGAACGGAAAGAAGCTCAGCAAAATAAAAGTTTTATCAGTCGCAAGCCTTTTGGCCGAAGCCATAAAGAGAATTCACGAAGAGCGCACCGTTAGTGCGCTGTTTGTCTAAATAAGAGAGGAAATTATGCAGAAAGTTGAACTCGAACTAAAACCCAGAGACCTGGGGCAAGCGGACAAGAAACGCAATTTGACCCAGCTGCGTAGCGAAGGCTGGATTCCGGGCACCTTGTACGGAAACGGGAAGCCGGTCCAAGTGGCCGTTGAAAACAAAACCTTTAACAAGGCCATCCACACCAAGGCCGGAACGAACGCGCTGTTCACCGTCAAGCTTGGCTCCGAAAGCAGCCTGGCCGTGATCAAGGAAGTCCAGCGCCACATCTGGAAACATCATGCCATCCACGTTGATTTCAAACGCGTGAACATGAAAGAAAAACTCATTATCAACGTTCCGACCCACACGGTCGGCGAAGCGCCCGGCGTTAAGAACTCGGGCGGTATCCTCGAGCACATCACCCGCGAAGTCCGCGTGAAATGTTTGCCGGACCACATCCCGGCATCGATCGATATCGATGTTTCGAAGCTCGAACTTGGTCACGGCATCAAGGTGAAAGACCTGCCGGCCCTGGAAGGCATTGAGTATTTGACGAACGCGGACACCATCATCGTGAACATCGTCGCACCGAAGGTTGAAGAAGTGGCAACTCCGGCGGCGGACGCGGCGGCGGCAGCAGGCGCCCAGCCCGAAGTCATCGCGAAGGGCAAAGAGAAAGAAGGCGCCGAAGGCGCGGCGGCAACCCCGGCAGCTGGAGCGGCCAAGGGCGCTCCGGCGGCTGCAGCACCAGCAAAGGGTGCGGCCCCGGCAGCGAAGGACGACAAGAAGAAGTAACGCAAACCCATGGCTTTACATGGGTGGAACCTTGTTGGATTGGGGAATCCCGGACCGAAATATTCCGGGACCCGGCACAATATCGGTCGCATGTTTGTGGAGGAGTATTTTCCAACACTGCCGGCCGATTTGAAGTCTCAGTTCAATCCTGTTGTTTTGGGGAGCTACATGAACGAATCCGGCCCGGCCCTTCGAAAATGGTCTTCCGATCCAAGCCACCTATTGGTCTTGTCTGACGACTTCATGATTCCTTTCGGAACATTAAGGCTCCGTTCCAGCGGCTCTTCTGGTGGCCACAATGGCCTCAACTCCATCATCGAAACATTCAATACCGAGGATTTTGGACGGCTTCGCATCGGTGTAGGGCCGGTCCCGGTTGGTGAAGATCCGGCCGATTTTGTCCTCGAAAGTTTCACTTCCCAAGAAAAAAAACAATTCCCAAAAATATTTGAAGCGATTGCTGGCGGGCTAAAAGTCTTTGTAAGCGAAGGGTATGAACGCGCTATGAACACCATGAACAAGGCGCATTTGTGACGGTCAAGAGCGCCGACTTCGTCCATCTTCACAACCACTCCGAGTACAGTCTCTTGGACGGGGCCGCGCGCCTGACCGACGACAAAGGAAAACCCTCCGAATTCATCAAGACCATGGCCAAGATGGGCTATTCGGCCTTGGCCTTGACCGACCACGGCAACCTGTTCGGCGCCATCGAGTTCTACAAGGTCTGCAAAGAAGTCGGCATCAAGCCGATTATCGGCATGGAAGCCTATTTGGCCCCGAATTCGCGCTTCGATAAAGAAGGTCGGATGGGGGAATCGTCGTACCATCTGACGCTGTTGGCTTATACGCGCCAGGGTTACGAGAACCTGCTCAAACTTTCTTCGGCCGCCTACCTCGAAGGGTTTCATTACAAACCGCGCGTCGACAAAGAAATTCTCCGGAAATATTCGCAGGGCATCATGGGTTTCTCGGGCTGCTTGAAAGGCGAGATCCCGATCGCGCTGCGCGCTGGAAACTTTGAGCTCGCCAAAACCCTCGTCGACGACTACAAATCCATTTTTGGTCCCGCCAATTTCTATCTGGAAGTGATGGACCATGGGTTGGAAATGCAGAAGGAGCTCTATCCGAAACTCATGGAGCTCGCCAAGGCCACACTGACGCCCTTGGTCGCGACCAATGACTGCCATTACTTCAAGCGCGACGACCACGCAGCGCACGACGTGGTCCTGTGCATCGGCACCGGCAAGAAACTTACTGATGAAAAACGCATGAAATACGGCGCGCCGGAGTTTTATTACAAGCCGCCCGAGGACATGATCAAGAAGTTCAAGGAAATCCCCGAGGCGCTCAAATCCACGCTCGACATCGCCGCGCAGTGTGAATTGAAAATCGATTTTGACCAACTGCTCCTGCCGCGCTACGAAGTGCCGGTCGGCGATACGCCGGAGTCTTATTTAAAACGGCTCTGCCTGGAAGGACTGACCCGGAAAAAAGGCAGCATCCCGGACAGTTACCGCGCTCGTCTTGAAGTGGAGCTTGGCGTCATCAACAAGATGGGGTTTGCGCCGTACTTCTTGATTGTGTGGGATTTCATTTCCTTTGCGCGCAAGAACGGGATCCCGGTGGGACCCGGTCGCGGTTCGGGTGCCGGCAGCTTGGTCGCGTACGGTTTGGCGATCACGGCGATCGACCCCATTGAGAACGGCCTGCTCTTCGAGCGTTTCCTGAACCCTGACCGTCGCAGCATGCCCGACCTCGACATCGACTTTTCCGATGATGGGCGCGAACAGGTCATTGAGTACGTGAAGAAAAAATACGGCGAGAACTGCGTGGCGCAGATTGTGACGTTCGGTTCCATGCTCGCGCGTGGTGTTGTGCGCGATGTGGGCCGCGTGCTCGAGATGCCGCTCCAGGAAGTGGACAAGATTTCGGGCCTCATTCCGAAAGAACTTGGAATTACGATTGAGGCCGCGATGCAAAGCGTGCCCGAGCTCAAACAGCTTTACAAAACCAATCCCGAAGTGACACGCCTCATCGATTTGTCGCTGCGTTTGGAAGGCCTCAAGCGCCACACCGGCGTGCACGCGGCCGGCACCGTGATTTCGCCCACCGATATCACGGCCTACACGCCGCTTTCCAAAAATAACAAGGACATCGTCACCACGCAGTTCGACGGCGAAACGCTCGGAAAATTGGGTCTGCTCAAGGTCGACTTCCTGGGGCTGCGCACGCTGACGGTGATTCGCGACGCGGTCAAGTTGATCCATGACCGCCACGACAAAGGTTTTGATCTGGACACAATTCCCGTCGATGACAAGAAGACCTACGACTTGTTGTGCCGGGCCGATGTGTCGGGCGTGTTCCAACTGGAATCTAGCGGCATGCGCGATTTGCTGCGAAAATTGAAACCCAGCATCTTGTCCGATATCACCGCGCTCATCTCGCTTTACCGCCCGGGTCCCATGGGGTCCGGCATGTTGGAAGACTTCGTCGCCCGCAAAAGCGACCCTACGAAAATAAAATTTGACCATCCGCTCATGAAGCCGATCCTCGAAGAAACCTACGGCATCATGGTCTATCAAGAACAAGTCATGCGCATTTCGCAGTCGCTCGCGGGTTTCACGCCCGGCGAAGCCGACGGTCTGCGCAAGGCCATGGGAAAAAAGATCAAGGAAGAGTTGGAAAAACAGCGCGGCAAGTTTGTGGAAGGCGCAGCCAAGAACAACATCAAGGAAAAACTCGCCAACGACATTTTCGATTTGATGGCCCATTTCGGCGGTTACGGTTTCAACAAAAGCCACGCCTCAGCCTATGGTTTGATCTCCTATCAGACGGCTTATCTCAAAGCCAATTACCCGGTCGAATACATGGCGGCCTTGTGCACGAACGAAATCGGCCGTTCCACGATGGCGTCGAAGGACGAAGAGTCGAAACTGGTGGGTTATCTCAATGATTGCAAAGACATGGGCATCGAAGTGCTGCCGCCCGACGTCCAAATTTCCGGCCCCGTGTTCACCGTCGAAAGCGCTATTACCGCGACGCGGCCCCAGATCCGCTTCGGCCTCGTGGCCATCAAGAACGCGGGCACAAGCGCTATGGAGTCCATTGTAAAGGCGCGCGAGGCGGGCCCGTTTGAGTCGATCCAGGATTTCTGTTCGCGCATCGACACCAGGCTTGCCAACAAGCGCGTGGTCGAATCGCTCATCAAGGCCGGGGCCCTCGATTGTTTTATGAAGCTTCCGCCGCGCCAATCGCGCCCGCGTCTGCTCGAGCAGGTGGACGCCGCGTTGTCCGCCGGATCCAAACTCAAAGAAGACGTGGACTTCGCGTCGGAATCCTTGTTCGGGGAATCCGAGATTAAATCCATGACCAAGGTCGCGCCGATCCAAAACAATTCCACGGCCGAATGGTCAGAGGAAACGCTGCTGGCCGGAGAAAAAGAAGTACTTGGCCTTTATCTGTCGGGCCATCCGCTCACGCGTTTCAAAGGCGAACTGGCTTGTTACACGACCTGCACACTGGGGCGGTTGCCGGATTCGGGCACGGTACGCGTTGCCGGTCATGTTTTATCGGTGCGTCGCATCACAACAAAGAAGGGGAATTTGATGGCGCGTTGCGTGATCGAAGACCTGTGGGGTGAAGTTGAAGTTATGGTGTTTCCGAAAGCATTGACACCGGAGATCAACACACTGCTTACGCCGGGCGCGATGCTGGTTATCAAAGGCCAGGTTGAGAACCGCGAAGGCGGCGCCGGCAGCGGCAAACAGCTCTTATCGGAGGAGATCATCACATTTCTGGGCGCACGCGACCGTTTTGTGCGGCTCTTGACCATCACCGTTAAAGACGGGGGCGACGATTCGACCTTCAACCAACTTAAAGAACTTTTCGGGAAATATCCGGGCCTCTGCCGCGTGAACCTTTCGATTCCGGAAAAGGACGGCGATGTGATCATTGAAACCCGTGCCGGCATCAAGCCGTCCGACGCTTTTATCGCCGATCTCGAGAAAATCCTGGGCCCCGATTGCTGGTCTTTCGGGAAAAAGGTAGGAAGCGCTGCTATGTCAATGAAATCGCAACGCGTATTGGAGAGAGTGTGACCGAGATCCTTTTGGCCGATGACGAAGAAGAGCTTCTTGAGCTGATCCGGTTCAGTTTGGACGCGGCCGGTTATTCGGTCACCCCCGTGAAAAACGGGAAACTCGCCGTTGAGCAAACCAAGAAGAAGCGTTTTGATTTGATTGTAATGGACGTGATGATGCCGCTCATGGACGGGTATCACGCCGCCTCCGAGATCAACCAGGACCCCGAAGCGCCACCCATTTTGCTTTTGACATCGCGGGACTTCGACCAGGACCAGGCCGCCATCAAAGGATCGGGTGCCTCAGCATTCTTATCGAAACCATTTGAAGTGCCGGAATTACTGCAAACCATCCGGGGCCTGTTGAAAAAATGAAAAATCTTCGTCATCCCGGCGAAAGCCGGGATCCAGGTCTTAAACATCAAGTAAAACACTGGGCCCCGGCTTTCGCCGGGGTGACGGTTCTGTTTTTGTCGGTTGTATCTGTTAAAGCGCGGGAGCCGATCGCGCCCAGCGGCAGCCCGTCGATTGAAATCATCGACGTGCCGACATCCGACGTGGTCGATCATTACGGCTATTACGTGTCATTTCGTTTCGGATCGGACGGGGACATCCAGAACAAGACCATTTTCGGCGTTTTTCCAAGGCTCAACATCGGTTTCGGTTTGGACGGAGAGAAGATCCTCGGTACGGATGACGCGCGGCTGAACAAGCCGACCATCAACATGAAGTTGCGAGCGTTCGACGGATCCGGTCTTATTCCGGCGTTCGCGATCGGTTACGACGGCCAAGGGTACAATTGGAGTAAAGCCATGGACGAGTATGACCAGCGCGAAAAAGGGTTGTATGCGGTCGGAACATGGAACCCGTTCACGCCGGACTTCTCTTGGGTACTTGGTGTCGATGTATACGAATTTGAGGAAAGCAGCCAGGTGCGGGGCTTCACCGGTCTCACCTACACCTATCGCGAAATGGTGTCTTTGTTGGCGGAATACGACAATTTTGACTATTACGTGGAACGTCGGATCAATTTTGGCATGAAATTGTTTATTACACCCATGTTCACTGTTGATTTGTTGGGACGCAACGTGGCCGAGTACCATCACAGTGAAAGCCGGGAGACCGAACGGATCGTCCGGCTAAACTACAGCGGAACATTTTAGAGGAGAAATAAAGCTCCAATTTTTACGACAATGGCACAGTTAATGGATATTGAAAAACCAGAAAAACCCGAATCTACCGCGAACTTGACGCCGTGGCAGCGCGTGCAGTTGGCGCGCCACCCGAAGCGCCCCTATTTTGGCGATTACGTGCCGCGTTTGTTCGAAGACTTCATGGAACTTCACGGCGACCGCGCGTTTGCCGATGATGCCGCTTTGATGGGCGGGCTCGCGATGCTGGGGAATACACCGGTGGTTGTGATCGGCCACAAGAAAGGACGCACGTTGCAAGAGTCATTGGAGCAGAACTTCGGCATGCCGCATCCGGAAGGCTACCGCAAAGCGCTCCGGCTCATGAAGATGGCCGAACAATTTAAGATGCCGGTGCTTGCGTTCGTCGATACATCGGGCGCTTATCCCGGTATCGGCGCCGAGGAGCGCGGTCAGGCCGAAGCCATCGCGCGCAACCTGCGTGAGATGGCCGCCCTTAAAGTCCCTATCGTTGTGACCGTGATCGGTGAGGGTGGATCGGGTGGAGCGCTCGCGATTGCGATGGGCGACACCATTCTCATGCTTGAGAACGCCTGGTATTCGGTGATTTCTCCGGAAGGTTGCGCGGCCATCCTATTTCATGATGCCAGCAAGGCCGAAGTGGCGGCCAAGGCGCTTAAACTGACTGCGGAAGATTTAAAAAAGAATGGCGTGATC
This sequence comes from uncultured Elusimicrobia bacterium, assembly GCA_964405835.1. Lineage (GTDB taxonomy): Bacteria > Elusimicrobiota > Elusimicrobia > F11 > F11 > JAJVIP01. The sequence goes on along the minus strand of CAYOPN010000005.1, from coordinate 38,121 downwards.
GATGAGATCGTGGCCGAACCGGTCGGCGGCGCCCAAAACGACCCGGACGAAGCCGCTAACAATCTCAAAGAGGCGCTCGTCCGGTCGCTCAAGGAATTGCAGGCGCTGCCCGTGGAGAAACTTCTGCAAAACCGTTTTGAAAAATTTCGTAAGATCGGCGCCTGGCAAGAGAGAAAATCCGCTACCGCGGGTAAACCCACCTCGATCCGCCAAACCAAGAAGAAAAAATCCTAAGGAGATCACAAGATGTCAGTTGATATTGAGGCGCTTTTAGGCGCTGACGCGAAATCATTGTTGGACCATAAATGCAAAACCATTCCGAAAGAATCCATCCATTTGCCGACCCCGGACTATGTGAGCAGCAGTTATGGACTGTCGGACCGTCCGACACCCGTTTTAAAAAGCCTTCAACAGTTGTTTGACACCGGTCGCCTGCGCGGCACCGGGTACCTATCAATCCTTCCCGTTGACCAGGGCATCGAACATTCGGCGGCCGCTTCTTTTGCGCCGGCACCGCAGTATTTCGATCCCGAAAACATCGTCAAGCTCGCCATCGAAGGCGGTTGCAACGCGGTGGCATCAACGCTCGGCGTGCTCGGATCGGTCGCGCGCAAGTACGCGCACAAGATCCCGTTCATCTTGAAGATCAATCACAACGAAATCCTTTCTTATCCCAATACCTTTGACGAGACCATGTACGGCAGCGTGAAGCAGGCCTACGACATGGGCGCGGTTGCAATCGGTGCGACGATTTATTTTGGTTCGGCCGAGTCCCGCCGCCAGATCTGGGAAGTGAGCCAAGCATTCCAACAGGCGCACGAGCTCGGTATGGGCACCATTCTCTGGTGTTACACGCGCAACAACGCGTTCAAGACCAAAGAAAAGGACTACCACGTTTCCGCCGACCTGACCGGCCAAGCGAACCACTTGGGCGTGACCATC
>CAYOPN010000005.1:0-37169 GCA_964405835.1 uncultured Elusimicrobia bacterium | reverse complement strand
TCAGGCCGACATCATCAAGCAGAAGCTGCCGGAAAACAACGGCGGTTACACCGCTCTTAACTTCGGCAAGACCGACAAACGCGTGTATTCGGAACTCACCACCGACAATCTCATCGACATGACCCGTTATCAATTATTGAACTGCTACACCGGTCGCGCGGGCCTCATTAACTCGGGCGGTCCCTCGGGATCCAACGATTTGGCCGAAGCCGTGAAAACCGCCGTCATCAACAAGCGCGCGGGCGGCATGGGCCTCATCTCCGGCCGCAAAGCGTTCCAGCGCCCGATGAAAGACGGCGTTGCGATCTTAAATGCGATCCAAGACGTGTACCTGTCCAACAAGGTCACAATCGCCTAAGAACATGGCAAAGAATATCGGCATACTCACCGGCGGCGGCGATTGCCCGGGACTGAACCCGGCCATTCGCGGCGCCGTCATGCGCGGTCTTGATCACGGTTATACTTTCACGGCCTTCCTTGAAGGCTGGCGCGGTTTGGTGGAAGGGAAAACGCGTCCGCTCGGTCTCGAAGACGTGCAGGACATCGCGAAACTTGGCGGGACCATCCTCAAGAGCTCGCGCACAAATCCGTTCAAGAAAGAAGGCGCGGTTGAGAAATGTCTCGAAAATCTTAAGAAGTTCAAGATTGACGCTTTGATCGCGCTCGGCGGAGAAGACACGCTCGGCGTTGCCACCAAGCTCTACGAACTTCACAAAGTGAACACGGTCGGTGTGCCCAAGACCATGGACAACGATCTCTCGGGCACCGATTACACGTTTGGTTTCGACACCGCGGCATCGCTCGCGGTTGACGCGGCCGAGCGTCTCAAAGACACGGGCGCGAGCCATTTGCGCATTATGGTCCTCGAAGTAATGGGCCGTCACGCGGGCTGGGTCGCGCTTTACACGGGCATCGCCTCCGCGGCCGATTGGATTTTGCTTCCCGAAGTGGAACCCGACATCGAGAAGATGTGTGCTCACTTGAAAAAAGCGCACGCGCGCAAAGGCGTGGCGCTTGTGGTTGCCTCCGAAGGCACCGAGCTTCCGCAATATAAAAATGTGAAACAAGAACTGGACCAGTTCGGTCACATGCTTTTGAAAGACCGCGGCGTCGGCGAAGATTTGGCCAAGTTGATTGAAAAGAACACCGGCATCGAGACCCGCTCGGCTGTGATCGGCCATATGCAACGCGGAGGTCCGCCCAGTTTGTTTGACCGCATTCTCGGTCTTCGCGTCGGCGCGGCCGCCGCGGACGCCGTTGCTGCCGGTAACTTCGGAAAAATGATGGCCGTCAAAGGCACGGAAGTCACCGCCGTCCCACTTAAGGAAGCCACCGGCAAGCTTAAACTTGTCGACGACAAATGGATGAAGTTCGCTGAGGTCTTTTGGAAGTAAAGGGAGCTCCTTCCCGTCACCCGGACCAGTCCCGGGTGAAATCGTTGGTGGTGGAATTGTTGGAATCCAGCCGCAAACGCGTGGCCGAATGGTCCGTGGAAATGATGGAGTACGATTTTTATTCCGGCGTCTACGCCGCCCGTCTGACCTTGAATGGGAATACGGCCATCGCAAAAATTCCCTCCGAATGGATCGACGAAGTCTGGAAAGACGACAGCAAGTTCAAGCGCCGCAAGATCAAGCGCGTACTGAAAGAAGCGGTCGAAAAGTTCTATGAGCTTGAAGACGACAATGATTAGTTTTGCCTTCGAATTCCGCATTGCTTACGCCGACACCGACCGCATGGGCGTGGTCTATTACGCCAACTATTTGACCTTGTTCGAGCGTGGTCGCACCGAACTCATGCGCAACATGGGCCTGCGTTACCGCGATATGGAAGAGAATGACAAGGTGTTCCTGCCCGTTTCCGAAGCCGTTTGCCGGTATCTCCATCCCGCCAAATACGATGATCTGATCCGGGTTGTGACCAGGATTTCTCACGTCGGCGGCGCTTCCATCGATTTCACTTATGAAATCATTGATGTCGAATCGGACCGCAAGATTGCCGAAGGCACCACGCGGCACCCGTTCGTCAACGCCCAATGGAAGCCCGTCCGCGTCCCGCCAAAACTAAAAGAGAAACTGACGCAACCGAGTTAGGTCTGTTTCCGCTCATCATCGGCGCGCTGGCCTGCGCGTTGGTGTTCTTCGTTCCGTTTGTTCCCGATGAAAAAATCACCCGCCTCAAATTAATCGGGCTTGAGTTAGGTATCTTGATATTGCTGGCGGTGGTGGGCGTGCGCGTTATTCTTCAGAAGTCGTTGAAACCAACGCCCGTCTGTTTAGCGGTTACCTGTTGGGTAGTTGTCACCATTCTGTTCTGGTCCTTCTCCCCGGAAAAATCCTTGGCGACACCGGAATTACGGCGCGTGTTGCTCGCCGGCGGCGCTTTCTTTGCATTCGCTTTGGCTGGTTTCGACGCCGCATGGAAACGCCGGGTATTCATCTGTTGGTTTTTTGCCGGGTCTGTTCTTTCCGTTTACGCACTCCTTCAATTAAACGGCGGCGTCGGCGTGATCATGGTTCCGCAAATGGGCCGCGTGATGGCGACCTACGGAAACCCCATCTTTTTTGCGGCCTTTTTGCTGCCCACCATTTTCATCTCAATCGACCTTTTTTCCTCGGAGAAAAAGTTTAAAGCGCTTTATTTGGTTGGTATGGCACTGCAGCTGACCGCGCTTTATTTCACTCAGACGCGCGCTGCGTGGTTGGCTTTGATTGGCGCAGGGACATTGGGGTTTGTTTTTAGGGCGGGTAGAAAAATCCCCGCTTATGTGTGGTTGCTTGGGATCGTTGGTGGCGGATTGTTCTTTTTGAAAACACAGGCAATGTGGCAGCGCGACCAAGGACATTTGCTTATCTGGCGCGACACGTACCGTATGTGGAAAGACCATCCGGTGGCGGGAGTGGGGTTGGGCGCTTTTCACACAAATTTTCAGTCCTACGCGCAACAGGATCTGAAATCCAAATGGCCCGAAGGAAAATTCATTGTCAACGAAGCGCACAATGAATATCTCCAGACCTTCGCGGAAACCGGAATCATCGGGCTTTTGGCGTTTTTGGTCATACCTTTTTTGTTCTTTTTCCGTCGGGATGAGTGGAGTTGGCCGGTTTTTGGGTTGATCGCGATGTTCGTACAAAATCTTTTTTCCGTTGATATGCGATTCAATATTTCATTCGCCACCTGCTTTATGTTGATGGGAATCCTGTCGTCCCCGAATGTCTCAATCGGGGACCTCTCCCATGAGTCGCCAAGGCGCGAAAATAATAGAGGCTCCCGCTTAAGAATTGCGGGAGCGACGTTATGGTGTATGCTTTTGGTATTTGCTGTGCCACATATTCTTCGTCCCTATCAAGCCCAGAAACAAGTCGCGGCACAGGTTGATTTCTTTGATGCCCGTTTGCTGGATCCCGCCAAAACCATCGACGATATGGAGAAGTTGCGTGAACAATATCCGGACGAGCCGGCCGTGCTAGAGAAATTGGCCTACGTGTACGCGAAAGAAATCCAAACGAGAGACAAACACATCAACACCGGTATGGCGACCAAGGCCGCGAGCGCGTATCAAGCGTTGATTGCCGCGGACCCGCAGCGTGTCTCCGCGTACAATAATTTAGCGAACATCTATTACGTGACCGGCCGGACCGACGAAGCCCTCACGACCTGGCGCAAAGCGGCCGAAATCAATCCCGCCTTCATCGATGCGCAGCTCAACTTGGGGAAGATTCTTTATGCGCAGGGGAAACTCAAAGAGGCCGTGCCGCGGTTTGAAGCTGTGTTGCGGACGGATCCGAACAACGCGGAAGCCATCGTCTACATGAAGCGGATGGTCGAATGAACGCATCCATTTGTTCTCACTTTGGGGTTTGTGGCGGATGTTCGAAGCAGAACGTTGCGTACGACAATCAATTGTCAACGAAGCAGATGATTGTGCACGATCATCTCGAAAAACTTTTCATCCACGAATTCCATCCGATCCTGCCCTCGCCCGATATCTATTTTTACCGGAACAAAATGGAGTTTTCGTTTGGAGATGAGAAAGACATCGAAATTCTTGGCCGTGTCGGCGAACGATCAGGTGTTCCGGCGCTCGGGTGTAGCGACTTAAGCTCGATCGTCTCTCAAGCGGGCTTTGGAGCGGAACCCGAGCGCCGGAACACCGTCCATCTGGGGTTGCATCCGAAAGGGAGGTTCGCATTGGTCACACCGACACCGGAATGCCGGTTGTTGTCCGAAGACAGCCGGAAAATTTGCGCGGTTGTGGAAGATTGGGCCACTGAGAACAAGGTCCCTGTGTTTGTTCGCAAGAGTCAGCAGGGGGACCTTCGCCATTTGGTCATTCGTGAAGGGAAGGGAACCTCCATGCGGATGGTGAATCTCGTCGCGAAATCAACGACGGCCGCTGTGGACGGGCTGGCTGAGCGGCTCAGGAAATCTGGTTTGCCGATCACCACGTTTATGTGGACCCCTTACGATGGCCTGTCCGATGTGGCAAGGGGTGGGGGACAGAAAGTGTATTGGGGCGACGGCCGCATTGATGAAAAGATCGGCGGGCTCACATTCAAAGTGAATCCGGAATCGTTCATGCAAACCAATACGCGCGCCGCGGAAATGATGATTGATGTTTTGCGCCGCTGGATTGTCAGTGGGAAAACATTAATTGATGTTTATTGCGGATCGGGCGCGATCGGACTGAGTCTGGCAAAGTATTTTCAAGAAGTGATTGGCATTGAGATCAACAAAAGCGCGGTTGAGGATGCGCGGCAAAACGCTCAACTGAACGGAATCACGAACGCGAGGTTCATGGATGGAAAGGCCGAAGAATTGGCGCCGGCCCTGCCCGTTAAAGAGAGTGCCGCAAACACAACCGTGGTGGTTGATCCGCCGCGCGCGGGGCTTCATCCAAAAATGTTGTCGACGTTGATGGAATGGAATGTGCCGACAATTTTGTACGTGTCGTGCAATCCCGAATCGCTTGCGCGCGATCTCCGCGTTCTATCGACCCGCTACGACATCCTGGATGTCCAACCCATGGACTTTTTTCCGCACACCGACCACATCGAAACCGCCGTCAGGCTAAAAATCCGCTCTTCCTGATAAGTCATGGATTTCTTGGAGCTTTCCCTATAAATTTTGCTGGTGAAGTTCCGTTCAATTCTATTCCTTGCCGGAAGTGGATTGCCTTTCCTCATGCCGCTCCACGCAGGCGAAGCCATGTTTGGCCGACTCTATACCACGGACACGGTGCCGCTCGGACGCTTTGAATTAAAGCAATCATTTCGCTACCGGACCGAAAGAAGTCAGGGCCGTTATTCCGCCGTGGATGGACGAACCGAGTTTGAATACGGTTTGGATAACGATTATCAGCTTTCGGTCAACCTCAACTCCGGGCATATCGACGCCGAAAACGCTCCGGATGACCACCCCGCCGCCGGCGCCACCACATTGACGAAATCGGACTCCTACATTCAAGGCGGGTCGTTGGAGTTTCTCTACCGCATGGTGAGTCCCATCAAAAGTCCGGTCGGCGTCGCCCTGGATATTCAATTGGGCATTGATAGCGTGAATCCGAAAAACGGTCTCGACATTAAAAATGCGGTTGGCCAGGAAGTCCGGCTCATTTTTCAGACGAATCTCAACGACGATCAAGTCGTCTTCGCGTTTAACACAAGTTATCGCCGCGGATCGATTCAATATCCTGGAGAGGAAGTTGAAACCACCGCGAATTCCTGGAGCAACGAACTGGGCGGTATTTTCAGGTTTGCATCGAATTGGTTTGCTGGGTTGGAGGCGCGAATTCAAAATGATTGGACCACCAAAAATATCGGGGGGTCGAGCTCGCATGCCACGTATTGGGCGGGGCCGGTCCTTCATTACGGCGGGCGGCGGGGCTGGCTGACCTTGAACGTGCTCCGGCAGGTCTATGGAACTCCCGGCGACAGCGAGGACCTTTTCTTGCAATCAAACGAGAAATGGGAATCAAACTTTAAAGTCGGATTTCCCTTTTAAGCGGAGGAGACAATGGATCGTAAAGATTGGTCGAGATTGTTGGCGGGGATTGCGGTGACCGCCCCTATCCCCTACGTCGCTTTTTCCCAGACCTATTTGACAGAAACGCAAGCGGTCGAGATATTTTTTCCACAAATAAAATTTAAACCATCCTGGGTCGAACTAACGCCGGCCCAAGTCAAAGAAATTGAAAAAGCTTCCGGACGGAAGGTACGGGAGACGCGCGTCCACATTTACTGGGGGCCGAACCGGGAAGCCGTGATCATCGACAAAGTGATCGGGAAACATGAATTCATCACGTATGCGGTAGGAATCAAGAAAAATGGGCAGGTGAAAGGAGTCGAAATTTTGGATTACCGCGAATCGTACGGATACGAGATCCGCCGGCCGGAATGGAGAAACCAATTTGTCGGAAAGGACGCGCGTTCGACCTTGAAACTCGATGAGGACATTACGAACATCAGCGGCGCCACGCTTTCCTCCGCCCATGTGACCGACGGCGTTCGCCGCGTTTTAACTACCTATGAGATCCTTAAGAAAAAAGCTTAAGCGTTCCCGTCCTTTATTGGGGACGTTCGTTGAAATCGAGGTCGAGGGGGACCATTCAATCTCCTATCTCAATGATCTTATCTCGGAAGGCTTCAAGGAAATTTCTCATGTCGACCGTCTTATGAGCGTCCATCGATCCGATAGCGATTTAAGCCGCCTCAATCGGGCCAAGCCCGGTGTTTGGACCCCAGTTCATGCGCAGACACTCGCTGTCTTAAGGATGACCAATACGCTCTACGATTTATCGCAGGGATTTTTTGACGTTCGCGCTTCCGGTATTCCGGCGAAAGCCGCAGCAATGGCCCCTTTGGAATTTAAGGGGCAACACGCTCGTAAATCGGGCCCGTGGTCAATGGATTTGGGCGGCATCGCGAAAGGATATGCGGTGGACCGCGCCGGAGAAAAAATGACGGCGCTTGAGCCGTCGCTGCATTATTCTTCGGTTAATGCCGGTGGGGATTTGCGCTTTTGGGGGCAGTCCGCATCGCCGGTGGGCGTTCGGATACATCGCGATCATCGTCCTTTAGTTAAAACCATGCGGGTTGGTCCCACCGCGATCGCGACCTCCTCGGTCCGACCCCAGGAAAGCCATCGCCTTATGCCCTCCGGTCGTCCCTTCAAACGTCCTGGAACTGCCATGGTTTTTGCGGACCGGTGCATCCTCGCCGATGCGTTGACGAAGATCGTTTTAATGGGACCTTCGCCGATCGCAAAAACATGTCTGGATTTTTATCGCGCGCACGCGCTCGTCTTTGCTCCGACCGGGCGATTGGAGCGCGTCTTTACATGAGCGAAGTTCACCATCGTCCAATCTCGCCGCCGGCGTCGACCCATGCCAATACAGGGGCGAAGCTGACCCGCCTCCACAAAATAGTTTTGTATGGGACATTCCTGATTTTGTGGATCACCGGCTTGCTGTGGCTCACGCCGCATTCCGATACGCATGCCTTGTTTCTGAAAATCCACGGCGGCGCGGCTATGGCGTTTTTGGTCGCGCTGGGAACCTTGATCATTCACCACGTCCCCGTCGGATGGAAACAGCAACGTCAACGACCCTCCGGGTCGACTCTGATCATTTCATGTGTTGTTCTTGTTTTAACGGGATGGGGCCTTTATTACTTTGGAAATGAAGATTTGCGGTCCATCACCAGCCTTGTTCATACCTATCTTGGCGTTATTATTCCCGTGCTGATCGTGTCCCATGTATGGCGGCATCGGCGGCGCGTAAAAAATCTAACCATCCTCAAATAGACTGTCGTTCGGTTATCTCTACTCGTTGTTATATCATCCGTCCCGTCGATGGAGATCCTGAATACCCTCAATTCCCCTCAACGTGAAGCCGCCGTGCATATGGACGGTCCTTTGCTTATTTTGGCCGGCGCCGGATCCGGAAAAACGCGCGTCATCGTCTGCCGCACCGCCAACCTCATCGCGCACGGCGTCGCCCCCTGGAACATTCTTGCGGTCACGTTCACAAACAAAGCGGCCGCCGAAATGCGGCAGCGCGTGAACACACTGGTGCCCGGCCGAGGCGCGGCCGTCTGGGTCTCCACGTTCCATTCCTTCTGCGCGAAGTTTCTGCGCGTTGAATCCAAAAATATTGGCCTCGACCCCAATTTCGTGATTTACGACGACAATGATCAGATTGCGATCGTCAAAGAAATCCTTAAAGAGATGATGCTCACCGAAAAAGAATGCGCGCCGCGCCAAGTGCTATCGGCCATCTCGCGCGCGAAAGACGACATGTTGGACGCCGGTTCCTACCTGATCCACGCCCAAAGCCACCACGACCCGTTCCGCGAGCGCGTGGGACGCATCTACGAACAATATTCCAAGAAACTGCACACCGCGATGGCGCTCGACTTCGGCGACCTGATCATGAAGACCGTCGAGGCGTTCCGCGACAACGATTTCGTGCGCGAGAAATACCAGAAACGGTTTCGCTACGTGATGGTGGACGAATACCAGGACACGAACCACGCGCAGTACTTGCTCACGAAGTATTTGGCCGGGACCGCCAAGAACATCTGTGTGGTCGGCGATGATGATCAATCCATTTATTCCTGGCGTGGCGCCACAATCCGCAACATTCTCGAGTTCGAACGCGATTACCCGGGCGCGAAAGTGGTGAAGCTCGAACAGAACTACCGATCTTCATCGAAGATCATCGAAGTGGCGACCCGCCTGATCTCGCTCAACACGCGCCGCAAACCAAAGACCATGTGGACCGAAAACGAGCCCGGCGAAGATGTGAGCTTTGTCGAAATGGCGAACGAGATGGAAGAAGCGCGCTACGTGATGGACGAAGTGTCTCACCTGCGTTCAAAAGGCGTCGAACTCAAAGATATCGCCGTTTTCTACCGCACGAACGCGCAGTCGCGCGTGTTTGAAGACGCGTTGCGGCGTTTGGCCATTCCTTACACGATTGTCGGCGCGCTGCGGTTCTACGAACGCGCCGAAATTAAGGACGCGATCGCGTACCTGCGCGCCGTGGTCAATCCCAGGGACTCGCTTAGTGTCAAGCGCGTAGTTAATTTGCCCGCGCGCGGTCTTGGTAAAAATTCGCTGGGATTGCTTGAGCAGTATGCGGCTTCGCAAGGGATCACGTTGTGGGAAGCGTTTCAGCGCGCGCACGCGGTGTCAGGCATCTCGACGGCGGCGCGCAACGGTGTGAAAAGTTTTGTTGAGCTCATTGAACGCTTTCAGAAATTGTCCACGGAACTGTCGGCGTCCACCGTGGTGCGGCGCATGCTTGAGGAATCCGGCTATTGGGACAAATGGGCCAGCGTGGCCGACGAAGATCCCGAAGCGGGGGATCGACTCGACAACTTGCAAGAGTTGATCAACGCCGCCAAAGATTTCGAAGAACGAACTCGCACCGAGCAAGCCGACGGGGACACCGGACTTCGGTCCGGGTCCGACGAGAGACAGTCGGACCAAGTCGCTCCGTCCGATATCCCCGCCGGCTTATCCGCTTCAGACATTTCACTGGCCCGGTTTCTCCAAGAGGTCTCACTAATGACCGACTTGGACAATCTTGAGGAGCAGGGGGGGGCGCTCACGTTGATGACCGTCCATCTCGCCAAGGGTCTCGAGTTTCCGGCGGTGTTTGTGACTGGCTTGGAAGAAGGCCTTTTTCCGATTGGTGATGCCGCCTTCGACCAAGATGAATTGGAAGAAGAGCGACGTCTGGCCTATGTCGCGATGACGCGCGCACGCAAGAAACTATTTCTGACATCAGCGGCCAGCCGGCGCATCTTTGGAACACCGCGGATGAATATCCCATCCCGTTTTATTGAAGAAGCCGGTGTGGCGTCGGTCCGGCCGAAACGCAGCAGCATGGGTTTTGAATCGCACGCGCCCTCCATGAGTGACGACGATTACAACCAGTCGCGCGAGGCGCATCCGGACGACATGAACCAGGATATTCCGGAAGTGGAAGCGCCGCGCCCGAAGCGGATTCCCAAGATGGGCCAGCGCGTCACGCACCCGGACTTTGGCCAGGGAAAAGTCATCGACGTAGAAGGATCGGGTGACCACGCGAAGGTAACGGTCCTTTTCAACAGCGGATCAAAAAAGAAACTTTTGCTTAAATACGCCCCCTTGGAATTTGCATGAGCGAACAGAACATCTCCTTCAAAGACGTGCAGCACGTGGCCAAATTGGCGCGGATCGCTGTTTCTGACGAGGACTTGAAGAAATATCAGTCCCAGTTGGAACGTATTCTGGGGCATATCGCCCAACTTAAGAACATCAATACGGATGGAGTGCCGGCCACCGCGCATCCCTATGAAGCCGGCACCGTTTTGCGGGAAGACGTCGCGAAGCCGTTCGCCGATCTGGAAGCGTTGTTTAAGAACGCGCCCGAAATGGAAGAGACGTTCTACCGCGTAAAAAAGGTCATCGAATGAGCGACCTCAATCAGTTGTCCGCGGTGGAAATCGCGGCCGGTGTTCAATCGAAAAAGTTTAAAGCAGTCGATGTCGTAACGGCGTCGCTCGCCGCAATCAAGAAAACCAATGGCACGCTGAACGCCTATTTAAGCGTCGCTGAAGAAGTCTCTCTTAAATCCGCCAAAGCAGTGGACGAAAAAGTGCAGGCAGGCTTGCCCGCGGGTCGTTTAGCGGGAGTCCCCATCGCCATCAAAGACAACATGATGGTGAAAGGCCAGCCGGTCACCTGCGCCTCGAAAATTCTTGGAAATTACACCGCGCCGTACGACGCGCATGTGATCGAGAACCTGGTCCGTGAAGGCGCGATCATGGTGGGGAAAACCAATTTGGATGAATTCGCAATGGGATCGTCGACGGAAAATTCGGCGTTCGGCCCATCGCGGAACCCGTGGGACACGAGCCGCATCCCGGGCGGGTCTTCCGGCGGCAGCGCGGTCGCGGTGGCGACGCGCACCGTTCCAATTTCGCTTGGTTCCGACACCGGCGGATCGATTCGCCAACCCGCGTCTCTTTGCGGAATTCTTGGAATGAAACCGACCTACGGCCGCGTGTCGCGTTACGGTGTGGTGGCTTTCGCGTCGTCGCTCGATCAGATCGGACCCTTTACGCACACGCCCGAAGACATGGCGCTCGCGATGTCGGTCATCAGCGGCAAAGACGAGCGCGACGCAACATCGGTCGACAAACCCGTTCCCGATTTCTCGGCCGATCTTAAAAAACCCGTCAAAGGGCTGCGGATCGGGATCCCGAAAGAATATTTTGTGGAAGGGATGGATGCGGAAGTGAAAAAGTCCGTGATGGAAGCGGCCAACGTGCTGAAAAAGCTCGGCGCGGAGATCAAAGAAATCTCGCTCCCCAATTCCGATTCGGCGCTTGCGGTCTATTACATCCTGGCGCCCAGCGAAGCGAGCTCGAACTTGGCCCGCTTCGACGGGATGCGTTACGGGTTCCGAAACCCCGATGCCGGCAATTTGATCGAGCAATATGGCTTAAACCGCCGCGACGGCTTCGGCCCCGAGGTCAAACGCCGCATCATGATCGGCACCTACGCGCTCTCATCCGGTTATTACGACGCGTTCTATTCCAAGGCCCAGAAAGTGCGCACGCTGATCAAGCGCGATTTCGACAAGGCTTTTGAGGGTGTCGACATTATCCTGACCCCGGTTTCCCCGACCCCGGCCTTTAAGATTGGTGAGAAAGCCGACGACCCGTTAACCATGTACCTGTCCGACATCTGCACAATTCCCTGCAATCTCGCCGGTATTCCGGGCATTTCGGTGCCCTGTGGTTTTACCTCGAATAATCTACCCATCGGCGTGCAGTTCTACGCCAACCTTTTCCAAGACAGCTTGCTCCTCCAAGTCACCAACACCTACCTCACTGAAACCGGCTGGCACAAAAAACTACCGAAGTAATTCGCACCGTCGCACTACATCCTCATTCATTAATTAGGTTGTAGTGCCTCTATTTTTCTGGAGCACCTGATCCATTTCTGGGAGAGGTTCCCGCTAACAACATGCGGGAACGACGAACCGATTTTAAGCGGCGTTGGGGAGGGAATGTTTGTCTTTGTGGAGGGACCAGAGATAAAGTTTCACGGCTTTGCGAATGTTCCGCATGGCTTCGCCGATTGTTTCTCCCTGGGATGCGCAGCCCGGCAGTTCCGGAGCGTAAACCGAAAAACCCCCGTCGGATTCTTGTTCGATGACAACTTTGTATGTCATTGTTTTTTTTTCTCATGTTCTCTCTTCCTGGAAGGGTCGGAATTGCTGTGCGAATGTAGCAAATCATTCTAGGTTTGTTAGATGTGTTCGTCGCAGCCATGAGCGGCGCCTGGTTTTTTTCAACCTTCCACTGGCGTCCACTGCTCATTCACCGCAAGATTAAGGCATGAATTGCCCTTCCTGCGCGTTCACGAACGCCGACGCGGCGCGGTATTGCGGTCATTGCCGCATGAGTTTCTCTTCCTTTAATGTTGCTTTTTCCCATGTGCAAGGCCATCTCGCCTGGATTTTCCGGCGTGCCAACGCCGGTTTTCTTTCGGGCGTGGTGGCCTGGTTTTTTATACCGGCGCTGAGCCGCGTGATATCGAGCGAGTCCACCAGCATCCTGCACTTCTGTATTCAGGGGTTGTTGGGCGGCGCGTTCTTCGGCACCGTGGACGGCATGGTGGAAGAGTCCACACCAAAGACGATCCGCGGCGGCATCATGGGCGCGATCGGCGGCGCCATTGGCGGCGCGTTGTTCGGTTATTTCGGACCGCAGTTGTCACCGGAGCAGACGGCCTGGGGGCTCTTCGGGTTTTGGGCGATGGCGGGTCTCATGATTGGTTTGGTCAGCGCGATGTGGGAACGCGACATGGCGAAAATTTTGGCGGGCGCGATCAGCGGGCTTATTGGCGGCGGTGTCGGCGGCGCGCTAGGTTACGCGGTGTACGCGTATTTGATTCAGGAATTTAATCCGGAAGGGTGGCTATTGCGGCGCTTGTCGGAAGGCTTTTCGGGCGGCATCATCGGCGTGACGTTGTGGTTTGCGATTGCGGTGGCGGAACGCTTCGTGATCTTCAAGCGCCGGCCGATCGAAGTGGGGAAAGCCTCAAAAACGTGTGATCACTGCGATGGCCAAAACCCGCTCAACACATGGTATTGCGGCCGCTGTGGAAGCGTGCTTCAACAATCGGCGATGCCGGCCTCACTTAACTTATCGCCGTTTCAAACCCTGGATCGATTGCGAGGATTTTTCCGGTTTATGACCCGCCTGGCGGCGACAACCAGCGTCATTGCAGGACTGGTGGTTTTTGTGGTGTTGTTTCCGGTGAACAAGATGCTGGCGTTTGTGGGTGTGGTGCTTGTGGTATTGGCTTGTTTTTCGCTGCTGCTGCTATTCTCCGCCATCTCTGAAACGATCCAGATTTACATTAAGCGCTAGAGCTTAAGCTTCTTCAAATCCTCGTCGGTCCCCTTGTAGGGCGTCTTCAGCCCTTTCTTCGCAGCGTCCCAGGAACCCCAGCGGCGCAATTGTTTCAGCACATCTTTGTAGACCGCGATTGCTTCCTCACGCCGGCCCAGCACATCGAGCGCGGAGGCCTTATAGAGGTACGACCAGGAATAGAACGAATCTTTTTCTGTGCCCGCCTTGATGCCTTTGTCGAATTGGTCAATCGCTTCCTGCCAGCGGCGCTGCTTGAATTCCGTTATTCCCAGCGCGAAGCGGGACTGCACTTCGAATTCCTTGCGGTACGTGCCGTTCTCCACGCGCTCCTGAAAACTTTTCGATTCCGCAGTGAGTTCATCGATCCGTTGATGGTTGTAATAGGCGATCACGTTCATCATGTGAATGAATGGGCTTTTGGGATATTCTTTTTTTAGTTCGGTGAGAATTTCCAGCGCCTTCTCCGGTTTGTTCTCCGGATTTGAATATATTTCCGCCAGGAAAAGGCGCGAAGGCGTCTGCGCGTAGGTGCCTTCGTACGCGGCCACCGTCAACTCGTCGATGCCGACCTGGGGTTTTCCACCGGAGCCCAGGAACGCGAGCACGCGCACAACGGCGGGCAGAGTGGCCACATAGTAATCAAAAATGCCGAGCCCCATGTTGGCGTCTTTCATTTCCGGGTTGACCTTGAGGGCCTTGCGCAAATATTTGATGGCTTTTTTCCCGGTGAAATAGGCCGACATCCATTCTTGATTGGTGGCCTGCCATCTGCCGAGGAGCCCGTACGCGCCGCCCAGCGTTAAATAGCCTTCGCCGGTCGGGTCGCCGCGTTCAATTTTCTCTTTTGAAAAGCGGATGCAGTTGTTGACCTCGGTGATAAATTTCTCGCTCTCTTCCGAGTCCGTTTCGAGCACGTACACCGACAGCCGCCACCATTGGACCGAGGCTTTTCCGAAAGCGACCATCGGGTGTTCGGGGGCCTCGGAATAAATTTGTTCGAACACCTTGTCGCCTTTGTCGAAATCGAGGTTGTAAAGATGGGCCAGGCCTTCGCGTATTTTGGCGTCGAGCGCGTTGGAGGTCTTGAACGGATTGTCAGCGGAGAATGCCATTGTGTTCACTGAAAAAAGGAACACCATGACAAGGGAGAGTCGGGATTTCATAATTAGAATCCTAACATGAACGCAATCGTAGCGGCCAGGGCCAAACGATAAATGACAAACGGCGTGAACGATTTGTTGCGCACATAGCTGATAAGCAGGTGGATCGCCGCCATGCCGAACAGCATGGAGGAAAGAATGGCCGTGAGAATGACGGGGTCGCCAATATTTTGAACCAGGTATCTGCTTTTAAGGAGCCCCGCCCCAAGCGTGATCGGCATGGACAGGAAAAAGGAAAAACGGACCGCTGATTCGCGGTCGAGTCCCAAGAGCAGCGCGCTCGTGATGGTCACGCCCGACCTTGAAACGCCCGGTACGAGCGCCAATCCCTGCGCACAGCCGATCAATACGGCCTTTGTGAATGAGATTGATTCCATGCCGGCGTTCTTTTTGCCCCAACGGTCGGCGGCCCAGAGCGCCGCGCCCATCAGCGACAGCGTAAAAATCAACAGCGCCGGCGAGCGGAACACGGTCTCGGCGTGTTTTTCGAGGAAAAAACCGAGTGCGGCCGCGGGCACCGTGGCGGCCGCGATTTTCCACGGCAGCATATGTTCGGGGGAACGAGCGCCTTTCAATGATTCCACGAACAAGCGGACCAGCATGACCACGTCTTTACGGAAATAAATAAACACGGCGGCCAGCGTGCCCCAGTGGAGCGCGACGTCGAACGCGAGACCCGGGTCGTTCCAGCCGGTGAAATAAGGAAGCAGGATCAAATGCGCGGAGCTGGAGATGGGAAGGAATTCGGTCACGCCTTGGATGAAGCCGTACACGACCGCTTGGAAAATTGACATGGCGCGGATACTACAATTGTTTATTGTTTTCGCATCGTTTGGCTGTTATCCTGCCTGCAGGTTCTTATGACAATTTCCCGTCGAATCATTCAAAATGTCGAGAAAGTCCTGCTCGGAAAACCCGAGGCCGTCCGACTTTCGGTGGCGTGTTTCCTCGCCGAAGGTCATCTGCTCATCGATGACATCCCCGGCGTCGGAAAAACCACGCTGGCCCTGGCCCTCGCGAAATCCATCGGCGCTTCCTTCCAGCGCATCCAATTTACCAGTGATTTGCTCCCGTCCGACATGCTTGGCGTATCCGTGTTCAATCAGAAAGACCAGCGCTTCGATTTCAAACCGGGTCCTTTATTCCACCATGTTGTGCTCGCCGATGAAATAAACCGCGCTTCTCCAAAAACCCAAAGCGCGCTCCTCGAATCCATGCAAGAACGCCAGGTGTCGGTCGATAATCAGACCCATTCGCTGCCGCGCCCGTTTTTTGTGATCGCCACCCAAAACCCCCACGAACACCACGGCACGTTTCCTCTGCCGGAATCCCAACTCGACCGTTTTACGATGCGCCTCAATCTCGGTTACCCATCACAAGAAGTGGAGGCCGCAATCTTGCGCGGTGACGCCGCCGCGCCGGAAGTATCGCGTCTCGCGGGTGTCGTTACGGCAGAAGAAGCGCAAGCCGAAATTGAGCGCATCCGAAAAACCAAGGTGGATGAAAGCCTCGACCGCTACATGGTCGCCGTCGCCAACGCCACGCGGAATTCCGCCGTGGTGGAATTGGCGCTGAGCCCGCGCGGGACACTGGCATTGCGCCGCTCCGCTCAGGCGCTCGCCGCCATCGACGGTCGCGATTACATCGTGCCCGACGACATCAAAGCGGTGGCCGCGCCCGTGATCGCGCACCGTTTGCGTTTGCGCGGAGCCAATTACAATGGGAATGCGTCGTTGGCCGCCCAGCACGTCGTTCAGGAAATCATCAACCAAATTCCCATCCCGGTCTGATGCTCCGCAACCGTCACCCCGGCGAAAGCCGGGGTCCAGTTTTTTTTTCGATGTTTAAGGCCTGGATCCCGGCTTTCGCCGGGATGACGCGTGCAAAGCGCCCGTTCAAACTCACCAAACCCGGCTGGATATTCATCCTCTACACCATCGGCGTCGGCGCCGGCGCCATCAACACCGGCAACAATCTGCTCTACCTCGTGTTTGGCGTTTTCCTGGGGCTCATCCTCGCCTCGGGTTTTCTTTCCGACTTAAGTTTGTACGGCATTGCGGTTGAGTACACGTTCCCACACGCCGCTCAGGCCGGTCAGCCGGTTTCGATTTTCCTGAACATCACCAATAACAAGCGCTGGGTTCCGTCGTTGTCGGCGCAGGTTTCGATGGAAGGTTTTTTGCGAAACGAGACGGTGCGGCTCAAACGGCATGTCCCTTTTATCACTGCGCGCGGCACCGAGAACACACGTTTGGAATGGACGCCACCCATGCGCGGACGGTTCCACTTGGACCATGTGCGGCTTTCCACGCGCTTTCCGTTCAGCTTGCTTGAGAAATGGTGGCGCCTCAATCTCGAGGAGCACGCGGAAGACGGTTTTTTCATCACGCCGAAAACTGTCCCGCTCGATCTCTCGTTGTTGCCGCTGCGCGGCATCGGCGAGGAGGAAAGCTCCGAGCAGAACGAACGCGGCGATGGGTCGGTGTTGATCGGTCTGCACGCGTTCGCGCCGGGGGACAATCCGCGGCGTATCCATTGGAAATCCAGCGCGAAACGCGCGCCCGCCTTTGCCGGAGATTCTTCCACATGGCTCGTTCGGGAAATGAACCAAGATGAAAAAGAGGAAATTGTTTTTGTTTGCCCGGAAGGCGGTTTGCCGGGTCTGAGTGATGTGGCGGTGGAACAACGGGCGTCTTTCTTGGCGTCCGCAATCGCTGCCTGCCGCGATGCCGGCTATGACACAAGGCTTCTGTTGGGGCAACGTTTGGTCAAAGATGAAGGCGGTTTCCTGGCGTTGTGGGACCCGCGAAAAAAATCCGATCCCGCGGTTAAAACATTTCTCGATCCCGCTCCGGTCTTCGACCGGCGGTCGAGTTTAAAATGGGTGGACATTGAGGAGGCCTACCGTGTCGGCAACGCTGGTTAGGTCTGTCCGGCTGCTCGCGCTGTTGGGCGGGATCGCGCTCACGATTACCGGTGAATGCCAATGGCTGTTTCTTGGCGTGTTCTTCAGTTTCTTTTTGTTCGGTTTAAAACTCGCTGATTTTCCGGGACTCGCGCAATTTTTCGGAAAAGCCCAGCCGTTTCTGGCGCTGTTCAGTTTCTCGGTCGCCATCATCGACTTCCGTTATTTATCCAACTCGTTTTTGTTGACGGTGGCGCACTTCTTGCTGTTGGTTCAGGCCGTTCGCCTGTTGGCGCTGCAGACCAACCGCGAATGTTTCGGCAGTGTTCTGCTTTCCTCGTTGATGATGCTTTCGGCCTCCACGCTGTCGGTGGACTGGACCTATTTCCTGATGTTGTTCGTGTTCCTCGTGGCCGTGATCTGGACGTTGATGTTGCTGACGTTGCTCGAGGAAAATAAACAGGCATCTTCGTTCGGTGGTCTGGCGGAAGGCAGTCTGCAATGGCGGGACTTGATGCCGGTCCTGCGCGGAGCAACGGGGACCGCTTTCGCAATTGCATTCTTTTGTTGCGCCGGGGTGTTCGTATTTTTCCCGCGTTTTAATTTTCAAGGGTTCCGCGGTCAATTCCTGCAGCCCATCCACAAGTCAGGATTCACATCCCAGGTCGACTTGAGCGGATCGGGAAAAATATATGAGGACAACTCGGTGGTTATGCGCGTCGAGGTCGAACCATCAAAAAGGGATTTATGGACCGGGTATTTGCGCGGCCGCGCGCTTGAATCCTTTGACGGGAAAATCTGGGACAACTATCCATCCCGGCCCGAACAGGTTTTCCATCAGCGGCGCGGAAAAATTGTGCTGGATGGGCGCGGCCTCACCTCCAAGACGTTGCTTCGTCAGCGGATCTATCTGGAGTCAATGGATTCCCCATTGCTTTTTGCTCAGGCCAGCCCGGTACTGGTGGAGATCGACCGGCCGTTCCTGGAAGTCGGACACGAGGGGTCGTTCCAGCGCCGCCGCGGTGACGCGTGGAGGCTTCGTTACGAGGTGGAGTCCGGACCCTCAGCAATGAACCCCGGCGCCGACCTTCGGTCAGTTCCCAAGGCGGTCCCTTTGAAACCCGTTCCGCGGCCCAACACATCGAGAAGAACCTTGGATGAGGAGCTGTTGTATGTTCCCGCGCCCGCGGAGCCGGTGATCAAAAAGCTTGCCAGCCAAGCGGCCGGCCGGGCCCTGGGCGCGTACGCCAAAGCGCAGGCCTTTCAGTCCTATTTTCAAACGCAGTACCGCTATTCGTTGGGCGGGCTTCCGCCGCTCGAAACAGGAAAAAATCCGTTGGAAGAATTTTTGTTGAACGTGAAACAAGGGCACTGCGAGCTTTTCGCGGCTTCCATGTGCTTGTTCTTGCGTTCCGAAGGTATCCCGGCGCGCATGGCCACCGGCTTTCTCTCCAACGAATGGAATTCGCGGGGGGAGTACTACATTGTTCGCATGAAACACGCGCACGCGTGGGTCGAAGCCTATATCGAACCGTACGGCTGGGTGGGGTTTGATCCATCGCCGCGCGTGCTTGGGGACGGCACGTCCGCAACGCTCTCGGAGCGCTGGTCGCAAACCATGGATTACATTAACCTGCGTTGGAACCGGTACATTTTGAGTTACGACTTTGAACGGCAGGTCGAGATCGTGAAGTCCGTTTCCAGTCAATCCAGCCGCATGTCGTTCCGGCTTGGACAATGGGCCGGCGCTTCGAAAAAATTCACGACCTGGTTGGGAAGTTTTGCCGCCATTAAAGCGCCATCCGGAAAGATTTCTTACATGGGGTTCGGCCGCGCCCTTTTGCTTCTCGCGGGGTTGGGGATTGTGGTGGTTGCTTTGTTCAAGGTCCTTCACCGGTCGCACGACCGCGTGTGGTTTTACCGGGAATTCTTGCGGCGACTGGAGAAGCGGATCGGGAAAAAGACTGATTCCCAAACACTCCGGGAGTTTCTGGTCCAATCGGAAGAAAAGCTGGGAGATCGCGCCGCCGATGCGGCTTATCTCCAAGATCTCTATTACCGGCTTCGTTTCGGTGCCGTATCGGGCGCGCCCGCAGTCGCCGCCGTCCGCGAAAAACTCCGGAACATCTAGTTCTTTATCCCGCCGTCGACGGTGTGCTAAGCTCCGCGCCCGCCATGAACTTCTTAAACCGACTTGAACGCGGCCTGGGTTGGATAACCATCGGCCAGCTTCCCATCTACATCGTTACCGCTCAGGCCCTCCTATATATATGGACCATGCTGAACCCCGAAGCGGGCCATATGCTGGTGTTGGACCCCGCGGCGGTGCGCAACGGCGAATATTGGCGGTTGCTGACCTTCCTTTTCCTGATTCCTTTCCAAAATGTGATCTTCACGTTCTTCTTTCTCTACTTTCAGTACTTGTGCGGCGTGGCGCTGGAAGAAGAGTGGGGAAGTTTCCCGCTCACGTTGTTTTATCTGACCGGCGCGGCCGGTGCGATCGCCGCTTCCTTTCTCGTGGGCGGAAACACACAAGGCGCTTTCTACTTGAACGAAACCATTTTCCTCGCTTTCGCGGTCCTTCATCCGAATTTCACGTTGCTGTTGTTCTTCATTATTCCGTTAAAGGTGAAATGGGTGGCCTGGTTCACCTGGGCCCGCATCGCGCTCGGACTTTACGGCGCCCCTCCTATTTGGAAAGCCGCGATCATCATCTCGCTCGCCAATTATTTCCTGTTTTTCTCCAAACACCATTTTGATTTCGTGCGCGACGCGTGGCGTTCCTATCAGCACCGCCGGCGCTACAAGGACACATTGGGACAATAATGGAAACCCTCATCCCTAACAGGGCAGCCACGCCGCTCATGCAACAGTATCTTGCGATCAAGCAGCGTTATGTGGATGAAATCTTGTTCTTCCGGCTCGGCGATTTCTACGAGATGTTTTTTGAGGACGCCGTGCGCGCGGCCCCCATCATGGAAGTCGCGTTGACGCAGCGGCAATCGATCCCCATGTGCGGCGTTCCGCACCACGCGATGACGAGTTATCTCTCCAAATTGATCAAAGCCGGCATCAGCGTGGCCATTGCCGAACAATTGGAAGACCCCAAGAAGACCAAAGGCATGGTCAAACGTGATGTTGTGCGCGTGATCACCCCCGGTACGCTCGTTGAAGATGAACTGCTGTCCTCCAAAGCCAACAATTTTCTCGTCGCCATCAATGTGGCCGCCCACCCTTCGCTCCCTTCAGGAGCTTCGGGGGGCAGGGCTGCTGGGTGGGCTTTGGCCGCGGCCGACGTGTCCACCGGCCGCCAATGGGTGGGAGAATTGGCCAACGATCTCCATTGGAACGAACTTAAGGCGCACTTGGCTGGCCTCAACCCGAGCGAAATCCTGTTTGTCGGCGACGCGCAGAAAATCCTTTCGCAGTTAAACACCGGCCGCGCCGTGGTCCGTTACGAACCCCCCTACGCTGAAGCTTCGGGGGGCGGGACCTCGCAAGTTATTAATGTGATTCGTCGTTATCTGGAGCGCGATCATCCTGAAGCTGTAAAAAGTTTGCGCGCGCCGGAACCGTTGCCGATGGCCTCCAACAAAACCATGTTCTTGGACGAGACCGCGATCCGCCATTTGGAATTGGTCCAGTCCGCCGATCCCGCCTACGCCAAGGCTTCGGCGGGCAGGCCTGGCGACACGCTAATTGGCATCTTGGACCAATCGGTAACGCCGCTCGGCAGCCGCCTCATGCGTTGGTGGCTGCTGCATCCGTCGCTGGATTTGGACGTGATCAACGCGCGCCTCAATCAAGTGGACGAGTTGGTGGAGAATTCCGTTTTGCGCAGCGAACTTCGCACACTGTTTAAAGGTGTGGCCGACATCGAACGCATTTCCGTGCGCACTCAAGCGGGCACCGTGTCGCCGCGCGACCTGGAAGCGCTGCGCCAAAGTTTGGACCGGCTTCCTCAAGTTTATGCGCTGGTGGCGCCCATCACTTCATTTTCCACGCTCGCCGGAATGGTACAGGTCCCCAAAGAACTGACTTCGATTCTTGCCACGCAATTGAACGACGCGCCGCCGGCCAAACTTATCGACGGTGGGGTGATCCGCGACGGCGTGAGCGCGGAACTAGACGAATTGCGCGGCCTCCGTCGCAGCGGCAAACAATGGATCGCTGCCATGGAGGCCGCCGAACGCGAGAAGACCGGCATCGGTTCTTTGAAGGTCGGTTACAACGATATTTTTGGTTACTTCATTGAAGTATCGAAATCCAATTTGGCCAAAGTGCCGGCGGACTGGATCCGCAAACAGACCATGGCGAACGGCGAGCGTTACATCACGCCCGCATTAAAAGAGCAGGAAGAAAAGATTTTGGGCGCCGAGGAAAAGATCCGCGCACTCGAAGCGGAGCTCTACGCGGAATTGGTCCACCAAGTGGCGGCTTTTGGTCCGACCTTGGGCAATGTGGCCGAAGCGGTGGCGCACTTGGATGTTGTGGCCGCGCTCGCCGAAGTCGCGGTCGTGAACGATTTTGTACGTCCCACGTTAACGGCAACCGATGAATTGACGATCGCCGCCGGCCAACATCCGGTCATTGCACGGCAAATCGGCCGCGACAAATTTATTCCAAACGATATTTCTCTCAAGGCCGGCGCCAATCGCATCTCCATCATCACAGGTCCCAACATGGCCGGCAAATCCACGTATCTCCGTCAGAATGCGCTGATCGTAATTCTGGCGCAGATGGGTTCGTTTGTGCCCGCCGAAAGCGCCACAATAGGGCTCGTGGACAAAATCTTTACGCGCATCGGCGCTTCCGACCGTCTGGCGCAAGGCCAATCCACATTCATGGTCGAAATGCAGGAAGTGGCCACGCTGTTGGAAAATTCCACGAACAAGAGCCTGCTGATCTTGGATGAAGTGGGCCGCGGCACGTCGACGTACGATGGCGTTTCAATCGCGTGGGCCGTCATTGAGCATTTGTCGAAACGCGGCCCGCGCACGCTGTTTGCTACCCACTATTTCGAATTGACGCAGCTTGAAGGCCGTTTGCCCGGCGTGTTCAACGCGCACGCGACCGCCAAGGAATGGCCCGGGGCCGACGGCCGCCGCCAAGTGGTGTTCCTCTATCAGATCCTCCCCGGTGCCGCGGACCGATCGTACGGTATTCATGTCGCCGAGATGGCCGGCTTGCCTGAAGAATGCATTGACCGCTCCCGCGCGATTTTGAAACAACTTGAATCCGGGGACCATCGATTGACGAATACGGCAGCTGCGCCGCAAAAATCAGAGCAACTTGAGTTTTTCAGTGAACACCCAATCGTTGATGAGCTTCGTGATCTCTCAGTCGAAACCATGACGCCGCTCGAAGCGCTAAACCAATTAGCCCGGCTTAAGAAAAAGGCGGAGAAATAATGCCCCGCGTTCGTCAACTACCCGAGGACTTGGTTGCGAGGATCGCCGCGGGCGAGGTGGTGGAGCGCCCCGCTTCGATAATCAAGGAGCTCGTCGAAAACAGCCTCGACGCGGGCGCCGACCATATCGCTGTCGCGATCGAAGGCGCGGGCCGCACACGCATCATGATTGCCGACAACGGCTGTGGCATGACCAAAGAGGACGCGTTGCTCGCGCTCCGCCGCCATGCCACCTCAAAAATTTCCCGTCTTGAAGACCTGGATGCGATCCGCACGTTTGGTTTCCGCGGTGAAGCGCTGCCGAGCATCGCGGCCGTCTCAAGGCTCACGCTCACGACCCGCGCTGAAGAGGAATCGAACGGATGGGAGTTCGTTATCGAAGGCGGGAAGCTGGTTTCGGAGCGGCCCGTCGCGCGCGAGCCCGGTACAACCATCGATGTGCGCGATATTTTCTTCAACACGCCGGCCCGGTTCAAGTTTTTGAAGTCCGACACCACCGAACGCGCGCAGTGCCTGCGCGTGATCGAGGAAATGATTTTCTCGGCCACCGGCGTCACGTTCGAGCTGCAGACCGAAAAGGGGAAACCCGTGGTGTTCCGCGCGGCCAAAGAGAACTCCGCGGAAACGCGGCCGGATGCCGTGAAAGCGCGTCTCACCGAAGCGTGGGGCCCGCGCTGGGCGCGGGGGCTTTTGACCGTGTTCCATCAGAACGAGCATTTTCGCGTAGGTGGCGTGGTGAGCGCGCAGGACGCGCACCAGTCCACAACGCGGTACCAATTTCTCTACATCAACCGGCGGCCGGTCATGAACCGCCGCCTCGCGCGCGCCATTTACGACGCTTACATGGGAGAATTGCCATCGCTACGCCATCCGGCATGGACGCTTTTCCTTGAAGTTGATCCCGCGATGGTAGACGTAAACGTGCATCCGTCCAAGCGCGAGGTCAAACTCACGCACGAAAGCGAACTCTTCGCGTTCCTGCACGCGGGTGTCAAAGTGGCGTTGCGGGGCGGCACGCTGTCTCCAACGGAAGTCCGCGTGGGGGAATTTTCAAAACGAGGAGACTTTTTAGCTCCGCCACCGGCACCGCCGCGCGCAAGTGAACGCCCGGCGCAACAACCATATGCTCCTATTAATACACCGGTCGCCAAACAGCCCGGCGACCAAGTGCTTCCGCTCCCCGGATTCACGCCTTCGCCTGAAGAACGGCCCGAGTTGTCCGATTTGCGCGACGCGGAATTGCTGGTGTTGGCGCAAGTGAAGAAGATGTACATCGTCGCGCAGACGCGCAGCGGATTGATTCTGGTTGATCAACACGCGGCGGCCGAACAAGCAGCTTACGAGCGGCTTTTGTTCAATATCAAGTCGGCCAAGCGACAGGTGCAGATGTTGTTGGTCCCTTTTACGTGGGAAGTGGCGTTGTCATTGGTGCCGCACGTGAACGCCAGTCTGGAAACGCTTACGAAGATGGGATTTATTATCGAGCCGTTCGGCGGCAGCACGTTCCTCGTGAAAGGCACGCCGGCGGGAATCCGGGAAAAATTTGATTTGCATTCGTTGCTGGACGGCCTCACCGACGAGCTGACATCCAACAGCCGCGCCCAGGACTTGGACCACCGCTTGGCGGCCATGACCGCTTGCAAAGCGTCCATCAAAGCCGGCGACCCGCTCGACCTCAACGCCTGCCACACCATCATCCGCCAACTAGCGCTCTGCGACTCACCCTTCACCTGCCCCCACGGCCGCCCCACGGTGGTCCGCCTGCCCTACACCGACCTCGACCGCCGCTTCCGCCGCGCCTAATCATTTGGGGATGGGGTCAAGTCTGGGATTTGTTACATCCACCTTCACAATTTCCATTCGTTTGTCACAAATCCCAGACTTGACCCCATCCCCGGAACCCGATGTTAATGATGTGACGCTGTTTGTTGCCAAAAGTATTGATTTCAACGAAGACCTGCAGAAAAAATTGGAGCTTTTGAAGAACATACCGCAGATTAATTTAACGATGCGTTTGTTGCTCAATGAAATAACGCGCATGTCCATTCCTCTGGATATTGCCGATATGGTCCGTTTAAAAGAAATACACGCCCGCCTTATTGCCATCCAAGCCTAACCGAGGGGGTAAACCTGGTTGTCATCAACGGTACCTGCTGTTATGATGAATCACCCGCGGCAATGCATTGCTTGGTTTAAGATAGGATTGGTCTATGTACGGTGTTCCAAAAGATCTGCCACTTCAGAGGTTTGTAGGCGACACTCTGCTCCAAATTGCCATCGGCGTGGACGGTGTTCACTTTATCTTCGGAAAGGCGGGGACTGTGTCCGTGTCTGGCCGCTGGGAACTTCGAGATAAGAACGGAATGCTCCTCGATGAGTCAAAAGATAATCAGCAACGGCAGGAGTACCGCGTGCACGTGGTTCTAAACGCAGACGTATCCTCCTACGCAATTGACGCTCCCCGGTCATTTTCCCTTTTGTTCTCAACCGGTCACGAACTTAAAGTGTTCGATGACACGTCACAATACGAATCGTTCGCAATTGAGCCCGGTGGAATCAATGTGTAGGCGGTGGATGTAACAAATCCCAGACTTGACCCCATCCGCTCTAGCGCTCTGCGACTCGCCCTTCACCTGCCCCCACGGCCGCCCCACGGTCGTCCGCTTCCCCTACACCGACCTCGACCGCCGCTTCCGCCGTTAAAAAGCGGTGCCGAAAAGCGGTGCCGTTAATGACAACTGACAATCCCTCCAACCCAGTTTGTCAGTTGTCATTAACGGCACCCGCTACTATTAAAAACGCTGCGCAAACTCCTATCGAAAAATATCCCCCATTTCGCAATTGCTTCCTTAAAAATTCTTTAAAAATTAATCCAAAACAAATGAAAACTTAAGCCAAATCCATTTATTTTGTTGTCATGGCAATAATTTAAAGGAGAACGTTTATGAAAAAATACCTATTAGTATTTGTTGTTTTCGTTAACTTTTTGGATATTTCCAACGCGCGCAGTAGGCTAAATGAGAACCCAACAACTACCATAGCATCCTTTCCTGTCGACCATTGCCGAATAAGATTTATTGAAATAGATAATGAATTTGAGTTCGTTCACCATCTCATGGCATTATTGACTACTGATACCAGCTTGATGGATGGATACGCGTTAGCAGAGCATTTGAATGAGCGTAGTATAGCCGAGAGAGACTATGCCCGTATGCTTGCGAGATATGGACTTCCTCTTAGCACAGATCCCTTCGCATTTATAGAATTCCTTCGCAAACAACAAGATGAAGCATTAAAAAGTCCAGCCTGTTCAGAGCAACAGACAGCCGGGCATTTAGCCTTGATGATTTCGGACAACCTGCAGGCAGTTGACGGCTATTTGTTAAATGGGGGACTAGATAATGATTTTTACGAGTTCAATAAATGGTTTAACCAAGATGGGGATTGATAAATGACCCCTACACTTCGGGAGCGGGAGGGGTCAAGTCTGGGATTTGTGACAAACGAATGTAAATGGAAAAGGTGAATGTCACAAATCCCAGACTTGACCCCATCCCCTCCCGCCTTATACTTAACCGGTGCGTGAACCGGCCCCCAAGAACAACCCAAAACTCCTGCTGATATCCGACAGCGCGAAGGACGTGCTGACCCTCCGCATGATGTCGGCCGACATCAAGGATGCGTCCTATGAATTGGTCGTCGCGAAGGACCTGAAACAAGGTATTGGGCAATTGGGCAAAGAACGTTTTGAGTTGGTCCTGCTCGACCTCACCATCAAAGGCAACAAAGGCTTGGCCGCGCTGAACGAACTCAACAAACAAAATCATTCGCTGCCGGTTGTTATTTTGACGGCGCGCGAAGACACAGCGCTCGCGATGGAAGCGGTCAAATGCGGCGCGCAGGACTACCTGAACAAATCCCGGTTGGATGCGAACGTGCTCGCGCGCGTGGTGCATTACGCAATTGAGCGGCACCGCGTGATGGAGGAAATGAAGGAGAAAAACCGCGAACTTTTGCGGTTGAACGCACTCAAGTCCGAGTTCGTTTCAACGGTGTCGCACGAGTTGCGCACGCCGCTCACGGTGATCATGTCGTCCACGAACAACATGCTGGACGGAGCGCTCGGATCCATGTCGGATGACCAGAAGAAATGGGTCAAGAAAATAAATGGCCACGCGCAGCGGCTTCACGATATGATCAACGACATCTTGGACCTCTCCAAACTTCAATCCGGAAAAACCGAAATCCGCCGCGGCCTCGTGGAAGCCAAGTCGCTGGTGCGAACGACGGTCGATAACTTGGCCGGTCTGGCCCAGGAAAAAGGATTGTTGCTTTCGGCCGAGGTTCCCGATAACCCCACGCCGGTGTGGGCGGATTCGCGGCACGTAGAGCGTGTGCTCACCAATTTGTTGTCGAACGCGATCAAGTACACGCCCGCCGGTGGAAAGATCATCGTCACGATGCGCGCGAAAGGCGGCGATGTGGAATTCTCGGTGGCGGACACGGGCGCCGGCATTGCGCCCGAGCATCAGGAGACCATCTTCGAGCGCTTTCGTCAGATTCGTCGGCAGCGGGATTCGGATTCGGCCACCCAGGGAATTGGACTCGGCCTCGCGATCTGCAAGGAAATCATTTCCCAGCACAACGGGAAAATTTGGGTGGAATCCACCATGGGAAAAGGCAGCAAGTTTCTGTTTCTAATTCCGTCTCTCCCTTCGTCCTCGGACGAGAAGGCGGCCTAGCATGGGACTCTTTAGCAGCGGTAAAAAGAAAATTCTCGTGGTGGACGACGAGCCCGATATCGCGGACAGCCTCAAACTCCGTCTCGATATGGCGGGTTACGACGTCGTTACGGCGGTCAATGGGCAGGAAGCGGTTGAAAAAGCGCGGTCCGAAAAGCCGGATTTGATTTTGTTGGATCTCATGATGCCGAAAATGGATGGATACGAAGTCTGCCATGTGCTGCGCAGCAACGAAGACACGAAGAAAACGCCGGTGGTGGTTTTGACCGCGCTGCAAATGGTGGGAGACATCGATAAAGCATTTGAGGCCGGCGCCAACGATTACATCAGCAAACCTTTCACGAACGAGCGCTTGCTCGCGAAAATCCAGAAACTCCTGCCCAAGTAACTACTTCTTTTCTACTTCCTTCCAGATCAACACGTGCCTGGTTTCTTTGAGAAAAATTGAACCGACCACGAACGTTAAACTCGCCACCACGATCGGATAATAAAGCCCGCCGTAAATGTTGCCGGTTTTCGCGATCACGGTTATTCCGATGAGCGGCAACAGACCGCCAAACACGCCGTTGCCGATGTGGTACGGCAGGGAAAGCGCGGTGTAGCGAATCTTGGCCGGGAACGCTTCCACGAGATAGGCCGCGATGGGCCCGTACACCATGGTCACAAAAAACACTTGGATGAAAATCAGGAATATCAATTGCCATGCGATCGGGTTGCTTATCAGATCGGCCAAGCCGGTGTAAGGCAACACCATCTGCGCCGGTTGCATAACGCCATCGACAATCGTTTGCGGTGTGAGATGCACCGCACCCGTGACGGGGTTTGCTTGCGAGATCGCGGTCACCACATTCGAGCCGGCCGCCGCTTGCATGGCCTTATATATAGGAAGGTAAGACACCGCGGCGATTAAGCAGCCCGCCATCATGATGTGTTTGCGGCCAATTTTGTCCGAAATCGCACCAAAGAAAACGAAGAACGGCATGCCCAAGAGTAACGCAATCGAAACCACGCAATTGGCCGAGGTCGCGTCCACTTTGAGGATTGTTTGCAGATAGAACAACGCAAAGAACTGTCCCGTGTACCACACGACACCTTGGCCCGCGGTGGCGCCGAACAGCGAAATCAAAACAATTTTTAAATTCTTCCAGTGCGTGAACGCTTCCTTGAGCGGCTGCGCCGAGGTCATTCCGGAACTCTTGATGTGCTGGAAAATGGGGGATTCTTTCATCTGCAAGCGAATATAGAGCGAGACCAGCACCAGCAAGATCGAAATCAAAAATGGAATGCGCCAGCCCCACAACGCGAACGCTTCTTTGGACATGGTGTTCTGCACGATGAGGATCACGGCCAGCGAAACGAACAACCCGAGTGTTGCGGTGATTTGGATAAAGCTCGTATAGAAACCGCGTTTCGCGTCCGGTACATGTTCCGCGACGTAAACGGCCGCGCCGCCATATTCACCGCCGAGCGCCAGCCCCTGGAATACGCGAATCAATAAAAGGATTATTGGAGCGGCAATACCGATGGTGGCGTACGTGGGGAGAAACCCAACGAGTGCGGTCGCTCCGCCCATGATGACCAGCGTGACGAGAAAAGCGTATTTGCGGCCGACCACGTCGCCGATGCGTCCGAAGAAAAGCGCACCGAACGGCCGCACCACAAAGCCGACCGCGAACGTGGAGAGATAAGCGATGAGCGCGAGTGTGTCGTTGCCTTTGGGATAGAAGAGGGGGGAGATGATCGTGGCGAGGCTGCCGAAAATATAGAAGTCATACCACTCAATCATGGTGCCGACCGCGGAGGCCGTGATGACTTGCCAGATTTGTTTCTTTGGAAGTTCGTTAGGGGATGACGTCGAGGTCATGTTCAAAGATCTTAGTAAGTTATAATCCCGGCCTCATGTTGTTGATTACGAAATTCCTCGCCAAATTACTCACCATCCTGAACAGCGAAGAATCCCCGAAACAAATCGCGGCGGGTTTTGCGTTTGGGGCCTGGATCGGGCTGATGCCTGTGCAGGGGCTCATTCCGCTCACGTTCGGGCTGCTTTCGTTCCTTATTAACGTGAACCTGGGCTTTCTCGCCATCGGCACATTGATTTACAAGTTCCTCGCGTTCGCGATCGACCCCATCGCCAACCAACTCGGTTATTACTTTCTCACCAAAGTCCCGTCCCTCGAACCCTTCTGGACCACGCTTTACAACCTGCCGATTGTTCCCTACACCCGTTTCAACAACACCATCGTGCTCGGCAGTTTTACGATCGGCTTTCTGTTGCTCGTGCCGAATTATTTCCTCGGCAAATGGTTCGTGAAATACTACCGCGCGAATTTCCGTGAAAAAGTGCAGCAATTCAAACTGGTGAAATACTTTAAGACCAGTGCCATGTACCGGTATTACGAAAGCTACCGGGGGATCACCGGCGAATGAACCCGTTGAAGTGGATCCGCTGGAAATATTTTTTACCGCTCGCGATCGTGCTCGGCGCGATTGTTGTTTTTTTTGTGTTCTTCTTTGATTCGCTGCTCGAACGCGGCATCGAGAAGGAGGGCGCGAAGATGAACGACGCCAAGGTGGAAGTGGACGGCCTGAAAACCAAATTTTTCTCCGGTCGCATCACCATCGACCGCCTGCAGGTCGCCGATCCGGACGCGCCGATGACTAACCGACTCGAGGCCGGAAAAATGGCGTTTCAGTTGGAGGTGGGCGAACTGATCGGCAAACGCGCGATCATCAATGAAGCCACGTTGAGCGGATTGGGTTTTAATACACCCCGGAAGACTTCCGGCGCGATCCCGAAAATTTTCAAGGAAAAGAAAGAAGGCCCGCCGAGCGCCGCCGAGAAACTGGCCGAAAAATACAAAGACCGTTTCAAACTGAACATCGACGGAATCAAAGGCGACGCCAAGGCCAAGATCGAATTTGACCCGAAAGATTTGCAGATCACCAAGCAGGCCGCGGCCCTGGAGGAAAAAGCCAAGGCGCTTCCGGGCGAATGGGAAAAGCGCGTTGATGATTTGAAAGTGGAGGAGCGGCTCAAGCAGGCGGAAGCCGACCTTAAAGCCATTGAGAAAACACCCACCAAGGGCACCGAGGCGATTACGGCCATTCCGGCCTCTTTCAAGAAACTGGGCGAAGTGAAAAACAACCTCAACCAGATCAAGAAAGACATTCAGGATGCGAAGACCGGCATTCAAGCGGAAGCCAAAGGGCTTCGCAATGATGTGGCCGGTCTTTCGCAAGCAAAAAAACAAGATATCGACGACCTGATGTCGCGCCTCAACCTCGATTTTGCAAGCCCGGACCGGTTGGTGGAAGGGATTGTCGGTCCTCTTGTGCTGAAGCGTTTTCAAAACATCCTTCATTACGTGCAGTTGGCGCGTCAACACATGCCATCGAAGAAAGCACAGGAGAGCTTGCCGCCCAAACCGCGCGTATCGGGCATGGACATCGAATTCCCGACGCCGGCCGCGTTGCCACGTTTTTGGTTAAAGCAGGCCACGCTCGACGGGACTTTTGGAATGGTGGCGGCTTCGGGCAACATGACGGACATGACCACCAACCCGCCGCGTGTCGGCAAGCCGTTTAAGTTGGATTTGAAAGGGCTCCATGAAGGCAGGGCGTTCACCGCCAACGCGGTGCTCGACCACACCAAAGACATCAACAAGGACAGTGTGGTGCTTCAGGCGGCCGGGCTGGACATCAAGAAACTTGTTCCTGGCACCGAAGGGACCGGCGTGATGCTGGCGGACGGGATGGCCACTGTGCGCATGGCGCTTAACCTGATCGGGGAAGAGAACATCGGCGGCAATGTGCGCCTCAATATTACCGGCATCAAATTGGACGCCTCCGAACTGGCCGGAGGAGACAAACTCAAAGTCTCGTTCGTGGAGAAAATGGTCAAGGCCATCGAAGCCATGAAAGTAGTGACCGTGGACGCGCAAATTTTCGGGACCTGGAACGACCCGGACCTGAAGATATCCTCCAATTTGGGGCCCGTGTTGTCACAGGTAGTAAAAGATTCCGTCGGAGATGTGGTCAAAGAGCAACGCGCCAAATTGGAAGCCCAATTAAACGGGCTTCTCGGCGAGAAGCAGAAGGAATTGAGCGAGAAGCTGGGTGGGGTGGACGGCAAGGTCAATCAAGAGCTGGCTGGCATGGAGGGAGATCTCAGCAAGAAGATCAGCCAGGCTGCTGGAATCAACCTGTCTTCTGGCGGTGATTTTCTTAAGAAACTTCCCTGGTAAGGGAATCTTCGTCCCGCTATCCTTCTCCCTATGGAGAAGAACCCCTACGATATTGAAGAAACCGATTCAGAACCGCCGCTAAAGCCCGTGGTGGCGCATATCCCCGAACCCTCTTCTCCCCGTTCCGCTCCTGTCAACCTGCCGCGTCCTCTTGAAAAACTCCTGAACAATGCCGCGCTCAACCGCGCCACACAATTGTTGATCGAAAGAGAGACTTCCCGCACCCGCGTCCGCCAGCGGATCCGCGGCGTCCTGATCACCGACATGCGCGCTCCGCTTTCTTCTCCCGACGTCTCCGAAATATTCGCGTTTGTGATGAAAACAGGAGAGCTGAAAAACGAAGAAGGCCTGAAATGGTCGGCCATGCAACTCAACTTGAATCTCAATGGAGCGGAGCATGTGTGCCGGTTTCTGTTGAGCGAAACCCGGAATTTCGGACTCATCACCATTCACTTGTCGGTCTCAGCCGAGAAACCTTTTAACCCGACGGCATGGGGCATGGGCCCCAATCAAGCCACTTTGCTCGAGAATTTCCTGGGCAGGACACATGGGCTCGTGTTGTTCTGCGGCACCGACACCGATGATTTGTTTCCGTACATTCAGTCGCTCACGAAACAATTGGCCACGCCCGAACGCCATGCGATTGCGGTCGGCGCCAACACGCAAGCCTGGTTCCCCGGAGTTGAGCAACTCGTGTCGAACAACGATCCGGAAGCTTTCTCGAAACTCTTGAAGGTCGCTTTTCGCCACGCGCCGGACCTGGTGGTGGCGCATCCGTTGGAGAAGAAAGCCCATTTGGACATTTGTTTATCGGAGGCGGTGCGCGGGCGTCTGGTTTTCGGGCGGGTCTACGCGACAGATATTTCGGACGCGCTTTTGCAAATTCTCGGCATGGGCGTTGAGCCCTATTTGATCGGCGCGGGGCTTCTCGGCGTTGTGGCGCAGCGCACGCTCCGGCTCAACTGCCAGAAGTGCCAGGACAAGGACAACGTCTCGCGCGACCGGCTTAAAGATTTGAACATCCCGATCGGCATGCAGCCCACGGCGTTCTACAACGGCAAAGGTTGCGACGCTTGTTTCAAGACCGGGTTCGACCGCGAAACCAACATTTTCGAAGTGATCGAAATGAACGATGATCTTCGCAACAAACTGCATCGCGACATGAAGTCGGACGCGATGCGGTCCCTCATGAAAACCGGCGGGCTCATGACACTCCGCCAGGTTGCTCTCCACAAAGCCATCAACGGCCAGACCTCCCTCGCCGAAGTCCTTCGCGTCACCCCTTAAATAAATTCTGTTTTTCTTTCAGATATGGAACAATTCGCGCGTGAAAAAAATCGCGCCGGTTTTGTTTAACCTTTTTCTCGCCGGGTTTTTCTTTTCCATTTTTAATTCGTCCGTCCACGCCAATCCGGTTTTCACCAACGAAGGCGGCATTCGCCTTTCCAGCGCGGTCCCTCTCGCCGTCGATATCACCACTTCTCCGATCCGCATGTATTTCCTCCGCGACTACAAAGTTTATTCCGCCACCAGCACCGACCAGTTGAACTGGGGCGAAGAGACCGGCGTTCGCTTGTCGTCCACGACGGCAATCAACGTCAATATCAGCTCTATTACCGGTTTCGCTCTGGTGCGCCGATCGGACAACGCGGGGTACCATGCTGTTTACAGCGGTATTGGTGTTTTGGGGGACTATGGAATCATCATCGCTACTTCCACCGATGGTCTTGGATGGGCCAACCAGGCCGGAGCTTTTATTCCGACTTCCACCAACACATTTGTCGGCAGCCCGCAGTTGTACCGGACCAGTGCCAGCAATTTGATCATGTACTTCACCCAAAACACCGACGGCACCACCAATCCGACCAACCGCATCATTTACGGGGCCATGTCCACGGACGAAGGTCTGACCTGGGTCTCACCTGGAGTGGCGCTCTCAGAACAGGTCGGCGAAATTTGTGTCAGTACATTGACCAGCGGACGAGTGCGGTTGATTTACACGGCGCCTTTGACCGGCGAGACCACCTATTCAACATTGTTGAGCGCCCGGTCTCCGGACTCGCTTGGCACGACCTTTTCGCTTGAATCCAATACCATGTTGTCCACGGGGTCTTCCACCGGAGAAATGTCCTATCCGACCGTCATCCGTTCCACCGAAAATTTCCGCTGGCGGCTCTATTACGCGTTCCGGAATGCCAGCACAACGACCGCGCACGTGTTTAGCGCCATCACGTACACGCCCGATCCGCAATCGATAACACCGTCGGTCATGAACCGCACCGATCCAGCTGCCACCGTGACCATCGCAGGAGAAATCTTCGGGCCGACCATTAGTAGTGTCGAATTGACCGCGACGGGGTTGGCCGACATTGTCGGAACGTCCATCAATCTCACCAACGACAACTCGATCACTGCCATTATTGATCCGTTAAATCAGGCGCTTGGCCCACGTACCCTCCGGGTAACCAACGCCGACGGAAATGAAGGGTCGAAGGCGGGGGCATTTGAAATTTCGTTTGCGGGAGGGACGGTCCGCATGCTGGACAATTTAATGCGTCCGCTTTCCGGCGCCCAAACACGGATCGACATCGAGGTGTTTGATGTCGGTCATTTGGTGCTCAAGCTTTACGATTTGAGCGGGCGGTTGATCAAAACGCTTTTCGACGGCGACTCGGTGGTCGGCACCCAGACCACGTATTGGGACGGCAGAAACGATGATGGCAGCCTGGTTGCGAGCGGCGTGTACGTCCTTCAAATTGAAGGCCCCAAGCTTGAGAGCGAGCAGAAAATCGTGGTGATCAAATGACGCGCTGGAAGGGCGTCCTCGCCGCTGGTTTGATGACAGCGTCGCTTGCTTCGGCGGAATATTCGGGAACGACGGGGGGACAAACGTTGCAGCGCCTTGTGCCGGCCCGCCCCACCGCGCTCGGTGAAGCCTTTACGGCGATCGGCGGTGACATCGACGCGATAACGGTGAACCCGGCCGGCGTGGCCAAAATTCCCGGCAAGGCCATCTCCACGACCTATCAGAAAGCGTTCGCCGACCAAAGTTTCGGATCGTTGATGTACGCGCATCCCATTTCATTCGGAAGTCTTTTTGTGGGCGGCGGCTATTTTGACGCCGGCACTATCGACATCAACCAGACCGACGGGACCAACGAGAGAAGGCGCGCGCAACAGGACGTTGTCGGTATGGCCGGTTTCGCGTTGGGACGTCATACGCCGTTTTCGCTGGGAGTGACCGGAAAATTTTTGCGTTCCGAATTGGCGGAGGAGGCGACCGCGGAAGTGGCCGCCTTCGATGCGGGCCTGCAATGGGAGACGCCGGTGAACAATTTGGTTTTGGGCGCGGCCGCGCAAAACATGGGGCCCGACATCGAATACGAACAGGAGGGCGACCCGCTTCCGTCCGCTTTTCGCGGCGGCATCTCGTACGACCTGGACCCGGCCGAACTCGGTTGGGTCAAAGATTTTCCGTACCAATTCCTGCTGACCGTGGATGGCATCAAGACCAAGGACGAAGACGGCGGCGTGTTGGCCGGCCTGGAAGTGACGCGGCTATTGGAATTTTTGGAAAAAGAAGGGTCGGCGGCGATACGCGGCGGCTACCGCTCGGACCGCGAAACGGTCACGGCGGGCATCGGGTTTATGGTGGGCAATATCGCTTTCGATTACGCGGTCGCCATCATCGCCGACCTCGACGAATTGCACCGGTTTACGCTGTCCTACCGCTTCCTGCCGGAAGCACAAGAACAAAAGGTCCGGAAGAAACCGATTTTTTAATTCCCTTTAGTACAATCCAGGCTACCTTTATGTCTAAATTCACCAGAATTCCCCTTCCTAAAATTAAACAGGCGGCCATGAAAATGGCGGAGGCTGTGAAGCCGGAGAAAATTATTCTGTTCGGCTCTTATGCATATGGCCGCCCTGATCGTGACAGTGATGTTGATTTCCTGCTTGTTTTAGAAGAAAAATCTCGCAAGCGACGAAGAGAAGCGTTTTTAAAAGCTTCTGAGGCCCTGATGCCCCGTCCTTTTTCGGTTGATATCGTTGTTCGCT
This sequence comes from uncultured Elusimicrobia bacterium, assembly GCA_964405835.1. Taxonomy (GTDB): domain Bacteria; phylum Elusimicrobiota; class Elusimicrobia; order F11; family F11; genus JAJVIP01. The sequence continues at coordinate 1,210 of CAYOPN010000005.1, read as the reverse complement.
CTGCCAAAGATATTTCATCCCGAATGAAAGAGGGGGGGGATTTTTTCCTGGAAGAAGTCATGGAAAAAGGGCGCCTTCTCTATGAACGATAAGGCAACAAAAGGATGGGTGGAAAAGGCCGAGCATGATTTTACTTCGGCCAGCGTGCTCATCAAGCTCCGGTCCAAGCCCGTATATGACAATGTTTGTTATCACTGTCAGCAATGCATTGAGAAATATTTAAAAGCTTTTCTGGTTTCAAAAAACCAACGTTTCCCCAAGTCCCACGACTTGATTCGCTTGCTTGATCTGGCTGCTTCAATTGACGGATCGTTGGAGTTTGTTAGGGACATAATTAAACCTCTAAATGATTATGCGGTGGATATTCGATATCCTGGCGAAGAGCCAAATCGAATTGAAGCTAAGGACGCTCTTAAACGCGTGATCGAAGCTAGAATCTTTATTCGTCAACGAATGAAATAACCTTCGCCCCCGGCCATAGAGGCTAGAGGGGAATATGCTACACTCCGCGCCGCTTTAACCCCTCGACCTCCTGAGAAATGGCGCAAGTAACCTTAAAAAACATCTGGAAGAAATACGGCGATTTGGCGGTTGTCAAAGACGTGAGTCTTGTCATCCCCGACAAGTCGTTTTATGTTTTGGTCGGCCCTTCGGGCTGCGGTAAATCCACCACGCTCCGCATGATCGCCGGGCTTGAAGAGATCTCCGATGGTGAAATCTACATCGACGACCGCCTCGTCAACGACGTTCCCTCCAAAAACCGCGACATCGCGATGGTGTTCCAGAATTACGCGCTCTACCCGCACATGACCGTCTATGAAAACATGGCGTTTGGTCTCAAACTGCGCCGCATGCCGAAAGCGGAAATCGCCACGCTCGTGAAAGACGCCGCCGAAATCCTCGGCATTTCCCATTTGTTGGACCGCCGTCCCAAAGCGCTTTCCGGCGGACAGCGCCAGCGCGTGGCCTTGGGCCGCGCCATCGTGCGCAAACCGAAAGTGTTTTTGTTCGACGAACCGCTTTCCAACCTCGACGCGAAGATGCGCGTCCACATGCGCCTCGAAATCGCCAAGCTCCACAAACGTCTGCAAACCACGATCATCTACGTTACGCACGACCAGCTTGAAGCCATGACGCTCGCGACGTCTGTCGCGCTCATGAAAGACGGCACCGTGCAGCAAGTGGCCCCGCCGCTGGAAATTTACAACCG
>CAYOPN010000004.1:0-68458 GCA_964405835.1 uncultured Elusimicrobia bacterium | reverse complement strand
CTTCGCTTTTCCCAGGTTGTAGGCCGATTCCGATGTTTTTACTCCCTCGGCCACCATGGTCATTTCGCCGAGCGCTTGTTTCAATGTTTTGCCGCTTCCAATCTTTTCGCCGAGCGAACGGTTGCGCGAATGTTTCGACCCGCACGTCACAATCAAATCTCCGAGGCCCGAGAGTCCAAAAAAGGTGACGGTTTCCCCGCCCATGACTTTTCCAAGCCGCGCCATTTCGCTCAATCCGCGCGTCATGAGCGCGGCTTTGGTGTTATCGCCCAGTTTTAATCCGTCCACAATTCCGCAGGCCACCGCAAAAACGTTTTTGAGCGAACCACCCAATTCCGCCCCAATCGGGTCAGTGCCGGTATAAACCCGGAAAACTTCCGATGAAAACATGTTCTTGACGCGCTCTGAGGCTTCTTTCGATTTCGATGCCGAGACCAACGCCACCGGTTGCCCCAACGCCACTTCCTCGGCGTGACTGGGCCCGGTGAGAATAACAAGTTCACCCACGCCTGGGAATACTTCAGAAATTATCTGGCTCATGGTTGAAAACGTTCCATTTTCAATTCCTTTGCTGGCGCTGATAACCAGGGGCCCTGTGCTCAAATTTCCGGTGGCCACCGCCGCTTTGAACGTTGAGCGGACTGCGTGCGACGGCGTCACCGACAAGATCACATCGCGGTTTTTCAGCGCTTCGGAAAGATCGTTCGTTATATTCACGGCCGGCGGGAGTTTTAGTTCGGGAAGGGTTTTCAGCGAACGGTTCATTTTCAAGTATTCCGCCACGTCTTTTACGAATTCCCACACCGCGACATCATGTCCCATTTTTGCCAGATGCGCGGCCAGCGTCGCGCCCCAGGTTCCGCCCCCCAAAACCGCAATGCGTTCTTTTTTCATCATAGGTTCACCTTCGGCTCTTCCCCTTTGACCAGACGTTTCATGTTGGGCACGTGCTTAAAAAGCACCATGGTGGACGCCAAAAAAACCAGGATCCGGAACGGCATCGGTGTATGCACCAAAAAAGTAGCGACCAATAACGCTATCGCGGCAGCGATGGAACCCACCGACACGCGCCGCGAAATCAGGAAGAACACCAAGAATGTCCCTACCGCAATCAGCCCCTGCACCGGTATAAGGGCTAGAAAAACGCCGGCCGAGGTGGCCACCCCTTTTCCTCCCGAGCCCATCAGGAAAATGCTCCAGTTGTGACCAATGATGGCCGCGAGCCCCGCTCCCATGATCAACAGCGCATCATTTGGGAAACAGTGGCGGGCGACGACGACCGGGACCACGCCTTTCACCGCATCGAGCGCCAGCGTGGTGATGCCGGGTTTTTTTCCGAGCACGCGCCATACATTGGTTGCGCCCGTGTTGCGCGAGCCGTGCTGGCGGATATCGGTCTTGTAGAAAACCCGGGCAATGATCACACCGAAGGGCACCGCCCCCAAAAGATACCCGCCGGTCAGGACCAGTCCCTTGGCCAGCATTAAATCCACGCTCCCAATTTTTTCTCGCCGGTGATGATGTAGTCGATGGTGGAGGCCACCGTGAAGACGACGCACGCAAAAAGCATGGGGCGCGTGATGGTGTAGAAAGAAAGCGGCAGGATGCAGGCCAGGGCCGTGATCATTTGCAGCGCGGTCGTAAATTTTCCAAGCGGCCGCGGCTCGACCGCATTAGAGCCGGTCAGGATATAAATGACCGACCATCCGATAACAATAAACACGTCGCGCGAGAGGATCACCACGAAGATCCACATCGGAACGTGCCGCAGAAACGCCAGCGTCATAAAAACGGAAATGAGCAAAAGTTTGTCCGCCATCGGGTCCAGGAACGCGCCGAGCTTGGTGCGCTCGCCGCGGCGGCGCGCCAAAAGCCCATCCAGGAAATCGGAGATTATGCACAGTCCCAATAGCGTGTACACCCACGTGGTCGCGCCTTCCAAAAGGCCGATCACGATCATGGGCACCATGATGATCCGGGCGACGGTGATCTTATTCGGTAACGTCATGGGATATCTTTTGCCAATTCGCCGGGTCGATCCGCAAGCGAAAATGCGTGCCTTTGGCCGTGGATTTTTGGTCGAGGATGTGGGCGGTGCGATAAATGTCGGACAGCAAGCGCTGTTTGCTGTGCGGCAGGTCGAACGCGACTTCAATAAGGCCCGCGTCCAGTTTCTTTTCAATTCCTTTTAAGAGCTCGGTGAGGCCCAACCCGGTCTTCCCTGAGATCGCGTAGTTGTCTTTCCGTTCCAATCCGCGCCGTATTTTTTCGGGAAGCAAATCCACTTTGTTGAATACGGTGACCATGGGAATTTGTTCGGCGCCGAGGCTTTTGATGATGTCGAGCACGGTCTTCTGTTGTTCGGGCCAATCGGGCGCCGCGGCGTCCACCACATGGATCAGCAAGGACGCCTCTTTGACTTCTTCCAGCGTGGCGCGGAACGCCGCGACGAGTTCGGTGGGAAGTTTTTGAATGAATCCGACGGTATCGGTAAAAAGCACGGTGCGGCCGGCCGGCAGTTTTACGCGGCGCGTGGTCGGGTCCAAGGTCGCGAAAAGTTTGTCGTCCGCGTAGACCTCCCCCGTTTTTCCGATGAGGGAATTCAGTAGCGTGGATTTCCCCACGTTCGTGTAACCGACCAAGGCCAATTGCGGGATGGGTACGCTTTGACGGCCCAAGCGCGCGCGATCGCGGTGCTGTTTGACGTCTTCGATGTCTTTTTTCAGGCGCTTGATCCGTTCGCGCACGTAGCGGCGCTCGACTTCGATTTTTCGTTCGCCGGGACCGCGCGTTCCGATACCGCCGGCCTGTTGCGAATAACCGCGCCAGGCGCCGGTCAGGCGCGGCACGAGATAATTGAGTTGGGCAAGTTCAATCTGCAATTGCCCTTCGCGCGTGCGCGCGCGCATCGCAAAGATGTCCAGGATGAGACGGGTACGGTCCACGACTTTGGCTTTGAGCAATTTCTCAATATTTTTTTGTTGGGCCGGAGAAAGGTCGTCGTCAAAAACCACGGTCTTGATGGTGGTACCGGTGATTTCGGCTTGGATTTCTTCCAGTTTGCCTTTGCCGATCAGTGTGGCGGGGTCCATGCGCGGACGTGTTTGGCTGAATTCTTTGACTACCGTTCCCCCCGCCGTTTCAATCAAACGGCGAAGTTCTTCCATTAGAGAATTGAAGCGGGATGTGGAGTCTTTGGGTTGGCGGATACCGACGGTGGCGACGGGCTCGATCATGTCGCGCGAGTATAACAAAAGGCCTTCATCCTCAAGGCTATTTCATCGCTCTTTGAGGTGGCATCGCACGCGAACCAGGCGGGTTTGACCTGTGTGCGGAACCAGGTTTGCTGGCGTTTTGCGTAGGCTTTGGTGCCTTTGATCAGGTGTTCCAAGAAAGCGGCGCGCGGCAATGTTCCTTTGACCACTTGGACCGCCTCGCGGTAACCGAAACTTGCCAGCGCGTGGCAATCGGGCGCGTAGCCTTTTTTTAAGACCGCTTCGGTCTCTTCGATCATCCCATGCTGAAACATGTACTCCGAACGGTCCTCGATGCGTTCTTCCAAAAGCTGTTTGGCGTATTGAAGCCCCATCACCGTGTAACGGCGCGCGCCGGGTTTCTTCTGGTCCTTCCATTTTGAAAACGGAACGCCGGTGAGATGTTGAACTTCCAGCGCGCGGATAATTTTATGCCGGTCTTTGTCGGTGATGGCGCGCGCGGCCGTGGGGTCGGTCCGTTCCAACTCGGCGCGAACGGAGGCCACGCCGTCCTTTTCCATTCGCTGTTCCAATTTACGACGAAACGTTTCGTCGGCTTTCGGAAGCGGCGGTAATCCTTGTTCCAGCGCTTTGAAATAAAAGCCGGTGCCGCCAACCAGGATCGGCGTTTTTCCGCGCGCGATAATTTCCGCGATCAAGCGTTCCGCGTCCGCGGAAAAATCGCCAGCGTTGTAAGGTTGGTCGGGCGGAAGAAACGACATCAAATGGTGCGGCACGCCTTTGACGAGGTACGAGTTGTTGTCGCGTTTGCCCTCCGGCGTGGCGGTGCCGACAGGAAGTCCCTCGTAGACTTTGCGCGAATCGACCGAAATGATTTCGCCGTCCAATAATTTGGCGAGCGCGATGCCGACGGACGTTTTGCCCGAGGCGGTCTGCCCAAGAATGACGGGAATGGAGGAGTTCATGAGGGGCGGGATCCTACTATAACCCTCACCCCCTGCCCCTCTCCCTTAAGGGAGAGGGGAGCGCGAAGCGCGGGGTGTGGGTTCCTTTATTGCAGGGTCTTTTTGAACGGGCGGCGGACGCTGATGCGTTGCGCTTTGTTCAGGTTGTTTTCGGTGATGTAGGAAACCATCAACGATTGTCCGACTTTCAATTCGGCCGGCTGGATGGATTTTTTTTCCGAGATGACCGTGGTTTTATCGTCCCATTGGAAACGGGCGTCTTGGTCTTGTTTCTTGTTGTGCACCGTGACGCTTTTCTGGCTGTGGTCGACAGCGGTGATTTTCCCATAGAACCGATCGTTGACGGCGGCCGTTTTTTCAACGGCGCAGAGCGGCGTGATGGCGAGGCAGGCGAGACCGAGGAATGCGAGGACTGCGTTTTTCATTGTGAAGCTCCTTAAGTGAACCGGAAGGAAGGGATACGGTTGATTGTGAAGGGAGCGGAATTCTAATCGAGATGTGTCAGCTTAATGTAAGGCGAGTGTAAAAAAATCGTAAAGAAAGGACGGAGGGTAACGCGTTACGCCGCTTTGGAGGCAGCCAAGAACGCTTTTTGGAACATGTCCATGTAGCCGGAAAGACTGAGCGGCGTGGCCTGATCCATTGCCGACTGCAGCCAAACCACGCCCACCCTACCCAGATCGTCATGTTCAAATTCGACATCAGTTCCCGTTACGAAATAACGTTCCGCTGGCCTATTCCCCCTCACCCACCCCGCCCAGAACGAGTTAGGGTTCGATCCGTGTCGATTTCTCAGAGTCTCCCGTACAAGAGATGGAACCACCACGTCATTACGAAGGCCCGCGATATAGCGAAGCTCGGTGAAATCCGTCTTGTTATTGAGAACCATGGCAAAATCTTTCCAATACGGATATTCGGCCAATTCCAACTCGATTGCCTGGCCAATTAACGCGTTGTAATGTTCGGAGCTTCCGTATTGCTGCAGACCGGACGTGTTAAGAATAAGCAGTCGGGAAGAAAAACCAGTGGCATAGCGGTGTTTCTGCACCAGTTGCAGTAACGGACCAATCCACTTTAGATCGTTCTCATCATGGACCGTCAAAATTTGGATTTCATCACGGTACTCATCGACAGATACCGCTTTGTCCAAGCTCCCCTCGCACATGAGACGGCTTACATCCAAATTGGCCGGTCCAAGGTTGGTGGCAATGGCGCTTGCAACCGTGGCCGACCACGACGGTTTGGCTTTCAACAGTTCTTGTCCTGAGTATTCATCGTCCTGCTTGATGAGGGCCAAAAGCTTCGCCCATCCCTCTTTGAGGAGATCGGTCGTCGCGGTGAATAGGTCATAAATCCTGATAACCGATCGGAACGGTTCGTGCAGTTTTCCCTCATCGAGCTTTATGAACAACCGGTCGAGCGTTTTTACTTCACCCATCGTCAGTTTCAAGTAGCTTCGCACCTCTTCCAACACCGCGGACATTTCATGGTGAATGTGCGGCGTAATCGCTTCATTGGGTTTGCGGGATGCGGTTTCTTTGGCTTCGTGGACCAACAGCAGATAGAAAAGATTTTCAATCGCACGTTCTTCTTGAGCATTGCCCTGGAACGCTTCCAACACCGGTTTCATTTCACTGTCGAACATCACGCCGGTCAGGCCGTCGATTTCAATCACACCGGCGGCCGATGGCAGATTCTCGGCCCAGTAGATTTGCGGGACCGCATTTTCACCTGATGGCGTGATGCGTTTGATCATGGCTCCGTGCAAATCGGGATGCTGCGACTTCAACCGTTCGAGCGCTTTCGCGAACACCGCGGCAAGCGCGCTTTCAGCAACGCGCCCGACCGGTTCAACCGCGCCCGCCGGTTTCTCTTTCTTGAACCCGAGGCGGGAGGAAACCACCTTGCCACTGATGTTCCCCTTTTTTCCGATCCGCCATATTGAGAAGGAGTTGTCGTTGCCGACAAAGATGGCTTCTTCGGTTGGAAAGAGTGCTGCCGCTGTTGTATGGGCTTCGCTCAGACGCATGAGCGGGTATGCTCCATGTGAGAGTTGAAATAACTGAACATCACCCGCGGTGATGTGAAGGATTTTCGGGTTTTCGGGAGAGAACTTTAGCTTCGTGGGATCTTCATGGAATTTGTGCTCCTTGAAGTTGGCATGCCATGCGTTATTGAAAATAAACAGTGGCGCGTAAACTCGAAGGAACTCTCCATAGGATGTTTGTAAACGTATGGCGAGGGAGTTTCCAGATAAAAATACCGGTTCGTAAATTAGCTCATCAGTCGCCATTTCCATCACGTTGTGGAAACGTAGCTCTTGGCTTAGATTGATACTCAGGATGTCCAGCTGGTTTTTGGCGGCGCTGTGAAACACAACGGTGCGCCCATCTTGGGCAATGGCGATTTTGATGATCCCCTCCCCTGCCCGGCCCTTGTAAATGATGTTCGTATGGTGGTAACCACTTATGGGGTACGGGATGCCCACTATAAAGAACTTGCCGGTCCGCGGATTGGCAAACACCACGCTTCCGCCGTTCGGGGAGAAAGTAGCGATAAGCCGCGGAGAAAAGAAAGGCAATAGGAATAAAATCCCAGGGTTCTGGTTCTGTTTAAATATTTTTTTGATGCCGGTTATGGCCCCTTCTTCGTTTGCCAGGAGTTGATAACCCAACAATGTTCCATCGCTGCAAGCGACGAGAATTTGGTTCTTATCGCGTTGGAGCTTAATGGCCGCGATGTTTTTCCCCACTTTGACCTCGTGCATCAATTGGGAGTCCCTCAAGTTTTGATCGATGATGCTCCTGTGGTTTGAGTAAAGCCGGAAATAATCGGGGCCGGCCACCACGTATTCGTCGGTTTCCTCCGACAATGAAAAAGCGGCCACCCCGCCCGGGAGTGTGTCTTGAAATATTTTTTCGAAATCAGGTTCTGTTCCCGTCGAAACTTTCCGGGGCTCGTCTACGTCGTGCGACGCTTTTAATTCGGCCCGTATCTTGTCCGGGGATTTTTCGGCACCGGCGTAATCGGGGTCGATCATCAGCAGGTCCATTAGGGCCATCAGCCCGGCTTTGCATTCGATGGCGGCCCCTTTGAACTTGTTCAATAAATCCCATAACAGCCCAAATCCGCGGTGGCCCTTCCCGGCATCCAGTTTCTCGTAAAGGCGCCCGAGCGCTTGGTTTTCATCAAGGCTCAACCTGGAAAAAGCGTACGCTTCGGCGATCACCGCTTTTATTTCGCTGAGAAAATTCGGCCGCAGCGTGTCGTTTTCTTTGCGGTCCGACACCTCCATCGCTTCATGCACCAACAGCAGATAAAAGAGATTCACGACCGCCATAACGCGGAGCTTGTCTTTCGAGAGCAGTTCCGCTTTAAGAATGCTCTTCATTCCCGGGTCGAACATCAACCCCGTGATGCCTTCGATTTCGACAATGCCGGCGGCCGATGGGAGATTGTTGGCCCAATAGATTTGGGGGACGGTGTTTTCCCCGGGCGGTGTGATGCGGAGCAATAACTCCTCGTATAAATCGGCATGTTGGGCCTTAAACCGTTCAAGCGCCTTCTCGAACGCCGCGGCAAGCGAACTTTCATCAACGCGTCCGATTGGGTCGACCGCCCCCGCCGGTTTTTCTTTCTTGAACCCTAATCGAGAGGAAACAACGGTTAATTTAGATAAACGCGCGTCGACGTCCTTGGTAAGTGGATCGTAAGAGGCGGAAAAGATTTTCAAGGCTATCAACAAGGCTTTTTTCTCCTGATCGGAAATTTTCAGGGAATCCAGTTGGACCATCAACGCGTTGCGTTTTCGGTTCACGAGCATCGCGTTTTTCTGACGCCATGACGAATCATTGAGTTCAATAAAGTTGTCGATGAATTCCTTGGGAAGGCCGGACTCCGTGAATCCTTTGCCGAGCATTCGCGCATCGGACGGCTTTTGGCGGTGAGCGGCTTTAAGAACCCGGTAATAAAACGGGAATTTTTCAACGCCCTTCCCCTCCCCCATTTTTGCCTTGGCGTAAACTTGAAGCGCCAAGGAGGCGGCTTCGTTAAACGATGCGGCGTTGGCCACGCCATTGACGACAAGGAAGGTGGCGCCGCCGATCGTTTCCATGCGCGCCGTTGGCTTCCGGTCTGGCACCACAATCACACCAGCCGATTTTTCTATGAGAGTTTTTTTCTCAAAATCTTCGGGCAGGAGCGTAAAGTCGATTATCACGGTTAGATTTTGGAGTACATTCCCCCATTCGGCATGGCTCATTTCCGACGTTATTTCCGGAAGCTCCGGTACTTCCACTCCATCCAGCCGGGAGCGGACATGATTGATTAACGCTCCCAAGAGCGCGCGTCCTGCAAGCGGGGGCGGGAGCAGTGTCGCCACCATTCGTTCCAAAATGGCCTTGGTCTTGGAGCGCAATTCCGGAGTCAGTTTTTTGGCAGCCGATTTTTTCCCCAGCAGTCCATCCAACCGTCGCAACAGCTGGATCCATTGCTGTGTCCATTCATCGGGTGCATGTCCTTTCTCGCTTTCCGATTTTATTTTTTCCAACACGGCGTCGATTTCGGCATCGCCCACGCCAATCCGGACCTCAATGATGTCTTTGAGTTCGCCGAGCTTCTCCGCTTTGGCCGCTTCCAAGACCGCTTGGCGATGGACCGGATCGCTGAACACAAAGCACTCTTCCAGCAATTCGTTTAAGTCCTTGTATTCTTCCGGATATTCGGCCAGCGTCACGATCATGCGCTTTTCGGCGCGCATCGACACCGGGTGCGGAAGCCGGTTGTTCCGGTATTTTTCTCTGAGAACGTTCGTCGTTGCCACCAGCCGGTTGATGACTTCTTTTCTGATTTTTCCGAAGCGGAGCCCATCCTCAGCGATAAGGTCATCGTTAAATTGCGACAGGATGGTGGCTTCTTCTCCGGGTTTCAAGTAATCGAATTTGTGGACCGAGAACCGGTCCAAAAATTCGCCGGAGAGGTCAAAGTTTCCGAGATAGGCCTTTTTATTGGAAGGGTTCATGGTGGCGATAATCATGAATCCGGGTTGGGCATGGACGCGCCTCCCATTGGCCAGATCGATCCATTTGTATTCGAGGATGTTATTCAACACGGCAAACACTTCCGGTTTGCCTTTGTTGATTTCGTCCAGAATGATGGGTCGTCCGGCTTCCATGGCGCGTACCACATACGCCGGAACAATCCCGGTTTCGTGTTTCCCCGCGGCGACCAGCATTCCTTTCTCGTCCATTTTCGTTCCTTCACCAAGGCCCAGATACGCCACCAAATCTTCCGCCATCGCGTTGCGCGTTACACCGAAGGTGTCAAATTTTGGTCCGTGCAGTGCGTAACAGAGATATTCCGCCAGTAGGTCCTTGCCGGTGCCGGCCTCACCGATCAGCAGCATGTGGTTCTCTTGCCCGAAGTCCATCATTAGTTCATAGAGATACCGAAGGTTGGTCTCGGTCCATGTCACCCGCATGTCGAGCGGAATGTCGGCCAATTTCGCCGGCGCTCCGGGGCCGGCTTTCACTTTGATTCCTTTAAATTTCAGGTAACGGACGCCTTTTTCTTCGGTGTATTCAGGCCCCTTCAAATCTTTGTCGTTGAATATCAGGTCTTCATCTTTTTCGGTCAGTTTGTTGTCGAGCGCCGCTTCCACTGCTTTGATTTGGGCCGGTTTGCTCCATTCGTAGGAATAAAACCGCCGCACCAACGACCGCGGCCGTTTTCGATCATCTGGAAAATCAGCCAGCCGCTTGGTGATGTTGACCAGAGAGCGTGTTGAAAGCGGGCGCGCGATCATCTTGCCGCGGCGGCTGCGGCCGGTGGCCTTGTCCAGCCCCTCGTAGTTGTCGCGGATCAAATTGGCGGCATCGATCAATTCCTTGAGGAATTTTTGGTCCGCAGCGGGAATTTGTTTTACGTCGGTATAACCCCGTCTCTTCATCAATATGGAAAGCAACAGCTGCAACTCTTCTTTGTCCGGCAGATATCCGATGCGCATGCCACGAAGGCGGTCCAGCATTTCGGCGGACTGTTTGTTGACGTGGTAGACCTCGGCGTCGTTGGCGCTGGGCGGCGGGTTTCCGGTCATGATGATCGCGAAACCTTCTTTCGCGGTGACTTCTGTTCCGTCGTGCAACATGACGCGGCGCGATTGCACGATTTGGTTCAGTCGTGCCATCACTTCCGGTTTGGCTTTGTTCACTTCGTCAAAGATAATCCAATCACCGTTTCGCATGGCTTCTACCAGCGGCTGTAAGATCCAATCGGTTTTTCCATGCTCTTTTTCGCCAACGCCGCGACGTTCCACCAGGTCATCCTCGTGCACGTCTTCGTGCAGCGCCATGAACCGCACGGATTTGCGCATCAACTTGGCCGAGTAATAGATTTTTTTGTTTTTTCCGGTGCCGGCCTCTCCTTCGATGTAGAGCGGGCTGCGGTCCAGATATTGCCGCTGGACGCGTTTGATGATTTTGACCACGTCTTTCACGTTGGTTTCGGTCTCGAGCATTTCTTCGTTGGGAATGTTGATGCCCTCGCCGTTGATTTTCGCTTTGAAGGTCGGGTATTTGCCGTTTTTGACCTGCAAATAACGGTCGCCGTTACTGGGAACCACTTCAAAATTTTCTGTGTCCAGATTCTTGGTAATGGAGATCGACGGCACGACAACGCCCAATACGGATCCGAACAACAACATCATCATCAAAAGAGGCATCCCCAGTTTGAAGGGCCCACTGTTGAAGAAGAGCGCGACGGTCCCGATGAGCAAAAGAAATTCGAAGCTCATCAGGCGGTCGGCTTGCTCTTTCAGCCATTCGCCCGTTTCTTCCACCAGCTTTGAGAGAGCGTTAACACTCCTGCCAAACGGCGCGTAAGCGTTTTTCACATCGGCCGCTTGGGACCCGATCCCGAACGCCATGAACGCGATGTCGGTATTTTCCGTAAGGATTTGCTCAATTCCCGGCCGGTCGGAAGGATGGATGCCGCCGTCGGCAACGACAGTGACCAATTTGGCGGCGGGGCCTTCTTTGGCTTCGCGCTCACGCATGGAAATAACAATCATGGAAAGGCCCGCCAAGTCGGAGTTATCCTGACCCAGATTGTGATTTAGCAATTGATCAATGAGTTTGTAGATTAATTCATCGGTGATGGGGTCTTCATACTTTTTGAATATCTTTTGCGTTGAGGCGAAGGCCCCGACTTCGATCTCCACGCGCGGGTCTTCGCGGAACGCTTCGAGGAACAGAATGACGACCTTAATGGCATTGTTTATCCGGTTCGAGGAAGCGAGCATGGCGCTGGTGGGATTTTGCAGGTCCAAGTTGTTCGGGTCATGATACATGCTGCCGCTTACGTCGATCAAAATTGAAATCCGCAGCTTCTTTTTATTGGCTTCGCGTTTGATCTGGAACGGGTCGGTGATGCCGGTTTCGACGATGGACAGGCGGCGCGGATCGATGCGGCCTTTGCGCTGACGGCGCATCATGTCGGAGCGTTCGGTGGCGTCCAACGCGTTTAAAATTTCTTCTCTGAGCGTGGACTCATATTCCGCGGAAATGTCGCGGATCTTGTTGTAGGCGACCCGCTGTCCTTCTGTGAGGCCGGTGTATTGATCGAGCGCCTGCTTTTGTTCGAGGTCGCGCTCTGCGGCCGATGTGAAATCAATGTCCTCGTTGTCTTCCAAATACTCCTTAATTAATTCGTTTATTTTCGGGTCCATGGAGTGTTTCGGGCCGCTCGTTCCTTTTTTGTCTTTGGCCATGACCCGCTTGCGTTCATTGTTGTCGCGCGGCTCCTTTTTACGCGCTGAAATGTGGCCCCCCGGGTCGCCCACGTTTGGATTGTTTTCGTCTTCCTCTCCCTCGCTGACGATTGGTGTGTCGCGCTTAATTTGTTCTTGCAGTTCGCCGGACTCGCTGCTGAGCTGCTCGGAGGCCGTCACGGCCTCTTCGGCGTCTTTGCGGACTTGATTAAGCTTCTCGCGGACTTCATTGATTTTCTTTTGAATATCTTGCGCATGACCCTTGATGCTGTCGACGCGCTTGGGGTCCATGTCGAGCATTTCTTTAAGCTTTTCGCCCTGGGCCGCGCTCTCGTGCGCGATTTCGTCGGCTTCGGCGGCCTTGTCGTTCAATTCCTGGCCAAGTCGTTCGATTGCGTCGGATTTGTCGCGCATCTTGTCCCGCAAGTCCTGCGCTTTGTCCGACAATTTCTCCCCTTCCAGTCCATCGTTCAAATCATCGGAATGGCCGCCGATTTCCTCCGCCTTGTCTTGGAAACGGCGCGCTTTTTCCCGCAATTCTTTTAATTTCTCAATCAATTCCTCGACCGAATCGTTAATGCCTTGTCCTTGCGCGCTGTTGCCGCCGCCTTGGCGGTCAATCGCGCCGGCTTTCGTTCCTGCTTTGCCCGCGTTCTTTTGGGCGTCTTCGGCCGCACGCTCCACGGCGCCGGCTTCTTTTTCAATTTGATCGGCGAGATCATGGAGGTCTTTAACGTCTTGCTCGAGATTTCCTCCGGGTTTTCCGCTTCCTTGCGGTTTGCCTTTGCCGGATGGTTTGCCGCGTCTTTCGCCGGTCACGTCCGACATTCCGCCGGCCGCTTCGCGCGCTTGCTTGCCCATCTCCTGCTTGGCTTTCGCGCCGGCTTTCTTGGCAAGTTCCTCGCGTTCCTTTGCGCTCATTTTCTTCAAATGTTCGTCGATGGCCTTTTGCAGGTTCTCCCGGGCTTTTTCGGACAGATCGTCCATGTCGAAATCACCTTCGCCGTCCGACGATAACGAGATCTTTATTTTGTCGCCGGGTTTTGGTTTTGATTTCCCCTTCATCATCTCTTCATCGGGATCGGCGATTTCGATTTCGCCTTTTTCGAGCATGTCGTTAATGGCCTGCTTTTCCTCTTCAGACCGTTTAAGTTTCTCGAGGTCCTGCTCCAATAATTTCTGGACGGCCGGCCAAACCTCATCGCGCACAACCTCATAGAAACCTTGTTTATCCATCGCCACCGCGCCGAAAAGGATCGGGATCGCGTTATCAAGCGCGGCTTTCACTTCCGTATCGGTGACGCGCGGGTCGTGGACGATTTCCTTTTCGTCCTTGGTCATCATCAACGCGTACAAGAGGCCGTCGAGGAATTGGACGAACTGGGATTTCTCGGCCATGCGTTCTTTCTCAATCTCCAAATCCATGATTCGCAATTTCTTGCGATAGAACGCTTCTATTTCCTCGACGCGGCCCGGGTTTTCAGAAAGCCCGTGGGCCACAAACCGGTTGGTTTCGGCAATGCCGAAAAGCAGCCGGAAATAGAGGTTATTGAAATCTTCTTCGATCACGTCTTCGCTGGAAAACTTCGAACGGAAGATTTCCTGAAGTGTTAGGCCGACCGAGGCGTCTTCTCCGTATTCAATCAGGTCCCAGGGGATGTAATGGAGCTTGTGATCGGGCAATCGCTCGTAATTCCACGTTCCTTTGCCGGGTTTTTCAAGGTCACGGCGCGAGCGCGGAACGAACCGGACTTGCGCGTCGGGCAGCGTCACTTGCGCGACGGGCGCGAGTTTTTCACGGATCAATTCATCGATAAGGAGCCTATCGCGATAGGTCAAATTCCGCCGGTAATCGGCATTGCGGACGCGCGGCAAGTGGCGTTTTCCATAATCAATAATCAATTTGTAGACATTGATTTCTTTGTCTTTTTTCCAATGCGCCCAGGCAAAAGCGCCCAGATAAACGCCGCTCATTCGCTGTATCTGGTCTTGAACCTGCGCGGGAGTTCCTTTTAGAACGTCGGGGGCATGTTTGCGCAAATAAGCCTGCACAATGTTGGTGATTCCCGCCTGATTGGGTGGTACGGCATCGCTTCCGGCCCTCTTCTCAGCCAACGCGACCAAATCACCTTGAATTTTTTTAGATTCCGCATGATCGCCGAGCGGTTCCATTAGTCCTGGCACGCCGCCGTCGACCAATAACACAGCGGTTGAGATCGCTTGCGTGATGGTTTCATGGCCGCCGTCAAATGGAAGCGCGTTTTGAAATGCCAAATAATGGGTCACTTCATGCAGAAATGCCGCTTTGAAAAACGACAGGTTGCCGGTTTGGAGAAGCTGAATGGTGAGATCTTTTTCCAAAATGCCACTGAACATGACCATGCCGCCCATGCCGTTCGTTTGGCACAGCGCAAACATATTGAACAACTCCGCCACTGATTTAAGCGCTGCCGGAGTGAACCGGATCCCTTCGATCGAATGCGGCATCATGTTGAGCATCGTGAGCGGATAGGTGATCAACTTAATTTTTCGGGCCAGGTCCTTTTGGAGTTCTTCATCGAACCCTAGCGCTTCGAGGAACATGTCCGTTTCTTCTGCGATGATTTTTTTCTCGGCTTTTGTGAGTTGTTCTTCTTGCACGCGGACCAGCTCAAGGTCGTCGCCGATTCCTTTATTATTGAACAGCAACTTGTCGGTCCAGCGCAGCAACCGCACAATGGGCGACAAAACATCCTCGGCCGGCCCATCCAATTTTTCTTCCGCCAATTTCGCTTGCGCCGCGCATTCTTCGAGCGCGCGGCGGTAGGCGTGGGCGTTGCCGGATATCAGAGCTGTCATCATGATTTCGCGGGCCACGTAGTAGGCAATTACGTTGGAGCGGGTCGGATGCGCTTCGATTTTTTCCTCGATGAACCCTTGGACGGCGGCCGACAGTTCCTTGCCGGCGATGGCGGCCTCAATTTTTTCGGCCAGGCCCTGATCATGGCCGGCCACTTTGGCCAATTCGTAGAAGAGCAGCGCGGGGAGTTGGGCGGGATTTTCTTTGAGGAAGTTAAAGACGTCGGTATCGATGAAGATGCTGTTGCGGCCTTTGTAGTGGCCGAAATGGGCCACCGCGTAATCGTCGGGGCCGCGAATATAAAGACCGGGGATCGCGGTTGGGGATTGGACCAACACCACCTGGGTTTTATTGAAAAACGCAATCAGCTCCGGAAGCTTGAGCGTTGCGTCTTTCTGCTGCGCCGCGGCCGCCTTCAGCGCTTGCCCCAATCGTCGATGCTCACTGTTATCAATCACGATCGCGTCCCCGCGATCAAACGCGGCCGCGATTTTCTCGTTGATGCCACCTTTTTCTCTGTGCGGCGCCCGCCCGCGCCCGTAAGCCGGCGGGAGCTCGGTCAGCAAATGGGTGTGAGAGGGCGATGCAAATTGTTTATTGAATTGATTGAGGACCTTCTTTTTCAAAGGTCCTCGCATGCTATAGGGATAAAGCGGGTCAATGAATTCGTCGAGGTGGGTTTCGAATGTCTTTGCGTCCGTATTTTTCATTTCTTCCGTCATGATTCGAATGACTTCGAGAAGAAAAATTTGCATGACCTTCTCGATGAAAGTGACATCCATACGGCTCAAATCAGCTTCCCATGGTTCTTCCTGTTCTAATAAAAGGTCGGCCATCACTTTTAAAATAACTTTTACTTTAAGCCGCTGACGGGGCTGCACGTTCGCGTCCCTTGTTGGGGTCTCGAATGGCATGAGAAGTCCCGTTAAAATTTCTGGAAATTTTTGAATTTTCTCTTCGTCCGTTGGCGCATCGGGTTTTGGAAAGACCGCCAACAAATCAAGCAGAGTCGCGATGTGGGAATCGATAATGGATGACAAGAGTGGTTTTTTACCATGATCCTCAGTGAAATAGTAAGGCGTTAACTGCGTTTCCCAATCTTCCAGCATCAAGAGCAGGTCTCGGATCTCTTCCTGAAGATCGTCGTTGGACCGGCCTGCCGGCCCTGAGGTGGTGCGCTCGTGGGCGCGTTTCAAGTCAAATTTGATGACCTCATCGTTGTAATCGAGCACAAACAAATGAGACTGATCTGGTGAGACCGCGATGTCTCCAATGCGCATTCCGATGGTGCGGCCGGCGACTTTTTTTACTTCTTTCAAATCTTGGCCAGTCCGGGAAAGGTGGAAAATTTCCACATGCCCAAAATCACTCTCCACAACGAGTGTCTGGTTGTCGGAAAGGAACATCGGCGTGGGGCTTCTTTGTCCTTGCAATGGGGCCTTGCGCATATTCTTGGCATGCGGGGCGTCGGCGATCCAAATTTCATCGCCTCCTCTCAGTGCCAAAAGCCGGTTGTCGGGAGAGATGGCGATTTTATGGATGGCCACATTTATGGGGGTAGACCATTTGACTTGAAATGATCGGATCTTTCCATTCATGGGTTCTCGTAAAAGCGTTAGGGCCACAACCTTTCCCTTGTTCAGAGGGCCGTCGTGCACAAGAGATTCTCCGCCGAACACCAGAGTTTCTCCATCCAGAGAAGCGGCCATGTCCCACCATCTGAAGTTTTGACCCAATTGATAGGAGATAGAGGGGGCTTTCAACTCGGTTATGGATGTTTTTTCCTGGTCCCATATCACCGCATGGAAGCTGACCCAGCCGGAATTGGAAAACACGATCAGATAATGATCGTCGTGCGTGAAAAGTATTTTTCGAACGCCATCTTCATTTATTTTTGATGACGTGACCTCTTCGATTGGAATTGGGGAGCTGCGGTTGGTCTGAACGCCGATTTTTCCCAACGTCACATATCCGTTTTCATGCGCAAAGGCGACCATGCGTCCGTTGGCTGAGAATGCAATGTCGTCCACTTTTATTCCAACGCGAATGGAAGGGGTTTCATAGCTGGTGCCGGGTTCGAAATCGCTCGGAACCAATAGCGTCCATCCATCCCTGTCAGCAATCAACAAATTCTTTCCATCCGGAGAAATCTTCATGTGGTTGTGGTGTTTCTTAAAAGAAAACGTTCCTTCGCGACTCAATCCGATCACGTCACCAAGTTCGAGCGGATCCGGCCGGCCCATGAAATCATCGACAAATTCTTTGACTGATTTCCACCCTTTCAACGTCACGTCGCCGGCGTTGAGAATCAATTCGACCAGCTCTCCCAAAATGATTTCTTTGGCGAGCTCGGGATCGGCGAGGCGGTCCCACAATTGCAATACCTGCGTGAACCGGTCGGGCATGCCGATTTCGGTGTCCGCAATTTCCCGAAGCAATTTTTTTAAATCGTTTTTTTCAACCTCGCCGAGGATGTAGCGGTACGCGTCCGCTTCTTTCAGTATGGCTTTCACCTCGGCGACGAGGTTCGGCGTGATGGTTTCGCCGTCTTTGCGCACTGATAATTCGGTAGCTTCATGGACCAGCAACAAAAACATGAGGTTGATCCGCGCGAAATTGCGATCTCGATTGCCTGCTTCGATTGGCTCAACGAAAGGCCGCAATGCCGAATCGATCAGGAAACCAGTGATTGGGGCGCCTTCGGGATTATCCGGATCCTCCATTGAGAACACGCCCGCCGCGGACGGGAGGTTGTCGGCCCAATACATTTGCGGATGGCCGTTGAACGTGATTCGCTCAAGAAAAACGCGGTACAATTCCGGGTCGAATCGGTTCAGCCGTGTGAGAGAAACTTTGATATGCGCTCCAATATCCTCGATCTCCAGCATATCCACCGGTGTCACTGGGCCTTCCGGCGCCACACTCTTGTATCCGAGGCGCGAGGAAATGATCCTGGTTAGAATTTTCGGATTGGTCCGTTTTTTTGATTTCAGCGGAAACGAGATCTCGAATTTCCTTTTCCGATTGACCCGTTTTTTTGTTTTCGGTAACGCTTTGGTTTTTGCAGGGGCTTCGGGAAAGATTTTTTCGGACCTTTTCAGTCCGGCGAATTCCGGTTCTTTGATAAGGTAATCCCAAACTACCTTTGGCATTTCCTCGATAGTGCTTTCCCGAAGCAAATTGTAAAGCGTCAACGTTCGGCTGTAGCGTTTTGATTTTCGGTCGACGCGATCCAGTTTTCGCAAGAGCGCTTCAAAAGGCCCTCTATGAATGGTTTGAATGGTTGTTTTGATGAATTTGAGCGGCGGAATATAGTAGTGCTGGATTTCTTCAAGTGTAGCTTTCCATTCGTTGACCAAATTGGGAGTCAAGGTTTCATCACCGCCGCGCGTGGCAAGTTCGGCGGCTTCATGGACCAACAGCAAATAGAGAAGGTCCTCCACCGCCTTTTTTTGAAGTGCGGATTTTCCTTTGGCTGCCGCTTCGAGCACCGGGCGCGCGTCGTTGTCCAACAACAGCCCTGTCAGAGTGATTATTTTCCCTTCAATCTCTTCTTGCATTGAAAACAGCCCGGCCGCGGACGGCAGGTTTTTGGCCCAATAGATTTGCAATGTGCCATTGATGGATATTTTTTCGACAAGTGTCGCGTAATTTTTGGGGTTCGATTGCTGGAGCCGGGAAAGCGCTTTAGTCAGTGGGTGTTCAAGCGGCGTGTTGTAGATGGAATCGACCAGTTCAACCGGGTCCTTTTGTTTTCCTCGATGACCGATGCGGGAAGTGACCATCGGTTCCGGCCCAAACTTCTGCCGAATGCGTTCTTTTATTTTTTGAAAGTCCAGTACCGGGTCAACCAGGGCCTCGTCTACGCCAGCATCTTGAAGGGCGTCTTTTAAATCGTCACGGAATTGATCGCCGATATTTTTGGCGGGGACGAGCATCGCGCCCGGCGCCAGACCATCGATAGCGCCCAAGAAAAGTTTTTGGCCGTGGAACAGGCGGCTCAACGGGGTTTTTTCGCGTTGGAAAATCGTGAGATACTCGAGCGGCTTCGATCCTTGGGTCAATTTGGAAATTTTGGGCGTCAACACTGTCACAGCCACGCCACGCTTATTTAATAGATCTACAAGGCCATCGGCGTGAAACCCGCCGGCAATGAGAATGCCGTCGGCGCAATTCTTCCGGCCCATCGCGCGAAGTAGATTTTCAACCATGGCGCCGTTGCGAGCATCAGCGATCCGATAGAAATCCTCAAAAGAGGCAAGTTCTCCCTCTCCCTTCAGGGAGAGGGCTGGGGTGAGGGCGTTGTATTCCATCCACTCATCCTGCGTCAGCTCGAAATTCACGAGTTTGCGCGCGAGCGACAGCCATTTTGATTCCGCTGCGATCCGGGACTGTTCGGACGTGGTCGCAAGGTCCTTTACGATTTGGGATTCATAAGCGTTCAGGTCTTTCAGAAGCTCATCGGCTTTGATCGACTCGGCCAGCGCCACGTATTGCAAGTAATCTCCAAGGGTCCGCCGGTTGTCATTGATCACGTCATGCTTGGTCAGCAGCATTTTCAAATGCCGGTAAAATTCGCCGGAACTAATCTCCCCTTTTTGAAAGGCCATCGAAGCATCGACCAATTCTTTGAGTTCTTCGGGCCGCATTTTCCGGGTCAATATTTCCAGCGCTTCGGCGCGTTCCCGTTCCACGAGGGCGAAGTCGAGTCGCTTCTCCATTTTGACCGCCTCGTGAAACGTCAATAGCGGCATCGACGACGGCAAATCGTGGAATTCCATCAAGCGTCCGACATAATCACCGAGCGACAATTCGCCGCGCGCGAAAGCGCGCATGTGGTGATCGATTTTTTTCAGCGCGGGACCGTAGGATGTGAGCTTGTCCGCCGCGTTCCGCTTTCCCATTTGTTCCAGCCATTGCAGCGTGGCCGGGCGGTCCTTATCGGCTTCCAGTGTCGCCTCCACGTTCCGCCGGTACAAATTGGGATTCTCAATTCCAAACAACAGCGAAGGAGCGCCGCTGTGGGTCAATGCGGCGTAGGAGGAACCGAGAAGTTTCCCTGTCTCGAGATATTTTGCGCCGGTTTTGTGGACGATTTCTTGGCGCGGCAATTGGCGATAGGGCCCGAAATTCAGGAACCCGGAAGCGCCTTCGATGCCGATCACTCGCGGTGTCTGCGTTTCGAGGACACCGATGATGTTGGCGATGTTCTTTTGTGCGTCGGCGTTGGCGTGAACATCTTGAATGATCGTGACCGATTTTCGGGACGGCCCCGCGGGTGCGGCAGCCATTTTCACATTGGCGTAAGTTTGGACCGGATTTTTTCGGAACAGATCTTTCGTGCCCGAAGATGGTAGCGCGCGCGTTACCGGAGGAAGCAGCGGCGCTGCGGCCGGGCGGCCGGCAGGCCCCCCCGCATAAAGTACGTTGGTCATAAAGTAAATGACCGACAACCACAACGCGAGAGAACGGCGGAGTGTGAATGTATCGTGGGAAAAAACCGGACGTGAGAAGGACATTCTCATAAGCCGGGTATTCTAAGGAAGGAGGATTAAGTCAGTCTTAATTACTTGTAAATATTGTGTAACAAATGGTGGGTTTAGCGGGGTTTGGAACGGCGGTCTTTCTTGGCGGTGGTGGTGGGCGATATCTGCATGATGGTCGTTTCCGGAACGTCTCCCCCCCAGCGTTGGATATCGATGCCGCTTTCATAACGCCCGGAAGAGGCGCTGCGCTGGGTCCAGACCACGCGGCCTTCGCAGTGGGTGTTGTTGGAGGCTTCCTGAAACGAGATGTGAATATAGGACGCTTCAACCAGAGGGATGGTGGTGAACACGCGCATGCCGTTGGGCCCTATTTCGACGCCCTGACCTTGAATGGGTGTCCCATCGGGAAGAAAACGGATCTGTATGTCGAGGGTGGATTCGTAGCGGGCCGCTTTACGGCGGTCTTTGGAGGTCATGCGGCTTTTCGGAAGATTTCGGTTATGCGCTTTTTCGGAGGGGCCAAACGCTGTAGTTCTCTGAGGAGTTCTTCACGCGCCCGGTCAAATTGCTCGGCCAATGGGCGGATCGACTGCAGATCAACCATGAATTCGGCGGAAGAATTTTCTTTTAAAAAATCGAAAGTTGGGGATTGGTAATTGGTTTCGGGAGCGGTCACTTCGGGGATGGCGGCAGGCTCAATGGACACCTTTTGGACAGGCACCTTATTTTCGTGCTGAGAAGACGGGGTGTTTTTGCGGCGCTCGCCTTTGATGAACCACCGGACAAGGTCTCTTAAAAAATTCATGGCCTAAGGTTAGCCATTTTTACCCCGTTTTCAATGGGAATTAAGCGTTTTCGCCAGCTCCCCGGCGATGATTTTTCGGCCGCGCTCGTTCACGTGTTCGCACGGGTCCCGGTCCAAAAGCCAATTAAATCCATTGCTCGGCACCGCGGCCGACAAATCGAGCAGTTCCGTCCCTTCTTGTTCCAGCGCCGTTTTCAAAACAGCCGTATTTTCGCGGATTCTTTCCTGAAAGCGCGGTCCTAGGTAACCGGTTCCGGTTTCAACGTCCACCGGCGATACATAAAAAATGCCGCGGATCCCGTGGCTTTTCATGAAACGCGCCATTGCCGCCATCGATTGCACGTATTCGTGCTCGGGCGTCAGCCTGTACATGTAATGCTGAATGAATTTTTTGGCGTACATCGATTCCGGGTAACCGTTGTTCCACAGAGCGTTGAGGTCCCGGATGGTCCCGATCGCGTGGTCGCCGTCCATGACCGGCATGCTTTGGAATTCTTCCTCAGAAATAGGATTTAGGTTGATGGCCTTAAATATTGCGAGCGGCTTAAAAAACGCGCGGAACAGAAGGAAATCGTGGTCCAAGGTCAATCGCAACTTGGAGAATTGCCAGCCCGCGTTTTTGTACCAACCGGTCGAGAACGAGCGCAGGTTGATATGCACAATCACGGTTTGCGGGTGAAACCCTCGCTTCGGCATATTTTCTAGGAAGCTCCGGTACACGAACATGTTGTAGGCCGAGTGGTCCAGCGGCGCTACCGTGATCGCCGGGACGAGGTCCCCAAGCATCTGGGAAATGGAACGCTTGTCTTTATCCGTCGGTGAAACGGCCGTGTTCACGCTGTCGATGAAATAAATGACGGAGGGGTTTTTCGCAATGACCGCATGGTAGTCCTTGATTTCAATCATGAAGAACTTACGGTCCCCGCCCTTCGACATGTACATGGAGACCTGGATTGCCACAATCAACGCAGCCAGCACGGCGAGTTTGATGAGAAAGCGTTTCGTCGGATTCATTAGAACTGGAAATAAATGAAAGGCAGCTCGCTCACCGCGCCCGAATTTAGGACCACAATCGCCAATACCACGTACACGACCCAACGGAGCACCAAGGGCCGCGCCGCGAACTCCACGGCGAGCGGGCGGCGACGGTTGATGTACTCAATGAGTTGAAGCACAAAAATGGAAATCAGCGCCACGCGGAATTTCCGGCCTTCGCCCATGTAGAGGTGGGACTTGAGATAGGATGAGTCCGAAAGTTGTGAGATCCACTGCCCGGCATCGCTAAAGAGATGGTTGATGATATACAGCGCATCGGACAAAGACGCTGCGCGGAAGAAAATCCAAGAGAACGAGATAAGGCAGAAAACCGAAAGCGTGGAGAGCGCGGCGCCGAAGCGCGGAAATTTTTCAAGCGGACGGAAGTTGGTCGTGAGCAC
This sequence comes from uncultured Elusimicrobia bacterium, assembly GCA_964405835.1. Taxonomy (GTDB): domain Bacteria; phylum Elusimicrobiota; class Elusimicrobia; order F11; family F11; genus JAJVIP01. Next base: position 45,947 of record CAYOPN010000004.1, on the reverse strand, counting down.
GGCGCTGAGCAGATAGAGTCCGTTCAATCCCCCCCACACCACGTAGGTCCAGTTAGCGCCATGCCAGAGGCCGCTCAGCAAAAACGTGACCATCAAATTGAAACACAAACGCGGCGTCGCCACGCGGTTTCCGCCGAGCGGGATATAGACGTAGTCTTTGAACCAGGTGGAAAGTGAGATGTGCCAGCGCGACCAGAATTCCGCCACCGAGCGCGCGAGGTACGGGCTGTCGAAATTTTTCATGAGATGAAAACCCATTACGCGCGCCGAACCGCGCGCAATGTCGGAATATCCCGAGAAGTCACAATAGATTTGATAGGCGAAAAAGACGGTGCCGACCAAAAGCGGCAGGCCCGCGTGGTCGCGCGGCGCGCCGTAAAAAATGTTCACAAAATACGCCAACGAATCGGCAATCACGATTTTTTTGAAGAAGCCCCACGCCATCAGCCGCAATCCGGAAACGGCCTGGGTGTAATCGAAATATTTCGGCTCGTGGAATTGATGCAACAAGTTTTGCGGGCGCTCGATGGGCCCGGCCACCAATTGCGGATAGAACATCACGTAAAGCGCGAAGATGCCCAGGTGCCGCTCCGCTTTTTGGTTTCCGCGGTAGACCTCGATGGTGTAGCTCATAGATTGGAACGTGTGGAACGAGAGTCCGATCGGCAGGATGATTCCCAGGAGTGGCACGGAATAATTCCAACCAATGGCGGCGGCCAGCGCGTCGATGTTGGCGGCCGCGAAGTTGTAGTACTTGAAAAACGCCAGCACGCCGATGTTGGCGATGAGGCTTAACACGAGCATCATCTTGCGGCGTTTTCCCTGGCTGTTTTCTATCAAGATCCCTGCCGCGTAATCGACCAGGATCGTGAAGAAAAGAATAAGGATATAGACCGGAATGAACGCCGCGTAGAAATAACAGCTTGCCGCCAGAAGCCATGCCCAACGGAACCGGTGACCGAGCAGGAAAAACCCTATGGTCACGACCGGAAAGAAAATCAGGAAGTGGTAAGAGTTAAACAGCATGGCTTACGCGCCGGCGATGGTAAGGTTGGAAAATAATATTCCCTGCGGCACCAACGCGCGTTCGCGTTGGACTCGTTCTTTGGAGAGCCAAGAATTGAGGATGTCGCGTTGGAGCACGCCCGAGACCGAGCCGCCTTTGATGGCGCGAACGCCGTCTTTGCTGATTTCATAACCGGCCCGAATCTCGGCGCTGAACGCGCCGGTGATCGCGTTGGGTTCAAACGCGGAGAAGGCCTGCAGGTGATAAATCGGTTTTCCGTTCCCGCTGGCCGCGTCACTCAACGTTTTAAAAGGAACACTTCCGGCCTCCACTTCAATATTTCCAAGTTCCCCCGTGACGGGCACCGAAAGATAATCGGCGTAACGTTTATCGGCCAAGTACGTTTTGAGCACGTTTTTCTCTATGAGATTTACGCGACCCATTGGTGTCCCATAAGAATCGAAGCGGTTGGAGCCGACCGCGCGATCGACGGTGCCGTTCGACCAGATGGTGATCTTGTCCCCTTTGACAGCGCCTTCATTGACCACGCTGCGGCCGAGTTCGGCGTTCATCATCTTGTTGTATTTTAGACGCGCGCTCGAGCGGGCGATGAGCGGGTTAAAAAGCTGATCAAGCGGCTCCTCTGATAAGAGGACTGGGAATGTTCCGGTCTTCGGCAGCGCGGCGTGCGTGGCGTCGCGGGCGAACCGGGCGCTTTGGGAGGTCTCTCCCTCCAGGTCAAAATCTTGTGAGAAGCGGCGCGTGGTGCGGTTGATGTATTCGTTTTCGCGGTCGCCGTCGCGCGCGAGCAAGATGAATTCGGTCTGCAAAAATGTTTCTTCCTGCGACACGTCGAGGCCTTTGTGATTTAGAAGCCGGGTCTCGATTTGATCGACGAAAAATTCGGCCGCGGAAAGCCGGATTCCATTTTCTTTCGCAACGGCGTCGCGCAGACGGTCCTCGCAGGAGGCCAGTGTTTGGGATCCAAGTCCCTTTTCTTTGATTTCAACGTTGGAAAGTGACTTCGGCTGCTCGGCCAATTCGAATGCCTGGTTGTTTACGAGATCGGCCGCAAACAATGCTTGCTGAAACTCCTTGTCCCAATGATCAAGGTTGGCCGGAGTAATTTTGAAACTGGCCATGCCGAGCGCGCCGGAGGGTTTCTTCTTATAAATCGAAACGATGCAGGATTCGGTGTCGACGAGCCTGCGGCATTCCAATTCCGAGAGCGCGATGAACGACTGGTGGGATTGTTTGTGCGTCCAACGCACCTGCCATCCGCTTAGCGGAGCAGAGTTTAATTTCTCTGATATTTCCTTTAGCATTCTTGTCCTTGTTAATTCTCAATCATCAATTCTCAAGCATCAAATTCCAATAAATTAATTGAGAGTTTGATGCTTGATGATTGAGGATTGGTACTTATGCCAGCCGTGCCCGCATCTTGAGGTGCGGGCCACCCGTGGTGTTTTTAACCCACTCTTTGTGACCCTTGCCGCACATGCCGAGCCCAGAAATCCAGCGGTCGTTGCCTACCATCGATATTGATTTGAGCAGGTCCGGCACAAAACCGGTCATGATGACCGGCGAATACACTTTTCCGGTCAGTTTCCCCTGTTTGATTTCCTCCGCCCAAAGTCCTTCGACTTGAATCCCCCACGCTTGCGGGTCTTCCATCCCATTGGTGGCATGACGCAGATAGAGCCCGTTATCAACGGAGGCAATGATCTCTTGCGGCGAATGCCGCCCATTCTCGAAAAAAGTATTGGTCATGCGCGCGTAGGCTTTGCGCGCGAAACTTTCGCGGCGTCCGTTGGCGGAGCGGACCAGTTTCAATGCGCCGGCGGAGGCCATGTCGGTGAGTCCGCGCTGCAGAATTCCGTCTTTGATTATGTGCGTGCTCGAACTCGGCTGGCCTTCATCGTCAAAGAAAAAGCCGCCGGCCTCATCAATCAATGACGGATCATCGAACATGTTCACAACCGGTGACGCTACCGGTTTGCCGATGTAGCTTTGGCTGAGCGCGCGTTGTCGCACGTACAGATCGGTCTCCATGCCATGTCCAAAACATTCGTGCGCGATAATGCCGGACCATTCTGGATCGGTCACCACGTCGTAGAGACCCGGCTGCAACCGTTCGGTTTTTGCCAGCACACCGGCATCGGCCACCATGCGTTTGATTTCCTCCTCGGAAATCACCGCTTTTTCTAGCCCGCCATTTTTGGAAACGCCGCTGTGCACTTCCCCCATCCGGTCGCCGTCGGCCACGAACACAACCAGGATGGCGTCGACACGCGTGATGCGCTGCGACATGCGTTTGGTCCGGTTCACAAATATGTCTTCGCTGGTCGTGTCGCCAAGAACGGACACCGCGTTCGCGACGTTGGGTCCTGCGCCGAGCGCGGTTTTCATGCGCTCGCGGGCCAGGTCGAGTTTTTCTTTGGCGGAACGCGTGGAAGGGTCCACTTTGCATGCGGTCTGGAAATCTCGGTCGATGGCTTGGCCGGGATCTACGGGTTTGATGGGTAATTTCTTATCGAGTTCTTTGAGGGAGGCCTTGGCAAGATCAGTCAGCGTGGATTTAAGTTCGGGCCAAGTCCAACGGTTGGTGGCGTATTCAAAAAAGTTTTGTCCGTTCGATAGAGTAACGACCAGGCCTTCCGACGGATCTTCCGGGTCCACGCTCTCCTGAACGCGGTTGACGTTAACGCGCGTACCGGATTTCTTCTTATAAAGCGCCGCCGCGTAGGGAACGATCTTCTCAAGATGAGAGACCAAATCGGAAAGCTGATCTTTCATTAATTCGTCACCCCGGCGAAAGCCGGGGCCCAGTCCTTTACCTGATGTTTAAGACCTGGATCCCGGCTTTCGCCGGGATGACGATTGATCATTTCCCAAGCCCAAGTAGCTTTTTGAGTTCAGCCATTCGGGGACGTGCAATGGCGGATGCCTTTTCCGCCCCTTCGGTGAGAATTTTCTGAAGTTGTGCTGGGTCCGACGAAAAATCTTGGATGCGTTTTTGCATCGGCGCCAACCCTTCCACCACCACTTCGGCCAGGTCTTTTTTGAAATCGCCGTACCCTTTGCCCACGTACTGCTGCACAATGTCGGGAATCGGCCGGTCCGACAGCGAACTGTAAATTGTGAGCAGGTTCGCGATCGCAGGGCGTTTCTCCTCGTCAAATTCAATGGTCGTTCCGGAATCGGTGACGGCTTTCTTGATTTTTTTCCGGATCGTGTCGGCCGAATCGGCGAGCGAAATGTAATTGAATTCGCTGGAAGCGGACTTGCTCATCTTCGCGGCCGGATCGTCGAGCCCCATCACGCGCGCGCCCGCTTTGCCGATGAACGCGGTCGGCACCACGACCCATTTGTCGACGTCTTTTTCGAGTCGTCGCGCGATAAGGCGCGCGAGCTCGAGATGCTGACGTTGATCGTCTCCGACGGGCACCGCGTGTGTTCCATAAAGCAATATGTCCGCCGCCATCAAAACCGGATACGTGAACAGGCCGGCCGACGTGCCTTCGCCGCGAACGGTCGACTTGTCTTTAAATTGCGTCATTTGTTTGAGCTCGCCGTAGTAGACGATGCAATTAAGCAGCCAGGCAAGCTCGGCATGTTCGGGAACGTCGGATTGAACAAAGAGGATGGATTGTTCCGGGTCGATGCCTGAGGCCAGCGTGATGGCGGTCGTCAACAAAATGCGTTCGCGCAGGTCTTTCGGATCCTGCGGCACCGTAATCGCGTGCAGATCGACGATACAGTAGATGCAATCGTGGTCCTGTTGCATAAGCGCCCAGTTCTTCAAAGCGCCGATGTAGTTGCCGATATGAACAATGCCGGAAGGTTGTATGCCGGAAAAGACGCGTTTTTTTTGCATAATCGTCCGCGGACATTAGAAAAATTCCAAGGAGGATGCGATGCAGGTTTTCATTCGAGGGCATGAGACAACGGTGCAGGCGCGTTGGAAGGACCATATCTACGACCGGCTCGCGAAGCTTGACCGCTTTGAGGACCGGATCATTCGCATCGAATACTTTCTAACAACCAGCCATCACCACCGCAAAGGGTCCGAAGTCTGTCACGTGATCGCCAAAGTCCCCCGCAAGACCATCGACGTGAAAAAAACCGCCGAAACCATGATGGAAGCCATCGACGCCGCGTCCAAAGTCCTCGAGTCCCAGATCCACAAACTCTACAAGGACATCAAAACCCGGAACCGCCGTTCCCCGTTAAAAACTTTGCGAACGACATCTTAAAGAATTTGTTTTCGAACAACCCGCCCGTCAGTCCGATCGGACTGCGGTGCGGCATCCGCAGTTTCATCCGCACTTCCTTTAGCAGCTCCCGCAGATGCACGAACGCCTCGTTGACAATCCGCCGCTCAAACGAATTGGGTTTTTCTTCGGCAATCTGAACGACTTTTTTGGCGAGCGCGGCGATTTTGGCCACCGGGTTCGCTCCCACCACATAGGGCCGGATGACACGGTGATCGGGTTCGATCTGGTATTGCATCCGTAAATATTCTTTTCCAATCCAAAAAGCCGAGCCCTCGTCGCCCACCAGCGGTCCCAATCCTCCCGCGCGCGCGGTTTTTCCGTCGATGTTGCGGCCATAAGCGATGGCGCCGGTGCCGGCGTTGATCACAATACCGGGGCCCTTGCCAAATTTGATGCGGTGGGCCAGTTCCACATCGGAGAGCACCGTAATCTTGGGCGCGATGCCGCGGAATTTCTTCTTCCAGGCGGTTTTTTCGGCGCTGGTCCACACGCCGCGGAGCCCAATAATAAGGTTCTCGATGCGCTTGCCTTCTCCCTCTGCCCAAGCGCGCACGTGGGTCCCTCCAACGTCGGCGTAGATATCCATTTTATTCTCCGTAGATCTTGTCGATAACAGCTTGGATTTGAGAACGGCGGAAGCCGAAGGCCGTCAAACAGGCGTCTTTGGGTCGCACGAAGGTCTTGTCGTACGGATTGCGGAGCAGGACCACCACCAGCTTCCGGGACGAGCGTTGAAGCATCGCGAAGAGTTCTTGCTCTTTGGGGTAGAGATGGGCGTCGAAACAAAAGAACAGTGTGACGGTGGACCGGCGGGCCAAGTTAGCGCAATTCTCAATGTCGTCATCGCTGGGATTGATGCCATAAACCTCGGTGACATGCTTCTCTGGAAGGTGGCCCAAGATTTCGTGAAAAAATCCAATTTCATCTTCAAATGCTTTCTCAATCATTATCTTTGGAGCGAAACTGGAGAGCTGCGGGAAGATGATTCCTATGTCTTGCCGAAGCGAATTGGGAAGCGGAAGGACCTTGTCCGGGTCTTGAATGACCTCTACGCCTTCGGATGCGATCTTTAGCGCCAGTTTTTCCCCTTCCGGATGCGCCGCCGGCGTTCCTTCAAACCGATTTTTACGTTTGGATTTCAACTTTTCGATACGGTCATTGCTTTCTTCTAACTCATTGATTGGCAAAAGCTTTCCTTTATAAGCTTCTACCAATCCTCGATAACATTTGAGTTGGCTTTCGAAATCATGGCAGCTCAGGACCAGATCATGTCCGGCCGCGACGGTCTTCACGGCGGCCACATCGATCGGACACATCTCTTTAATGGCCCCCATTTCCAAGTCGTCGCTGGATATCACACCTTTAAACCCCAGTTCGTCGCGCAGACAGTCCGTCATGATGCGGCGCGAGAAGGTGGCAATGTTGCCGGGATTGGGGTCGAGACGCGGATATTTGGGGTGCGAGGACATGATCACGTCCACGCCGGCCTCAATGGAGCGGATAAACGGCTGCAGATGGGGTTTCATCTCGTCCCACGTGAATTGGATGGTGGGCAATTTCAGGTGGCCGTCGATGGTGGCGGGGCCGCTGCCTGGAAAATGTTTTGCTGTCGCCGACACGCCGCCCGCTTGCAGCGCTTTGATATAGGCCACGCCCATGTCCGAGACCAATTTCGGGTCGGTGCCGAACGAGCGGATGCCGATGTTCGGCGAATAGGGTGTCTCGAGCACGTCCACGACCGGCGCGAAGTTTACATCGGTGCCAAGCGCGCGCAGTTCCTTGGCCACAATTTCACCGGCCTTCTTCGCGTAATCGACATTGCCGGTCCGGACGAAAGCCAAATTGTCCGGGAAAATGGTCACGCCGTCGCGGTACATGGTAACGCGCCCCCCTTCCTGGTCGACGGTAACAAGCAGTTTGCGGCCGAGCGCGTTTTCCAAATCGGAGATCAGTTTGCGGAGTTGCTGCGGGGATTCAAAGTTGATGCGGTAAAAAATAACGCCACCGGCGTGCGTGGTCCGGAATTGCTGGACAATCTCAGGAGTGATTTTGGTCCCGGGAAACCCAATGACAAGTTTGGAACCGACGAGACCTTCAAGTGTCTGGGACATATCAATTTATTCTGAAGTTTTCTTTTTCAGTTTAATAATCGTAATAACTCTTCGTAGTCTTTTTGAGTGCTTTCCATTATTGTTGGGTAGGAATCGATCGGCTTCTTTTCTTAGAAACTCTACGGTATCCAATCGTTCGGTGGGCGACATATTGCGATAGTATTTTTGATCAAAATCATTCGCTTCACGAAGCGAACGGGCTTTATGGACCCAAATTTTTTTCATGACCAACAATCTACCAAAGTCCAGCGGAGGTTTCGAGATTTTTACGCGGCGGTAAAAAACTTTGATATGTTTCCCGGCGTGAAATCGCACTCAATTTACGCGCGGCTCCCCACCGAGCAAAACAACCCCCGTTCCCGCCAGATTGACCGTTTTTCCGTCGGAAAAGCCCTCCGCACCATCAACAACGAAGACGCCACCGTGGCCCGCGCGGTCCGCGCGCAAATCCCCCAAATTGAAAAGGCCGTCCACGTTCTGTTGTTCGCGGTCAAGTCCGGAGGCCGTATTTTTATTTTGGGCGCCGGCACGAGCGGGCGCCTGGCCGTGTTGGAAGCGGCGGAGTGCCCCCCCACTTTTAATACCCCGCCCTCACTGATCCAGGCCGTGATGGCCGGCGGCAAGTCCTCGGTGTTTCGATCGAAGGAAGGCGCGGAGGACCGCGGCGCGGACGCTGAACGGTTTGTGCGCGGTAAAGTCCGCGATAAAGATGTTGTCATTGGCGTGGCGGCGAGCGGCATCACGCCGTTTGTGCAAGCGGGGCTCGCGGCCGCCCGGAAGCGCGGCGCAAAAACTGTTTTGGTGACGTGCCACTCTGGGCAATTGATGAGCCCCGCGCACGTGACCATTGCCGTGAAAACCGGGCCCGAAGTCATCTCCGGTTCCACGCGGCTTAAGGCCGGCACCGCCACGAAACTCGTTTTGAACATGCTCACGGTCGGCACGATGATCCAGCTCGGTAAAGTCTATGGCAACCGCATGGTGGATTTGCAGCCGCGTTCGGCCAAGCTCACCGCGCGCGCAACGCGTCTTATATCCGAATTGGCCGGCGTACCCTCTTCAAAAGCTGCGAAACTGTTGCGGGCGTCCGGTGGCAACGCGAAAGTCGCTGTGCTGATGGCCAAGAAAAAAATTGGCCGTGCTGAAGCCGTCCAGCAATTGGCCGATGTGAACGGGCATTTGCACGCGGCCTTGACCGAATGACATCAGGTCGGATGACCTCGACCCTCGCGCTGGGCCTCATGTCCGGCACTTCCGCCGACGGCGTGTCCGCCGCGCTCGGTTCCTTTAAAAACCACTCGTTTGAATTCATCGCCGACGTGACCGTCGATTACCCTGACAGCATTCTTAAAAAAATCCGTCAGCGCGGTGATCTCTCAGCCGCGGACGCGTCGCTGCTGAACCGCGAGCTCGGCGAAATTTTTGCGACGGCCGCGCTGAAACTTTTAAAAAAAACGCACACGAAGCCGGAGAATGTCGCTTGCATCGGCTCGCACGGCCAAACCATTTATCACGGGCCCGATGACGAGTTGAAAAATACTTTTCAGCTCGCCGATCCGGCCGTCATTGCCGAACGAACGGGCATTCCCGTGGTTTCGCATTTCCGCCAGCGGGACATCGCGGCCGGCGGCCAGGGCGCGCCGCTTATTCCGTTTTTTGACCAATTCTTCTATGGAAATGGACCGGTGCGCGCGCTGCTCAACTTGGGCGGAATCGCGAACGTGACCGTGGTCGGCAAGGGTATCGCGTCACCTCTTGCGTTCGATACAGGCCCCGCCAATTGTTTGATGGACATGGCGGTGCGGCAGATCACGCATGGAAAAGAATCGTTCGACAAGAACGGCCATTTCGCGAAACAGGGCGCGATCAACATGCCGGCCATTCAGAAAATGATCGCGCATCCATTTTTTAAGAAGCTGCCGCCGAAATCGACCGGCCCCGAAATCTTCAACGAACAATTTCTCAGGGAACATCTGGGCGCGATGATCACGTCGCACCCGGCCGACGCGTTGGCCACACTGAATTATTTTACCTGCATCACGATCCAGGAAAGTTTTCGCGACCACATCTTCAATAATTATCCGATTGAAGAACTCGTGGTGTCGGGGGGCGGCGTGCACAACAAGACGCTCATGAAGAAATTGGAATGTTTGTTCGCGCCGATCCCGGTCAAATCAATTGAGTCAACCCGCCTGCTCGGCGGACAGGCCGGACTTCCCGCCCAGGCGAAAGAGCCGCTGGCGTTCGCGTTCTTCGGGTTGCGCTGTCTGCATCATCAAGTCAACCATCTCCCCTCCGGCACCGGCGCCAAACACGCGCGCGTGCTTGGGTCCATCACGCGCCCATGAATTATTTGGTGGTCGGCATTTCGGTCGCAATTTTGTTTGGGATCGGTTTCTGGATGGGTCGCGACGAAAATTCCACGCAGTCCTTCTTTCTTGGAAACAGAAAAATCCCCATGTGGGCGGCCTGTTTGTCCTTCGTCGCCACCGAAATTTCGGCGGTCACCATCATCTCGGTGCCGGCCACCGCTTACAAAGAGAACTGGGAGTATCTGCAGTTTTTCATCGGTTCGTTCGCATCGCGCATCGCACTCGCGTTCTTTTTTATACCGGCCTTCTACAAGTTCAACTGCACGACCATTTACGAATTTCTGAAGCACCGCTTCGGCTCCGAAACGCAATACGCGGGCACCGCGTTCTTTTTTGTGACGCGGCTCTTGGGTTCGGGCGTGCGGCTCACCGTGGCCGCGACCGCGGTGTCGGTGCTCATGGGCTGGAATCTCGTCGCGACCATCATTATTTTCTCGATTGCTTCGATGCTCTACATTAGTTGGGGCGGTGTGAAGGCCGTCATCTGGACCGGCGTCTGGCAGACCGCGTCCTTCGTTATAGCGGCCCTTGGCACGTTGTGGTTTTTGAGTGGCGCGATTGACGGTGGCTTCATGGGCATTTTTTCGGCGGCGAACGCGGCCGGCAAGCTCGACATCATCAACACCACGCCCGGCTCCGCGAACATCTGGTGGCTCGCCATCCTCAACGGGTTCTTCGGTTCGATGGCCGCTTATGGAACGGACCATGAACTCATGCAGCGTTTGCTGACGCTGGAAACGCGCAAACAATCGCAGAAGGCCACGCTGGCCACGCCGATCGTCGGGCTATTTGTGATGTCGCTTCATCTAATTATCGGGGCGGGGTTGTTCGTGTTCTATCAACAGCACGCGGGCGCGGCGCTGCCGGCCAAACCCGACGATATTTTCCCCTTCTTCGCGAGCACGCAAATGCCGGAATTGTTGCGCGGGCTCGTGCTTGCCGCGGTTGTCATGGCGAGCATCGATTCACCGCTGGGTTCCCTTACGGCCTCCTTTGTCACCGATTTCTACCGGCCGCTCATACGTAAAGACGAAACAGACCAACATTATTTGAAGGTTGCGCGCGTGATGGTGTTCGTGTTCGGCGTGATTTTGGCGGTCCTCGCCTATTCGTTCAGTTTCTTGAGCGGCTTTTTGTGGCTCGCATTTAAAATCGGCGGCGTTACGTTTGGTTCATTGCTCGGAGTTTTCCTGCTGGGGCTTTTGACAAAAGTGAAAAGCAACCGCGCGAACATCGTGGCGATGGTGTTCATGGCCGTCCTCAACTTCACGCTGTTGATATTGACCGAGAAAAAAGTCGTGAACGTCGGATGGACGTGGCTCGTTCTCATCGGGACGTTTGGAACCATGGCGCTCGCGCGGTTATTGGCGCCGGTCATGGATAAGGAAAAAATATGAAACAACACACCCGTCACCCCGGCGAAAGCCGGGGCCCAGTCCTTTGCCTGATGTTTAAGACCTGGATCCCGGCTTTCGCCGGGATGACGATGTTCTTCGGAACGACGATATTTTTCGGAATGATGGTGTTAGCTGGACCGGTTTTTGCTCAAGTTTCATTGGGCATCGACGAGTTGGAGCGGCTCGACTTTGAGCCGTTAAAAGGGCGGAGCGTGGCGCTGATTACCAACCATACCGGCGTTGATCGCGACGGCGATTCCACCATCGACATTCTGCGCGCGGCGCCCAACGTGAAACTGGTCTGCGTGCTCACACCGGAACATGGATTTCGCGGCAAGGCGGACCACGGCCAGACCGTCATCGATTGGATTGACCCGAAGACCAAGCTGCCGATATACAGCCTCTATGGCCCGACGACGCGTCCCACCGCGAAGATGCTGAAAAATGTGAACACCATCGTTTTCGATATTCAAGACATCGGCACGCGTTTTTACACGTACATCACCACGATGGGCATGGCGATGGAAGCGGCGGCCGAGAAAAAACTGCGGTTTGTTGTGCTGGACCGGCCGAATCCGGTGCGGGGCGATATTATTGAAGGAGGCATCCTGGATCCGGAAATTCGGCGCATGACCGGATATTTTGAGGTCCCGGTCCGCCATGGTTTTACCGTCGGAGAATTGGCGCTTTGGTTCAACAAGGTCCGCGGCGTGAAGGCCGACTTGCATGTGGTGCGGATGAAAGGCTGGAAGCGGACCGACTGGTACGACCAAACCGGCCTCGCTTTCATCAACCCGTCTCCCAACATCCGGTCGTTGACGGCGGCGTTGTTATACCCCGGCATCGGCGCGTTTGAGGCCACCAACGTGGCCGTCGGCCGCGGCACGGAGACGCCGTTTGAGCTGTTCGGCGCGCCATGGATCAACGCCAAGGCGCTGTGCGCGTATCTGCGCGAACAGAATTTTCCCGGCGTTCTTTTTGAAATTGTCGAGTTCACGCCGGAGAAGGACGTCTACGCGGGGGAGGTTTGCCACGGCGTGCGATTGATCGTCACCGACCGCGAGACCATCCGCCCGTTCCAGATATTTGCGCGCGCGTTTTTGTTTCTTCACAAGTCGAACCCCAAAGATTTCAAACCCGAATGGGACGAGGTGCGCGTTGTGAGCGGTTCCAACAAACTGCGTGAAGCGTCCGAAGGAAAAATAAGCGCCGAAGAGCTGTTCGCGTATTACGAATCGGGGTTGGCCGCGTTCCGGGAACAAATTATCCCGTTCATTCTTTACTAAGATTGCCGTTATTTTCAGGAGGAAACACATGTCCCTTGTCCGTCGCATGTTGATTTTGACCGTCGCGCTGTTATCCGTACCCGCTTTCGCGTTCTCCCCCCAGTCTCTGGTTATCACGCCCACCGAATTTGATTTCGGCTGGTGCCCCGATAATTCCAAAATCACCGCCGAATTCACGATCCGCAACACCGGCACAGAGCTGATCCCCATAACCAGCGTCCAGCCGACATGCGGGTGCACCGCCTCCCAATTCACTCCGGGCAATTTGACCTCCAACCAAGAAACAAAGGTTGGTCTCACATTTAATACCCGTGGATACGCCAGGACCGGTTTTTCCAAAGCCACGAAGGTGAAGACCGAAGCCGGCGGCGCGGAATACGACGTGATATTGAAAGGCTATGTTCTGGATCCCGCGGCAAAAATAATTCCGGATGGCGACGGCATCGCGAGCTTTGAGCCCGACACAAAGGGAAAAAAGAAAACCATCACTATTCAGAACAAGAGCGATAAAGACGTCACGTTGGCCATCGTCCAAGCGCCGGCCGCATGGGCCTCCGTTAAATTTTCCGCGGGTGTTTTGAAAGCGGGCGCGTCCTTGCCGGTGGAGATCAGCGTGAACTCGCCGTTTAGCGAAACCAAGGACACGTCCGTCACGCTCGAAGCGCGCAGCGAAACCGAAACATCGCGTGTGACGCTTGCCATCCGCACGGGAAACCCGCCGCCACCCATCAAGCGCGCTACCATGGCGCCGGCTCCCGCTCCGGTCCCTAACCCGGAAAAAAAGCCGGAGAAGTAACATCCGCGTCGCTGCGCTCCAATCCGTCTTTCTCATCGGGCTGGCATTGCCGGCGGCGTTTTTACGTCAGCTGGCGCCCCATGGCATATCATGGAACGGCCGCTGGCCGACCTCTTCCACGTCCGCTGAAGACGCCTACAAAATGATGGCCCGACCCGATGATCCGGGGTTTGTTCCGCTCGCCGAGGTCATCGAGATCCAGCAGAAAAAAACGGCGCTGATCCTCGACGCTCGGTCCGTCGACGAATTCAAGGCGGGCCGCATTCCCGGCAGCCGCAACCTTCCTTATTATGAAATGGACGCCCATCAACAAGCGGCGCTGGAAGGCCTGACGGCCGAAAGTCCCATTGTTATTTACTGCGAGGGCATCGGTTGTGAACTCAGTTTCTTTTTGGGACGCGAGTTGCAGACGTCCGGCTACACGAACATCCGGATTTTTTATGGCGGTTATCCGGAATGGCAGCAGGCGGGGCTTCCAATTGAAAACTAAATACCTGAACCTCCCCTTCTCGCTTTACGACGTGCTCCGCATCGGTATCGGGATCCTGTTCATCGCGGCCAGTTATTACAAGATCGTTTCCCCGGGCGCGTTCGCGCAGCAGATTTACAACTACAAAGTACTTCCGACGTGGGCGATCAATCCGCTCGCCATCGTGCTTCCGTGGGTGCAATTGTTCTGCGGGATCGCGCTCGTCACCAATCGCATTGTGTTGGGAGCGCACGTCCTCATTTTGGCAATGCTGCTTGTCTTTCAAACGGCGCTGGCGTCGGCGTTGCTAAGGGGTCTCAATATCGCTTGCGGTTGTTTTAAGACGGGCGGCGAGGCGGCCACCTGGTGGACATTCGGGCGCGACTTCCTGTTGTTGCTGGCGACGGCGCTGTCCGCGCGGCATTCTTTCCGGTCGGAGTCCCAGAAAAAAGACATCGGTATTCCGTTTACGGGCATCAAATGGAATTAAACGATTGTCCGAAAGACATCCGCCGGTTTTTGCTTGACCATTGGACGAAAGGCGAAATTGATTCGCACATGCGAGACCCGGAATATTTTATCGACCAGGTGGTGTTGCCGCGGTTGGAATATTTGAAACGGCAGGGCGAGGACGTTCCGCGCATCCGGCTCCAAAAAACGCCGGCCGGCGAGTTCCGCTTACTTCTTACCTAGAAAACTCCCGATCACTTGGCCCAGCTTTTGGATGCCGGTGCGGATCATTTCATCGGTCGAGTTTGTGAAATTAAGCCGCAACGTGTTCTCCCCTCCGCCGTTCGCGAAGAAAACGCTTCCGTCCACGAACGCCACGCCGTTCTTGAGCGCTTTTTTAAATACGTCCGCTGATTTGATGCCTTTCGGAAGCGTGCACCACACGAACATCCCGCCTTCGGGTTCGATGAACTTTACCTCCGGCGGGAAATAACGACGGATGGCATCGAGCATCACCTGAGCGCGATGCGTGTAGTCTTTGATGATGACCGGTAAATGCGTTTCCAGGTGCCCCGCTTTGCAATAGTGGTACACCGCGTATTGGATCAGCGAGTTGGTTTGAAGGTCCGTGGGTTGCTTGGCAAGGACCAATTGGTTGATCACGTCTTTGTCCCCGATGACAAAACCGAGCCGGATGCCCGGCGAAAGCAGCTTTGAAAACGTCGACATGTAGATGACGCCTTTTCCTTTTGCGAGCGCGTAGAGCGACGGCAGCGCCTTTCCTTTGAAACGCAAGAGACCATAGGGATCATCTTCCAGGATGGGCACGCCATGTTTGTGGGCGATGCGTACAAGCGCTTGGCGACGTTCCAGCGACATGGTGGACCCGGCCGGATTATGGAACGTGGGCACCACGTAAATAAAACGGACATGCGGATGCTTTTTCAGCGCTTTCTCAAGCGCCTCCGGTTGCATTCCGGATTCATCCATGGGCACGGTCACGTATTTGGTTTCGAACGTGTTGAACGACTGGATGGCGCCGAGATAGGTCGGGTCTTCGACCAGGATGGAATCGCCGGGGTTGATGTAGATCTTTCCGAGCAGTTCGAGCGCCTGTTGAGAGCCGTGCGTCATGAGCATGGCGTCCGGCGTGGCGTGGATGCCCTGTTTTTCGAGCCAGCCGCAGAGATATTCCTTTAAGGGGCGAAGTCCTTCGGTGACCATGTATTGGAGCGCCCGTGCGCCGTCCTGACGCAACGCTGTGCTCATGGCCTGTTCGAATTTATCCAGCGGGAACGTTTCGGGTGCCGGCAATCCTCCTGCGAACGAAATGATGCCGGGTTTCGACGAGACTTTCAGAATTTCGCGTATGATGGACGCGCGCATGCGCTGCGTCCGACGGGCAAAGGGATAAGTGTTTTTCATGATGAGGAGCGACTTCCTTCCCGAGCGGCATCGACAAAGCTTTCGACATGCAGATTGGTTTTTTTCGCGAGACGATCCAAGTCGGTATCGGCGTGCAGCAGTGTGAGTTTATGTTTGACGGCTTTGTACGCAATGAGAGCGTCGATGGTTTTTACTTTTACCCCCTTTTTTCGGATGGTAGTTACCCATTCGGCAGCATCGCTCCACTCCTCAACCATAAAAGGAAATGGATGGATTGTTGAAAGGTAGCTTTTGAGACGTTGGTTTTCAGAGTCCGATTTGACACCCGATAGAAGTTCAAAAGCAATAGGGGAGGTGATGCAAGCGAGATTTTGCTCGACAAGAAAAGCAATCCGTTCTTTTATGCGGCGGTTTGAGCGATCGCCCAGGGCAAATATCCAGGCGGACGTATCGATGAGCGTGAGAAAACTCACGCTCGTTGTCGCTGCAAGGTTTTTAGGGAGAGATCCAGCCGGAATGAATCAAACTCTTTTACGAATCGTTTCCGCTGAATATCCGAGAGAAGATTGCGCAAGGCATCCTCAATAACTTCTCTTTGCGAATGGGCCCCCGTTGCGCGCAGGGCTTTTTTTAGCAGCTTTTCATCGATGTATGTTGTGATTTTCATGTTCACTCCTTCTTCTTGTATGGCAATTCATGCCATATAAAAGAGGATAGCATGAACAAATTGGGAAATCAAAGATGGCGAGGGTTATTACTTCGTGTTCATTACGACGCGGAGCACGTCGCCGCGGTCGGCGATCTTGTCCACTTTGTGGCGGATGTCCACGGCAGGCAGGTTGGTGGCGTCGGAAATCGAGTTGACGGCGGCCGAACGGCGGTCCTCGGCAAGCGGCGAGCGGGCGCTGGCCGCGTACATTTCAATCGTGATGGGCGAGTTCGAATTCTCCCGCACCACATCGATGGCGCGTTCCCACATCGATTTCATGACGGGTTTGAACGCGGATTGTTCGTCTTGGAAAAGTTTTTTGTTGGCGAATTCGATCACGAGTTTTCCCTTCTGTCTGTACATGAGCGCGTCGAGTTGGAACGGTTCGCCGGGAAACGTGGAAGCGTTCTCGTGTTCGTCGAACGTCACAAATTGATACGAATAAAGCGTCCCGACCGTGATGTATTGGCCGCGCTCATTGATCCCGTTCCATTCGATGTTGCGCGGCGGCACGCCTTTGCCTTTGATCAGCTTGATCATTTCGCCGTTTTCATCCGACACGCGAAACTCCCACCGTTTTGAAACGACCTTCGAGAGACCCGGGTAGAACGTCACCAATGGCGGCTCGGGAATCAACGGCAACGCCGGGCGCATAACTTGTTTGGAATTCAACACACCGTAATTCTCAAAATCTTCTTTGCTTGGGATCGGTTTGGCTTCCTGGAGAACGCGGTCGGTCTGCGCGGTGCCGCTTTCGACGATCTCCTTCACGTCCAATTCAATTGACGGCGCCGGTTTTTGGATATCGAGCGTTTCTTTGACCGTGCCTTTGACCGTTTCGGAAAGCGGTTGTTGGCCCATTTCCTGTTCGGCGGAGTGTCCCACCCAGCCGGAATGGCCGAGCGCCAGGCAGCAAGCAAAAATGATTGAGCGTTTCATGGCTATACTCCTTTGAACACAAACGTGATCATGCCTTCCTGGATCACGTTCGTCTTGTCGGCCGGCAGCTTGCTGAACACCCATTGCTGCAGCGCCGCAACCACTTTCTGGTCGAATGTCGGGCTTCCCGATGAAATTTCCACAATGATGCCGTCGATCACGCGGCCGGCCCAGTCCACGCGGAAACGCAGTCCCACGCGGCAGTCCATTTCATAACGCGCCAATACTTTTGAAATGATGGGACGGTTCGCCAACGCGCCTGTGATGTTAAATCCCGAATTGTAGGCAGATTTTCCGCCAGTCGAAACGTCGGACACGGTATTGCGCGCCAGTGTCGCCATTCCGCCCGATCCACCGCCGCTTCCAAATCCGCTGCCGCCGCCGTACAAACGGCCGCCGCCGGTCCCTGAGCCAAAACCGTTGCCGCTTCCGGAACCACTGCCGGTGCCGGCGCCCGATCCATATCCCGAACCACCGCCCCCCCCTGTTCCACCGGTCGAACCACCTCCCATGGAAGCTGCACCCACCGACGCGCTTCCCATTGCAAGGCCGCCACCCGAGCCGCTTTTTAATCCGGAAGGTGTGCCGCCGAAACCACCGCTGGTGGAGGCGCCTTTGGATGCAAAAGATTTTGATTGGAGGGCTGGACCCGCGCCTGGGCCGCCATCCAACGAACGCACGTTGGCGCTGGTTTTCTGGTCGACATTTACGGCAATGGCATTCGCGTTCGCGAGTTGATCGGATTTGGGCGAGACAATTTTGAACGGAACGTCCTTGCGCGCGATCTTAAATTTGTTTTCCTTGAGGTTCGGCTGGGCCTCTTCAAAATTTCCGGCAGAGGGTTTGACCACCACGTTCTGGGTCTGGCCAGTGGCCACGTCCAACGCGTCTTTTTTAACCATTCCCTCAAATCCTTTTTTGTCCGCAAATGTTTTGTTGGTGAGCACGTCCGTTTTTGTCCAGGCCGGTTTGTCAGGTGTTTGCGCAATCGGAGCGGTTTGGGCGCCCATCGCAATATCCTCGGATTTTTTACCGACCGCACCCGGGCCTTTGATGATGGACTTCATGCGCGCGAACAAACCTTCGGCTTTCGGAGAGGAGCCACCGCCCGCCGGTTCGTAGCTCGGCACATCGGAACGAAAATCAACGCTCACCAGCATGTCCCCAAGTCCGCCGCCCGCTTGGTCGGGCAACACCAGAAGGCCCCCTTTCCATAATAGGAGCAACGAATGGACGCTCAAAGCAAACAAGAAACACGCGACGTCGCGGCTGGAGAAATCGAGTTTAATGCTTGGCCCGGCCGGTATTGGACGGATCATTTTTTGTCTCCGGGAGTTAATGTTGCAGAACGCTGCATCGTTGCGATGGCGACCGCGCGGTTGCCGACAAATTTGTTAACGGTGCGCAAAAAGTTTTCCACATTTCCATAGGGCAGGTTTTTATCGGCGCGGACGATGACAACCACGTCGTTTTTGCGTTCACGGAGCTTTGCGTTCAGCGCGCGCGGCAGGTCTTTCCATTCAACAATGTCCGTGTCGATGGAGATGGCGCCATCGGCGCCGAGACTTACGGAGATGTTCTGATCTTTGGTTTCTTTGGTCATAGCTTCCGGTAGTTCCACCGGAATGCTCGGCAAGTTCAAAATCGGGCTCATCAAGAGCAGGATCACCAGCAGCACCAGCGTCACGTCGATGACGGGCACAATGTTAACGCCGGAAATGGCTTCTTCGGTCACTTCGGCCCTTTTCATGGGTTCCCCCCGTCATTGCGCGGGACAAGCGAGAGACTCACCGCTCCGCTTTGGCGGACCAGATCCAACACGCGGACCACGTTCTGGTACTTCACATCAGGTTGAGATGAGATCAGTACCGTCTTGTCGCGTTTGCCGGCGACGTTGCGTTGGATGACGCGGTAGAGTTCGTATTCGGTGCCAACCACCTGGCTGTTCACCGTAAATCCTTTCGAAGTAATGTCCACGAAGATTGGTTTCTCGGAGATGGTCGGCTTGGAGCGTGTTGCCACCGCCTGCGCCGCCTGGACCTGGATCATGGACTGCATCGCCATCGGCGAGAGCAACATGAGCATAATCAGAAGCACCAACGTAACGTCCGCAAGCGGGACGACGTTGACTTCTGTGATCTCGGCTTCGCTGTCTTGGTTAGCGGAGCTTTGCACGCATTTCGCTCGCTTTCAGCTGCGCGGGTTTGTCGCCGACTTCCTCGCCGCCGTAGATTAGGATGATCAGTTCGTGCGCCGTGTTGTTCATGCGGACGCCGATGCCGCGCATCTTGATGGTGAAATAGTTGAAGAACATAGCGGCCGGAACGGCCACCACGATGCCCGCCGCGGTCGAAACCAGGGCCTCGGAAATACCGGCCGCAACGATGTTGGCGCCGCCCGATCCCGAACGGCCCAGATCGCTGAACGCCTGCATAATGCCCGTTACGGTCCCGAGGAGTCCCACCAACGGAGATATAAAGGAAAGTGTCGAGAAGAGCCCGAGGCGTTTTCTCAACAGTTCAAGCTGGCCTTCTTTTGCTATCTGGACCATGTCTTCGTTGTCGGCGCGCGAGAGATGGGTCGAGCTGATCGCGGTCAAGAAGGTCTGGGCGTAAACGTTTTGGCTCGCGGCGCATATGGAGCGCGCATCGTGCAAGCGGCCCGAGGACACGTTGCTTTTGAGCCGTTGCCAGAACTCATCAGACCAGTTCGCGCGGCTCATGTAAAACCAGAACCGTTCAAGCAAGAACGTCATCAGCAGTATCGAGAAAAACAGCAGTGTGCTGATGATTGCCGGGTTTACTTTAAAAATTCCTATGAATCCGAGTTCCTTTAGCATGATCTTTCCCTCCTATTTGACTTCTGATCGAAGCGTTTTTGCGCGGTCCAACGCCGCTTGTTTCCAATCCGGATTGGCGCTGTTGGCGGCGATGTCTTCGTAGACCGAAATGGAATCGTCCACTTTGCCCATTTCCTGGTACATCTCGGCCAGAGTGACCATGCCGGTCAAACGGACTTCGTTTGATTTCGGCCCCTTACCGCGAAGTTTTTCGTACACAAGCAGTTCCTGGTTGGGCAATTTCATCAGGCGGTAGAGGCGGCCGAGGCCGACCAGCGCGTCAAACGACTCGTCCGAATTCTCTGGAATGGCTTCGAAGCTCTTCACGGCCGCTTCGTAGTTCTTCATTTCTTCGTAGAGCGCGCCCATCTCCAACAAAACTTTGTTGCGTTGCGGGTCGTTGCCGTAGCGCTGCAAGAAACGTTCGTGGGCCGAGATGGCCTGCGCCGGCTGTCCCATCTTTTTGTAGCAGAGCGGAATATTGACCAGCGCGTCGCGCGCCAGGCCGCCGTTCGGGTCGGCTTCCAGCGTGTCGTTAAACGCGATCACGGCTTCGCGGTAATTCTGCGTCTGGAAGTGGCTTACGCCCAGGCGGAACAGCGCTTGAATGCGGCTCGGGTGTTCTGGAAAGTTCAGGACGAAATTTTTGTACGCGGTCACGGCGTTCGCGTATTCCTCCAGCGCAAAGTGCGATTCGGCCATATAGTAATAGGCCTGTCCCACCTGCTGCGCGTCAGGGAAATCTCCGACCAGTTTGCGGAAGAATTCCAACGCCTGTTTGTATTGCTTGGCGTTGAACGCGTCGGCGCCGGACTGCCAGTAAATGTCGGCCGTCAGTTTGCTCTTCGGGAATTTGTCGGTCAGAAGCGCCATATCGCCTTTCCCCTTGGCATCGCGATAGTGCGCCATCTGCAACAGTTCCAGAACGTCTTTGGCCTTCGGGTCTTTCGGATAGTTGTTCAGGAATTCCTGCAAGCGTTTGGTGGCCAGTTCAAATTGGCCCTGGTTGTAATAACACTGCGCAATCTGGATGCGCGCGTCTTTCACGTTGTCGGCCTGCGGGTATTTGTCGATGAGCAATTGAAATTGTTTCCCGGCTTCGTCGTATTTGCCGAGACCAAACTGGGTCTTGGCCATTTCGAACAGGGCCTTTGGAGCCAGACCGTTTGTCGGATAACCGGAGACCACTTTGTTCCAGCGGGTGATCGCTTCGGTGTAGTACTCAAGACGGTAGAAACAAACACCGGCCTGAAAGAGCGCTTCGGGGACCAGCGAATCATCCGGATAGCGGTTCACAAATTCGTCGAAGTAGCCCATGGCCTTGTCGTATTTCTTCTGCGTGAAAAGCACCTGGGCCGTGTCCATGAGCACCGAACGTTTGACTTCTTTGCTCTTGAGCGTTTCCGCCATTCCCAGCGCGCGTTCGTGCGCGACGGCCGCGTTGTCATAGTCGCCCTGTTTGGCCAAGGCTGCCGCCACACCCAACATGGCATGCGCCAGTTTCGGTGTGTCTTTGTAATTGTCGACAATCAATTGATACGTCCGTTGCGCGGCGTCATATTGGTCCAGCGCGTAATAGGCTTCGGCCACCCACAGATAGCTTTCCGCTTGCCAACGCGTCGGGCTCACCGGCGCCAATTTCAGCTGGGAGTTCAACGACGTCACGATTTCCGCCAATTGTTTGTTTTGGAAATAGGACGTTCCCATCAAATAGAGGGCCTTCTCCGCATGGATTGATTTTCCAAATTGGTCGAGAACGATCTGATATTCCGCGTTCGCTTCGATGTACTTCTTCATTCGCTGCAAGCAAATGCCTTTGAGCAGGTGTGTCTTGGCGGCCAATTCGCCCCACGGATATTCCTTCAGGAATTTCTCGGCGCGGGCCACCGCGGTGTCGTCTTGTTTCTGTTGCGCGAGGCACCAGGTGATTTTGTACTGCGCGTCCATGCGCAGCTCGTGCGCATCCGTGATCTGACTGAAGAACGAAATGGCCTTGCCGTATTCGCCTTGGCGGAGCGCCATCTCTCCCATCATGTAAATCGCGTAAGGCAGGTTCACGTCGTCTTCAAAGGTTCGGACAAGCTGTTCCCATTTGAGGCCGGCTTCCTGGTAACGGCCGAGATGGAATTGGATGCAGGCCATGCGGTGAAGCGCGTACGGGCGCAATGGGCTCAGTTGGAACTTGTCATAGACTTTGCGAAAGCTGTCGTAGGCGAGATTGAGTTCGTTGACCTTGTAATAGGCCTCGGCCATTTGGAGCTGGGCTTTGTCTGCCCAGGGGCCGGTCGGGTCTTCCTGAAAAACATCTTTGAACATTTGTGATGCCGCGATGGTCTGGTCCATCATGCGCAACACCACGCCGTGGTAGTAACGGGC
Source organism: uncultured Elusimicrobia bacterium (assembly GCA_964405835.1). GTDB lineage: Bacteria > Elusimicrobiota > Elusimicrobia > F11 > F11 > JAJVIP01. Next base: position 23,534 of record CAYOPN010000004.1, on the reverse strand, counting down.
TCCCAGGTCGTCTTTGATCATGGAAAGTGTTTCCAGCGCATCTTGCAGGCGGTTGCGCTCCATATAAAGAAGCCCCAGCGGAACAACGGCGGCCGCGTTGGTTTTGTATTTCGGATAGGACTGCAAAAGCTCAACAAGCATGTTCTCCGCTTTCTCGTGGCTGTTCAGCGCCACCAGCGAAAGCGCCCATCCCAAAAGCGCTTCGGAACGCAGCACCTTCGGCGCTTTGTTTTTTACGACCGTAAAGTGGTCGATCGCGTTCAGGTACTTCTTCATGTTGTATTCGCACTGTCCAAGGCGCAGCTCCGCGTTCATCGCCTCGTAACTTCCGGGATGTTTTTTGATCACCGCCGTATATTCATCGGCGGCGTCGGGATATTTCTTTAGTTCAAATTTGATTTCCCCAAGCGCAAGACGGGCCTGGGCGGCGAGGCGGTGGTTTGGGAAGTGTTTGATGAACCCCTCGTATTCCTGGGAGGCGCTGTCGAGGCGTTTGTTTTCGTAGGCGAGGGAGGCGAGTTTGAATTGTTGAAGGGGATCCTGGGAAACGGCGAACGCCGGCGCGACGAGATGTCCCACCAAGCTCATGGAGATAAGGCTCCGAGCAATTGAATTCATGTGTCTGTTCCCCTCTTCTGTGTGACGTGCTCTTACTGCGTGATTACTGCGCCGCCTCCGGTTGCGGCATCACTTCGGCTTCTGAATTGGTTTCGGCGGTCATCTCGCCTTCTTTTGCGCCGTTCAGCTCCAGGCTCATGTCGATCACTTCTTTGCGTTCGTGATCGGGGAGAGCGAGTTTCAGGTTGCCTTCGTTCTCCCATCTCTTGCCGTTCTTGTAGTTGACCGTAAAGTGGTAGTTGTAGGTGCCGTCAACCGTCGGAGCGCCGATGTTGTTCTTGGCGTCCCAGTTGATTTCGGCCGGCGGGTGGAGGTCGCCTTCCAAGCGGCGAACTTGTTTTCCTTCCGCATCGGTGATGTCCAAGGTCCATTTGGCGACCGAGTGTGACGGGACCGAGGTCTTGAACACAACTTGGTTTTCAAACCCGCTGAGAGGGTAAATCGCGCGGCCTTCTTTCATCGGAGGTTCGATGTCTGTCTTGTAAATGTTCGCCCACGCGTAGGTGAGAGAAACTTTGTTGAACTGGCCGATGTCCGTGTTGCTGAACGCATAGTCCACGCGCAGTTTTTTCATATTGAGGCCCATGCCGAGAGTGTAACTCCGGTTCGCGTTAAAACCAGTCCGGATCGAGAAAAAGCGGTTGGCGGCCAACTCGGCGCCGGCGGCGAACAGGTTGTCCTGCTGGCTGACCTTGGTCATGTCCGCGGTGAGGACCAAACGGCCTTTAAAAATCTCTGAAGCCAAGCCAAAACGCGTGATCGGGCGATAAATATCTTCGGACGTCTGAAGTTTGATGCTGGGCGAATTGAAGTTTCCCAAAAAGAGCCCCATGCTGATCACCGGCGCCGGTTTATAAAGGACGCCCGCATCCATGCCGAGCGTGCTGTCCGAAAAACCGGCCACTTTCTGTTGGATAAATTTGGCGTTTCCACCGACGGCAAGTTTTTGTGTGATCTTGCGGGCGTAAGAACCGAGGATGGCGTTGTTGTTAAGCGAGCCATTTTCGTCGAGCAACTGGTTGTTGGTATCGCGAAGCTGAAAGCCGTCGGACAACAACATGGCATCGGACAAGGCCAGCGCACCCAAACGGTCTCCGAGCGGGTTGGCGGAAGCGATGTAGTTGTAGCTGGTATCAATAAAGAGCGGCGCGTGCATCACCATCAACTGATGTTCGTCCAGGAACGCCAAACCGGCGGGATTGAAATACGGAGCGGAAGCATCGTCAGCTAAACCTGTGAAAGCGCCGCCCATCGCCATGGAACGCGCGCCCGCCCCCACATTAAACAGGTCCGAGGCTTGGCCGTAAGAGGAAGCCGCCCAGGCCTGGTTCTCAAAAGTGCCCGCAACCAGTGTTAAAACCAGTGCGATTTTGAGATTCGATTTGAGGGTTAAGTTTGACATTGGGATCGCCTTTTTATTTCACAACCAGGACCTTTGTTTTCATTGTCTGCGAGGACCCGCCGGGCTTAACAGTCACGATATACCCACCATTTGCAACAGTGTGGCCTTCATCGTTGGTACCGAACCAAAACACCCGGTTGTCCATCCGCGCTTCCCCGCCTTGCTCCCCTCCGTTGATGTCCTTGTGCCAGACTTTCTGGCCGAAGAGGTCGTAGATGTCTATTTCCACGCTTGTCGCCGTTTGAAGCGGGTATTGAATCGTGAGGTAATTGTTCCCATCGGTCGCTTTCGGGTTAAACGGACTGGGGTAGCCGTTGATGTTGTCCGTCACGATATAGGTCGTCACGCTGGCAAAGTTAGGCGCGCCGCTGATGGAAAGTTCGCTGATGGGGTTTGTACAAGCCAGGTCGTAGCAGACTTCCGAATACCATTCGAGGTTGTAACTGCGGGTTTGATCAAAACCCGCGACGCCGTTGTTCGCGTCGTAAAGCTGCCACGGGCCGTTGTCCACGCGATAAAAAGTACGGACGGTCCCGCCGGTGCCAGGTCGTTGGCTGATATCGAGTTTCAGACGCGTGCCCACCGGGATACGGTTTTCGCCAAGACCGAGCGCGCGCGCCGGGTTCAGCGTCCAGCCGTTCATGGCGATCAAAACCGTTTTGGTGTAACCGTTCGGCCGTGTTCCATCGGCTATCACGATTTCAACCAGACCATTCGTGTTGACCGAGGGCCGGAAAGTGACGTTCAGTTGACCGGCGCTGTTGACGTCGGCCGAATAGAGGTCGGCTTGGCCGTTCATCGCCATCTGTCCGGGCGGGTCAATGGCGTTCACGCGGAAGACCAAGTTTTGGCCGGGGATGATATTGCCGAACGCATCGAGCGCGGTAACAGTGAAATTGCGGGTCTCGTTGGATTGCATCGCAAAGTCGGCAATGCCGGTCAAATCCGACAACGCGCCAGGGTGAATGTTGATCGAGCCGTTGGAAGAATAGGTCGGCTGCGTGGGCGGACTTTGGCCATTAAGCGGCGTCGAGTCCGTCATTTGAAGGAAGATCGATTCGGCGATGTTGTAGGTGGCCGATACTTGGCCGGTACCATTAACGATGTTCACGGTGCCCGGAACAAAGCTGCCGGTGACCGGAAGGCCGGTGAGTGAAGCGAACGCCGCCAGCGTGTTGGTGCGGTTCAAGTTCCGCACTTCGCTGCCGGTGTCCTGATCGATGGCGCGGATGGTCACATTAAAAGGCGTGTTCACGTCGGCGTCGGCCGGCGTCTCAAACACATAACGGACTTGGCGCGGGATGAAGTTAATGATGGCGCTCGAGCCCGTGTTGCCGATGGCGTCGCGGACGTGGATGAAGATATTTTCTGCGATCGAATAACTCTGGTTTGTGATGCCGACCGTGCCGTTGGACAATTGGGCGCTGGTGATGCCGAGGTTGCCCGCGGCCAACGTGCCGTTCGCATAACGCGCTTCCAGTATGAGAGCCTGGTTCGCGCTTGTGACCGGCAGGTTTGTTATCGAATCGTAAAGCGTCACGTTCATCGTGAATTGCGTGGGTGGGCCGGCGTGGACTTGGGCCGGGATGCCGTCCACTTGGTAATAGAGGCCACCAACGGCCAACAACACCGATTGCACGCTGATCAAGGAATTGTTCGAGTCTTTTACCGTCACCGACCAGCTGCCCGGGTTGTCCATGTGGATAAAGGAAGCGCTTTCACCGTTCACGAGCGGCGCGTCCTGGTTTGTGGGATTGGTCAACATGATGGAGGGCGGTAAGTCGTTCGATTCAAAACGGATGGCGCCGCCACTGAATGACTGAGCGACGTTCCAGTATTGGTCCACGCCGCGCACTTGGGCCAGGAACGGTACGCCTTTCTGACGTGACGTCGGCGTTCCGGTCTTACCGGTGGCGGAGGTCACGCCCGGCACGTGGGTCTCACCGGGCATCACCAACAAAAGTTTCTTGTAGCCATCGGCCACCACGTTCACGTTGTTGCTGTTTTGCGACGGAATGACGAAGTTGGGGTCACCGGTGGTCGCGGACTCTGTAATAGTAATGATGATCGATTCCGCTTTGGTGTACGACTGCGCGAAATTGGCGACGCCTTGGACCAAGTTGGCGGTGGTGACGCTGTAAGCGCCATCGGTGGTTGCGTTGATCGCGGAAAGCACCGCAACGTCCACGGTATGGTCGTGGTTCTTGACCAGCGTGTTGGTGTTCTGTTCAAGCAGTTCCACGCGCACAGGAAAGTTGGACGGCGGACCGGCGATAACATCGGAGGAAGGGACCGTGACGCGGTATTTTAATCCGCTTGGAATAACTTCAATCGGGTCCGAGAAAGCAAGGCGGTTGAAGTCATCGGAAAGACGGATCTTGATGTTTTCAACATACGCGTAGCTCAAATCGTTGATCACAACTTGGCCGTTGGTCATCACGTATTCGCGGGGCGAGCCGTCCGGGTTGAATCCGCCCGACGCCGGGCCGCCCGAAGTGAGATCGGCGGTCAAAAATATCGACCGGTTGTAGCCGTTCACGGGGACGCCGTTTTCTTCAAGACTGATCGTCACCGGCGGGAAAGCTTGGCCGGCGGTAGCGGTCTGGGCCGTTGTGAACACATAAATTGGGCCCGGGTCCACTTGCACTTCGACGCTTTGACCGGGTTTGGTCAGGTTCGCATCGTCACGGACGGTCAGTGTCACCAGGCCTTGTTGACCGATAATGGCATCACGCGTCGTCACGCCATTTGTAAAAGGACGCGGGCTTACGCCGCCGTTGTTGTTCGGCGGGTTGAACATCGCGGCCACGATGCTCGCCGATAAATTGGTATCGCCACCGTTGAATGTGACCAGGTTCCAGAAGTCGTCCACGGCGCGCATGGTGAGCGTGAAAGGCGTCGAAACTTTTTGGGTGAGCGGCGTCCCGGTCTTGCCGTTCGCTTGGTCCGGGTCGGCGGTTTCACCGGGCGCGAGCACTTGAAGCTTCTTGTAAGTTCCAACCAATCCTTGGATGGCCGACGTGGAGCCGGAAACCGACCCGTTATTCACATCCACCAATGTAATCGTGTGCGTGGTGGCGTTTTTCAAAATAAGAGTGGTCGAATATTCGCCATGTCCGTCGACATTGGCGAGGTTTCCTTGAGCGGAGCCGAATTGAGACAAGTGGTTGCTCGCAAAGCTGACTGTGCCGGCCGTATCAAGTGGGTTGAAATAAAGGTCGCAAGCCAACGCGCGGGCGATGCTGACCACGCCGACCGTGACCGGCGTCGGTGTCCCGGTTTTTCCGGCCAAGGTGCCTTGGGCCAAGGTTTCCCCCGGCAGCAACAAGAGCAAGCGGCGATATCCCTGCGAATTCACGCGGACCACAAACGTCGGGCTGTTTGAAATCACGCTGCCGAGCGACATCTGAATACGCGCGGCGGGAGTGGAAGCGAACATCGTCATATCAAGCGTGAGCGATCCGTTGACCAAATTGACCGAGGTCGGGTTCATCGTGGCCGCCCCGGTGTTGGGTGTCAAGGCGACGGCCTGGTTAAAGTTAAGGACCTGATTGTTGTACTGGTCTTCCGCGCGGATCGTCACATTGAAAGGAACACCGGCTTCTTTGTCACCCACCGCGTTCAACGTCAAACGGAAATGGTCCAACGGTCCATGGGAAATAGGAACGGAGACTTGTTGGAAAATGGCCGGCGTGGCGTTGTCGAACAAACGCACGTTTGTGCCGCTGCCGAGCGTGACCGTGAAATTTCTTTGGCCGCTTTGCATCGCCGCCGGCAGCGTGCCGCTCACGAAACTCGCGGCCAGCGCGGGGGTCAATGTGAAATTAACGGTCGGGAAAGGACTGTTGATCACCGGATTGAAATAGAGGTCGGTCGCGTAGGCGATCGTATTGAACTGCACGCCGGCGGCTTGGGAAGACGGAGTGCCCGTCTTTCCGTCCGGTTCGGTGTCGGTGCCGGGACGGAGCGTTTCTCCCGGGGCCGCGATCACGAGCTTGCTGTACACCTCGGGAACAACGGTGTTCGATGAACTGAAAAACGTGCCGAGAGAAATGGTGCCTGCGAATTGCGGCGCGGGAATAATCGGCGAGGCCGAGGGACCGGCTGTGCGGAACTTCACACGGAACGAACGGTCAAAGGCCGGATCATTATTGAAGGCAAATTCGCCGTTGGCCGGGAACTGATATGTCGGGCCCCCAAGGGTCATGTGGCGGGACTCGACAAAATGGTTAGCGGTGTTCGTGATTTGCATCGTGTAGCTGGCGCCGCCGCCGGAAATCAGGTTCCAACGTCTATCGGTAATGCGCGCTTCGACCACCAGTTCCTCCCCCACTTTCACTGTCGGGGGCGTGCCGCCGTTGCCGGGATAGGTGCCGGGCGTCCAGGTCTCGCCTTGCGCCGGGGTGGGCGCTTTACCGCGGATCGTGAAATGGACTTTGTTCGGCGCGCCGACGTCCACGTTAAACGGGATCGACAACGCGTCGCGGACCGGCGTCACATAATGGAGACGGACATCGGAACCGAACTTGGTGACGACCAAATTCATCGTTGCCACGCCGGCGCTGAAATTGACCACGTTGTCGGGAACAAGCGTCGGTTCGTTGGTGTCGACCCAGGCGCGGCTTTCTTGTCCGCTGCCAAGCAGCGCGCGCATTTCGGCGCCGGGAATTTGTCCGAAAAGTGTGGTGAGCGGGTCGCCGTTCTGGTCAAACGCGCGAACGCGGACCAGCATCAGGGTCTCGGTGTCGACGGTCTGGTTCGGCGCGACACCGACGATTTCGATTGTGTAGGACTCGGCTTGGCCCGGCGTGGCCGGAACCAGCGAAGAGTCTTCTTGCGAGCTCTGTCCATCGGGGATCGCTTTGACGATACGGTCGCCGCTGCCGCCGAAATAAATCTGGTTCATTGCCGCGGTGATTGAAAGCAAAGGGCTCGTCATCGAAAGCGTGAACGGGAAAGGTGGGTTGTCCTGACCGACTTGAGAAGACGTGAATTGGACGCTGACAGCCGGGTTCGGGTTCGTCAGGATTGGGTTGAACCACTGGTCGACGCGGCGGACCGTCACCAGGGAAACAGGAACGCCGGACTGTTGGTCGGTCACGGTTCCCGATTTGCCGCTTCCGGGGTTCAACGTTTCGCCGGGGAACAGCATGATCAATTTGTGGAACGCCCCGGGAATCAAATTGAGCATGTTGCTGACCAAAGTCGGGTTCGGGCTCATGTGAGGCGCAGGCAAGGACGGATTGTAATACTGGATTTCGCCGGTAAGCGTTAGTGTGAATTGGTTGGCCAGATTGCCGGCCAGGACCGTCACCGGCACATTGGTGGCGGTGCCGTTTACGAAGGACGAGCCATCCACAAAACCAACCAACGAAGATAGCTGGCTGTCGCGGATCTGGACCGAATCTTCAAAGCCGGTCACGACAATGCCGTTAACATCGATGGCCGTCACATTGATTGTAAAAGGTTGGGCGGCGTTAACGGTCGGGTTGCTCGGCGTAATAGAAAAGGTGACCGGATAACGTTGCACTTGAATGCTGTTCAGTGTGCCCCGGTTGTTCGAGTCCTGCGAGTTACGGACCGTTAACGAATAGGACCCTTGGTTATGGAAACGGATGCTGATGACCAACTGGCCGTTGTTGTCGACAGAGAATTTGTTGGGGCCGGTCTGCACGCCGGGGGCCACCATGATGTCATGGTTCGGAGAGCTGACATCGATGAATACGTCTTCGAGGCGGATCGGAGTATTGGTGTTCGTGATCACGTATTCGTATTCGCGGCCTTGGACGAGCAACGTGTTGTTTCCGCCGTCGGTGCGTGTGATCGTATAGGCCGCGAAAGCCGCGGAACCGGTGCTGAAAATGAAGCCGAAAAGAGCGAGGCGTTTAAAGAAGTTCATGGCAACACCTTCATGCCCTTCGTGCATAAGGGTTTGCGCGCGTCGTTCCTCGTGATCGAAAGAATCACGGAGCCCGTCGGCAGTCCTTCCAATTCAACCTGGCCGCTGTTTCCGGTCCAGATCATCGGGGCTTCGACAGTCCCGTTGGCGCGCGTCGTGACGTGAAAGTGAAGCCCGTCTTTGCTTTCGTTGGCGGCAAGCGTGATCGTGATGACCGCTTTTTCTTTTTTGCTGATTTCGGCAGGGCCTGAAATTTGGAGGGCGAAAACTTGAGAGGAGAATGCGAGAAACAGGATGGCGCTTAAGAGGTAACGAATTTTCATTTTGGTTCTCCTTTTTCCCTGCTTCTCTTAGAGTGATGTAGCCCTGGATTCATTTTTACTCCACGTAATTTTTGTCACACGTTTGCCATCTCAATGCCACAGGGATGTTGTTACCGAAAAGGGTGCAATGGATGTGCCACAGTGTCGAGAGGTAAAAAACCGCGCAAAATCAGCGCTGGAGGGGGCCTGCCCCCCGTAGCCGTCTTACGGCGTAGGGGGGCTAGTGGTCGCGGGAGAGGATGAAGTCGGCGAGGTGATGCAAGACATCGGCTTTTTGGCCGAAGGGAGACAGGGCTTGGTGGGCCCGTTTGGTCAGGGCCGTCGCGATGGCTTGCGAACGTTCAAGTCCAAAAATGGCTGGGAACGTGAGTTTTTGGTTAGCGCGGTCGCTGCCGCGTTTGCCCAATTTTTTCTTGTCACCGATCTGGTCCAGAATATCGTCGGTAACTTGAAATAGCAGGCCAATGTGTTCGCCATAATTATCAAGCGCGGCGATTTGGGCCTTTTTTCCGCCCGCCAAAATGGCGCCGGCCACAAGACTGGCGCGGATCAGCGCCGCCGTTTTTCGAAGATGGATAAATTGCAGCAGGCCTTTCGGCGAGCGGTATTCGGTTCCCTGAAGTTTTTTCCAGCGGCCCTGGTCCGCTTGGATGTCGGCCACTTGCCCCCCCACCATGCCGAACGTGCCGGCGGCATGAGAGACCAACCGTACCACGTCGGCGTTGTCCGCCAACAAACTAAACGCGTGCGTGAGCAATGCGTCTCCGGCCAAAATCGCAATGTCTTCCCCGTACACTTTGTGATTGGTTGGTTTGCCACGGCGCAGATCATCGTCGTCCATGGCGGGCAGGTCGTCGTGGATCAGCGAATACGTGTGAATGAATTCCAAGGCGCAAGCGGCGGGCATCACGTCCGCGGCTTTTCCTCCGCACAATTCCGCGCCGGCAATGACGAGGATCGGGCGCAGGCGTTTTCCTCCGGCGAGCACCGAATAGCGCATCGCTTCGTGAATAATGCGGGGGCGCTCCTGCGTGGACGGCAGATAATGGATCAACGCTTTTTCAATTCGTCCGCCGTGGCGGGCGAAGTATTTTTTAAGCGGCGGGTTCATGGCAGGGATTGATAAAGACGTTTGGTGTCGGCCACGGTGCGGTCGACGCCGACATCGGCCGTGACGGCCATTGCGGCCCGCACAATGGCCGCTTGAGAGGCCGGGTTGGCCAGTGTCTTGTCGAATGCTTCGAGCGCTTCCAGCAGGCCCAACGCCGTCGGTTCGCCCTTAATATAAGGAATGTGAAATCCGTTGACCTTCTTTTCGTCTTTTTCGATGCCCTGGAAAAACACAAATTCCGGTACCGCGCCGTCGGCCGTGGCCAGGATGGCGCCGCCGTTCATCTGGGCTTTCATAAAGCCGGTGGCGGAGGCCTCGCGGGTGTCATCGGCCAACATGATGGAGCCGTCGACACCCTGATAAAGCAGCGGAGCTTCCCATACATTGAAATTGTCGATCGTGACGATGCGGGCCTGGAGCTGCGGGTCTTTATCGAGCGCATCGAGCAAGTCGTACACGATGTCCTGGGCATGATTGTCTTGTTGATGAATGCGCCCTCCCACCAGGATCACCACGTTTAATTGGAGAAAGCGCGCGCGCCATTCCTGGTTCTTCAGCATTTTGACCAACAGGTCGAGGCGTTTGTACGGCGTGATCCGGCGCGTCCAGGCAATGATTTTTTTGTCGATGGATTCCTTCGCCCACGTCGGCCACAGATGACAATGGCGCCAGGCCCAATCGAGCAATTTTTTCTTGCGTTCAAATTTGGCGGCCAACAATTGTTCATCGGTAAGCTTCGAGGGGTCCGCGAATTCCGGCGCCTGCCAATCTTCTTTCCGCACGCCGTTTGTGATGTATTGGATCTTGGGGCCAAACTCCCGCAAGGAGGGCATGGCTTTCATCACGTCGCCGTGTTTTCTGGCGACGCCAAAGACGGCATCGCACACCCCGACCAAGAGGCTCGTCACATCCAAGGTTTTCTTGGAATCGTTCCAAGCGGGTTTGTTGAGGTAAACAGACGGGTCGAGTTTGATCATGTCCAGCGTGGGCTGGTCCCAGATCGGGTGCGCGTATTCGAGCGGCGTGTGGTCGTTGAAGATATATTTTGTCTCCGAGAAGAACGGGTCGTTTTGGAATTCGTCTTTGACGAGACGGTTGTGCGTAAAAAACGTCGGGGTTTCGCTCAAGATGGCGATGGATGGTTTGCGGTTTAGTCTCTTGGAGAGCGCCAATGCGCCACGGCCGACGAGCCAGCTGTGTTTGAGACGGATTTCGTGGGACCATTGGTTCGCATTGATGCCGGTGCCCTGCGGCATGTCTTTGGGTCCCGGATACACAATGTCGGTGACGCCGGGTGCCGAAAGGAAATACACAACGGCTTTGCCGTAGGCCAATTCCCACACTTCCACCGCGGTGGTTTTTCCGTCAAAGAAGGTAAGGCTGAAACCGAGGTCTTCTCTTTTCTTTAGGACCGTTTTGAGCGCGTTCGAAACGTTGCGCTTCTGAAGATTTATCTGTCCCCATTCGTGCCAGGCCTGTACCCAGACCGTGTCATACAGAAGACTGACGCCGACAACATTTATTCCGACGTCGCCTTGTGCGAACACGCGCTCGCGCAACAACGGGCCGATGCCGCCGACGGACGTCGACATCGCGCATTCGCGCGCTTTTTCGGGGCCGAAACGTTTTGAAATTTGTTCGAGGAACGCGTGGGGAAGCGCCAACTCCATCGCGACTTCGAGGACCTGTGTCTTGTCGTCCAACATGGGTTTGGGACGATATAATTTTTAGCGGAGAGAACCCCACCAAGATTCATTGGCGGCGGGAAGGATCAAGATGACGCGGGTGGGTTGAGCGGCCACGGCGGCGACTTCTTCTTCAGGGGACTCGAAATTCGATTTCTTCTCTTCGGCCGCGCCAAACCAACTGGAAAGCGTGAGCATCTGCGTGTTGCCGAGTTCACCGAACGGCGTGATGGAGTAATCGAGGCTAAATTGTTTAAACATAAAACCCAGCCCGCCGGCGAGGCCGCTGACATTTGCAAAGTTGCCGCGGTTCGTTTCGGACTCCTGCGTGTTCGTGACCGATTCGGCCAATTTTGAAAGATACCCGGCGCGGAGGGTGAAATTATCGCCGGCGAGGAATTGACTTCCGAGGGAAAGGACCGTTTGGCGTTGGTGAGGTTTGTAATGAACGTCCAAGGCTAGTGTTAAGGGGCCCGTCACACGAAATGCGCTGCCGATGGACATTGTAAGTGGCAGTTCAAATGTGTCGTCGAGAAACTTCATGCGCGGGCCGAGGTTGCGGACCGATGCGCCGAGCGTGAGTCGCGGGTTCGGCATCGCCGACAAAAGTCCCAGGTCCATCGCGAGGCCCTGGGCTTTGCTGCCGGCCAATTCCTGGCGGATCAATTTGACTTGCGTGCCAAGCTGAAAGCTTCCGAAATTCCGGGCGATGGCCGCGCCGAACGCCATGTCGGACGCCGAAAGCTGATTCGTGGGGCGGCGCTCGGCGTCGCGGCCTTCCTGGTCGGCGTAGGAGAGACGAATCAAATCAAACCCCAGGGAATTTTTTCCGGCGCGGCTCGGCACGATAACACCGAGATGGTCGAGCTTGTTTTCTTCGAGTTGGTCTTGATGCGAAAGGGACAATCCCATCGTCGGGCGTCCCATGCTGGAAGGGGTCTGGAGAATGCCGGCGGGGTTCCAGTTCAACGCGTTAATTCCGCTCGCCATGGCCGTGTACGCTTGGCCGAGACCGGCGGCTTCGGCGCCAATGGGGATCTTGAGAAAATCAGCGCCCGTGTCGGTGCCGGCGAAAATTGGATTTGGTACGAGAAGGTAAATCGTCATTCCGGCGAAAGCCGGAATCCAGATTTTAAACATGTTTCTTAAGACAGGTTTAAAGCCTGGCCCCCGGCATTCGCCGGGGTGACGAATGCGCTTATTATATAGCGGCAGTTCTCGTCCCATTGTTACAACAATGTTACGTGTCGCTTATTAAGACGGCTTTAATTTCAGATTAAGTTTTAGCGAAGATTATTTCTTGATGAACCGGTAGCGTTTACGCAGGGATTCGCTGCCGTTTTTGGTGGCGGTAACGATACCGATATAAGCGCCCGGTTTGAGGTGGGTGATGTCCAGCGGCGCTTCGTAGGCGGGTTTTCCATTCACAACTTTGACGGCGCTATCAACACGGGTTTCATAGACCAAATCGCCGGCGGGGTCGTAAATACGAGTCGAAACCGAGTTGGCCATTCCGACTTCCACGTGCAGTATCGGATTGTCATTGCTGCGGAAGGGGTTTGGGAACACATACACTTCCCCGAAGGAAAACGGCAGATTAACAATCGTAGCGAAAACACGATACAAACCACTCGCTGGGTTGCTTAACACAATAGCACCCTGGGTGACCTGTTGGCTCGGGTCTTGTTTCCAATTGTTGGTGCCCACCCGTTTGAACACACGTGGATTGCTGGCCCCCTCCGGAAGGTCCAATTTTAGGATCTGTTGGTTGGGGGCTTTCGCACTTAACCCGTCACCATCAAAATCAAACAGGAAAATCGTTTCACAATTGAGCGAGGATTCTATTGGAAGTGCGTCTTGGGAACTAACATTGTCACTTCCCCCTCCACCTCCAACGGATAAAACTGGCCCAATGGCCAAAAACCCTTCCTTCGCGGCGTTTTTTTCCGATTCGATTGCCGTCCGATCGTTCAACGAGAGAGCCTGGAGTACATTCCCGCAAGCATCGACTGGCTCCTCCAACGTGGCTGTCGGGTCCCCCGTTGGATAGGGGGTGGTGAAGTCCGTCGAGGTGGGGGTCGGCGTATCGGTGGGTATTTCGGTTGGATATTCCGACGCCGAGGGCGATGCGCTGGGGATCACCGAGGGACTATTTATCGGGCTGGGTGGAAGAGTGGGTGGTGGACTTGATGGAAGACTGGAAGAGGGACTGGCCGATGGACTTACGGAAGCGCTGGGCGACGGGCTCGGCGAGGGGCTTTGGCTTTGCGTCGGAGAAGGAGACGTGGGCGGGGGGCATTGGTTGATCCATTGTTTTCGCTGCATTCCCGTCCATTCTGCCGGTCTTCCGTCTATGTCGCTTTTCCGAAGGTGCACTTCAAAGTAATACGAGATATTTTTGTCCAAAGGGCCAAAATCGATTGGGCTATTGCTTCCGCCTTCACCCGAAATTGTTTCAAATTCAAAATCGTCAGTTCGGCTACTTGGATTCCGTCGGTAAAGCGGTATAGGACCGATTACGACGGGACCATAAGAACGAATGCCTTGAAAGCTCGCGCTGCGACTGAAAATTCCGAAGTCAGATAAGTTGTCGGCCCAAGCGGTGCATTGATCCGAAGACGTTGGAGACGAGCCGGCTGGTGCTTTCTTCACTACTTTGAGATAAACGTGTTTGTAAGACAATAACCGTAAATTTTGAACGTCACAAAGTTTTGTGTTGATCTTGACCTTGACCATGTACCGGCAGCTGCTGGGGCTCGTTTGGGTTTGAGTTATTGTGATTCGATCACGATTCACGCACCATCCAGCCCTAATCCCACTTGTTGGATTTACATATGTATCGTATTCATTGGGGGAATGATTAGGAAAACAGACATTGTCTTGCGCTGATCCGGAGCTGCTTAATGGAGGATAGTTTACGAAGCAATCGGCCCAAATTGAGGAGGGGCCCAGGAAAAGCTGAATTCCAAGGAAAATTGCCAGTGTTTTTCGCATTGATTTCGAGCGTTTAATCATCGGCATCTCGTTATAGATAATAGTCTATATGGCCGACATTAAAATTGCCTTAAGAAACGGTTAAGGTTTGCCAACCCCCCTTCCCTTCCGTCGAAAGCGTGTTAGAATCCGTGCCGTATGAAACAGAAAAAGTCCCATTACCTCATTCGTAGCTCTGCCGTTTTTGTTACGGCGGGGCTTCTTATTGTGAGCTTCGGCAGCGCCACCATTGTGGGCCCGCTTCCGATGGTTCCCACCCGCCAATTGATTGTTGATAACGTGGGCACCCAAACTGTTAAAGACCTGGCCCGCGTGGGTCTTTTGCGGAATTTGTCCCAGCAAGCCGTGGAAGATCTCCTCTCTTATCAGGCCAAAACCGGGAAATCCCTTGCCCAGATCCTCCGCGAACCGAAGTGGTTGCAACGCCTGGGCCTTTCCGCGAACACGTTCAAGGCCACCTGGTACGCGTCAAATCCTTTTGATCTCCTCCCCATCGACTTGCAAATCTCCATCCGACGTTCAAAAACGTCGTTTAAAAACCGCGCCGAGCTGGCCAAATGGCTTGCCCAGCGCGACGCGCCGGCCCGCTGGAGAGAAGCCGTCGACCTCGCCTTGATTGAGACCACGCCGGAAAACTTGTGGCGCGCGTCCCGCGGATTGAAACCTTACGCGCGCAACGGACAATTTTTGCAGCCGATCGTCGTTGAGAAAGACAAGGGTGTATTCGATATTTTTGACGGGCATATCGCCACCGATCCGACGGTCATTCCCACCAATTCGAAAGTTTTGATCCTTGTCCGGATCAACGGTCAGGACCGGATTTTGCGAGTGAAAGCGACCGACATTGGGCAGGCGATCAAAGGAAAACACGTCGATTTACCGATCCGGTTGAAGCCGCGCTACGGAAAGAACCACGCGATCCGCTTCCCGGGCGAATACATTCGCAACCCGAACATCGTCATCCTCTCGACCTCAAAGAAAGTCAATCCAGGTCGAAAGGCGTAAGCGGTTTCTCTCCCAGTCCGTCTTTTTTAATCTTCTCAACTTCCTTCTTAAAAACCTCGTCCATCCGCTTCTTCTTTGCTTCCAAGTTTGACTTGGTGTTTTCGAGCAAACTTTCCCGCTTCCTCTTGTCTTCTTCCATCTTCAGTAAGGCGGCCTTCATTTTGTCCTCGCCGGACTTGCTGCGCTCGGATGCGTTCCATTTGTTGACCACGCGTCCGTCTTCAACGTCCACCTCCAACATCGCGCTGCAGCAGGGGCAATTGACGTAAACGGTCATTTGTTGACGAAACGCACTTCTTTTTCGCCGGGTTTTAGATAGCCGAGTTCCTTGCGGACGAGCCGCTCGGTGGCTTTGGGGTTGGTTTCAAGGTTGGTGATTTGCTGCCGGGCTTCTTCGGCCTCTTGGGTCAGGCGCGCGAGTTCCGCTTCCGCGGCGCGGATGGCGCGCTTGCGGGTAAAGGTGTGGCGGACGCTGTCACTTAAAAGAAAACTCAGCAGGACGAGAACGCACCCGCCGATGATGATCCAGGTTTTCTTTTTTTTGTCCAACGTTTCCCCTTAGTTCGCCCCGAAAATATGGTGGCCCGGGAAACTGACGCGGCGTCCGAGCTCTTCTTCCAAGCGAAGCAACTGGTTGTATTTGGCCATGCGGTCCGAGCGCGAAGCGGAGCCGGTCTTGATCTGGCCGGCGCCAGTGGCGACCGCCAAATCGGCGATGAAAGAATCTTCGGTCTCGCCGGACCGATGTGAAATAATCGAGCGGTAACCGTGTTTGGTGGCCAATTGGATCGCGCGGATGGTCTCGGTCAAGCTTCCGATCTGGTTCACTTTGATCAAGATCGCATTACCCACGCCGCGGTTGATGCCTTCTTGCAGCCGTTGTGTGTTTGTCACAAACAGATCGTCCCCTACCAATTGCAGGCGTTTGCCGAGTTCATCGGTAAAGGTCTTCCAGCCATCCCAATCATCCTCGAAAAGGCCGTCTTCGATCGAAACAATCGGGTAGTCCTTGAGCCATTTCGCGTAGAAACCGACCATTTCCTTGGAGGAGAGCGACGGAGAGCCTTTCTCGCCTTCCAGCGTGTATTTGCCTTTGGAATAGAGTTCGTTGGAAGCCACATCGAGCGCGAGCAGCACGTCTTTGCCTGGTTTGTAACCGGCGGCCGTGATGGCTTGGCAGAGCAGTTCAAGTGCTTCTTCGTTGGAGGACAAGTTCGGCGCAAAGCCACCTTCGTCTCCGACCGAGGTTGCGAGGTTCTTGGAATGAAGGATCTTTTTGAGCGCATGGAAAACTTCGGCGCCGGCGCGGAGCGCGTCGCGGAACGACGGGCCTTTGACCGGGACGATCATGAATTCCTGGATGTCCACGTTATTATCCGCATGCGCGCCGCCGTTCAGAACGTTCATGAGGGGCACCGGCATCACGAGCGGTTTGCGCTCGTAGCCGAACGACTCGCGGATGTGCTGGTAAAGAGAAAGTCCTTTGGATGAGGCGCCGGCGCGGGCGCAGGCGAGCGAGACGCCGAGGATGGCGTTCGCGCCCAAGTTGGCTTTGTTCGGGGTGCCGTCGAGTTGGATCAAGCGTTCATCGATGGCGATTTGGTTGGAGGCGTCCTGGCCTTTGAGGGCCGGAGAAATTTTGGCTTCGACGTTGTGGACGACTTTTAGAGTCCCTTTTCCATTGTAGCGATGGGAATCGCCGTCGCGCATCTCGAGCGCTTCGTGCGCTCCGGTGGAAGCGCCGGAAGGAACGGCCGCGCGGCCGATGCTGCCGTCCGAGAGGATCACGTCAACTTCGACCGTCGGGTTGCCGCGGGAGTCCAGGATTTCGCGCGCTTTGATCATTACGATCTTTCCGCGACGGTTGCCCTTCGATGAAAATCGGAGCGACTTTTTCTTCTTGGCCATGGCCTTTCTATCCTCTTACTTGTTTAGCGTTTCGAAAACGGAACGCAGAATTTTAAAACCTTGCTTTAACTCGGATTGCGAAATGAAATACGGCGGCAAAAACCGCAGCACGTTGCCCTGGGTGCAATTAATAAGAAGACCTTTTTCACGCGCCAACTGAACATAGGCATCGCCGTTTTCTTGGAGCTCTATGCCCACCATCAAACCAAACGAGCGAATGGCCTTAACGGATGGGAATTTTGAGAACTGGGAAAGGGTCTGCTTGAGGGCTTCGCCGGTTTTTTCAATCGATCGAAGCGCCCGAGGCGGCAGGAGTTTTAATACTTCTATCGCGGCCGCGCAAGCAACGGGGTTTCCGCCGAAAGTGGAGCCGTGCAGGCCCGGCACCATCCATTTGGCGACGTGTTCTTGCGCGAGCGTGGCGCCGAGCGGCATCCCCCCCGCCAGCCCTTTGGCAAGCGTGACGATGTCGGGTTTTAGTCCAAAATGCTCAAACGCAAAAAACTTCCCGGTCCTTCCCATGCCGGATTGCACTTCGTCCATGATAAGCAAGAGATTGTTTTTCCTGCAAAGGTCTGCCAATCCAGCCAAAAATTCGCGTGACGCAATGTTGATGCCGCCTTCGCCTTGAATTGGTTCGAGCATGATTGCGATGGTGTTGTTGGATACCAATGATTCGGTTTTTCCCAGGTTATTGAAAGGCGCTTGGACGAAACCTTCCGGGAGTGGTTCAAATACGTCGTTCGACCGGCTCCGTCCCCAACTGGCGGTGGTGGTGGCCAATGTCCGGCCGTGGAAAGCATTTTCAAACGTAATGATCTCCCGCCCCGCCTTGTTGTTTCTTGTGGCCCAGAGCCGCGCCAACTTAATGGCCAGTTCGTTCGCTTCGGCGCCCGAATTGGAAAAGAACACTTTTGAGCCGGCGTAACGCGCCGTCAACGCTTCAGCAAGTTCCATTTGAGGAGTGGTGTAGAAGAAATTAGAGGAATGGATCAGGTTGGCAGCTTGTTTCTGGACGGCTTTTACGACTTTGCTGTTGTTATGCCCAACGCCGCAAACCGCGAGCCCAGAGAAGAAATCCAAATATTTCCGGCCGTTTTTGTCCCAAACATAACTGCCTTTTGCTTTCACGAGCCAGAGCGGTTGCCGTTTGAACGTGTGCAGAAAATGTTTCAGTTCAGTTTTTAAGAATGGATTTTCCATAAATTCTGTTCCCCCGCCGTCACCCCGGCGAAAGCCGGGGCCCAGGTTTCAAACCTGTCTTTAAATTCATGTTTAAAGCCTGGATCCCGGCTTTCGCCGGGATGACGGGGTTATTCACAAATGCGTGTCCCGTATTTGAAGTCGATGCCGAATTTTCCGTTAACGATGTCCACTTCGCCGACGCCTTTCCGGATGGCCGCCCGCGCCGATTGGACTTTCGGGATCATGCCGCCGGTAATAACGGCCTTTTTGATCAACGCGTCGATTTTCCCCGTTTTTAAAAGAGGAATTCTTTTTTTCTGTTGGTCCAGCACGCCGGAGATATTTGTCAAGAAAATCAGATTTTCCGCTTTGAGTTTTATTGCCAGCGCGCTGGCCACGTCGTCAGCATTGATATTAACCGCATGTCCTGTTGCATCGGAGCCAACCGACGAAACCACGGGCAAGAAACCATCCATAAGCAGCGTTTTCAGCAAATCGATATTGATGACGACCGGCTTCGCCGCCCGGCCGAGGCCTGGAACCGGTTTGGCCGTTACGATTTTTCCGTCCCGGCACGAAAGTCCCACCGCTGCCGTTCCTTTGGAGGCGAGTTCGGCGGCGATGCCTTTGTTGATTTGACCGCTGAGCACCCGTTCCACATGGACCATCGCTTGCGGCGACGTGAACCTCCGTCCTTTAATAAACCGCGTCGGAATTTTGTTCCGCAACAACTCCTGCTCGATTTGAGGGCCGCCGCCGTGCACGAAAACAATCGGATGATTTTTTTGAAGCCGTGTTAGATGGGCGAGGACTTTTTTCCGGACGGGACCTTCCACCATCAATTCACCGCCCGCTTTGATGACCCAGGGCCTTTTCATTGCGGTTTGTAATTGACGCACCGCCGCGCGAACTCGCACTTGGCGCAAGACGCGTGGTTGGGCACAAAAATTTTGTTCCGGATTTTTTCAGCGGTGTTGAGAATCAAGGCGTGCGCTTCCTCCAATTGGGTTTCGGTGCGGGTTGTCGCTGCCGAGGTGCCGGACGATAGAAAATAATAGGTCAGTTTGAGCGGTCCCTTTCCCACTTTTTTTCGAAGGCCCAGCGCGTAAAAAGTCATCTGCCGGTCATTGGAAATCCGTTCGGCCGGCCACGCCGGCTGGGTTTTGTACTCGATAATCTCGTGCGAACCGTCCGGATGGCGGTCAAACCGGTCAATCGTGCCGCGGAAATGGACGCCCGGCGCGATTTCCTCGTTAAATTCAACTTCGGTCCCGACAACTTCTGACGTCCGCTTGTGATCGATCGCATGGAAATTGGTCAATATCTGCCGGCCGCGTTCGTAGGCTTCCATGGTTTCTTGCGGGTTTTTAAATCCTTCGTTCACCCAATGTTCGTCAAAAAATTCCAGTAGCCGCTCCAACGATAAATCGGTGTTCGTTTTCGCGAGATAGGCGTCGAGCGCGCGGTGAATGGATTGGCCGAACGCCGCGGGCGCGGAAGGGCCGGCGCGCCAGCCTTCGTTGTAAACCAGATTGTAAAGCCAGGGGCAGCGTTGGTAGGACTGCACCCGCGAATGCGAGATCTCGACTTTTTCCATCAAGCTTCAGGCTGCTTGGGCTCTTTTAGAAACGTGACGATGGTTTCGCTGTAGTTTTCTTCGCGCCGTATTTCGAAAGCGGCGGTGGACTCCACTTTTTCGCTTTTGTGGTGCTGCGCGATGATGATCCCGTTTGGCGCCAGCAGGCCGGCTTTGTGGATGGCATCGATCGTCGGCTGAACAAGTTTGATCATGTTTTTAGCGGCATCGATATAAGGTGGCCCCATAAAAATCAAATCGAACGGTTTCGGCAGCGGCGAAAGGTCTTGCGTGGCGTTCAGCCGGAACACTTCGGCTTGTTCGTTGAATTTGAAGTGGTCGATGTTTTCATGGATCAACTTAACGCACTTGGGATCTTGCTCGACGAAAACCGCGGAGGCCGCGCCTTCGGACAGCGCTTCCAGTCCCACCGCGCCCGTGCCCGCGTACAAATCCAAAAAACGGCTTCCTTTCATACGGAAACGCAAAATATCAAACACGGATTTTTTGATGCGGGCCAAAATCGGCCGGACCAGCGGATCTTTAGGAAGAGTTTTAATGCGCCGCCCGCGGGCGCTGCCACTGAGAATTTTCATCATAAATTTGTTACTGTCCGCGACCCTTGGGGCTGCACCACTCGATTATGAGTGCTGATGGTGCTGCCCGAAATACGGGGCTGTAGCTCAGCTGGGAGAGCGCCTGCATGGCATGCAGGAGGTCGTCGGTTCGATCCCGATCAGCTCCACTTTTGAATTTTCCCACCTTATTGTGCCTCAACAAACGGCAAAGCAAGTTGACCAGTTTGATTGCCCGTCTGGAAGCGGCCAGTTTGATCTTCTTCCGATTCGTCCAGCAAGTCGATATACGGTGTCACGTGGCTTGATGGAGCGCCTCCCAAATTTTTTTCTGTTGCCGTTACCAATATCGGGGCCGGGACCGGTTCTTCTTGTTGGCGGCGCGTGTTCTCGGTCGACAAGAGGCCAGCTGAAATCCGCCAGCTTTTGGGTTTACCGCGCAATTGGGAACGCGGGAATGAAACTGAGAATGTCCGGCCCTTCGGATTTACGGCTTTGACGCCCAGCAATCGCGGACTGTCGCCGGGCACCGCTTGATATAGCGCCGCCGCTTTGGCAGACAACGCCACCGCGTATTCCCAGGCCGCTTCGCGTGAAATAGAGGTGTTGCCGCGCTTGCGCAAAGCGGATGTGTTCCCTGCGTCCGGCAAGCGGTTCACGTCAATATAAATGTCCAGCATCGGCACCAATGCAGGAGATTTTCCTGTGAACGCTTCCAAAACGTTGGCCGTCAGCGTGACGTCGTTTTCGTCCCACGAAATCGTGAACTCGCGAAGATCGAACATCCCTTTCGGATGGTTCCCCACCGGATACACCAATTGGCCCGCGCCGAGGTCGTCTGCTTTCGGATCATTCCAAATAAGACTTTGGGCGCCTTCCGTAAAAAACGGGCCGTCATTTAGTGCTGTTTTTGATACTGCCTTTTGCCAGGTACGGGTCGCGAACCAAGTGTTTAGATTGGGCGGGACCGCCACGCCGCAGAGCCGGTACACATTGGCCAGCGTGGCGAGAAAATTGCGTTCTCCGGCCGCGATGTCGACCGTGCCGCTTCCAGCGTTCGCGCCCAAATTCAAAAGGAATTCCCCGCCCTGGGCGTTGCACATCTCTTCCACGGCGGCGTCCAAGCGTTTGAGATCGGCGCGTCCCGAGCTTTGATAGGTGTCGACCACTTTGCGCGCGTCGGCCAATGCGGTCCAGGCCCGTTTCTGCTGCGACGTGGCGACCCAGCCGGAATAGTCGTTGTCGAAAGGTTCCGCTCCGTCCGGCAGCGAGAATTCATTGCGGAGAGCGGTCACCAGTTCCTGACCCGTCACGATGAGCCGGGAGGCTTTCCGTTTGGCCAGAAATTCCAGGAAATATTGTTCGGCATGCGGATCTTCCAATTGTGTGGTGTCGACCAGAACGAAGGGATAGTCCCGTGTCCACTCGACCATCTGGTTGGCCCACTCTTTGGATCCCAAGGTCAATTCATCGATGATGGGAGGTGCCGGCGGCACCAGGAGCGCCGTGCCTCCATAAAACTGGACGCCCCATTCCTCGCGCGGTTTTCCGATGGTCCAATTGAGACGAAAGCGTTTGAGGGTCTGCACCACTTGTTCCGAGAGCGCCAAATGCGGCGGATAAAAACCGGCGGGCAGCGTTCCCCATCTTTTCTGATATCTACCGCTTCCACGCGCTATCTGCGCCGCCACATCTTCAGGCCAAGTGTAGGAGAACCCCCACTTTTGCGCTTTGTCGCCGGCCAGGTTCAAGTCGGCCAACAACGGCAAGATGGGTTGATTGTCGAGCGATAAACCGATCTCGATGTTTGCGGAACTTTGCAGGACGGAAAATTGCGGAGCAAGCGGCCGGCGGCCGGGATCGTCAAAATATTTCGGCGGGAAAATGAGCGTGATGCGCATGTCCGGATGGGCGCGCAAAAAATCCAATATTTTTTGCGGTTCGCCGTCGGGGTGAAGAACGAGAAAAACGGTCAGGGACGACCAGGCCGCGGTTTGTTCCTGTTTTTCTGGGGGAGTTGCCTCCATTTCATCGGCTGGTATATTCGGGGCGCTTTTGGGTTTCGGCTGAAGTCCCGGTTTCCGTCCGCTGGAATAAACCGCTGTTCCAACTATGGACAATAACAGCAACCCTAAGACAATGAATTTGGAAGAGCGCACGGGGGAACGATTTAAGAGGCGGACGTGAGGAGTTTCTTTTCCCGGCTGAGGGCTTTGTGCGTGTGCCAGGCGTGGCTGATGGAGGTGCCGACGGCGGTCAAAGCGAGCAGGCAATAAAGAAAAAACATCACTGATTTAAGAGGGTTTGTTGAGGACATTTGTGGAGCGAGTATACAACTCCACGGCGGCGGAAGTTAAAACTTTGCGTGCACCGCGTAGCGGAAGGTGTTGCCCAGGTCGCCGAACGGGATCCAAGCGAAATCAAAATCAAATTTTTTGTACCCGAGGCCCCCGCCGACCGATATTCCATTGGCCCCTTCCGCATCCGTGTTGGCGGAATTGTAACCGAGGCGTCCCGCAAAGCGCACGTTCTCAAAAAGGCCTTGGCGGTATTCGGCGCCGACGCCGAATTTCGCATCGTTGTCCCGGGATTTGCGCACGTCGGCCGCCAATAACAAGCGGTCATCAAAAAGGGTCAAGGAGCCGCCTCCGTCCACCGTTAGCGGCAATGGGTCCGTTTCTTCATTAAATTTAACGCCCTGTCCAAAATGCCGCACCGCCAGGCCGAGCCGGTAAGGCCGGCCGGTGAAACGTTTGATGATTCCGACATCGCCGGTCCACGCGCTGGCGGAAGCGCTGTCGATTTCCTGGCGGATCCAGCGGCCGGTTAGTCCGAGAGAGAATGTTTCCCCCATGCGCCGCGCGTACGAGAGCGCGTAGGCCGAGTCTTGGTTCTCGAACGTGCCTTGAACGGATTCATCGTTGCCGCGCCTTGAAATTTCATCGGTGGTCAAAGTGGCGGCGGAAAAAGCGATAGCGCCTTTTTTTAATGGATGCACATAGGCTCCGTAGTTGTAATCGAGTCCTTGGAAATATTGGGTGCGCATGGCGAGGAATTCCGATTTTTCCAGGAGTCCCAATCCGCCGGGGTTGTAATAGGCCGCGCTGACGTCGTCGGCCACGCCCACAAACGCGTCTCCGAGCGCGGTCGACCTTGCGCCCGCGCCGATCTTTAAAAATTGCGCGCCGCTTGTGCCGGCATTCTCATTGACGGCAGATGCTGGAACAATGCATATAAAAAGCAACATTGTCAC
>CAYOPN010000003.1:0-93420 GCA_964405835.1 uncultured Elusimicrobia bacterium | reverse complement strand
AATCGCGCCGAAGATGATCATGGCGGCCATGAGCACCCACGCGAAAACCGTACGTTCGATAGAAAGTTTAATTAAGTTCATATCTCGTCATTCGTCATTCCCGCGAAAGCGGGAATCCAGTTCCTTGAAAATCGATTAATGCTGTTCTCATGTTCTGGATTCCCGATTAAGACATTCGGGAATGACGGCATTAGGTTCATCGGACGGCCTCCGAGCTGCGGATATAAGCGCGCGCCCGCGCTTCGGTGCGGCGCAGCTGCGCCAGCAATTGATAAACGAGCAACTCGCTTTCAGCGGCCTCAAGCTCGAACGTAATGGCTTGAAACGCGGTCGTCCGTCCTTTTTGATAACGGGAGCGCTCTTCGGCGCTTTTGCTCTGCTGAAATTTTTCGAACTCGACAGCCGTTTTCACGCGCTCTTTTTGTTCCAGCGTGGTCCGTTCGAGGTCCGCCCATTGCACGTGAGACTGGCGATTGGACCGGTTGGAACGGAAACTCTGCGCTTCGGCGCGGGCCTCGGTGGCGCGGCGCGCTTGTGATATCAAGGAAAAGTCGAGCGGCGCCGTGAACAAGAGGCCGACCTGATGGAAATTGTTGTCGTGATCGCCCGCTTCGCTGCGCGCGGTCGAGAACGAGGTGTCGAGTCCGCGCTGGCCGTACACGTACCCAAGCTCCAGCACGGGTTTGAGTTGGTCCTTTTCGTATTTCGCGAGGCTTTCGAGATAGGCGGCGTCGGACTCGGCGCGGAGCGCTTCAATCAACATCGGCGCCGGCGGCGCAAAATTGGCCTGCACCGGCAACGAGAGCAGCGCGCGGTCGCGCCGGATATCTTCTTCCAATGGCAGCAGGTCGCCTTCCCAATTGACGAGTTCGTGGAGCCGGGCTTGGAGCGTCCTCAAATTATCTTCCGCGGCCTGCAGTTGCAGTTCGCGGCCCGAGACCAAAGACTGGGCTTGCAGCATGTCGGTCCGTTCGGCGGCCGAGCGTGACACGCGGTCCTTAATATAGGAGGAAATGCGGCGACTGCGCACCAGGTTCTCGTTGCGGATCTTTACTTCCTGTTGCGCGTAAGAGAGGTCCCAGAACAGCGTTTCAAAATCAATAATGATTTGTTGGCGTTGAAATGTCAGGTCCAGGAAACGCGTGTGCAATTCGTCGCGGTCGCGCCGGCGCCGCAGCGACGTTTGCCTTCCGAAGCTGTTGTTCCAGAGCGATTGCGACACGCCCAACTCCCAGTTCATTTCGTTTTGGTCGATGTTCGGCGCGGCGCGGTAATTTTGGATGTCGCCGCCGCCCAACAAGCTCAAGCGCGTGCCGGTCGCGAGCGGTTTGGCCAACACCACGTTGGCGCGGCGGCCTTCGTCTTGCGGATTCGCGGACAGAGTGGGACGGTCGTCCCAGAAGCGGTTGACTTCGACGTCGATCGTGGCGGTCAATTCCAAGTCGCGCGCGTCGATTTCAGCGCGCAGCGATTGAATGTCTTTGTCGATCGCGCGCAGGTCTTCAGAAAGATTCCCAACCCGGGCCAAATATTCTTCCAGCGAGAGATTATTGGCGTGGAGGGGAATGACGCCGGCCAGTGAAGCCATCGTCATGAGTATCAGCGCGCGTTTGATCATGAGAACCGCGCGCGCTCGATGCGATGCAAACTTTCTTCTTTGTGTTTCCGTTCGTCCAGTCCGACCTGGCGCAGGAAATCGGCCATGCTTTCGAAACTTCCGTAGTCCTGTTCGAACGCGCTTTCGAACACGTCCAATTCAAACGTCGGGTTTTCGCGCACAAACTCCATATATTCGTGTTCGGCGTGGTCCTCGAAGTCGGCGTTCAACGAATAACTGAGGCTGGGTTTGATCACGTAGAGCAGCCAGCTCACGTGGTAATAAAGGAAGGCAATGATTTGGGGCAGCGCTTTGTGCAGATAAAAACTTTCCGGGCGGCCAGACTTCTTGATCTGTTCCTGCAAAATCAACAGGTGCCACTGCTCGTTGTCCTGTTGGTCGCGCGATTCTTTCACGAATTCAAAAATGCGGCGCGCGAATTCGGGTTTGCTGTAGGTGTGCGTCATCGCAATGTAGGCCACGTGCTCCCACGACTGGTACGGTACGCGCGCGATGATCTCGAGGACTTTAAATTTCGAGAGGGTCCTCTTTCGGCCGTAGACGAGGTCCATTCCAACGAACAGGCATTTTGCGAGAAACCCGTAGCGCCGCCGCGGCGTGTCCAGCGTTTTTGCTTGTTCTTCTTTTAGCAATGTTGCGGTTGTTTGCGTCATGTGTTTCCTTGGTTGGGAACACAGGTTACTTCGAGCGGTTCCGTTGGGCAATAGAAAAACTCTGTTTACCGTCGAGAAAGGGTTTTCGATTTGACACATGAAAATCAAAGATGTGTGATCCGTGTCCGTTTAAAAATCAATTTTTTTGGAGACCCCACCATGATATCGACTGAGAGTTCCGGGACCCTAATCCCATCGGTGCCTACCACCATCCGCCCTGAACAATCGATGCACATCCGCAAACGGAACGGCACGTTTGAGGCCGTTAATGTGGACAAAATCGTCCGCGCCGTGCTTCGCAACTGCTCCGGGCTCTCCAACGTGGACCCCATGAAGGTCGCCACCAAGACCATTGGCGGCATCTACGACGGCGCCACCACCAAAGAGCTCGATAACCTTTCCATCCAGACCGCCGCCCAGTTAATAATGGAAGAGCCGGAATATTCCAAGCTCGCCGCCCGCCTGTTGGCCACCACCATCGAAAAAGAAGTCCAAAACCAAGACATTCATTCCTTTTCACAAGCCATCGGCATGGGTTTTGAAGAGAACCTGGTGGCTGAGAAGACGTATTTGTTTGTCAAAGAGAACATGCGCAAGCTCAACGACTGCATCGACACCTCGCGCGACGAACTGTTTGAGTATTTTGGTCTCCGGACGGTCTACGACCGCTATCTTTTGAAGCACCCGATCACGCGGAACGTGATTGAATCACCGCAATATTTCTTCATGCGGGTCGCTTGCGGCCTTTCCAAGAATGTTGGGGAAGCGATTGAGCTCTACAATCTGATTTCATCGTTTGAATACATGCCGAGCACGCCGACGTTGTTCAATTCCGGCACCCGCCGGTCCCAAATGTCTTCTTGCTACCTGTTGGACTCTCCGAAAGACGACATCCAGTCCATTTATAAGAGCTATTTGAGCGTGGCCCAGCTTTCCAAGTACTCGGGCGGCATCGGGATTGCCTATCACCGGATCCGCTCGCGTGGTTCGCTGATCCAAGGCACGAACGGCCTTTCCAACGGCATCGTGCCGTGGCTCAAGACGCTTGATTCCTCGGTCGCGGCCGTTAACCAGGGCGGGAAGCGCAAAGGCGCCTGCTGCGTGTATCTGGAGATCTGGCACGCCGACATCGAAGAGTTCCTCGAACTTAAAGACAACACCGGCGAAGAAGCGCGCCGCACTTACAATTTGAACCTGGCCAACTGGATCCCCGACCTGTTCATGAAACGCGTCGAGGAAGACGGTATGTGGTCGCTGTTTGACCCGAAAGTAATGCCGCAGCTGACCGATCTCTACGGCGCGGCCTTTGAAAAGGCCTACGTGGAAGCAGAATTCAAGAAGAGCTACTCCCGGCAGGTGAAAGCGCGTGATCTCTATGCGCGCATGATGAAGACCTTGGCCGAGACCGGCAACGGCTGGATGAACTTTAAAGACGCCTGCAATCAAAAGTCCAACCAGACGCTGCAACCCGGCAACGTGGTCCACTCGTCTAACCTTTGCACGGAAATCGTGGAAGTGACCTCCTCCAGCGAGACCGCCGTCTGCAACTTGGGTTCGATCAACTTGGCGATGTACGTGGGCGACGATGGACTGTTCGATTTCGAGAAACTCGGCAAAAATGTGCGCACCGCGGTCAAATACTTGGACCACGTGATTGATGAGAATTTCTATCCGACCACCCAGGCCGCAGAATCCAATAAGCGTTGGCGCCCGGTGGGGCTCGGCATCATGGGGCTTCAGGACCTGTTTTTCAAATTGCGCCTGCCGTTCGACGCGCGCGAAGCCCGGCTCCTCTCCCAGAAGATCCAGGAAGAGATTTATTTCCATGCGCTGTCGGCCTCCTGCGATATCGCGGCCCAGAACGGTCCGCACGCCGCTTTCGAGCAGACCCGCGCGTCCCAGGGCGTTTTTCAGTTTGAGATGTGGAACGTGTCACCAGACAACATGGCGCGCTGGCAGGAATTGCGCGTGCGCATGCGCGAAACCGGAATGCGCAACTCGCTTCTGATCGCGATTGCGCCCACGGCCACCATCGCCTCCATTGTCGGTTCCTATGAATCGATCGAACCGCAAGTGTCGAACGTGTTCAAGCGCGAGACCATGTCGGGTGAATTCATGCAGGTGAACAAGTATCTGGTATTGGAACTTAAGAAGTTGGGGCTCTGGAACGAAAGCGTGCGCAATCGCATCAAGATGGCCGAAGGATCGATCCAGGAAATCGAAGAGATCCCCGAAAACATCCGCGCCGTGTACCGCACCGTGTGGGAAGTGCCGATGCGTTCGTTGATTGACATGGCGGCCGATCGCGGCGCTTACATCGATCAAAGCCAGTCGCTTAATCTTTTTATCGAGAGCCCGACCATCGGCAAAATGTCGTCGATGTATATGTATGCGTGGAAGAAAGGACTCAAAACCACCTATTATTTGCGTTCGCGTCCCGCGACGAAGATCAACAAGACGACCACCACCGTTGAAGCGGCGGTCGCGCCGAAACCCACCATGGAAGCGCAGATCGCTTGCTCATTGGAAAATCCCGAGAGCTGCGAGTCCTGCCAATGATTCTCGACCGAGGTTTTGATCTCAATCTAAGGCCGATGAAGTACCCGGTCTTCTTTGAGATGTACAAGTCCGCCATCAAGAACACCTGGACGGTCGACGAAGTCGATTTTTCGTCCGACATAACGGACTTGTCCCAGCGTTTGACCGAGGCGGAACGGCATTTGATCCACCGTCTGGTCGCGTTCTTCGCGACCGGCGACTCGATTGTCTCCAATAACTTGGTGTTGAATCTCTATACGCACATCAATTCACCGGAAGCGCGCATGTATTTGTCGCGCCAGCTTTACGAGGAAGCGCTGCACGTGCAGTTCTACCTGACATTGCTCGACACCTACATTCCCGACACGGCCGAACGCGAGAAGGCCTTTCAGGCCATCGAAAACATCCCGGCCATCAAGAAAAAAGCCGAATTTTGTTTCAAATGGATCGCTTCGATCCAAGAACTCACCGAAATCCGGACGACCGCCGATAAGAAACAGTTTCTTCTCAACCTGATTTGCTTCGCCTGTTGCATCGAAGGGCTGTTCTTCTTTGCGGCGTTTGCGTACGTGTATTTCTTGCGGTCAAAAGGCTTGTTGAACGGGCTCGCGGCCGGAACGAACTGGGTGTTCCGCGATGAAAGCTGCCACATCAACTTTGCGTTTGAAGTGATCAACACGGTGCGCCGTGAAGACCCGGGTTTGTTTGATTTTGAGCTTCAAGATCAGATCGTCACCATGATGAAAGAAGCGGTCGATTGTGAGATGGCGTTCGGCGAGGACGTGTTGTCGATGGGCGTGGCCGGAATGTCCGCCAAGGACATGCGGCAATATCTTGAATACGTGGCCGACCGGCGGCTCTCCGCGCTCGGACTTCATCCCATTTATGAAGCCAAGAACCCATTTACGTTCATGGAACTGCAGGACGTGCAGGAACTGTCCAACTTCTTTGAGCGGCGCGTGTCGGCCTACCAGGTGGGCGTGACGGGCGACGTGGTATTCAGCGAGGAGTTCTGAGTGGTCCCATCAAAACTTGACCAGGTCAGCGTAACTTTAAAGGCCAACGTCTATTTCGACGGCGGCGTGGTCAGCCACAGCGTGATTTTTCCGGACGGAACGAAGAAGACCATCGGCATCATCCGTCCCGGCAGTTACCACTTCAACACCGATGCTCCCGAGCAAATGGATGTTGTTTCCGGAACGTGCCGCGTGTTGTTGGCGGGCGAAAAAGATTGGAAGACGTACAACGGCGGGCAGACGTTTCATGTGCCGGGAAAGTCTTCGTTCGACATCAAAGTCGAATCCGGTCTCGCCGAATATCTCTGTTCCTTCCTAAATTGATCCGCGAATAAATTCCACCACGGCCGGGGCGGACATCCGGTCCTCACGCGTTAAAGCCAATACCATCCAAGAATGATATTGCCCGGGCTCTTTTATGACCCGGCAAGGCACCCCTTTTTCGCTAATTGCGTTGTTTAAAAGCAGCGATTGACGCTGTAAAGTCACTTTTTCCTTGCCCCCATAAATGATTAGAAAAGGCGGAGCGTTTTTGGTGGCTTGATAGGACGGAGAAGCGTCTTTTTTCCAGTTTTCGGTCGTGTCAGACCCCTGGAAACGCTGCTGGTAGTATTCCACGCGTTCGCCCATTTCGTACGTTTTCTGGTCGACCATATCGAGTGCCGCCCCGCTAACCGCAATCACGCCGCGAAGATAGGGCGTTTTTTCATTCTGGCTCAACCGCAGTGCCGCGTAAGAAGCCAGGTACGCGCCCGCTGAATGGCCCATCAGAAAGACCTGATCGGGGTTTCCGCCGCGGTCTTGAATATTGGCCCGAACCCAGGCGACGGCCGATTCCACATCCGCCACCTGCCGGTCCCATGTCACACCGGGTTGAAGTCCGTAATTGATCACGGCCACGCCGATTCCCCGCGCCGCGTAATACCGGCCGATATTTGCGTACACGTCGGCTTTTTTTACTTTTAAATCTTTATCGCCGCTGTTCCACCCTCCGCCGTGAACAAAGATCATGACCGGCCAATCTTTGCCGTCCGGCGCGTACAAATCCAAATGGTGGCGGGAATTTTTGC
Source organism: uncultured Elusimicrobia bacterium (assembly GCA_964405835.1). GTDB lineage: Bacteria > Elusimicrobiota > Elusimicrobia > F11 > F11 > JAJVIP01. The sequence continues at coordinate 86,525 of CAYOPN010000003.1, read as the reverse complement.
ATTCGCCGTCGGATTCGTAACAAATGTTTTTGGTTATTTGCGAAGGGGCCAGCGGCGCTTCGCGGTAGAGGACTTTGAGGCCAATCGAGGTGACGCAACCGGACAGAACTATGCCGCCAATAAGCAAGGAAATGAGAATGAGGTATTTCATCTTGAGGGAATGTCGATCCGAGAAAAGAGGCCGTCGGCCGTCCATTGCTCGAACCACGCGCCGATTGGGGGCGTGGCTTCCTTTGAGAAATGTTTCTTGGAAATAAAGAGCAGCGCTTTTTGGAAAGTATGGCCGCGGTCGAGCTGGTCCAGCACGTCATATTGCGCTGGCTCCAGTATACGGACCCGCACCTTTTTGTCGGACCGCCGGAAAACAAGCGCGCATTGGCGTTCCGGTTTTAATGAACGGAGCCGTCGTGCAGGCCATAGCCCGTCGTCCTTCCATAGGTCCGCCACCGGCCAAGAGAGGTCCAGCAATCGCGTGGAGGGGTCCAAATGAAAAACGGCGTTGGCCCAGGTCCGTCCGGAAAGGCCCGCCAACCTTTTGCGGTCCATGGCTGGTTCGTCATCCGCAAAAAAAGCGCGGTGCGCAGCCCAATCCAGCGCGGCGAGGTCGGAAAGAAAAGGATATTTCTTGGAAAGCGGGCGCCGTCTCAAAAAAGAGGGCAGTTCCGCGCCGATATCGTCGATGCTTTTGTATTTAGAAGGAAATTTCACGAGATATGCGCGAGCTGCTTGGTTGAACGCCTTTTCGCCGGCTGTGTTTTTGACAGCGCTAAAATTTGACGCGAGCGCGCCTAGTATCCGCAGAAAATACGCGGTCCCATATATGGAAAGGCGTTCCTCACGCGGCACCTCGGCGGTTTGCCCGATCACGGGCACGCACAGGCGCGTGAGCGCGTGCGGTTTTTTCAGGGCAAAGGAGGCCCCTTGCGGGTGCATGATCACCCACTTCATCCAGGCTTGGAGATCAGATAAGGACGGTGCGTTGGTTGTCGGCATGGGAGAGGTGTTTCTTTTGGATTTTCTCAGCGTGTTGTGCTTCCTGCCAGAGCCGTTTGAAGGGGGGAATGTTGTCGTCCCATTCGATCAATGTCGGCACGGCGCCGAAGCGCTCCACGGCCTTCGCGTAAAGTTTCCAAACGGGATCGGACACCGGATGGTCGTGGGTGTCGATCAAGTGCGTGCCCATGTCGGAGTAACCGGCCAGATGGAATTGACCCACGCGGTCTTTCGGGATGCCGTTTATAAATTCCACGGCGTCAAATTTATGGTTCACGGCGCTCACATGGATGTTGTTCACGTCCAACAGCACCAAGCAGTCGGCCTTTTGGGCGACTTCGGTCAGGCATTGCCATTCGGTCATCTCCGAATGTTCATACGAAACGTAGCTGGAAACATTTTCCATAAGGATTTGCCGGCCGAGAAAATCTTGGATTTGCGAGATGCGGGAGACCAGATGGTCGATGGTTTCTTTCGTGTAGGGGAGCGGCAAAAGATCGTGCAAATTGTGGCCGTTCACGCCGGTCCAGCACAAATGATCGGACATCCACATTGGCTCGATCCGGCTGGCCAAGCGCTTCAGGCGTTTCAAATAATCAAAATCGAGGGGGTCTTTCGACCCAATGGAGAGGGAAACCCCGTGCATGACAACGGGATAATCTTTACGGATTTCATCGAGAACCTGCACGGAGCGCCCGCCGGAACCGGCGGTGTTGCCCATGTAGTTCTCGGAAATGATCTCAAACCAGGGGACCCCCGGACGGTGCTTTAGGATGTGCTTGTAATGCACCGTCCGGAGGCCTAAACCGACCCCCAGTGAAGAATCTTTTTTATTTCTTTTCTTTTCCACCACAGCTATTTTTCCCGCCGCAGCCGTTTGGGCCGTTGCAAGCATCGCTGCCTTTCTTCTCAGCGCCGCGGGCCTTAACACAGCACTCTTTCGAGCACATGTCTTCGCACTTGTGGTCTTTCTTATGGCCCTTGCAGCCGTCTTTGCCTTTGCATCCGTGCTCGCCTTTACAAGCGCCTTTGCCTTTGCAGGCGTGGTCGCCTTTACAACCATGTTCGCCTTTGCAGGCGTGTTTTTCGGCCGCCGGTTTTGCGTCCTTCGCTTTGGCCTCTTCGGCCTGCAGCGTGGATCCCGCAAACGACGCGCTCATAATGCCCGCGATGGCCGCGGTCATTAACTTATTCAGCTTTTTCATTAATAGCCCCTTTTTGTTGATTTAAATCACACCTCTCAGCTCCCAATACGCCGGGTGCGGGCCGGAGGTTACATCTAAAGGAGGAAAAAAAAGAGGGTTTGCTTCTCTTCCTCGCATTTTGCTAGGTTTCCGTCGATGTTTAACGTAAACCACCTTATTAATACGAACCTTCTACCGATCCTCGCCCTTATTGGCCGTGGAAATGGGTTCGTTGTGGCTGCGTAAAGCACAGATAAAACAAAGCTGAACAATCAAACAAACCCATTCGCTACGCGGATGGGTTTTTTTATTTTTAGGGACCCCTCCGTGGCGATGGTAAGGAAAAGATCATGGAGAAGGTATTCGTATCGGACACAACGTTAAGAGATGGGGAGCAGGCGCCGGGTTGTCATTTGAGGCCGGAGCAGAAGCTCGCGATCGCGAAGCAATTGCACAAACTGGGAGTCGACGCCATCGAGGCCGGGTTCCCGGTCTCATCGCCGGCCGAGTTGGGCGCGGTCCGCAAAATCGCCGAAACGGTGGGGCGCGCTGAGAACGCGCCGGTCATCACCGCGTTTGGGCGCTGTGTGGACAAAGACATCGAGGCCTGTTGGCAGGCGATCGAACCCGCGCACCGCCGGCGGATCCACGTATTCATTGCTTCTTCTGACATCCACCTGGAACACAAACTCCGCAAATCGCGTGACGAAGCGTTGGAACAGGCCGTGAAAGGCGTGGCGTTCGCCAAATCGTTTGTCGCCGACGTTCAATTCACGCCGGAAGACGCCTCACGCGCGGACCGCGCCTACTTGGCGCAAATGGTCGAGGCGGTCATCGACGCGGGCGCAACCACGATCAACGTGGCCGATACGGTCGGTTACGCGACGCCCGATGAATTCGTGGGGCTCATCCGTTATCTGCAAACCAATGTTCGGAATATCTGTCACGCGCGGTTGTCCGTCCATTGCCATGACGATCTGGGCATGGCGGTCGCCAATTCGTTGGCTGCGGTGCGGGCGGGAGTGGAACAAATCGATTGCACCGTAAACGGCGTGGGAGAGAGGGCCGGCAACTGTTCTCTGGAGGAGGTCGTTATGGCGCTCAAGACCCGCGCGGACTTCTTCGGTCGGCGCACCACCGTGAACACGCCGGAACTCTATGCGACCAGTCAAATGGTGGCGCGCGCCATGAACATGGCCGTGCCGGCCAACAAGGCGGTCGTTGGCGGAAACGCGTTCTCGCACGGATCGGGCATCCATCAAGACGGCATGCTGAAAAATCGCTCCACCTATGAGATCATGCGTGCCGAAGACGTGGGCGCGCCGGGAACTTCCTTGCCGCTCACCAACCGTAGCGGACGAAGGGCCCTGGAAACTAAAATCCGCCAACTCGGTTATAGAATGTCACAAGAGAATTTTGAGACGTTCTTCCGGAAATTCAAAATATTCGCCGACACCCGGCGCTTCGTTTCCGATAGAGACATGCAAAGGCTGCTCATGGAGATATAAATGGACATTAAACGCGCAAACGAGAGGTTTAAGACCAACATCGGTTGGCTGGATTCGTATCACAGCTTCAGCTTTGGTCAACATTATGATGCCGATAACACAAACCACGGGTTATTGCTCGTCAACAACGACGACGTGATCCACCCGGGTTCCGGTTTCTCGACGCACCCGCATCAGGACATGGAGATCGTTACCTGGGTGCTCTCGGGTGAGCTTGAACACAAGGACTCGGTGGGGAATAAAGGGATTATTTATCCCGGTCTCGCGCAGCGCATGAGCGCAGGCCGCGGTATTTGGCATTCCGAAATGAACCCGAGCGGCGACAACCCTGTGCACCTGGTCCAGATGTGGGTGCTCCCGGATAAGGAGTCCATTAACCCCAGTTACGAACAGCTGGATATTAATAAGGAGATGGACAAAGGCGGCCTCGTGCCGATTGCGTCCGGTCGCAACCACAACGCGGCCATCTCCATTCGTCAAAAAGGCGCCGTGCTTTGGGGTGGGCGTTTAAAAGCCGGTGAGTCGGTGAAGGTCCCCGATGCGCGCTACGCGCATGTGTTCATCGCGAAAGGATCGGCTACGTTGGAAGGCGCGGGAAAACTGGCGCAAGGTGACGCGGTGCGGTTGACCGCGGCCGGCGCGCCGAAACTCACGGCCGACGAAAAATCAGGCGCGGAAGTGCTGGTCTGGGAGATGGCGGCCTAGCGTTTCTTTTCTTGTTTTATCTGAATGGCTTGGACAATCTTGTCCAGGTCGTGCAGGTGCGGTGTGAAGCGCTCGGGTGTTTGCTGGTCGATGTACATGGCGCACGTGCTGTCTTCTGCGGTCAGAGGTAAGTTGCGGACCGCAATCGGATAGAACAGGCAGACCAGCGCTTTGCCGTTTCTGGTCACGCCTTGGAATGTGTAAAAAATGTTTTTGTTGGTGCTGATGCTTCCTTCCTTTCCATACCGCGTAATGAAACGCACCCCGCCCCCGCCGTCAAATCCCAATTGAGCGATCGCGGCATGAAAGGCCTGCCGCGCATTTATCACAGGGAAAATTGGGATCTGGCCGACGTATTCGCCGATGTTGCGGTAAATCACCTGTTTAAGTCCGAACAAACGCTTGTCGAAGGCCTTCATTTCCCGTTTGTTGTACTGCGCGCGGTAAGCATCGATGGGAATGATCAACAACTGGCGTTCGCGGTGATTTATTTGATCGGACAATTTGTCGTCGTCGAATGAGTACCGCAAATGGGGAGGCAATTGGTCTGTGGCCGGGCGGATTTCCACGTTGAGTTGTTCGGCAAGGCGGCCCGGCGAGACCGATACCTCGGCCTTCAATTGTTCCATATCAACGGCGGTCCCCAGCACCGGCGTCATTAACAGCATCGCTGCCCACAACACCAGGTGTTTTGATCCGCGGACCACGCCGGCGTGGTCAAATGCGATGAAGGTCTGGTTGCTCATGAAGAAGCAGATGATGACATTTTCAAAAAAAATTATTACTGTTCGCGCGCTAGCACGGTGGAATTTAATACCAACTTGCCCGACCGGACAAAAACAGGGCTAAAGCGGCGCAGTTACGGAAAACGTTTTTCGAAACCCGTGTCAGCTTTGAAAAAGTTGGCACGGGATTTTTATTTTTAAGGAGAAAAATGTTTTCACTGTTTAAAAAAGAACGGAGCGTGTTACCCGGCTTCGGCCTCAGCATGGGGTTGACCCTGCTATTGTTGACGCTGGTCGTGTTGCTCCCGCTTTCCACGCTGTTTTTCCGGGCAGCGGACTTGAGTTGGAAAGAATTCCTTGATGTCGTTACCTCCCCGCGCGTGCTTGCTTCCCTTAAGCTCACATTCTCCACCTCCCTCATAGCCGCGCTCATCAACGCCTTTTTCGGCGTGATTGTGGCCTGGGTGCTCGTGCGTTACTCGTTCCCCGGTAAAAAAATCATCGATGGCATCGTGGACCTTCCTTTTGCGCTTCCCACCGCGGTCGCCGGCATCACGCTTACCACGCTGTATTCTCAGAACGGCTGGATCGGCGCGCCGCTCGAGAAAATCGGCATCAAGGTCGCTTACACGCCGCTTGGCATCCTGCTCGCGATGACGTTCATCGGATTACCGTTTGTTGTGCGCACCGTCCAACCCGTGCTCGAAGACATGGACCGCGACATGGAAGAAGCGGCGGCGACGCTAGGCGCTTCGCGGTGGCAAACCATCCGTTGGGCCGTTTTTCCCGTGATATTCCCATCCATCGTCACCGGTTTCACGCTCGCGTTCGCGCGTGCCCTCGGCGAATACGGCTCGGTCGTTTTTATTTCGGGCAACATGCCCCTTAAGACCGAGATCACGCCGCTTTTGATCATGACCAAGCTTGAGCAATTTGATTACGCGGGCGCGGCCGCCATCGCGGTGGTGATGCTCGTCATGGCGTTTGTGCTGATCCTTATGATCAATGTCATCCAGTGGTGGAGCCGCCGTCGCCAGGGGGCCATCTAATATGGCCGGCGCGATCTCGAGACTCCAGACCAAGACCGGCGGTTTCCCGACGCATGGGATGAGTGAGTCGCGCCCCGTGCGCGTGCTGCTCATCACGGTCGCGCTCGTATTTCTCGCGCTCTTTTTATTCTTGCCGCTCGTCGCCGTTTTTTACGAAGGATTGAAGAAAGGGGTGGAGTTGTACTGGCAGGCGATTGCCGACCCGATGTCGTGGTCGGCCATCAAACTCACCATCATTGTGACCGCGATCGTGCTGCCGCTGAATGTGATTTTCGGATTGGCGGCGTCGTGGGCCATCGCGCGGTTCAATTTCCGCGGCAAGGCGCTCTTGATCACGTTGATTGATTTGCCATTTTCGGTTTCGCCGGTCATCTCCGGCATGATTTTTGTGTTGATGTTCGGGCTGCATGGGTTTTTCGGGCCCTGGTTCATCGACCACGGGTTCAAAATTATTTTTGCAACGCCGGGGATTGTGCTGGCCACGTGGTTCGTGACGTTCCCGTTCGTTGCGCGCGAGCTGATCCCGCTCATGCAAGCACAGGGGCCCGATGAGGAGTTGGCCGCGTGGGTGCTCGGCGCCAACGGCTGGCAAATTTTTAAAAAAGTGACGCTGCCGAACATCAAGTGGGGGCTGCTCTACGGCGTGATCTTGTGCAACGCACGCGCGATGGGCGAATTCGGCGCGGTCTCGGTCGTGTCAGGGCACATCCGCGGCATGACGAACACGATCCCATTGCACGTTGAAATTCTTTACAACGAATACAATTTCGCCGGCGCGTTCGCGGTGGCATCGTTGCTGGCATTGTTGTCAGTGGTGACGCTGGTCGCGAAGGCCATCGTGGAATCAAGGACCAGGCAGGAATCGAAGACGGAGGAGTTATGAGTATTGCGGTAAAAAATTTAAACAAGCGCTTTGGGAAGCTGGCGGCGGTGGACAATGTCAGTTTCGCGGTTGACGGCGGCTCTTTGGTGGCGCTCTTGGGGCCGAGCGGTTCCGGAAAAAGCACGCTGCTCCGCATGATCGCGGGGCTTGAGATCCCCGATTCGGGTGAAATCCAGATCATCGGCCAGGAATCATCGGCCCAATCGGCGCGCGATCGCAACATCGGGTTTGTGTTTCAGCACTACGCGCTTTTCCGCCACATGACGGTCGCCGAGAACATTGCGTTCGGTTTGTTGGTCCGCAATGTCTCCAAAAAAGAACGGGACGAGCGTGTGAGCGAATTGCTGGGTTTGGTCTCGCTCGACGGTCTGGGGCACCGGTTCCCGTCACAATTGTCGGGCGGGCAGCGTCAACGCGTCGCGCTCGCGCGCGCGCTCGCGCCGGACCCGAAAGTGCTTTTGTTGGACGAACCGTTTGGCGCGTTAGATGCGAAGGTGCGCGACGAACTGCGCGAATGGATCGTCCGCCTGCACGAGCAGATGCACGTGACCACAATTTTCGTGACGCACGACCAGCACGAGGCGCTCGAGATCGCGAGTAAGGTGCTCGTGATGAACCACGGCCGGGTCGAACAGGAAGGCACGCCGCTCGAAATTTTCGACAAGCCGTCGACCCAGTTTGTCGCCGAGTTTGTGGGGGAATCCAACTTCATTGAATCCGAAGTGACGGGGCCGGAGTTGGTGACGTGGGGTCCGTTTCGGTTCACGGTGACCGGCCACAAGGTCGGACAGCGCGTGCGCATTTATTTCCGGCCACACGATGTGTACGTGAGCTCCGTGCCGGAGACGCTGCAAGTGAAAGGAAAAATCATCAAGACCCGCTTCCGCGGTCCACAAATTGAGCTCTTGCTCGACCTGGGCGCCGAGAAACACATCATTGCGCACGTGCCCAAAGGTATCGTGCTCGCCAGCGGTTTTGAAGTGGGCCGCGAAGTCTTCATCGGCATCACCGCGTTTCAGGTCTTCCCGCTCTGAACCTCACCGCCACACTTGTCCTCAGCATCGTCTTGTGGGGTTCTGCCTTCCCAGCCATCCGCGCGGCGCTCCACGGTTACGACCCCATCACCATGGCGGTCTTCCGTTTCTCGGTCGCTTCCCTTGCGCTGGTGCCACTGGTGCTTGTCCGTGGTTTCCGCCTTCCGCGCAAAACCGATGTGCCGCTATTGATCATTGCCGCGTTCTTCAGCATTCCCGGCTACCACGTTTGTTTGAACATCGGAGAGAAGAACGTGACCGCAAGCGCGGCAAGCTTGATTTTGAGCACGCTGCCGATCTGGGCGATCATCTGGGCAGGTATTTTCCTGAAAGAAAAATTTTCGTTTGGCGCTTGGGTCGGCGTGACCTTGAGTTTCGCGGGCGCTGGCGTCATCGCTTTTGGGGAAGGCGGCGGGTTTCAAATAAACAGCTACGTGGGTTTCGTGTTGTTGTCGGCGCTTTGCGGCAGCATATACACGACGATCCAAAAAAAACTTATCGGCAACTACGATTCCATTAATTTCAACTGCTACATCATCTGGTTCGGCACGCTGATGCTGCTGCCATTTGCATCGGGCCTTCCGGCCGCGTTTCGCGCCGCCTCAGCCGAAGCGACCTGGTCGACCGTCTATCTCGGCGTGTTCCCCGGCGCGATCACGTTTGTGCTGTGGGCCAGCGTGATCAAGCGGATGCCGGCGTCCCGCGCGGTAATGTTTCTTTATTTGATTCCGGTGGTCGCCACGTTGATCGGATGGCTGTGGCTCAAGGAAGTGCCGTCGCTGCTGTCGCTCGCGGGCGGTGCGCTGATTCTTTTAGGTCTGTATGTGGAACGGGTCGGCGCCAAGCGTGCCGATCAGGGTCTTTAGGTAGGACGCGTTCTTCACTTCCGCCAGTTTTGTTTTGGCGGTTTCTAAACGGGTTTCCAGGTTTAGCGTGGCCACGGTCTCAACGTTGCCGGGGCGTTTGTTGAATTCGTCAATGTAGGAAATGTGTTTGTTCCATAGATCAATGTCCCGTTTCTGTTTGGTGGCGAGGCGTTCTTTGTACCAATCGCTCTTCAGCACGGTCTCACGGTCAAAGAGTTTGCGGACGTCCGGATGTTTGGAATCCTTTCCTTCGTAATTTCCCTTCGCCATGATGTGCAGCACCGCTTTTAGCGGAGGGCAGGCGGCGTCCACGCTGCCGTCTTTGAAATAATTTTCAGCCACACGTTTCTGCGTTGCGACGATCTCGTTCACGCCTTCCACGAACATGTCCAGGTCCTGTTTCTCGGGTTTGAGCATGTCTTCCGAGAAAACCAGGTTCGGGTTTTCAAACAACCGGCCCAAAAAGAGGTCGACGAAACGGTTGGTGATGCGGGAGCCCAGTCGGCTCGCGAGCACTTTCTTTCCTTTGTGCTCGAAGTCCGCGAGCGGCTCCAAGAAACCGTTCTTGAACATGAAGTCGGGTTTCCGTTCGGACACTTTCATGCGCGACCAAATTTCTGGGATCAACATGCTGATGTCGTGTTCAACTTCAATGTAAGGGCCCACATGGCCGGCGGCCGTTGTGAAACCGTCGTAACCGGTCAAAATAAAGGAGAGCAGCGCGTTGTTCAAATCAACGACCGGCCAAAGCGCGTTAAATGGCCCTTTCGTCAGGGCGCCTTCGGAGCCAAAGCCTGTCGTTGAGGGGGACTTGCCGGTCAAGCTCGACACAAAGTCCATGAAGAGCTCCGGTAATTCCTGGTAATGGATCGGATTGTAGACCGCGAGCGCCGGCAACCCCGCTTCTTTGTCGGGCGGGTTGTTGCGACGGCCGGCGAGCACCGAATTCACCGGGTAATGCACTGTCCGGTCGACCGGAATGCCGCGGGACAAGCGGATGCCGACCTCGGCCAAATAAGTGGCGCGCGCGTTCACGCGGTCGGGGCGCTTCTGTAGATAGCGGGGATTTTTTGATCTTTTTCCATCAACGAGGCGCGCGTGCGCGGAGGACACCGCGTATTTGGGTTTGTTGTCCTGCAGGAATCCCAGCAACAATTTTTTCATTGGTTCGCTGTAGTCGTCGAAGTCGACGATGTTTTCAACCAAATCAACGACATCGCCGCGGTTGAGTGGTTGCCAGTTCGAAAGGAACGTCTCGGGTTCGGACAGATCGGCCTCGGCTTGTTTGTCATAGCCGCGAAGTTTCGCGTCATCGGGCCGCTGGAACAAGACCGATTCGCAGTTGGTCACGAGCTTTACGCTGTTGTTGTCGTCCGCGGGATATAGATCGTTCAACGCCTCGCGCGGCACAACGATGGAAGCCGTGATATCGTCTTCCACCTGGACTTTCTCAGCTGGGTTGAAGTCCGGTCGGACTTTGAAAATGCGCCAAGATCCGTCCCTATCGTGGCCGACACGCAGATAATTTGCGATGAGGCGCTGGTCGCCGTATTTTAATTCGTGGCCAAGAAAACCGTTAATTCGGTCGACGCTGAAATGTTCGCGCCAGTCATCGCCCCACTCCGGCTTGTAATAACGTTTGACCACGAACACAAGTTGGCGGATAGTTTGCGGCAAGGACACCAGCCACGCGTTATATTCATCGGTAAATTCTGGTGACGGCGTAAAAAGTTTGACCACGGAGCCCAGCGAGCGTTCGGGGCTCAGGATGGGCCGGTGTTTGTAATCCGGAGGCGGTGTTTTAAAGCGATGCGTGAAATCCTTTTTCAGGATTTGCGCGAGCTCGTCAAAATCCTTGTGAAAATCCTTCACAAAAACCGGCCCCTGTAACATGGAGTAAGAGATGGATTTGGAGATTTCCGACTTTCCACCGCCCGACACCGTACAGGGTTTGTGGCAGAGGGTTCCCTCGGCAACGGTGCCAATTAGGCGCCACGCGGGGCCTCCAATCTGACGCTCCAGATGAACTTTGTATCCGGAAGGCAGAACGTAGGTTTCGTTCGCCAGTAACTTCCGTTTCTTGGCGACCTTGTTATGTTCCCAATTGATGCTGCGCTGACGCACATTGAATTGCGTATTTTCAGGGAAGTAGAGGATGCTTGGATGATTTTTATCAACCGCGAAACCGTCCGGTTTTATTTCGACGTTGTCTTTTAATAGCGCCATGGCGTCGGCAAACACACGCTTGTTTTGTGAGAAAGCGGTGTTCGCGTAGAAATCGCGGCCGAGAATGTAGCTTGGATAAGCGACTGCGCCACCCGAATGTTCTTCCTCGCAGAGCCCAAACAGGTTGGCGGAAAAACTGATCTGGGTCTTCACTTCTTTTTTGCAGTAACCGAAATAGTTGTCGGCGATCACGGTGACCATCACGCCGCGCGCGTCGCGGCAGGTTACCTTGAAGGCGGAGCCGTTGTTGTAGAGTTCGTCTTCTTTCTTCCAGCACATACTGTCGCGGCGTTGGCGCTCGTTGGCTTTGTCATAGGAAGGAAGGCCCATTTCTTTTTTCGTTAACGTGATCAGGTGCGGCGCGAGAATAACGCAGCCGGTGTGTCCGGTCCATCCATCCACTTCCAACGCTGCATCGTTTTCGGGCAGGAACGGGTCTCCCGCGTTCCCAAAAATCATTTCAACGAAATCCAGGTTGCCGACCAGGTTGCCCGGCGCGAAGAAACGAATTTCCATCCGTTTTTCTTTGGTGCCAGCTCCGGCGGACGGACAAACGAGTGGCCGCATAAGAAGCGACACAAACAATTCTGCCTTCTTCTCTTGGCTGGCTGTGAACGGAAGCTGCAGAAGTTCTCGCGGCGGACGCAGGGCTGCTTGCAATAGCCTGGCAAACGTCGCTTTGGGAACGGCCAGTTTGTCTTCGGGAATTGGCAGGCCGCCTTCGGCAACATGGAACACGCCTTGGGTGGTGCGGCGATCGTGTTTGGGATTGTGCAAGACGCCCTGTTTCACACGGTAGGTCTCGACAATGTCAGATTGGAAAATATCACGGTCCGGCGGAAGTGACATCGTGCGGGCGAGGCCGGGTCGGTCCAGGATAAAAGCATTGGGCAATTTGATGGTCACGGCCGGGGAAATATCTTTCAGCATGTCGTTCAGGAAATCTTGGATGCGCCGGTCGACCGGTGGCGCGTAATTAAGCAGCAGCCGGTTTTTCTCTTGATGGTTCCGCAGGAACGGCGTGGCGAATTCGACAAATCCAGGGTCGTTGGTAGTCCCGAACGTCGGTTGGCCGAGGGCGGCCAGTTTTAAGTTGATGTAACGGACGAGACTGTCGTCATCAAGGTGGGTTGCGCCATTCAATGAGACACGTTCTACGCCCGGTATCTGTGTTGCCATAAATGAACCGGGTACTCCTATTAATCTCCGCCGGGTTCAGTCGCCACGATGCTTGGCGACCAAGTTGCTCGAGGGGCGCGGCATTCTACAAGATTAAAATTAAAGGATTTTAATCCGGCATTAATATCGTTTTAAAGATCATTGGATATACTAAGGACATGCTAATAACAAAACCCATTGTCAAAACGAATTGGTTTGATCTTCCCGCCGCCAATGTTATGGACGCCCGCATGTTTTACGAAGGCCTTTTCGAATGGGAATTTTTGCTCCTGCAAGACGCGTCGATCTCCGACTATTGGGTGATCCAGTCCGGCCAGGAATTGATCGGAGGACTTCGGAAAGTCCCTTCCATTGACCGCAACGCGAACACGACCGTTCTGTATTTTTCAGTGGACGATTTGGACCGGTATACCGCCCGGGTCAAGGAATTGGGCGGAATGATTGTTGGCGAACGGGTGGATTTGGGGAAAGGACGCGGGTCGTATCAATGGTTCCGGGACCGCGAAGGGAATTTGGTGGCGCTATGGGCCGCGTGATACTGGCAATCGCTCTAATGACTTTGGGGGGGTGCGCCTCGTTGGGCGTGAAACCGTGGGAACGTGATCTGTTGTCTGTTCGGGCCATGCAAGTTGATCCGGACCCAATTCAATCCGCATTCGATGATCACATTTATTTCAGCATAGAAGGATCCAGCGGCGGGCGCGGATTCGGAGGCGGCGGTTGTGGCTGCAACTAACAACGACCAGTTAAAAAAGAAACTTTCCGCAGCCACCTGTGCGTTGCTCGGGACCGTTCCCATGGCCAAAGCGGCCGAGGACCAGGAAAAAAGCTGGAATGTCGACGTCTCCGTCCTGAATTATCAAGAGGCCGATGACCGCGTTAAAGCGATCGAACCGGTCCTTGATTTAAGGAAACGCTTCAGCGAAGGGCGCGAGGCAAATTTAAAATTCACGGTGGACGTGCTAACGGGCGCCACGCCGAATGGGGCCACGCCGACGAATGTGCCGCAGACGTTCACGACGCCGTCCGGTGGCGCCAGTTACGTGGTCGCTCCCGGAGAAATTCCGCTCGATCCCACTTTTCACGACACGCGTTTTGCGGGCAATGCCAGCTGGAAGCAACCCCTTAACCGTCTCACGTCTTTGACGCTGGTCCTCAACGGATCGAAGGAATACGACTTCTTTTCTACGGGGGGCAGCGTGCTTTTGTCCCGCGACTTCAATGAAAAAAACACGACATTGATGGCCGGTCTCTCCGGTGAATTTGATCAGGTTGATCCCGTCGGCGGCGTGCCGGTCCCCCTTGCCACGACCGTCGGCGCCGGCCAGGTCCAACCCCGTTTGGGCGGCGGCGACAGTAAGAACGTGCTCGATGGACTGCTGGGCGTCACGCAGGTGATCAACCGCCGCACGTTGATGCAGTTGAATTATTCGTTGAGCAGCGCGAGCGGTTACTTAAACGATCCCTATAAAATGTTGAGCCGTATTGACCGTAACACGGGTTCGACCGTCGACAATATTTATGAGAACCGTCCCGATAGCCGAACCAAACATTCGCTTTATTGGTTGACCCGCTATAATTTTGACCGCGACGTGATCAGCGCTTCCTACCGTTACTTCTTCGATGACTGGGGCATCACTTCCCATACGCTTGATATGAATTACAACTGGAAGTTTGCCGAACATCATTACCTGGAGCCGCGCCTGCGGTTTTACAGTCAGTCGGAAGCCGACTTTTATCACCTGAACCTCATCAGCGGCGATCCGTTGCCGCGCGAGGCCAGCTCGGATTACCGCCTCGCGAAGTTCCACGGTTTTACCTATGGACTGAAATGGGGATGGGACATGAAGAACGGGCATGCGTTCCTTCTCCGGCTCGAGTACTACAACACCTTCGGAGACCAGAGTCCTTCTTCCTTGATCGGTGTCCAGCGTGGTTTGGACGCGTATCCCAATCTAAAGGCGACCATCGCCCAGATTCAATACACCTTCTAGGGAAATTGAGATGAAAGGGTCTTTTCGAGCGATGGCCTGTCCTTGTGAGATCCTGATCGATACGGATGACGCGGTGTTGGGCAAAGAGATGTTGGAGATCGCCAAAGCGGAAGCGTTCCGTATTGAAAAAAAGTTCAGCCGCTATATTGAGGGCAATATTGTCCATCAAATCAACACTTCGGCGGGACGGCCGGTAAAAGTCGATGAGGAAACGGCGCGGTTGATTGATTTCGCTGATCATTGCCACCGGATCAGCAACGGGCTCTTCGACATTACGTCGGGAATTTTGCGCAAGGTTTGGAAGTTTGACGGTAGCGACCGCGTGCCCAAAGAGGAGGACGTAAAAACGATCCTACCGCTGGTGGGGTGGAACAAAGTGAAATGGCGGAACCCTGTGATTGAACTTGCGCCCGGTATGGAAATCGATTTGGGCGGCATTGGAAAAGAATACGCGGTCGATCGCAGCTTGCGGGCCCTCCGCGACCGCTATGGTGTTGCGGTGTTGGTGAATTACGGCGGTGACATTGCTATGGAAGGGAAACGCCGGGATGGTAAACCCTGGACAGTCGGTATTGAAGACGCCGAGAAAGAGCATGTGGCCGTTCGCATAATCGAAGCGAAAGAGGGCGCGCTGGCCACCAGCGGGGATTCCAAAAAATTCCTGATGATCAACGGCAAACGCTACGGCCATATTCTTGACCCGCGTAATGGCTGGCCTGTAAGTGACGCGCCACGGTCGGTCACGGTGGCTGCGAACACCTGCACCGAAGCCGGTTTCCTTTCGACGTATGGATTTTTAAACGGCGCAACAGCAGATGCTTTCTTGGAAAGCGCTGGTGTCCGCCACTGGTGCTATTAGCGGTCAAGGAGATGAATATGAAGCTAAAAACAGTTTTTTTCGCGTTGATGCTGATGGTTGGGCCGGTATTTTCTGCCGGGACCGATAAACCCGCTCCGGAATTTTCACTTAAGGACCTGGAAGGAAACCAGGTTGAGTTAAAGGCGCTTCGTGGCAGCGTTGTTTTGGTCAACTTTTGGGCGACGTGGTGTCCGCCTTGCAACGTGGAGTTCCCCGAACTGAACAGTCTCGCGAAGGAATACCAAACGGAAAAATTCAAAGTACTGGCCATCAATGTGGACAAGAAGCCGGCCGCAGTGCAAAAATTTCTCGCCAAACCAATTAATCGACCGCTGGTGTTGACGGTGTTGCTCGATCCGGAAAGCGCGGTCGTCGCCAAATACGAGGCCGAAGCGATGCCGAGTTCCTACATTATTGACCGGAAGGGGAATGTTCGTTTTATCCACACGGGTTACAACGTCAAAGATCCGGCGAAATGGCGTGAGGAAGTCAAACGGCTTTTATCAGAAGGGAATTGAGTTAGAGGTCGTTTAGCAGGCGTTTGCGCTGCTCTTGATACTCTTCGGGAGTGACCAGGTTTTTTGATTTGAGCTTTTCAAGTTCTTCCAGCCGTCCTTCCACGGATTTCTCCACTTTCGGCGCGCTCTCTTCTTTTTTCTTAGCGCGATCTTCTTTTGTTATCGGGTGGTTCTTTGCAAATTTTTCGCCGAGTTTCTTGACGGTTTCGGTGTCGGTGGGGGAAGCCAATTCCAACGCCAACATCTCCGCGTTGTACGCCCGGTAAGTTGAAGTCCCGCGGTATTTCCCGTATACCACCACCGTATCCGAGACTTTTAGTTCGTTCTTGGCTTGGGTAAGGTCCAGCACCATTTTCCCGGTCCCATCGTCTAATACCATCGTATCGAAGCTAATGGCTTTTGTGATGGTACCTTGCACCAGTATCCGTGAGCGTGGACCAACGTTCTTCACAATGTCATCGATCTTCATGGGGTCCGTGTCCGCCGCCATCGCTACTCCTGTTAACAACAAGAGCGGGCTTGCCCTGCGTAGCCATCGGCGAAGCAGGGTCATGGTTTGGCCTCGAGCGCTTCTTCCCAACGCTCCTTGAGTTTCTCGTTCCATTTCTTATAGGCCTTAAACAAATCCTGCCCTGGCACAGTTTGGATCATGCCGAAGACCAGTGTGCCTTG
The DNA here is from genome assembly GCA_964405835.1 of uncultured Elusimicrobia bacterium. GTDB lineage: Bacteria > Elusimicrobiota > Elusimicrobia > F11 > F11 > JAJVIP01. Next base: position 70,130 of record CAYOPN010000003.1, on the reverse strand, counting down.
GGCCGGATCGATGCATTCCAGCGTAAATTTGTGGCCGGTCGGGGACTCTTCAATCCGCGTCCGGACGGTGAGAATGCCGGGGCCGGGATGGTTCACGAAAAGGGACGGGTCGTCGAAAATCAGGATCGCTTCGTCGCGCAATTTTAGGCCGATTTCCTTGCGTTCATCGGCGGTCATATTGGGGCGGCCCTCGAGGCGGGGGACCGGGACATAAAACTTTTCATAATTCGTAACGCGCAGCTTGGGGTGCCGGTAAACGACCGCGCCCGGATTTTTGGGATCGGAACGGTAGGACGATGTGGCGGGGCGAAAAGAAGCGGCATCTTCTTGGCGCGCCGCGGCCCGGTCTTGTTTCGCGCGCGCCAGCAGGCTGTCGAGGAAACGCGCCCATTGGTCGAAGGCGGTTTGAATGTTGGGCAGGCAAGACATGTTGGCGTAGGCCATGTAGGTCTTGCCCACGTACCGCGTCGAAATCGCGAAAATACGCTCGTCCGATTGCGAATCGCGGCAGTCGAGCTCGAACTGCGAGCCCTTGCGGGTCGTGTCGGTCCGGAAATAGCGGGTCCCGTCTTCTTTCGTCATCCAGGTGTAGGGCTTGATGTCGACGATGGCGTACTCCAACAATAACACGCCCGGGCCCGGATCCTTCACAATCGAATAGTTTTTGGAAATGATGCCGACAAGTTTTGAATGCAGTTCATCGGCCAGATCATCGTAAAAAGGGCGGTTGGATTCTTTGATTTTGGGCGCGTTCTCATACACTATGACGGGCGCGATCATGAATTTGTTGTAGTCGGTGACACGGGTGGTGGGATGGCGGTACACCAATGTTTCAGCCTTGAAGTCCACTTGTTGAAATCCGGTGTAGTCGCCAAGATAACGCGAGTTGAGCGGCTGCTCCTGGCGGAGTACGCAGCCGGACAGTAGGACGGCAAAACAGGAAATCAAAAACCGGGATTTAAAAAACGTTTTCATGAGAACGTGCATTGTAGACAATCCATCACGCATTTTTGATGTACAATCCCCGCCCTTATGGAAGCCCTTCGCCGTTGGATCGTCAAATCCCTTGTAACTGTGGTGCTTGTAGGCACCATTGGTTTTGGCCTGTGGTTCTGGTTTACGCTCAAATACGTGTTCTCCACGGGTGAACGTGCCGGCTACATCCAGAAATTCTCCAAGCGTGGTTGGATTTTCAAGACCTGGGAAGGTGAACTGGCGATGGTGAATTTGCCCGGCGCCATGCCCGAGTTGTTTATTTTCAGCGTCGTGGACGCCGCCGTTGCAGAGAAATTAAAAGGCACGCTTGGTCAGCGCGTGGTCCTCAAATACGATCAGCACCGCTTCATCCCGCTCCCGATTTTTGCCGAGACCGATTATTTTGCCACCGATGTTGTGCCCGTTGAAAACGCTGTCGCGCCACCCCCTTTGCCCGCCGTTAATTCGAGTCCGAAGTAACTCCCAAAAAAATCATAACGAGGTGATCCCATGCTGAAAGAATTCAAAGAGTTTGCCATGCGCGGAAATGTGGTTGATTTGGCGGTTGGCGTTATTATCGGCGGGGCCTTCGGAAAGATCGTCTCATCTGCCGTCAATGATTTGATCATGCCTCCGGTCGGCGTGCTGCTTGGGAACGTTGACTTCAGCGATTTGAAAATTGTTATGCGGGAGGCGACCGAGACCACCAAAGCCGCCACCTTTAATTACGGTGTTTTCATCAACAACGTGCTCGATTTCATCATTGTTGCTTTCTGTGTTTTCCTCGTTGTGAAAGTCATGAATCAGATGAAACGGAAAGAAGTCGGTGTGCTCACCCCTACCTCCAAACCCTGCCCGCTTTGTCTGTCCAATATTCCGTTGAAGGCCACGAAATGCGCATTTTGCACTTCGAACGTACCGGCCAACTAATTCGTACAACCACCAAGACATAGATAAGGAGTTATCATGAAGTTGAAAGTTATTTCCGCGGCCGTTTTGTTCGCTGTTGCAGCAACCGCCGGCGCGGAAGAAGCACCGAAGAAACCCTGGAAGAATTCGACCGAGCTTTCCGCCGTCAGCGCTAATGGAAACACCAAATCGCAGAGCGGGTCCGTGAAAGACACCTTTAATTACGAATGGAAGTCCAAGACCGTGCTTGAGCTGATTGGCAGCGCCCTGGGAGCATCGAATCAGGGAAGCACCACGGCCGAGAAGTACAGCGCGAGCGAAAAACTTACTCAGAAATTCTCAGAGAAAAACTACGGCTATCAGAAATTCGTGTGGGACAAAGACCGTTTCGCCGGTATCCGCGGACGCTACGACAACAACGTCGGTATGGGACGCGAACTCATCAAGTCGCCTGTGAACTTCCTGATCGGCGAAGTCGGTGTCGGTTACATCGAGGAATACCGCATCAACGATGATGATGAAGAGTTCACCTCCGGCCGCGCCTACAGCAAATACGTGTGGACGATTTCTCCCACATCCAACTTCAGCCAGGACGCGGAATATCTCCATAACTTTGAGAACCGCCGCGACTTCCGAGTGAACACCGAGACCGCTATCACCGCCGCTATCAACACGGCCATGTCACTCAAGCTCTCGTACGTTTGGAAACACGTCGGCGAGCCGCCGAGAGGATTTGGCCGCAATGACACCACCACCACCGTCGCGCTGGTTGCGACGTACTAATTCAAAATTAACAGGGAGACTCAAATGAAAAAATTAATCGCCGCCGCAATGTTGTTGGGGATGGGAACATCCGCCGTTATCGCCTCGCCAATCTATCCAGCCGATCTTCGCTGGGATTGCAAAACACCCTACGTTCAGCTCCAGCACCAATCGGGATGGAACTATTGCACCGAGATTCAACCCGCTCCCGCCTCTGCTCCGGTGAAAAAATCCGAGCCAGCGAAACAGGCCATGGCCGTTCCGCAAGGCGAATGGGTTCTCAAGGGAGTTAATTTTGAAACCAATTCGGATCGTCTTCAACCCAGCAGCTTGGTGGTGTTGAATGAGGCCGCCGCGACACTCAATGCGAATCCGTCGGTTAACGTGGAAGTCCAGGGCCATACCGACAATGTCGGAGAAGACAACGCGAACCAAGCGCTTTCTCAGCGTCGCGCTGACGCCGTAAAAGTTTATTTGGTTGAGAAAGGCGTTTCGGGAACTCGGCTCAGCAGCAAAGGTTACGGTGAGTCGAAACCCATCGCCGACAATCAGACCGCCGATGGCCGTTCGAACAACCGACGGATTGAATTCAAAGTAATTAGCCGTTAAGGAGGAACATATGAAAGCCAGTATCGCCATTGCTGATAAAGACCGGGAAGCGGTCGTAAAGATTCTCAATCGAAACCTGGCTGACCTGTATGTTCTCTACATGAAAACGCGAAATTACCATTGGAATGTCGTTGGCATGCAGTTCAACGATCTCCATAAGTTCTTTGAAGCGCAATACGAGGCCCTCAATGAGTCCATCGATGAAGTGGCCGAACGTTCCCGCAGCCTCGGGGGGAAATCGGTGGCGACGCTGAGGGAATTCACGAAACTTTCCCAGTTGAATGAACACCCCGGGAAATTCCCGAGCGCGCCCAACATGATCAAGAATCTCTTAAATGATCATGAGACCGTCATCCGCACGCTGCGCCAAGATGTCGATACCACCAACGAGAAGCACCACGACACCGGCACCAGCGATTTTCTTACCGGCTTGATGGAAGGCCATGAAAAAATGGCCTGGATGTTGCGTTCATTCCTTGATAAATAAAGGCACATGAAGCAGTTTCTGAAGCGATCGGCGTTTTTCCTCGGAGTTGTGGCGGTTTTGGCCGCCCAACTCCACGTCGCCCACGCGGACGCTTCGCACGCTTCCGTCAATGATCATGGTTGCGTTGTTTGCCACACCATCTCGACCGGAGACATTGACGCCGGTTCGGCCGTACTGAATGTTCATGTCGTCGAGGAATTGCTCCCGTTTTCTTTTGAGACGTTTGTTTCTCGCGCCTCACTTCTTACCGCCTCTCCCCGCGCCCCACCTCTCGCTTAACCTCCATCCGTCGTAACCGGTCCGCCTTGGCGGATCAGGCCCTTTGATTTAGGCCCTTATTGTTTTGGAGGTATTTCTATGTTGCAACACATGCATTTGTTCCGCCTATTGGCGGCCGTATTTTTGGCAGTGAGTTTTATCCGTCCCATTTATTCGGAAGTCACGGTGGAAGAAGTGAAACAGGCGGTATTAAAGGAGTTGGACGCGCGCCGCACGTCCGCGGATTCATCGGCGTTTAACCCGGCCATGGGCCTGGTATTGGATGCCGTGGTCAAAGACACGAAAGAAGATAAAGGAGGTTTTGATTTCCGCGGAGCGGAGCTAAATTTCCAGGCGACCGTGGACCCGTTCGCGAAGGTCTACGCAATCATCAACGGCACCGACGAAGAGGTTGAAGTCGAGGAAGCGGCCGTGGTGACGACCGCGTTGCCGGCCCACATGACCGTGCGGTTCGGTCGTTATTTCTCAAATTTTGGGCGCTTGCCGAAATTCCACGAACACGAATTGCCGTTCGTGGAGCGTTTGACCTCGCTTGATTCGTTTGTTGGCGGCGAAACAAAATCGGATGGCGTCGAATTGACCCACTTGTTCTACGTCCCGTTTTTCCTGCAAGGGACCGTCGGCGCAACGAACAAGATCGGTTCGGAGAACACGCGTTTGGAAGAGACCGGCGGCGATGGCGACACGTCCGGCCGCAAATGGAACGCAATGACCTACAACGCGCGGCTGTTCACGTATCTTCCGCTGGGAGATAACCAAGGCGTTGATGTGGGGGTGAGCGAGGCCTACACGCCGCGGCAGAACTTTATCGGCGGCATCGCGAACGACATGTCGAACAACCGCCGCTATTTGACTGGTGTGGATATCACGTATCGCTACGAACCCGTTCGCCAAAACCTGTTCAAAAAAATTACTTGGGGGCTGGAGGGGTTTCATAACAACGAACGCCGCCGCCAGGAACTCGCGCTCGACACGGATGCGGACAACATCGGCGACACAGATACGTTCGAGCGTCGCAGCGCGCTCGGTGGTTATTCCTACGTGGAAGCGGCCTTGGCCCGTCTGTTTAGTGGTGGCGGTTTTTACGATTACTCCGAAAGCATCGATAATCCCGATGAAGTGACGCGCAGCGCTGGCGGGTTCATCAATTTCATCCCGTCGGAATTCCAGCGGATCCGCGCGCAGTATTCGCAGGTGAAAGACAACGTGCCGGGCACCGAAACCGACCATCAGGTTTTTTTGCAATGGACGGCGGTGATCGGCAAACACGCGCACGCGTTTAAGGACCGCTAGCGTCATCCCGGCAATCTTTTGGCCGGGAACTCTAGTTTTGAAAACGGGAGACCCCGGCCAAAGACATGCCGGGGAGACGAATTAATGGAGGGTTTATGGTTTTAAAGAGACTTCTGTTTTTTTCTTGTTTGTTATGGGCGGCAACGCCGGCCCATGCAAAGCTGCGGATTGTGGCGACCACGCCGGACTTGGCGGACATCGCGCGGCGCGTCGGCGGCGACTTGGTGAACGTGGAGACCTTGGCGAAGGGCACGGAGGACATCCACTCGGTGCCCCAGCGCCCGAGCTTCGTGCCGAAGCTCGCGCAGGCACAAGGCATTGTTCATCTGGGTCTTTGGGCCGAGCACGCTTTTTTGCCGGCGCTCATCGAGGCGGCGGCGAACCCGGCTTTGCAACCGGGCCAAAACGGAGACATTGATTGTTCCGTCCACATAAAGCCGCTCAATGTCCCGGTGAGTCTGTCCCGCGCCGAAGGGGAGCTGCATCCCGACGGGAATCCGCATTACAACACCGACCCGCGCAACGGCACGGCCATCGCGCGCGCTATTGCCGAGGCATTCGCGCGGTTGGACACGACTAACAAGGCCGTTTACGAGAAGAACCGCGCGGCCTTTGAACAGGAATTGGCCGGGAAATTAAAGGAGTGGGAGAAGCGGACCGCTTCGCTGGTAGGCCTTCGCGCCATCTCGTATCACCGCGACATGGTGTACTTCGCGGACTATCTGAAAATTGTTTTGATTGGCGAGATCGAACCCAAGCCGGGCATTGCGCCGTCGCCGCGGCATCTGGCGGAGTTGGCGGAAAAGATCAAAAAGGAAAATGCCAAGCTGCTCTTGTTCGAAATTCAGTATTCGGAAAGCGCGCCGCATTGGCTTGCGGACCAAACCGGCATCCGGGTCGCAAAAGTGGCCACCATGGGCGGCGCTTTTTCGGATTCCGCCACGTACATGGGAATGATTGAGCACAACATCAATTCGGTCTTGGAGGCGCTCAAATAGAACTCTTATCACTTCAAAAAACCTCGTTCGGTTACGGGCCAAACGTCGTCCTATCGGACTTTGACCTGGTCATCAACGAGGGCGATTTCCTCGGTATCGTCGGAGAAAACGGTTCCGGCAAGACCACATTGATGAAAGGGATCTTGGGTTTGCTCAAGCCGTTGCGGGGCCAAGTGACGCGTTATCCCGAGATGGCGAATCGAATCGGATATGTCCCACAGCGCGGGCAATTGGACCCGCTTTATCCGCTCACGGTGTTTGATGTGGTGCGCATGAGTCTCACGGGTTCCGCGCCGGAACGCGCGATCGTGCTGACGTTCCTTGAGAAGGTCAAAATGGCGCCGCACATCGATGCATCCTACGCGGCGTTATCCGGCGGCCAACAGCAACGGGTACTGATCGCACGCGCGCTGGCGGTCGCGCCGCGTGTGTTGGTGCTGGACGAACCCACGTCTGGCGTGGATGCGGTGGCGGAGCAAGAAATCATGGACATGCTGGCGGAGTTAAACACCCGGGACAACCTCGCCATTGTGCTGGTCTCCCACAAAATCCCGCTGCTCAAACGTTATGCCAAAAAGACCCTTTCGTTGGGCCAGCCATGAGTGATTTCTTCCAGTTGTTTGAACATGGTTTTATTTTGCGGCATGCGCTTTGGGGCAGCGTGGCGGTCGGTTTCTTCTGCCCGTTGATCGGTGTTTATTTCATGTTGCGCCGCATGGTGCTCATGGGCGTTGCGCTCCCGCAAATCTCGGCGGCTGGCATTGCCTTCGCGTTTTTCCTGCAGGGAATGGGGGTCCACTGGTCGCTGCATCCGGGCGAAGTGAACGACCGGTTCGCGGCCCTGGCGGGTTCGCTATTGTTTACGCTTGGTGCTCTCTTGATCTTGGCGATTCTTGAAAGAAAAGGAGACGGGGCCGTTCAAAACCGCATCGGCGCGTTTTATTCGGTGGCTTCCGCGCTGGCCATTTTGCTGGTGGCCAAAAATCCATCGGGAAAAATAGAACTCCTGGGTCTGTTGCAGGGGGAAATCGTGACGGTCGGCGCCAGCGATTTGACGTTGCTGCTTTCGGCGTTCGCGTTGTTGACCGGGGTCCTTCTGGTGGCGCACCGGTCGCTCTTGATGGTGTCGTTTGACCGGGATTTCGCGCGGACCATCGGTAAAAATGTCGCCGCATGGGATGTGCTGCTTTATTCCATCATTGGTATCGCCATTTCCCTCGGGGTGCTGATTGCGGGACCCATGTTGACGTTCGCGGCTTTTGTGATCCCTCCGCTCGCGGTGCGGCGTTTTTGTCGACGGATGCCGGGTTTTTTCCTGGCTTCGTCGCTGGTGGGAGGATTCAGTGGGCTGGCTGGTTTCTATGTCTCGTATCACTATGACCTTCCGTTGGGACCCACCAATGTGGCGGTTTTCGCGGTGGTCTTGCTCATCTGCGTCTTGATAAACAAGGTACGGCTTATTAAAGTCCACGCATGAAATTTCGCCTCACGCCGGCGCTGGTGTTGGCAGGACTTATCAATCCCATTCTTTCCGCCCACGAATTCCGGATGCATCCGGTGGAAGTCAAATTGAAAATCGAAGCAGACCGCGTGCGTGTTCATATTGACGCCCACGCGGAATACTGGACCGATGAGATAATGAATGTACCCGCCAACAAACCGCTTCCCGCCCGTGATTGGGACCCGCTCTATCAATCCCGCGCCAAAGACTATATTTCCAAGTCCTTCCAGATTTTTTCCGACGGCCGCGCGCTGGCTTTTGACGATTTCCGCCCCCGTTTCATCCAGGAACCTTTTGGTCCTTCCGCGGCCCGTGTTGAGTTCGACATTTCGTATCCGGTAGCACCGGTGGGCGCGCGGCTTTCCGGGCGCGCCCAATTTTTTCGCGAGTATTACGAGGAAATCGCGCGGTCGGGCCAACGGCACGAGGAGGACGGCGTTTTTGTGACCAGATTAAAGGTGGTGGGGAAGGAGCCGCTGGAGTTGGAAATTCCCTATGAAAAACCGGATTTTGAATTTGTTGTGGCCGGCCGCGAATACACGGAGGGACAGAAAAAAAAGGAGCGGTTTAAAGCGATGCTCCTGCGTGTTGTCTCAAGTCCTTTTTTCTGGATCGCGCTGATTTTTATATTTTACCGGGTGCATTACCGTTTTTTTCGAAGGAGTGAGGAATGAGCATTATCCGGTTTGAAAAATTGACGAAGATATACAAACGGTCCCACCTCGGCAGGACCAAGGAAAGCCTTGGGCTTTCGGACCTGTCGCTCGAAATCCGCCAAGGAGAAGTGTTCGGCCTTCTGGGCCTGAACGGTTCGGGAAAAACCACCACCATCAAATTGTTGTTGGGTCTGTTGCGCCCCACGAAGGGCAAAGTGGAAGTAATGGGACGGCGAATGCCGGACCTCTCCGCATTGACCAAGATCGGCTACCTGCCGGAGGCCGCTTATATCAACAAATATCTCACCGGCCGGGAGGCCCTGCGCACCTTCGCAAAACTGTCCCGCATGCCGCGCGCGGGGCGGGAAGAGCGCATCAACGATATCCTCGAAAAAGTGGGCTTGTCCAAAAGCGCCGATCGCCGCATCTCCGATTATTCCAAAGGAATGATGCAGCGCGTCAGTATGGGCCAGGCGCTTGTGCACAACCCCGACATTTTGATTATGGACGAGCCGGTGACCGGCCTCGATCCGCTCGCGATCCAGGAGCTCCGTCAATTGATCTTGTGGCTCAAGTCCCAGGGGAAAACGGTCCTTTTGTCCTCGCACAACATTTCCGAAGTCGAGCGGGTCTGCGACCGCATCGGCATTCTGGCGGCCGGTCATCTGACGACCGTGATGGAAAACACCGATTGGAAAGGAAAAGAAGGCAAGCTGGAAGAGGTGTTTGCTTCCTCGGTGGTCCGCACCGAAAGCATCGGCCCGCTCAAATTTATTGAGGAGGGAAAATGGAAAGCCTCTTAGCTGTCGCGCAGTACACGCTGAAAGAACATATCCGCAACAAGATCTACTTTACGGTTGTGCTTTTCGGGATCATTCTCATGGGCGGCGGGGTGGTCATTTCGGCGCTGGCCGTCGAGGAACAGACGCGCATGATGCTCGATCTGGGGTTGGGCGGCATTGAATTTCTGGCATTGCTCGCGGTGTTGTTCGTGACCGTCAATCTGGTGCTTACGGAAATGGAAACGCGCAGTGTTTATCTCATTCTCAGCCATCCGGTCGAACGCTGGCAATACATCGTCGGCCGGTTTGCCGGGACCCTGGCGGCGCTCGTGTGCGGAATGCTGATCATGGCCGTGCTGCATGTCGGCAGCCTCAAACTCATGGGATGGAAACTCGAACTTTTTTATCCGATTGCTGTGCTCTGTTCTATCGCCAAAATTGCCGTGGTTGGGTCCCTGGCGCTATTGATATCCCTAATCACAACGTCCACCGCTTCTTCTATGACACTCACCGGTTTTTTGTGGGTGCTGGGGCACTTTACTTCGGAATTGCGGTACATGTCCGAGCGTTCGGCCAACCCGCTCGTGAAAGCGGTGGCGGAGTTCCTCAGTTATGTCGCCCCCAATTTTGGGATTTTTAATTACCGGGATTTCTGGCAGGCCACGGTGACCCCGCCCGCAATATGGTTCGGTTGGCTGGCCCTGTATTCCGTGTCGTACGTCGGCATTGCGCTTTTTCTCACCAGCTGGTCGTTTTCGAAAAAGGAATTTTAGTGACGGCGGCGTCCCTTAAAAAACCAATTTTATTTGTCGGGCTGCTGCTCCTCTTGCTGTTTTCTCAAATCCGTCTGGAGCGGAGCTACACACCGCCTTTCCCGCATTTTGATGCGTTGCTCACAAAAACCAGCGGCATTCAGGACGCGGCCTTTATCACGTTCGGCTTTCGCCGCTTGGCAGCCGACGTGGCCTGGGTCCAATTGCTTCAAAACATGGGCAGTTACGATGGGGTCAAGAGCTCGAAAAATTATCCCTATCTCAAAAATGACACGCTGCGCGTGACGCGCATTGATCCCTATTTCCACCGCGCCTATTTGTTTGGCGCAGCCACGCTGGCCTGGCTGCGCTCCACGAACCGTCCCGATGAAGCGTTGGAAGTCCTGGCCGAAGGGATCCATTACAATCCGACGTATTGGGCCTTCCGGACCTATGCCGCGGGCATCGGGTACATGCGCACGAACCAGATGCAAAACATGATCCGCATGTTGGAAGACGCGCTGCGCGATCCGAATTGCCCCACCATCGTGAAGTCGGTCCTGGCCAATTCCTACAAATTTCAAAAACGTTACCTGGAGGCGATTGCCATCTGGGAAGACGTGCTCTCTTCCGATAAAGGGCGTGAATACCACGGCCACGCGCGCGAAGAGATCCCACGGTTGATCCAACTCATCCGTTCCTCTCGATGATGTTGCGCCGCCCGCTGGGGCTGGCGCTGGTTTTTTCCGCCCTCCTTTCACTCCCGCTTTCCGCTGGGGAAACGGCCGCGGAAGTCCCCGAAATCAGAGAAGACGTTTTTACCCTCGATTTGTTCGCGAAATTCTTGGAGCCCGGTTGGCAGCAGACCACCGACCGCCGCGGCGACGAAATTAATTTCAGTCCCGTTGAATGGATCGCTCCCAGTTATGGCGTGTCGCGCGCCGAAATGTGGGGGGTGGGAGCGGAAGTCACGTTTGAGACGGACGTAACCCGGAAGAGCTTGCTGACGATGCGCATCGATCCCATCACCCGGAACAAAAACGAGAGTCCTTGGAATTTGTGGCGGCACCGGCACGGCTATCAGTTCTTTTCAGGAAAAGGATATTTTTACAACTCGTTGGCCGATGAGCGGCCGATGATGGACCCGGTCGCTGGCGCTTTTTATGACCGTGTTCTGCGCAACGTGTGGGGGTATTGGGTGAAAAAAAGATTGGCGGATTATTTGGCGACCGGCGACACGCAAAAAGGCGCCGACTGGTCGTCGGTGCCGCGGCCTGCCAAACCCAATTGGAAAATGGAGAAGCCGCTAAAGCTGCGTTATTCCGCAGACGGACTTTACGGTTCGACTCCCGCGCTGTTTCAAATCAATTTGTGGCATATGCCGGTCAAAATCGATTTTGAAGTCACCCGTTCTACTGCGCCAGCTTCGCAAGGTACCTGCATTTCTCTTCCCCGAGGTTATCGCTGGAAATACGACATGGGCGAATGGCGCCGCCGTCACGGTTACCGGAAAACATTCATAGGCGGGTACGAATGGGAGCCGGGATTTCCCGATACGACCCCCTTAACGGAAAAAGAAGGACAACTCTTGGACGCGTTGATGGAGAAGACGGTGGAGGGTTGGGTGGATAGCGCGATGGCCCAGGTCGTTTACGATTTAAACCGCAAAGTGGGAGAGGCCGTCCGGAATTTTTCTAGTCCCAAAACGATCGCTGCTGAATAGCGATATCGGTCAACCCCGCGATGAAGCCGGGGTTGCTGTTGAGCCCCGGCGTCCGCCGGAATTCCGACACGCCCGCTTCCTTGGCCTCTTCGGCCAGTTCTTGATCAAGCTCGTAAAGCGTTTCGATGTGGTCGGTCACAAACGCAATCGGGTCCACAAGCACTTGTTTGACCCCGTTTTTCCCGAGCTGTAACACCGTTTCTTCCGTCGACGGTCCCAGCCATTTGACGGGGCCCAATTTGGATTGCCAGGCCAGCGTCCAAGGTCCTTTCCAGGCGGCTTTTTCAACCACCGCTTTGACGGTCTCTTCCATCTGTTTTTTGTACGGGTCGCCGAGCTCGGTCACGAGTTTCTCGGGGATCGAATGGGCTGAAAAAACGAGGTGGGTGTTCCGGTCGTCTTTGTCCGAAAAACCGCGCGCGGTCTCGCGGATGAGGTCCGCATGGGCCCGGATGAAGTCGGGTTGCAGGTGCCAAGAATTGATTTCGTGAAAGGAGGCTTTCGGCGCGAATTTTTTCACGGCGGCGCGGGAGCGGTCAAGCGCGCCTTTGGTTGTGGTGAGCGAATATTGCGGGTAAAGCGGGAACGCCAGGAACCGGTCGTAACCGGCGTCGGCCAGTTCTTTGACAACGTCTTCCACGAGCGGCGCCGAGCAGTTGAACGCGGTGCGGATTTTGGCGAGATACCCTTTTTTCTCGAGGGACGTCTGGGTGGCCGCGGCCTGCTCATCGGTCAGGCGGCGGATCGGCGAGCCGCCGCCGATCATCTGGTACATTTTTTGGGATTCTTTCCAGCGCGACGCCGTGATGGCCCACGCCACAAACTTCCGCAGCGGCGTGAACCGGATACGAATGATTTCCGGGTCTTCAAACAGCCGATACAAAAACGGCTTCACGTCGTCCTGTGTTTCCGGCCCGCCCAAATTGAGAAACAAAATCGCGCGTTTCGCTGGACTCATGCCTCACCTGTTAGCAAACTTGAAAGCGGTTGTGGGAAGGCCGCGGTTGCCTAGCTTTGCTTAAAGTGGTAACTGACCCCATCACAATTCAAATATTGGAGCCGTCATTTCATGAGTCATCGCACAAAAAGTGGTCAAAAACGCACCCGTCATAAGAACGATCAACGCTGGAAACGCCGCCTCAAACGCCAGCGCGCCAAATTGATCGCGGAAGGCAAAGTTAAGAAGGGTGTCGCCCCCGTTTCCTCCTCGGCCAATTAATAAAAGACGCGTTGATTTTCCGCCTCAATCCCCTTACGCTTAGAACCAAATCGACGTAGTTCGTCGCCCTGGAATGTCTTAATCCAGGGCCCATGTTAAAGTGGATCCTGGATAGAGACATTCCAGGATGACGACTTCGCCGAATTGGACTCTATGCGCTCGGAACCAACACACAAAAATAATCCTGAAAAGCACCGGCACCTTAGTGACCGGCCCGCCCTGTTCAAGTTAGGCCCTCCCCGCCCCATCTGGCGTAAAGACCCGTTCTATATCCGTTGGCTCCCCGTGCTGGTTTTTGTTTTCGTGTTCGTGGTGGCACTGGTGGCGATGAGCCATGCCTCCCCGCGGCAAGGCCGCGGCGCCCGCCCTCTGGCGCTGGGAAACGGCTATTCGGCGGTGTCGGGCGATTCCTACGCGCTTTTCTACAACCCGGCGGGTCTTCACGACATCACTCAAGAAGAAATGACGGTCGATTACGGCCGGTTTCATAGCGTGGGGTTAACGGCCGGTTCCGATTTCAACGGCGTGTATGCGCGGCCGTACCGGTTCCGCGATAAGAATTACCCGGTCGCGCTGGGCGTGTATGGCATGACGCCGGCCGAGGGCGCGCACATGGTCGACATCACGATGGGCACCGCCGGCGATGCGCCATTGGAACGTTGGACCAAAGGCTTCCTCAAATTTCCGGCCAAAGTCGGTCTGGCCGCCACGATCCGCCACCAGAATGGCGACGATAAATCTTCCCGCATTGGCGAGTCCAATATTGGTTTGGGTTTTACGGGAGGCTTCATTTTTCCCATGAACCGCCGGCTCCAGTCGGGGCTCGCGCTCCGGCAGATTTTTAATCCCGGCGCCAACGCGGACGGCCCCTCGCTCATCGGTGGCGTGCAATTTAAATACGCGGACTATTTGTTGATGATCGCCGACTTGGAGTTCGGAACAGGCGGTGTCTGGCGCATTCATCCCGGGATGGAATGGCTGCTCGCACGCGGGGTGGTGCGTCCGCGGCTCGGTTGGGGTTCGCGCGATGATGGCGGTATCGACTTCCTGGCCACCGGCGTCGGACTTTACATCTCGCCGATGCAGATCGACATCGCCTATCTGATCCCGCTTAAGACCGCCAACGACGACGCGAGCCAGTTCCGGGCGTCGCTCACCTACAAGTTCGGCCGGCCACAGTTCTCAGAAATTTATTACGACCGCGCGTTGGAACAGGCCAGCCAGCTCGACCAGAATGTGGTGCTGATGACCTCACGCGAAGCGGAACTGAAAGCGTCCTTGGCCGAGCTTGAACAGAAGAAACGGCTGGCGGTCGAAGAGATGGAAAACGCCAAGTCCCGCATTGATCAGCTCAAAAACAAAGATTTGTTGGGGGAGCGCGACGCCGTGATCCGGGACCTAAAGGCCCGCATCCGCGATCTGGAAGGCAACCTTTCCGCAGAGCGCGGCACACTCAGCGAGATCCGCCGTAAACAAAACACCGTGCGCACGCACAGAGTGCAGGCCGGTGAGACGCTGCAGTCGATTGCGCGGGAATATTACGGCGACCCGAACCAGTGGAAGAAAATCTACAACGCTAACCCCGACAAAATCGAGCGCGGGTTGCCCAAGGCCGGTTCGACACTGGTCGTGCCATGACGCTGCCCGACTGGCAGAAAGAGCTGCGCGCGTTTAAAGAGAAACTGGCCAAACGTCTTTGGGCGCTGCCCACTGTCACCGAAACCGAAAAAGAAATGGTCTTCCGTGAATATCTCTCCGACCTCGATGATTTTGAGAAAGCCATGAACGGCATGGCGACCGCCATCAAGTCCCAGGAAAAAGTGTCCACCGACGAAAACGAACTGCTGCGTTCGTTGCTTGGCGTTTCAGAGGATGATCTGAAATCCAAGGCGCTCAAGCTGGCGCAAGAAGTGAAGGGACTTGCCGATGATAAGACCGTTTTGGCCGAAGAGTCCGTTGAACTGCGGCGGCGCACGAGCGAACTGGAAGGGGAAAACGAAGGACTGCGCAAACGGCTGCACGATTTCGAGCAGCAGTCGGAAGTGTTCCGCGCCCAGCAGTTGCGGTTGCGCGACAACGACATCCGGTTTTACTCGGAAAATCATGAGACGCTAAAAAACCAGCTCAAAGATCTGGAAAGCCGCATTGGGAATTTGCGGACATTGTTCTCCGACGCGAGCAACCAGTACGTTTCCGCAAAACAGGAAGAGATCGGCCTGTTGCAGAAAAAACTTGTCGAAGAAATGGAAAGGGCCATCCGCAAAAAACAGGAACTCTCTTGGACCGAAGAGGAGATGTTTGCGAAAGGCGTCGCTCAGCGCGTGCGTACGACGCTGGTTTCCGCCCAAGGTCAGCTTCTGTTGACACTGGAGCGATTGGGTTTGCTCGACCCGCAGAGCAAGAGCGAATCGTTCTGGAAAGCGCGGCTCCGTTTGTTGGTGGAAGGCGCGGGCGAGTTGAGCGAAAATTTCCGCGCGATCCAGGCGCAGCTTCAGGACGTGACCAGCGCGCTCGATGATTACCTGCACTTGACCAGCCGCCGGCAGATGTCGACGGCGCCGGTGTCCCTTAAAGATTTGGTCAACCGCGAAATGGCTGAGATTTTTGGAGAACGCCGGCCCACGCTGGCCGTGGAGTTTCTCACCGATGATCCAATGCCGGACGTTCCCGGCGACCCCACGTTGCTTCGTTTTGTGGTGCACGAATTGCTCCGGAACGCATTGGAGGCGTTGCCGAACGAATCCGGTCAGATCACGATTTCCATCAAGAACCGCAGCGATTTGGGCGTGATCCAAATGCTCGTGCGCGATTCGGGCCGCGGTGTTCCGGAACATTTGGCGCCGCGCCTCTTCCAACCCTTTTTCTCGACGAAGGAACACCGCCAGGGTTTGAGTTTAAGCCGGGCCAAACGTTACGTGGAATATCACGGCGGCACGCTGCAATTGCTGAAAAGCGGCACGGACGGCACCACGTTTCAGGTTGAATTGCCGCTCGAGAGGAGCCTCGTGTGCCCCGCGTAATGCTCATCGGTTTTTCAAAAAAAGACCAGCTGCGCATGGACGGTTATTTCAAAACGGTGGGCGTGACCTGCGAGATGCTGCCGGGAATTGAAGCAGCGATCGAGAAAATCCCGGCCGATCCGCCGACGTTGGTGATCGTGCCCAAACCCGATCCGATGGAATCGCTGCACAATTTGCAGCAAACGCTTAAAAAATCCGCGCCGGCCACGCCGTTTTTGGTTGTTCTCAACGAAAGCAAGGCGGTGCCCGCGCTCGACGCCATGAACGCCGGCGCGTTTGATTGTTTGCCGGAACCGCTGACGCGTTTCCGCGTGCTGACCGCGGCCAAACGCGCCGCCTCCGCGAACGGACGGACGTTGTTCGGCAAACGGTTGAAAGAGGACAAGGTCCCGTGGGCCGCCATCACGTTTGGGATCTTGTTGTCGTTTGTTGTCGGTAAAGGTCTCAGCGCCCGCTGGAACGGCGCGCCCGCGCCGACCATGAACCTGGCCTCGGCCACGCTCTCTGGCATCCAATGGGACGGCCGATCGCTGTGGGTCGGCAACTGGTACGACTCGACCATCACGCATTATGTTTTGAAAAAAGGCCTCACCGAAAAGGGCCGCGCGTTGATCGCCGACGAAATTTTCCGCATGCAGGACAGCCAGCCGATTTTGGTCTGTGACACGCCGGACAGTCTCGTGACGATCGGTTTTGATTTGAAGTTCCGCAGCCACCAGCGCATTTTGGGGTTGCCGACGCTTCAGACCGCTTCCGCTCCCGGCACAAACCCGACCGGCATCGCCTGGGACGGCGTCAATTTGTGGTCGAGCGATGCGCAGACCGGACTTATCTACAAACATGGGCCGGACCTGCGCGTAATCGATACCGTGCAGTCGCTCTTGCCCGATCCGAGCGGTATCGCTTGGGACGGCAACGCTTTGTGGGTGATGGGGGGCAAACCACTCCGCCTGGCCAAACTGGAGCGCAAAGGGGCGGCCGTGGTGTGGCGCGGTCCGTACAAATTAAACGATTTCACCGCGCCGGACGTGCCGCCATCGGGCATGGCGGTCGGCTTTGAGCGCCTGTGGGTGGTCACGGGCGGCGCGCCGCACATGGTGTCGCGTCCGCTGAAAGAAATCGAACGCCAATTGGACGGGTGGAAATAATGGAAATCGTGCGCCGCCAAACCGCACGGTTTTCGACGAGCATCCCGGTCGGGCTCCGTTTTCCGGAAGGCCGCGCCAAAGAAGGGTGGGGCCGGATCCTCAATTTGAGCCCGGAAGGCCTGTTGATTGAAACGGCTTTTCAGATGAAGGTCGCGGGCGTTGTGTACGTGACGTTTTCTCTCAAAGACGGCGCTCATCTTGAAAACTTGCGCGCCCGCATCATCCGCTCCACCTACAAGGAAGGCTACTATCTGGCCGGCATCGCGTTTGACGACGTGGTGGACCAGGAGACCCTCCGTGACGTCATCGCCGCGCTCGCCTACGCCGGCGGTTTCACCATTTCTTAACGCCCTCCGTTTTTCATGCTACGATGCGCCCCTTATGTTACGACGCATGTGCAGAGCAAAAATCCACCGCGCCACCATCACCGCCAGCCGGCTTGATTACGAAGGCAGCATTGAGGTCGACCAGGCCCTCATCGAGGCCGCCGGAATGTACGAACACGAAATGGTCCTCGTGGCCAATCTCGCCAACGGAAACCGTTTTGAGACCTATATCATCAAAGGCCCGCGCCATTCCGGCGTTATCGGCCTGAACGGCGCCGCCGCGAGGCTCGGCGACCCCGGCGATAAAGTGATCATCATGTCCGTGGCATGGCTCGAAGACGCCAAGGCCAAAAAACTTAAACCCCAATTTGTGCAAGTCGATAACCGAAACCGTGTTTTGGCGGTCCGCGCCGGAGTAAAAAAACATGGCTGATGCAAAAACACCCGCCAAGGCGCATCCCTCCACAAAAAAAGTCCTCATCATGGACGACGATGATTCAATCCTGGCCCTTTTAAGGTCCGCGTTTGAGATGGAAGGTTTCCAGGTCAAAGTCGGCAAGGACGGCCGCAACATCGCCAAAGTTGCTGCGGAATTCCTGCCCGACATCATCATTTCCGACTTGATGATGCCCGGTGTCGGCGGCTACGACGTGTTGCGCACACTCCAGAGCGACCCGATCACCAGCAAAGTGCCCGTTTTTATGATCACCGGTTCCCACATGAACGACTCGACCAAGGCCATGTTGAAACAAGAATCCAATATGGCCGGTTACATTGAGAAACCTTTCCGTCCTGAAACAATCCTCATTAAAGTCCACAAGATGCTGAACACCATGACCATGGCCGATCAGCGGGCCCAAAATTCCCAAGACACACCACAGGGTTTTAACGAACGGTTTTGATGGTGGAGTGGCTGAAAAAAGGGTGGGTCAAAGGCAGCCTGGTTTTTTTGGTGGGAGCGGCCGGAGTTTACGGCCTTATTTACCGCGATGTGGTGAGCCGGGCGCGGCATTCCTACGAAGAAGCCGAGAAGTACATGGCCTGGCATCGCTCTCCGCAGTTGAAAAAAGAATTTTTCGACAAAAAGTTTGAGCAGGAGAAATCAGCGCTGGGAGATCCCACGTCGCCCGAATACGTCGAAAAACTTGACGCCCTCGAATTCGACCGCGATTACGCCGTCAGCGAGTCCTCTCTCAAATACGCCTACCAATGGTACAAAGACACCTACGAATTGTTCAGCCCGCCCGAATCCAAATGGGTCAAGATGGCGCGCGTGAAAGCGCCCGAGGCCCTGGAGTTATGGAAACAAGAACTGCGTGAGCAAAAAATACCTTTCGAAGACACGACGTTCGACTAAATTCGGCCGCGCCGGCCGCTGGTTTATCGCGCTGGCGCTTATTCCCTGTTTATGGGCGGTCCTTCATCAAACCGGCCTCATGCTCCCCGATCTCTTGGAAACCGGTTTTCAATCCCTGTGGCTTTACCTGGCGGGCATGCTCACCTATCTGCTCGTGGAACGGTTCCTGACCAAGCCCATGTGGCTGTATGTATTCGGACATGAAATGACGCATGCGCTCACCGGCATTCTGTCTGGCGCGAAAGTCCATTCGTTCAAGGCCAGGTCGACGGGCGGCGAAGTGCGGCTGTCGAAGTCAAACGCGTTCATTGCGCTCTCGCCCTATATCATTCCGATTTATTTGATCGCGATCGTTCTCATCTACACGGTGACGCGGCGCTGGTGGAACCCGCCGGAATTGTTGCCGGTCTTCCAATTTGTTCTGGGGTTGGCGCTGGCCTTTCACATCTCGCTCACCATTTCGGCCGTCCACAAGCACCAACCCGATTTAAAAGTACTTGGCCTGTTTCTTTCGGGCGTATTGATCTTGATCGGCAATACGCTGGTCGTGGGGTTCCTCGGCATCGGTCTCTTCGCTAAAACACCCACCTTTTCTTCTTATGCCAAGGCCGTTGGCAAGGAAACCTGGGAGGGATGGATCCTCTCAGCAGATTTGGGATGGCAAGGCGCGCAGCACACCTACCGCCTCATTAAGGAGCGCGTACGGACCCGATAACACACACACTGACGGGGGGATTGGCCGCCAAGACCTTCCGCGCGTCGCCACGGCGGTTCTGGATCATGGCCGCGCTCGCCAACGTTCCCGATCTGGACGTTTTTTTTCATTGGTGCGGACCGTGGTCGTATTGGTTGCAGCACCGCGGTATCAGCCATTCGTTTTTTGGCGCGGTGGTCCAATCATGTTTCTTCGCGGCGGTTTTGTCCCGTTTTGATCCGGGCCCTTTCCGGCAGCGCTGGTTTCATTATTCCCTGCCTTTCTTTTTGCATTCGGTTTGCGATTACTTGACGAGTTATGGCGTGCCGCTGTTTTCTCCCTTCACATTCGAGGAATACGGGGCGAATCTGGTCCCGGCGGTGACGGTGATCCCGCTATTGTTCATGGGTGTGGGGCTTTGGTTCGTTCATCGTCGGAAAACCGAGGGGTGGGCCGCCACGCGGTGGATGTGGGTCAGTTGGGGGCTCTACCTGGTCCTTTCGATATCGAGCCGCGCTTACGCGAACCATTTGGTCGGACGCAACGGCGAAGGGGAAAAGACCGAGATTGTGGCCGGCGTGATCAATCCGTTCGGATGGACGGCGGTGACCGACATTCCGCCTTGTTGTGCCTACAGTTCGCGCCACATCAACCTGCTAACCGGCAAAGAGAAAAAAGGAGTGACCGCCTGGACCGACATGGATTCTTTTCCGATCAAGGCCAGTTTGACCTCGGATAATATCCGCCGGTTCTCCAAAACGACGCATTGGGCGGTCGGTCGGGCCGTTCCGCTCCCAGAGGGCGGTTGGCGCGTGGATTGGGGGAAAATTATTTTTTCGTCCCGCGGAATGGTAAGAAGTCTTTGGTCGTTGAACGTATCGTCGTCCGGTGTGGTCAGCGGCGAAGAACGTTCGGTCAATTTCTGGGACCCTGATGATAAAGCGTACTAACACTTTCTTGTTGCTATTTTTTGTGACGGTCGCGGCGATGGCGGCGCCGAAGCCGGGCGATTTTCTGACGCAGGGGCCGACCAAAGAAAAGAAGATCGCGTTGACATTTGATGACGGTCCCGGCCCCAACACCGAAAAATTTCTGGACTTACTCGACCGGTATCAGGTGAAGGCCACTTTTTTCGTGTTGGGGGAACAGTCGAGGCTTAGACCGTCGATGTTGAAAAAGATCAGCGCGCAAGGGCATGAAATCGCCAATCACACGATGACGCACATGAACTACAACAAGCGGTACAAAGCGCGGCTTCAAGAGGTCGGGAACGCGGACAAAGCGGCCGAGCTGGCCAAAGACGATTTGGTGAAAGATATCCGCGATTCACAGCGGATCATCGAGAAAACCGGCGGTCAAAAGTTAAAAATCATGCGCATGCCGCATGGCATCGATAAACCGTGGATAAAACAAGCCGCCAAGGAAACCGGGTTCGTGCTAGTCAATTGGACCTACGGGACCGATTGGAACTCGACGGGAGCCGAGACGGATATTCCCGGTTATGTTAAGGCCATTCGCCCTGGTGCTGTCATTCTTCTCCACGACGGCTGGCCCAAGAGCGACAAATCGCTCGCAATCACCGAAGCGGTGATCAAGGCGGCCAAAGAAAAAGGATTTGCGATCGTAACGGCGGGGGAACTGCTGGGGATCTAACGTTTCTTCTTGTATCTTTCGACGGACTTTTTTACTTCGGCCACTGCATCGGCGGCCTTCGCCCATCCCAAAACGTCAATCGGCACACCTTCCAGTTGTTTGTAGGTCCCAAAGAAATGTTCAACTTCCCGGAGAAAATGGCTCGGCACGTCTTTTAACTCGTGGTATTCCGCGAACAGCGGGTCGGTGTTGGGGACACCCAGGACTTTGAAATCGTTTTTCCCGCCGTCTTTCATCTTGAAGAGTCCAATGACGCGAGACTCAATCAAACAGCCGCTGAACGTTGGCTCGTTTACCATAACCAACACGTCGAGCGGGTCGCCATCCTCGGCCAGGGTTTGTGGAATAAATCCGTAGTCGCCCGGGTAATGGCTGGAAGCAAAGAGATGCCGGTCCAAACGAATGAGCCCGGTTTTTTTATCAACTTCGAATTTGTTGCGGCGTCCTTTCGGGATTTCGATGATGGCGTTCACAACACGGGGAATATCGTTTCCGGGGGGAACCAGCATGTAGGGATTGGGATTTTTGGACGTCATGGATTTGCGGATCTTAGCAAACAGAACAACCGGGTCTCTTTATCTTACGATGACGACCTTCTTTTTTCCGCCGCAGCCTGAAATAATATAGGTGCCAGAAGGACAAGCTCTCCCTTCGTTATTTCTGCCGTACCAGCTCAAATGTCTTTGGTATGTCGGCACGACGGCCACTTCCTTCCCGATCCGATTGAAGATGGAGGCCAAATCCGCTTCGCAAGCCATCTCTATGGAGTTCCATCCCCGGGAGGGGTTGATGGTATAGATGGAATTTCCCCCGCGAGGATTCGAGGCGGAGGGGGTTCCTCCATTGGGGGTTTGTCCGGGTGACGATTGACTGTCAAAGGTAAATGGAAGCTGCGTGTTGGAGGCAATGGTATTTCCAGCAAGCGAACGGTCCGTGACGTTATTGACCGTGAGCAGGTACTGAATATTTTCCAGTAAACCCGAAACAGTCAGAGCAACTGTTTTCAGGTCGGCTTGAAGCACCGCTGCCTGGACTGTCACGCCGAGGTTGATGACGTAATTTAAAACGCTTTCCGCACTGGCCTCATTGACCGGTTCGTTGAAGACCGCGTTCACGAAATTTGGATTTCCCGCGGCGAACACGGACATGAGTTGAGGAGGAGTGTTGTCCACAAGGGTCGTGGCGGAGGCGGGTGCGCTTTTCGGCGATTCGATGTCCGCCAGATTTACGGCTGAAACTTCGTATTGGTACTGCGTCGCTTCTCTGAGACCGGTATCGGAAAAATTCGTCGAGGGCGTTTCCCGGATAAAGACTCCATTCCTGTAAATGTTGTACTGGGCAACATCGGACTCCGGATCGTTGGAGGCAGACCAGGTCAAATTGATCCGGTTGTCGCTGACCACGGTCGCCTGAAGCCCTTGTGGTATTGAAGGCGGAGTGGCATCGTTTACCATTGGACAAACAAATCCAATGATACCGGTGCGCGTGTCATGGCACGGCGCAATTTCACCCGCGGTCATGATGCCGTGAAGATCGCGGTTCTGTTGATTGGTCAAACCTTCATCTGGAGAAGCGAGGAGCTCGATCCAGCCATCTTGGCGCACTTGTGTCTTGGGCATGATCGCGTCAAATTTTTGTTCCGGAGTAAATCCGCGGAAATTATCTCCCACGACGCCGTTGTGGTTGTAAACAAACAAGCGATCGCGTTGAATCAAGTTGGTCGCGCGCGCATGGGGTATGCCGGTCAATCGGATAAATGCCTGTGTTCCCCAGTCGTTGCGTGACGGCGTTCCGGTCGGTACAAACCGCACATTTTTCAGCGTAACGGTGCGCGGCGGTAGTTCTGGAGCGGGCGCGCCACTGGCCATCCATGTTGGGACCTTAATGATAGAGATGTAATTACGCATATACGTATTTTCAATGGTCTGGTCACCGACGGGCCCGATTAAAATGCCATTCAAAAATCCTTGAATGTTCGAGTTGATGATTTTGAAATTGAACGAGACATAGTCGCTGAAGAAAAACGCGCCGGCGGCGGATGTAAGGTTTCTCAAGGTTTGAAAGTCACCTAGGCAGACCGCCCCATCAAAAGTAACACGGTTCGTCTTATAGTTGTAGTACACATACGAGCTAACGTGCCACACGCGGAAATCTTTGATGACCGATTCTTCTATCTCATTTACGGGTGTGACATTGTTCCGGGATCCGACATTCCAGATGGTCGATCCCATGATGGTGGCCCCAGCGACTTCGTTGCGTGCAAATTCGCGAATGGCGATGGCCATCATGTCTTTCATCGTGTATTGACCCGCCTCCGCTGTGTCTGAACCAGGTCCCAATGGGATACGCGTCGTTGGATTGGCCATCGCTCCCACAACAATCGCGAATCCGCCGGTCCCGCCGCTGGCCACATTATCGCGGATGATGTTGTTCGGGCCACGAAACCAAAAAGGAGCTCCTGTATGGCCGACGTCCTCACGGCTACGCGAATCTTCGCCTGTGCCCGTGTAGGTCAGGCGATTCACAAAATTGTGAGCAACCATGTTAGCGGTTTCATTGCCGTCTTCTGCCACAATGCCCGCGCCGGACCAGTTATAAACAACGTTGTCCTTGATGAGACCGAAATGGCTGTTGTGAAGAGCTATGCCCCACTTAAAAGAGGTGGTTTCCAATAGTGAAAACACCGAGTTCCCTTGAAAGGTGAACTGATAGCCGTTGGCCGGTGTGGAAAGCGGACCGGCAACATGATGAAAATGCGCGGAGTAGCGGCCGATCTGATTGGTTCCGATCTGAGTTGGACTTCCGGAAGGAGTGAACAGGGTGTTGTTGAGCGGATCCGTTTTGGTTCGGCCGAGTTCAAACATTTGAGCGTAGCGAATGTCGATTTGGCTGCGGTGCATAAACAACATATGCCCGCGCGTGCCATTGGGATTGGCCGAGCGGATGTTGACATTGCGCGTCAGATTGCCGACCCAGGGGCGAAAGATTAATACGTCATCTCCGTCGCGGGCGCCCTTGTGAGCATATTGCAGTGACGATGCCAAAGTAACGCTGCGGCCATCGCCGGAAATGGATGCGATGGGGATTACTTCGCTTTGAACGGTGTGATCCGCCTCGGGGATGTCCGGCCGCGTCGTGTTCGTATATTGGCGCGTATCGTGAAACATGAGCAGGTCGCCCGGTTTCCACCCGGTCGTTGGGTTTTCAAGCGTCACCATGGAGGCGCCCGCCGGCGCTTCGGCCGCCAGGCGAAGGAATGTGTCCATCTTCGGTGCGCCATGGATCGTCACCTTGCCATCTATCACGACCAGGCCGTTGTTGTATTGGCCGGGGTCGCGCGTGGTATTAATTGGAATATCGAGAAAAACTATTTCGGCTTTGCGGTTGCTTTCGACCGGAGCGTTTTCGGTGCCGATTTCGAGCTGTCCGCACACCACTTGAAGCGTCCCCAGTTCAAGTCGCGTATCAAGGGTCGAATTGAAAGTCAGTTTGCCAGTGGAAATGACCGCGGTATCGGCGACGCGAACGGTGGAGTTGAGGGTGACGCGGTGCTTGATGATGACAACGTTATTGGGGGACGGGACAATATTGCCTGCCCACGTGGCGGGCGATTCCCATGGGCCGTCTTGGATGGATTCAATCAACGATTGGCCGGGCGCGACGTAGCCGGGATAAGCGACGTAGGGAATGAAAGGATCCGGACCGTGGCCGATAAACTGTGCCGGATTGGCGCAGTCGAGCGCCATCGCGACGGCAGGCGCCAAAAGTGACGGAAAAATCAGCGTGAAAATTGTCTTTCGCATGTATCTGCCTCGGTCCTGCATATGTTTATTTAATCTCTATTGAGTAGGAAGTCAAGATGATTCCGGACATGGCTCCGCGTATGTATTGCATCGATTTGGCCATTTCCTATCATGCTCCGCGATGGCGTTTAACTCCCTGACCTTCGTCGAATACTTTCTTTACACCTACCTCGCCTATTTAATCCTTCATAAACACCACAAACTTCAAAACGTCGTTCTGCTTATCGGAAGCCTTTTTATTTATTCGTACGTGGAGTGGCGTTTTACATTGTTGATCGGCTTGTCGACGGTGGTCGATTTCACCGCGACCAAGTGGTTGTCGGAGACGGAGAACCCCAAGGCCCGGAAAGCGCTGGTCGCTTATTCGGCGATCATTAATCTGGGCGTGCTCGGATTGTTCAAGTACTACGGGTTTTTCGTTGCGAGCTTCGCCGATCTTTTGCGGTCGTTCGGAATGCAGCCGGATTTTGTGGTTTTAAATCTTGTTTTGCCTTCCGGCATTTCGTTCTACACGTTCCAAAACCTGGCCTACACCATCGATGTGTACCGGCGGAAAATCGGACCCGAGCGTAACTTCATCGATTTCGCGCTTTTCGTCACTTTCTTTCCGCAGTTGGTGGCCGGTCCCGTTGATCGCGCCGGTGACTTGTTGCCGCAAATCAAACGGCCGCGCGTGCTCCGCATCGAGGATATTGATGCGGGGCTCTCGCTAATCGTGCTGGGTTACGTGAAGAAGATATTGATGGCGGACAATTTGGCGGCCGTCGTTGAACCGGTTTTTTCGCAGCCAGCCGCGTTCGCGGGTTTTGATTATCCGTTGGCGGCCGTGTGCTTCGGCTTTCAAATCTATTGCGACTTCTCCGCTTATTCGGACATGGCCCGCGGTCTGTCGCGGTTGATGGGTTTTGAACTCGCGCTTAATTTCAATCTTCCGTATTTCGCGAGAAATATTCAGGAGTTTTGGCGCCGTTGGCATATAACGATGTCCTTTTGGTTCCGGGACTACGTTTATATTCCGCTCGGCGGAAACGAACGCGGTCTCCGTCGGACTACCGTGAACTTGCTTTTTACCATGCTGCTGGCCGGCTTCTGGCACGGGGCGAATTGGACATTTTTGGCGTGGGGGCTTATGCACGGCATGGCGCTGGTGGTTTTTCGCATCTGGTCCAACTCGAAAGACAAACCCTGGCACGTGAAGCTTCCATCATTACTAAGTCATTTTCTAACGCTCTTCGTCGTTATGGCCGGTTGGATGTTCTTCCGGGCGGATTCGGTGAAAACGGCGCTTTATATGTTGGGCCACACATCGCTCGAATTCTCACGCCGGACGCCCGAGTTCTTGACGGTATTTCTCGTCTGCACGCTCCCGCTTTTGATTTATCAGTATTTTCAGTACCGCAAAAACGATTTGGAAATCATTGTCCGTATGCCGGCAATGGTCCGCGGCGGCGTCTACGGTTTGTGTTTGATGGTGCTCTACGTGTTTAAAACGTACGCGCCCGCCGAATTCATTTATTTCAATTTCTAGCCATGCAAAATTCCGACAACAAAAAAGTGGTCCGGGTCACAGCGATGTGGGCATCGGCCGTTTTTTTGTTTTTAATTTTTGTGATCGCGACGAGGCCTATCGCCAAAACGTTTTGGGACAAGCGCGAGTTCGGCATTGTTGAGTTGAAGTGGGATTTGGTCAAAGACGGCCCGCGGTATGACGTGATCAGCATCGGTGATTCGAGTGGACTTGATGCGTTTGAACCCGCCCTCTTTCAAAAATTGGGAGGGGGAACAAGCCTGAATCTCAATACCTACCGGCTCGCGGGCCCGCTCCAACTGGCGTGGTTGCCGCGACATTTGAAACGGCACGGCCGGCTTCCACGCACGCTCCTGATTATTAATTCATTGTCAGGATGGCAGCAAAACGAGATCAATAACGATTGGGCCCGGCTGCCCATTTCCTGGGCCGATTGGTTTGCGCTCGAACCGTCTCCTGTCGCCGTTTTATGGAAACGTCCGGTCCAACTCGTGAAAGGGTTGTTGTTGCGTCTGATTCCATCGTATTCAATCAATCCGTTCGATCTGGTTTTCGAGCGGCATCAGTTTAAGAAGAACATTGAGTTGTCGCCGCTGGGGTTCCAATCCATCCAGATTGGAACGAAGAAAACCGGCCAAACACGGGACTATGTGGTTTATGAAGAGATCCCTTCGTCCTCCGGCGTTTCGTGTCCTGAGACGCCCGTGGTTTCTCCCATGAGCGAGAAGGCGTTGGAATCATTGGCGGCATTGGCATCGGATGGTTCGCTGCGCGTGGTGATTGTGAAACCGCCGGTGCGGGAATCGCTCATCAAAGAACCCTGTTCGCGGGAAAACCTCCGAAAACTGGACTCGGCCCTTTCAACGTTGGTGGAAGGGAAAAAAGGGTTCTTTTATATCGGAGAGAGCGTGGTTTTTCCGGAAGAGTATTTTGCAGACGATATCCACATCAACGAGGAGGGGGCGCTGCAGTATACCGCGTGGTTGGCGGATGCGCGGTTAATGAAGTAGCGAACGCGGCCACCTTGGTGGAGATTTCTTCGCGCACCCGCCTGGTTTTCTCGAGCGGCTCTTCATAGGGACCTTGAAAGCTCGACGGATCTGAAAAACTCCAATGGATACGTTTGGTGACGCCGGGGAAAACGGGGCACCGTTCGGCGCTGGTTTCGTCGCAGACCGTAATGACGTAATGGAATAAGTCACCCCGTTTCACGAAGTCGAAGACCTGCTTGGTCTGGTTGTTTGAAATGTCGATACCGATTTCTTTCATCACGTCGACAACCAGAGGGTTGAGTTTCCCGGGTTCAATGCCCGCGCTTTCAACCTCAAATTTTTCCCCGCCGAATTTTTTTAAAAACGCTTCGGCCATCTGGCTGCGGGCCGAATTATGAATGCACACGAACAACACTTTTGTTTTAGGCATGGGGACTCCTCCGGGGCAACAGCATCTTTGTTTGGACGGCCGTCGCGGCGATGCTTCCCGCGACCGGCGCGACCCAGTAAATCCATTGATGGGCCAAATTCCCCGAGACGACGGCGGGCGCGAACGAGCGGGCCGGGTTCATCGACGCGCCTGAGATGGGCCCTCCTATTACCGCTTCCAAGGCGACAACGGCCCCGATCGCCACGCCGGCCATGACGCCTTCGGCCCGGTTGTCGTGGGCCACGCCCATCACGACGAACATGAGGATAAACGTCAGCACAAATTCCATAACGAAACTTTGTTGCCACGTTCCCGAGGGAATAGTGGCGCCGAGGTCCGCTGTTGTCCGGCCAAACATCAAGGCGAGCAAGCCGCTGGCGGCGAACGCGCCAATCAACTGGGCGGCAACGTAGGGGGCAATTTCCGGAAAAGAAACGCGGCCGGCCGACCAAAAACCGATGGTCACCGCCGGGTTCATGTGGGCCCCGGAAATGGGGCCGATGGAATAGATCATCGCGAGCACAATCAGGCCGAACACCAGGCTAACGCCGAGGTGTGTCACCGTGCCGCCCGATAACCGGTCCACAACAATGGCCCCCGTTCCCGCAAAAACCAGGCAAAAAGTGCCGATCGCTTCGGCCACGAATTTAGCAGCAGGCATTGTTCTTTTTGGTGATCGCCTGAAGCGCCTTGGCGTCGCGTTTAAAAATGGGCGCTTCGTCGAAACATCCATCGAGGCAATCGAGCAGCCGTTTGTGGAAAGGGCCGCCGGGTTTCCCGAGCGCGTAATAAATCCATTGGCCGTCTCTCCGCGTTTCGACCAGTCCGCACTTCCGTAGGTAGGCGAGATGGCGGGAAACTTTGGCTTGAGGCAACTTAAGAACGTCCATGACGTCGCACACGCAAAGCTCTCCGCGCACAAGCAAACTCAGGATCCGCAGCCGGCTTTCATCGGCAAAGGCCTTAAACAATTGATCAAGTTTGATGTTTGACATATTCGCTTAAGCGAATATACAAATTAAGCAAAAGAGTGGCGCTGCTTTTGCTTACTTCGGGATTGCACTAAGGAGGGCTAAGAGTACCGGCGATAGGACTTGAACCTACACACCCTTGCGAGTATCAGATTTTGAGTCTGACGCGTCTGCCATTCCGCCACGCCGGCTTGGTCGCTGAGCTGTTTAGCGACCTTCGAGCGCGGAATATATCAAAATCATTTTCCGACCCACGATTTAAGTGTTAATCGTCCATCTCCGCTTTTTAAATACTTTTCCCTTCTTCGAGCTCTATCGCTATTCGGATGCTTCTCAGCTCGTAATAACTTCCACGGAATTCCAATGCTTGTTGTTGGGCATTTCCCGCGATTATGTTCCGCTAAACGTTGGTCGACATTCGAAGTCATGCCGACATATGTGCGATCTGACTTTAGGCTCTTAAGGATGTAGACGTAATATTCCATGGGTACTCCATGGAGGGGTGGTTTTTGGAAGGAATTATTGGGACTTGCTGATTTTTGCCACGGTCGCCAAACGGCGCGGCGACCAAGCCGGCTCGGTCGCTGAGCTGTTTAGCGACCTCGGGCGCGGAGTGTACTAAACAGGTAGCTTCAGCGTAAATTCAGACCCGTTGCCGAGCGTGCTCGCGACCGTCAACGATCCGCCGTGCGCTTCTGCGATGGACTTGGCAATGGAGAGGCCCAAGCCGGTCCCGCCTGCTTCACGCGAGCGGGCCTTGTCCACGCGGTAAAAACGGTCGAATATGCGTGGGAGGTCGGCCTTGGATATTCCAATTCCGGTGTCTTTAACGGAGAAAAGAAGCGTTCCAGGTTTTATTTCTCCGGAGAGGACCACTTCTCCTCCGGACTTGTTGTAACGGATCGCGTTTTCAATCAGGTTGATCAGCAATTGGTGGACTTTGGTTTCATCAAAGAGGCCGGTCCCTTGGGGAACATTTCCAAGGCGGACCGCCACTTGTTTTTCGGAATTAATGATGTTGGCTTCCTCAAACACATTGCGGATAAAGGGCCCAAGGTCGACCCTGGTTTTTTCAACCTTCATTTCTCCGGCGTCCGAGCGGGCCAGGGAAAGCAGGTCCCATACCAATTCGCTTAACCGTTCCGATTCGCTGTAGGCGGTTTCGACCACCTGTTTATAGTCTTCCTTCGAACGGTCGTTGCGCAGCGCGACTTCCAGCGTTCCCCGCAGTCCCGTAATAGGGATCCGCAATTCATGGGACGCGTCGGCGATAAACCCCCGCATTTGCTCGACGGATTTTTGAACGCGGCCCAACATGCCGTTTAACGTATCGGTCAGATGCTGAAGCTCGTCGTTGGGGCCGTCGTAACTCAGCCTTTCGTGCAGGTTGTCGGTGTTGATTCGTTGGGCGCGTTCACTGATGCGGGCAACAGGCAATAACGCCCGCCGGGAAAAAAAGAAACCGGCAAATCCGGCAACCAACAAGATGATGGGGGTCCCAATGTTCACACAATTGATGAATTGGTTGCGTATTCGTTCCCCGTCCACACCGGAGTTGGCAATTTGGACAAAATGCGGTTTTTGGCCGGGAGGGACAAAAGATTGGGTCAACACGAGATAGGGTGTCTCGTTTATTTCCGACTCCGACCATTGCGGGCCAGTCAAGGAACGTTTTAATTCCCCTAAATCGGTGGGCCAATCCTCGGGAAGGAATTTTCCGGCCAGAATAAGCGGGCGTCCCTCGGGATCGAAAACTTTTATTAAAAGGCGGAATTCATCCGCTTCGTCCGGCATTTCATTGACTTCATCCCGCCAATTTTTCTTGGTCATGTTGGTGGTCATGACGCTCATGTCGTGAAGGGAATCTTCGACGAGGTCCTTGTGAAGGTTGGAAGAGAGAATGTAATAGACCACGCCCGTGAACAGGACCAAGAGCGCCGCAAAGACCAAAACAAAAATGAACGTCAGCCTGGTGCGGATGGAGAACTTCATTCGGCGGGTTCTTCAAAAACATATCCGCGGTTGCGCACGGTGCGGATCCATTCTTTTCCGGTCAGTTTGTGGAGTTTTCGCCGGAGAAAATTGATGTACACATCGATGATATTGGTGCCGGCCTGGAAGTCGTAGCCCCACACCGATTCAATGATCATGGTCCGGCTGAGCACGTGGTCGCGCCGCTTCATGAAATGCTGCAGCAGCGCGAACTCGCGGCTGGTGAGTTCCACGTTCTTGTCTTCGTAAGAGACCTTGTGGCGGACCAGGTCGATGGCAAGCCCGGCAATTTCAATGGTGGTTTGCGGCTCGGAATTTTTTCGCCGGGCCACGGCCTTGATGCGGGCCAGGAGTTCGCCGAAAGCAAATGGTTTTACGAGGTAGTCATCGGCGCCGGTTTCGAGTCCTTCGATCCGGTTTTCCAGCGCGTCTTTGGCGGTCAGCATCACGATGGGGGTCTCGATGCCGCTCTCGCGGACCTTCCTGCAGAGGGCGATGCCGTCCATTTTGGGGAGCATGAGGTCGAGAATAATGAACTCATTCTCGCCGGAAAGCGCGGCTTTAAGGCCTTCTTGGCCATCCGCGGCCTGGGAAACGGTATGTCCTTCTTCTTTAAGCCCCTTGGCGATGAAGGACCTTATCGTTTTGTCGTCTTCGATGATCAGTACTTTCATAAAGGAGATAGGACCGCGTCTTTTTTTGCGGCCGGTATTCGAACAAAAGTTTCAAGTCCGGCTCCAATGGAGCCATTGAGACCCGCTTGTTTTTGCTGGAAAGCACCAAAAACTTTTTTGATGGTTCCTGCGCCATCATTTTTTGAAGGTCTTCCGCATGAATAACATTTGCGATGGGCCCACCCAAATAAAAACTGAAGACCCCGCGCTCCATTTCGTTCATATCGAACCCCACCAGGTCTTTTCCTGTGCGGTTTGCGGCAATAACTTCGCACAACGGGACAAAAGTTTTTTCATTGTCCAACCGGCCCGCGAACAGAAAACTTGCGAACGCAATCGCAGCGCCCACGCCGCCAAAGGCCCAATAGGCCCACGATTCTTTTTTGATCACCTCATCCAGCCACGTCCCTGCCAGTAAAGCGGCCGCTGGAAAAAGCGGCAACAAATAAAGGCTTCGTTTGCTGGAGGAAACCGTGAAAAACAGCAGCAGCCCAAAAAACCATAACCATAGAAACCGTTTGGGCCTGGATTCGAAATGGTCTGGAATATTCAGCGATAAACTTCTTAGCGCGCCAAAAAAAATCGGGGTCCAGAGCAGAAAGTCGACCGGAAACGACAACAGGTAAAAAAACCAGAAGTGTTCGGTGTGGTCGCCGGTGTCGACGGTGTACCTTTTCCAGTGGTTGTCGATGAAAAATACTTCGAGGAACTTCCGGCCGCCTTTGTGCCACAGTTCCCAAAACCATGGCAACGTTAGCGCGAGAAATACCAGGGCGCTGACCGCGATGGTCTTGGCGAGTTCTTTTGGTTTTTTATCAAGAAGCAAGTCGAGCGTTACGACAATGCCGGGAAGGACAACTCCAAGAAATCCTTTCGCATAAAAAGCCAGCACGGTAAATACAGCGAATCCCACGCGCGAGCCTTTCAAATAGAAAAACAGCGCGCCCGCCACCATGGCGGCCAATGAGATGTCCATCATCGCGAAATGACTCATGCGGAAATACTGCGACGTCGTGGCCAGGATCGCCGCGGCAAAAAGACCCGCGCGCTCGTTGAAGAGTCGCCGGCCAATGAGGAATGTGAATAGTACTCCGAGGATCCCGTACAAGGCCGATGGAAGTCGCGTGGTGCCGGCGGTGACACGGCCGGTCAGTTTGTAAACCGCAACGCACGTCCAATAATAAAGAGGAGGTTTTTCAAGGAAGGGTTCGCCATTAAGTTTCGGTATCGCGAATTCGCCGGTCCGGTACATCTCGCTCGCAATGCCGGCGTCGCGCGTTTCGTCCGGGTTCCAAAGAGAATGGTCGAACGTCCACGTCATGTAAAGCGGCACGAGCGCCAATAAGAAGAGCCAGAATTTCTTGCTCATGCCGACACAAGTCCGCCGCGGTGCAGAATGCTGACGCGCGCAATTTCTTTTACCGGAACGTTTCCAATGTCCGAAAGAGTTTCGCGCGCGATTTCTTCCATCGTGATAAAAGCGAATCCCAGCGACGACCATGCTTTAAGCTGGTCTTCGAAAGCGAAATTGTACCGTCCTCCTTCCACCTCGGTATGAATGGTATGGACTTCGGTGCCTTGAATGGACGTGTTGTAACGTCCGATCAATGCGTGCCGGTCGCGGAATGTCGGGTCAACCAGCGCTTCGTCCCAAGTGGGTAGCGTGGTGGGGATCTGAAGAAGCTTGAATGTTGTTCCTTCAACATGAGGGAAGAAAGGCGGGCCGCCGCGTGTGTCGGATGCGTAGAGCATATCGTACTGGTCCTGGATTTTTAATGAAGTTGCGGTTGCGTGCCATCCGGGTGCCGCTGAGGCCCGCGCACGACGGCCGAAAATTTCTTCAAACATGCGGTGAGCTCTTCCGTAGTCGTGCGCTATTTCGCTTTCCGTCATGTAATCCAACTGGTCGTGCCAGCGTACATGGTCCCAGCCGTGCACACCGATTTCATGACCGGCCGACATAACGGAACGGATTGCATTTTTTAAATTTTTTCCAATCAGCGGCGCCGGAAGGAGCGTCCCATAAAGCGCGGTCTTGGGACCGTAGAGAGAAGCGGCATTTGAACGGAACATTTTTTTTAGGAACCCTTTCTGCGTGAACACGCGTTTGATGGCGAGCCCGGACCGGTCGGGGCCGAGAGTGAAAAAGAAGCTGGCCCGCACATGGGTCCTGTCAAATGTCCGCAACAGCGCGGGAATGCCGTTCCGCGTTCCTGCGAAGGTGTCGCAATCCACCTTCAGCGCGATGCGCGGTATGGAAGTCATACGGTCGCGTGAGAGCGGACGCCCGGTTTCCGGTTCTTGAGGTAGAAGTCCAGCGTTTTCGCCAGGGCCTCGTCCATGGAAACCTGTGGCTGCCATCCGAGCGTGTGGCGAATGTGGCGCAGCGATGGCTTGCGCGTCATGATGTCTTGATATCCCAGCCCGTAATAGGCGTCCGAATGCATAGGGACGATCTTCGCTTTGGCCGCCAGGTCTTCGTATCCCGGGTATTTGGCAACGGCCGCGATCAGTTTTTCCGCCAAGTCCTTGATCGAAAAATCGTTGTCCGGATTGCCGATGTTAAAAATCTGGCCGTCCGCGCATTTCTTCTCGTTCACGAGAATTTTCATCAACGCGTCCACGCCGTCGGAAATATAAGTGAAGCAACGCCGTTGCGTGCCGCCGTCGACCAATTTGATCGGCTGTTTATAGAGAATATTGTGGAGGAACTGCGTGAGCACCCGTGACG
The DNA here is from genome assembly GCA_964405835.1 of uncultured Elusimicrobia bacterium. GTDB lineage: Bacteria > Elusimicrobiota > Elusimicrobia > F11 > F11 > JAJVIP01. The sequence goes on along the minus strand of CAYOPN010000003.1, from coordinate 35,866 downwards.
AACCTTCTTTCGGCGCGTCGATGTTGTCCAGGTTCGGGCCGATCCAGTTGAATGGACGAAATAACGTGAACCGCAGCCCTTCGGATTGGCCGAACGCGTAAATGACGCGGTCAAGCAGTTGTTTCGAGCAGGAATAAATCCAGCGCTGTTTGTGGATGGGGCCATAGACCATGTTCGAGACTTCTTCGTCGAACTCCTCATCGGGGCACATGCCGTAGACTTCGGACGTGGAAGGGAATACCAGTCGCTTCTTGTATTTTACGCACTGCTTGATGATGCGCAGGTTTTCCTCGAAGTCGAGCTGGAACACTTCGAGCGGTCTCTCAACATAGGCCGCCGGCGTTGCAATGGCCACGAGCGGGAGTACGACATCCGCTTTTTTGACGTGGTATTCGGTCCATTCCTTATTAATAGAAATGTCGCCTTCCAAATAACGGAAGCGCGGGTTGGTTAGGAACGGTTTGATTTTGTCGGAACCGACGTCGAGGCCGTACACCTCCCAATTCGTCGTGGTCAAAATCCGTTCGGTGAGGGCGTTCCCGATAAATCCGTTAACGCCGAGTATTAATACTTTCATTGATTGGCTCCTTTTGCATTTCAATAATTTCCAAAAGTTTTCCGTCTCCACAAGTGACAAAGGTCTGTTTTTCCCGAACCTGGACCATGCCGGGGTTTTTAACGATCGCCGTTTCGTTGGTTAGCTGAGACTTCCAGATTCGAAATTTTCCCCCGTTGATCATTCCGAAAGCCCCGGGGTAGGGACGCGAAACAGCGCGCACCAAATCGTGGACACGTTTGGCCGGCCAATTCCAGTTGATGGAGCCATCTTCGGGCCGGCGGCGTCCGAACACCGTGGCTTTGGAGGAGTCTTGCGGGATGCGCGGCGCGCGGCCTGATTTCAAATTTTCCAGTTGGCGAACCAACACGGTCACCGCGGCCTTTGTGACCCGGGATTGGACTGTTGCAGCCGTATCGTCTGGACCGATGTCGACCGCTTCCTGATCCACGATATCGCCGGCATCGGCTTTTTCCACCATGGCGTGTAAGGTGGCGCCGGTTTTTTCCTCGCCGTTTAACACGGCCCAATTTATGGGGGCCCGCCCGCGGTAGCGCGGTAAAAGCGATCCGTGCATGTTGAACGCTCCAAGCGGCGCCAAATCCAAAATGGATTTGGGTATGAGGTTCCGGTAATAGAACGAGAATATAAGGTCCGGGCGGTGGGAACTGAAAGGGGGACGATCAGCTCCCGATAATTCTTCCGTCCGGACCAGCAATGAATGCTCGGCCGCCAGTTTGGCGACTGAGGGAAACCAAAGGGATTCATCCGGGTTGTCTTCATGCGTATAAACGCAGACCACGTTTTCTCCGCGGTCCAGTAATGCTTTTAAACAGGCATGGCCCACTTCCGAATAGGCAAATACCACGATGCGCGGCCGGCTGCTCATAGGGCCTTCCGTCCCGACGCGGAGAAACCGAGCATGACGTCAAAATTCAAACGGACCAATTTGGTGAGCGAGTATTTTGACTCGCCCTCGGCGCGGGATGCGTGGGCGACGGGGATGTCGATGGGGTTGCGCGCGAACAAAAGCGCGCGGGCCGGAATAAATGCCGACCGCTTATCGCAGGCGACAATCTTTTCGACAACGTCATGGGAATAACCGCGCAACATGCATCCGCAATCTTGAAGGTCCAGGTGCGTGATCAAAGACGTTATCCTGTTTACGAGGCGCGACGCCGTTTTCCGGAATAAAGTGTCTTGGCGGTTCATGCGGATCCCTCCCACGACGTCGTGGCCGGCGTCCAGTTTTGCGAGGATTTTCGGGATTTCTTCCGGTGGGTTCTGGAGGTCCGCGTCGAGCGTCACGATGTGGCGGCCTTGCACACTTTTGAAGGCAATCAAAAGTGCCTGATGTTGGCCGATGTTTCTGGAAAGACCGATAACGTGGATGCGTCCGGGATATTGTTCCGCCGCTTTCTTGAGCAGTCTCAACGAGCCGTCGCGGCTTCCATCGTCCACAAAAATGATTTCGTAAGGCCGCTTCATTGAATCAAGGACCGTCAGCAGCCGCGGCAGCAACAGCGGAATATTTTTTTCCTCGTTAAATATCGGAATCGCGATCGAGATGTCTTTCATTGTTCACAGATCCCAATGACGGCTTCAACAACGTCTTCCTGGTCTTGGTCGGTCATGGAGGGGAATAAAGGGAGGGACAAAATCCGCTCCGATACAAAGTGGGCCTCGGGAAAATCTTCGGGTTTGTAACCGTATTTTTCGGCGTAGAAAGAAAACTCGTGCACGGCGGTGTAGTGGAGACCGGAGCCGATGTTCCGGTCCTTTAGTTCTTGGATGAATTGGTCCCGGGAAATGGAAAGCATGTCTGTGTTGATCAGCGGCGTGTAGAGATGCCACGCGTGACGATGGGCATAGGAAACTTCCTGCGGAATAATGAGGCCGGAGAGCCCACTAAAAAATTCCTGGTACTTCAATGCCCGGTTGGTGCGTTCTTCGATGAACCCGTCCAATTTCTTTAATTGATGGAGGCCCATCGCCGCTTGAATGTCCATCATGTTGTATTTGTAGCCGGGCAAGGCGATGTCGTAACGCGGCGATCCGGCTTTGTCGAACCGTTTCCAAGCGTTTTTATCCATGCCGTGAAAGCGCAGCAGCGAAACAGCTTTGTGGATGTCCTCGTCAAATGTTGCGACCGCGCCGCCTTCCCCGGTGGTCATGTTCTTGTTGGGATGAAACGAGAACACAACCGTGTTCCCGTGCGAACCAATCCGCTTTCCTTTATATTCGGTGCCGATGGCGTGCGCGGCGTCTTCAATGACGGCCAGCTTGTGTTTTTTGGCGATGTCCATTAACGTATCCAAATCCACCGGTTGTCCGGCGTAATGCACGGGAATGATGGCGCGCGTTTTGGAAGTGATTTTCTTGGCGACGGTCTCCGGTCGGATTTGAAGGGTGGCCCGGTCGATATCGGCAAACACCGGCGTGGCGCCGGTCAACACGATCACATTGGCCGTCGCGGCAAACGTCATCGGCGTGGTAATGACTTCGTCCCCGGGCCCGATCCCGTGCGCCAACAGCGCTAAATGCAGCCCTGCGGTCGCCGATGAAACCGGTGCGACATAGGGAGCTCCAACATATCCAGCCAATTCGGCCGCAAACTTTTCGACTTTCGGACCGGTTGTTATCCATCCGGATTTGATGGAGTCGACAATCTCATCGATTTCTTCCTGTCCGACGGAAGGTCGTGAGAAGGGGAGGAAGGTCGGCCGGAGCATTTTGGGCGAATCACTTGATTTCATGCCCTCAGCATAAAATTCGACCATTAACCGCCCATTAACGCCGAATTAAAGTTTTTTAAGAAAACCTGTTATCATGCGCCGCTCATGAAGATCCTTTTGACTGGCGCGGCCGGGTTTATCGGTAGTTGTTACCTTCGGAAACTCAATGAAATGGGGTTGGACGACATTGTGCTTGTCGATACCATGGCGTCGCCGGACGGCATCGCCAATTTTGGAGGGAAGAAGTACCGCGACTACCTTTCGCGCGAGGCCGCGCTGGACGCGCTGTCCAAGAACAAACTCTCCGCCGACCTGATTGTCCATTTGGGCGCTTGCTCGGACACCACCGAAATGGACCGGGCCTTTCTCAAACGGAACAATCTCGAATACAGCCAGACGCTCGCCAAATGGGCGCTGGCCAACGGCAAACGGTTCCACTACGCCTCGAGCGCGTCGGTCTATGGCGACGGAAAAAACGGCTACAAAGACGACGACCGCGAACTACCGAAATTCAAACCTCTTAATCCTTATGCCGAATCCAAACATGCGTTTGATTCCTGGCTCGTCGAAAACAAGCTCACGGACGAGGTCGTGGGTTTCCGTTATTTCAATGTATTTGGGCCCAACGAATACCACAAGGGCGACATGCGGAGCATGGTGTGCAAGGCGGTTGACCAAATTAAGAAGGACGGCGCGGTGCGGTTGTTCGCGTCGTCGCGCCCCGGTTACGGCGACGGGTCCGAGGAACGTGATTTTGTCTATGTAAAAGACGTCGATGACGCGATGTTTTATTTCGTGGAGAACCCGGAGAAAAACGGAATTTTCAATATCGGCTCTGGGAAGGCCCGTTCGTTTAAGGATCTCATGTTGGCGGTGTTTGCGGCGTTAAAGAAAGAACCCAAAATCACCTATTTCCCGATGCCTGAGAAGTTGCGCGGCCAATACCAGTATTTCACGGAAGCAGATCTGTCGAAGCTCCGAGCCGCCGGCTACACAAAACCGATTCAATCATTGGAAAGCTCCGTCTCGGACTACGTCCGCCTCCACCTCATCCAGCCAAATCCCATCTATTAAATTGGATCCTGGATTAAGACATTCCAGGATGACGTAAAAATACGAAACCCCCACACTACGTCCTTATTCATTAATCAGGTCGTAGTGTGAGGGTTTCGCGGAGGTAAGTCTGCGTATTTTTACGGGATGATGATCCGCATCCCTTTTTCAATTGAGGCCGGGTCGTCAATCAAGTGCTTGTTCGCCGAATAAATGGACTGCCATTGGCGCTTATCGCCAAGTTCTTCTTTCGCAATCGAAGCCAGGGTGTCGCCTTGTTTCACGATGTACACGCGGCGGGTGCGGGCCGGGGCGCGGAGCACTTGCTGGCCGCCGAGGCTATGACGGCGCTCGACGGTAGTGGTCTTCGACGCGGTCTGTTCTACGGTGCGTTGTTTCGTGGGGGCCGCCACGGTACGTTCAATAGTGGGTTTCTTGGTGATTAAGGCCGGGGTCGCCGAAGCGCCGCCGAATCTCATGGCCATGCTCACTTTGTGCTGAGCGTCCAATTGGTTGACCATTCCGAACGCGTAATCGAGAGATGAACGGCCCAGCGCAAAGCCGGCGCCCATGGTGAACTCTTGGACATCTTTGCCCGAACGGTAGCCGGCGCGAATGGCCAGCGGGCCGAACAAGGTCTCAAGACCCAGAGACGGGGTGGTCATCTTTTCGTTCACCATATAAGGAATGCTCAATAAAAGGGTGGCGTTTTGACGGAGGGCGAACGATCCACCGACCTGAAGCATGCGGGGAAGCGGGTCGCCTTCTTCGGCATATTTCAATTGCGTTCCATAATTAAGGGCCGCGGCGCCAAGTTGCAAGCGCGAACCCACCGGCATGACCATACCAAGGTCGGCGGCATAGGCGGTGCCCGAATATTGGTCGATCAATTTCGAATTCAAAACCTTTCCGGAAAGGCCCATGGACATGCCGCCCATCTTGACGGAATAACCCAAAGCAGCGGTCATATCGGTCTGGGCGTTCACGCTTTCGGTCTGGCCGTTTTCATTGGTCAGCTCAATGTCTCCGCCGTTGTAATAACCAAACGAGAAGCCCAAGGCGGATTTTTCACCGCGCGGGGTGCCGATCATAAATTGACCGTAAGCGTCTTCAATCAGCCCCTGCTGATATAAGAAGGAAGCTTGACCGGAAGAAAGCGAGCCAAGGGTGGCCGGATTGTAGGCCATGCCAGCGATATCGTCGTGGGCGGCCACACCGGCTTGTCCCAAAGAGGACCAACGGGCGCTTCCCTCATTTAATAGGGATAAACCACCGGAAACGCCGGCATCGGCTGCGGCATTTGTGGGTAAATTCATCAAAACGACACCAATTAAGAAGGCGATTGTTTGTTTTGTCATCAGAATCGAATTAGATTTATGCATGGCCTTATGTATCGTCTTTTGAATCAATTTTAAAGGTGACATGTGTCAACTCCCATTCGTTAGGTTTAGTGCTCAGACAACAGCAATAGTGCATCAGTCCTGCCAATGGGTTTTGACGTCGATTTGGTAATCTCCGGCGATGAAACACTCATTCTTGATTTGTACTACCGCTGTCCTTTTGGGCGCTTGCGCCACGGTTCAATACACGGGTCGCAAACAATTCAATTTAATCTCGCCACAAGAGGAAGCTCAGTTAGGGGAACAAGCCTACGCGGACGTGCTAAAGAAAACACCTCTTACCAAGAACGCCGATTATCAACGCCGCCTAAAAGCGATCGGCGCCCGCATCCAAGCCGCTGCCGAAAAACCCGACTTTCAGTGGGAGTTCAACGTTCTGCAAGGTAAAGAGGTCAATGCTTTCTGTTTGCCAGGCGGCAAAGTAGCTTTTTGGGACGGCATAATGCCAATTTGCGACAGCGATGCCGGTGTCGCGGTCGTCATGGGACATGAAGTGGCGCATGCTTTGGCCCATCATGGTGCCGAGCGGATGAGCCAGGGAATGGGCACGCAAATCGTTTATCAATTGTTGGCCGTTGGCCTTGGTAAGGCCGACCCCGCGGTACGGGACGGGGCCCTGCAAGCGTTTGGTCTGGGGGCCCAGGTGGGCGTGATCCTGCCGTTTAGCCGGAACCACGAATCCGAGGCCGACAAGATTGGACTCATTCTCATGGCCAAGGCCGGCTACGATCCGCGCGAGGCCGTTAATTTCTGGAAACGCATGTCCGCTCAAGGCGGTCAAAAACCACCCGAATTTCTCTCCACCCATCCTTCCGATGAAACCCGCATCAAACAGATAGAAAGCTGGCTTCCCGAAGCGCTTACCTATTACAAAGGATGAAAATCCGTTCCGTCGCCCTGGTCTGTAACGTCGAGAAGTCCCGCGCCCGCGCGGAGCTTCCGCGTTTGCGTGCTTGGTTCAAGCGCGAGCGTATAGCGCTTCTTTCCATCGATAAATTGGGTCAGGCGGACGCGGTGGTCACGTTGGGGGGCGACGGCACGATACTTGGTATCGCCGCCAAAGCAGCCACGGCGGGCGTGCCGGTTTTGGGAATTAACTTAGGTCGCTTGGGATTTATGACGTCGGTGGAGCTGCGGGTTCTTTATCCGTCGCTCAAACGGTGGGTCAAAGATGGCTGGAGTGTGAGTGACCGGTTGATGCTGGAAGTTGATGCACCACGGGTCAAAACGCCCGTGCTCGCACTAAACGATGCCGTTATCCGTATCGGTTCTACGACCCGCATGATCGCGATTGACGCCGCTATCGAAAATGAAGAACTGGGGCGCTTCTCGGGTGATGGAGTAATCATTGCCACTCCCACCGGTTCGACCGCCTATTCGCTGGCGGCGCAAGGTCCGGTGGTGCATCCGGAAGTGGAGGCGTTGGTGCTGACGCCGATTTGCGCGCACAGCTTCACGCAGCGGCCGGTCGTTTTTCCAAAACACCAAACATTGGAACTGCGGCTTCAAGACCAGCGGGCCGGAAACGAGGTGCAACTTTGTCTGGACGGCCAGCGCGTGTTTCCACTGCGTTCCGGCGACGTCGTCCATGTCCGTTGCGCGCCGTATAAACTAAGATTGATTCAAGACCCCGATGTGTCGTACTTCGGCGTTTTGAGAGAAAAATTATCCTGGGGAGAACGGTAGATGCGTAAACTAATTTTGATAACCGGACTGGCGCTGTTGGTTTCACCCGCCATGGCCGAACGGTCCGGCGACCAAGGCATCGGTTTGATGCTCGGAAACCCGAGCGGGTTCTCTTATAAGTTTTGGCTCAATGACGATATGGCCATCGATGGCGCGGCCGGTATCGCTCAGAGCGAATTTGACATTCACGCCACGCTGCTCTGGCATCTCCATGGTTGGTCAAAAAATATCAAAGGTTTTGAAGGCGCTAATCGCGAAGGGGATTTCCCGCTTTATTTCGGTATCGGTCCCCGTTTGCTGTTTGAGCATGACGAAGAATTTGGCATCCGTTTTCCTGTGGGCCTTAGTTACCTGCCCAATGATTCCTTGTGGGAATTTTTTGGTGAAGTGGCCCCGGTTTTTCGGATTACCCCCGATACGGGCATCGACGGCGACTTCGCGATTGGTCTGCGTTATTATTTTCCCGCCGTACGGGCGCGGAGCCAATAGTTGAGCGTCGACCCGCGGTTCCTTAAAACATCCGGCGTCGAAGCTTTTACCGGCAATGAATTGCTGGTTAAAGGCGCGCTTGAAGCGGGCGTCGGCCTCATCACCGGCTACCCCGGTTCTCCCGTTTCCGAAGTTTTTGACGCGATCAGCGAAGTTGCCCCGTATCTTGCCGAACGAGGAATGGTCGCCCAGATCGCCAACAACGAAGCGCTCGCCACTGCCCGCCTGAACGGCGCTCGCCAGGCCGGTCTCCGCGCCATGGCTGTCATGAAATCCGTCGGACTTCACGTGGGCGCCGATGGTCTCGCCATTGGAAACCTCATGGAAATCCGCAAACCCGAAGGCGGCGCCGTGGTCGTCGTCGGCGACGACCCGTGGAACGAAACCACCCAGATCAATTCCGACTCCCGCTTTCTCTCCAAACATTTGCACATGCCGGTCTTGGAACCATCCACGTTCCAAGAAATGAAAGACTGGGTGCGCCACGCATTTGATTTGTCGGGGATCTCCGACCTTTACCTCACGTATTTGCTGACCACCAATCAGGCCGATGGCGGCGGCACTGTGAAAGTCCATCCGCACCCGGATATCCCGGTGAGCAGGTTGAATCCCACCACGCTCTCCAGCGCCAATATCCGGATTTCTGACACCGTTTTAATTCCACCGCACACGTCCATGCGGGAATCCACTCTGGCCGAACGTTTTGACCGTTTAATGGCCCGCGCGCGCGAGATCGGGGTCAACCAATGGCACGGTCCTAAGCGCATGCGCATGCCGGTGGGTTTTATTTCATCGGGGCTCGCGTCTTCATATCTTGAAGAAGTATTGCGGCTCTTGGGACTTTGGACGCGCACGCCGGTCCTCAAACTCGGCATGACCTATCCGATGGATCCCGAAGCGGTGCTTGAAATTGCCAACCACGTTGAACATTTGGTGATTGTTGAAGAGAAGCGGGGTTTCCTGGAAGCCCAGGTCTCCGAAATCATGACCGACCTCCACCAGACCGGACGGCTGCCCAAGATCCCCGCGTTGTGGGGCAAGAAATTTCCGAACGACGAACCGGGATTCCCGTCGACACGCGGTCTCAATGTTTCGATTGTTCTGGAAGTGTTGGGGCCGGCGTTTTTGCGCTGGAAAGAATATTTCCCGACCTTGAACGTGGACCGGATTGAAAGGGAACTGGCCGAAATTCTGCACACGCGCTCGTCGTCTTACAATGTGCCGCTGCGCACGCCGACGTTCTGCCCCGGTTGTCCGCACCGCGATTCTTCCACGGTCAGCCTCAAGCTCAAATCCAATTTCTTGAAATTCGACTACATGGAGAAAAAGGGCGCGAAGCCCGTGGACGTGATTTACCACGGCGAATCGGGTTGCCATTCCATGCTGCAGTTCGCGCCGAACGAAGGTCTCATGCAGAACTATTCCGGCATGGGCCTGGGCGGCGGCACCGGCGCCGGCATGTCGCCGTTCGTCACCAACAACCAAGTTGTTTTTCTCGGCGACTCCACGTTTTTTCATTCGGGCATCGTCGCCGTTTCCGATTCGATCAAGAACAATCAAAACATCACCTATGTGATTCTTGAGAACGGAACCACCGCCATGACCGGTCATCAGCCGACGCCGGGAAACGACGTCGATGTTATGGGGAACAAAACGCTCTCGCAAAACATTGAACGCGTATTGAACGGTTTGGCGCCACAGGGACTCAAAATCGTCCGCACAAATCCCGCCGAGCGCGACGCGTATCAGAAATTGCTTGAAACCACCGTGCTCGAGCCGGGCGTCAAAGTGATCATCGCGGACAAAGAATGCGCGATCACGCTTTACCGCCGGAAAAACGCCGAGAAGAAACAAGTCATCCGCGAAAAAGGATTTTTACCTTACGAAGAGAAGGTCAATATTACGCCGGAAGTTTGCGAGTACTGCCTGGAATGCACGCGCCAGACCGGCTGCCCCGGTTTGACCGTTGAAGAAACAGCCTACGGCCGCAAGATTGCGACCGATTTGTCCACTTGCGTGGACGACGGCGCGTGCGCGCGGACAAAAGCATGCCCGTCTTTTGAAAAGGTTTTGATCACGCGCAAAAACGCGCCAAAGAAACGCGAGTTCGCGGCATTTGATTTGTCGCAGCTGCCGCAGCCGCAGATCCATACGTTCGATGACCGCTGGACGGCCTACACGGCAGGCGTTGGCGGCATGGGCGCCGGCATTGTGAACGCGGTGCTGGTTCGCGCCGGCATGATGGAAGGTTTTGATGTGAGCTTCCTCGATAAGAAGGGTTTGGCGATTCGCAACGGCGGCGTCTATGGACATATTGTTTTTTCGAAGAAAGGCCCGGTCAGCACCCCGGTGATTCCTTACGGCAAAGCGGACCTGTTGATCGGACTCGATTTGCTCGAGGCCGCGCGCGCCCAAGACGCCCGTATCAATTTGCGCGTCGCGCACCCGGCCCGCACGCACGGTGTCATCAACAACCACAAACACGAGACCGTGTTGTCATTGATGGGACGAACGGACTTCGATCCGGCAACGTTGGAAAAAGTCATTGAAGCCAAGGTCCGGTTGGGCGGTTATTTGTCGGCCGATTTTTCCCAGCTTTCGGAACGGCACATCGGCTCGAAGCTCTACGCGAACATGATGATTTTGGGCGCCGCGTTTCAGAAAGGTTGGATCCCGTTGTCGGAAGAGCGCATTCTGGCAGCCATTGCGGAAAGTGTTCGCAAGGCCGATGTGGCGTTCAACCATCAGGCGTTCCAGCTCGGCCGTTATTTTGTGGCGCATCCTGAGCTTTTGCGGCCTGAACACAAATCACAGCTGCCGTCGCAAGTCATTGATGAGAAAGCGGGATATCTCGAGAAGGCCGGCTGGTTGTTTGGAAAACGGAACGCCGCGCGTTACCGGAAAATCATGGACCAGGCGCTGCGTTGGGTGGACTTGTCGACCGAATCCGCGGGACTGTTGGCGCGGACGGTCTATGACCTGGTCCGCTACGAAAATTTTGCGCTCGCTGAGCGCTACATCTATATGGTGTGGAACACGCACCGTCGCGACCAGAAGCGGTTTGGTTTTAAGGCCACCGAAGCCGTCATCATGGGGCTATTCCGCGCGATCGCCATCAAGGACGAAGTGTGGGTGGCCACGTTGCTGACCGCGCCGGAAAAATACGAGCGGGACATCCAGCGTTACAAGATCGATGCTACGGTCGGAGACAAAGTCGAATACGTGCATTTGAACCGGCCGCAATTCACGGTGTTGGGGAAGTCATTCGAGTTCGACATGAAGACCCGCGACTGGATGTTGCGGATCATGTCCCACGCAAAGTTCTTGCGCCCGTTGTTGCCGGGATGGCACGCGAAAGAAAAGGCGTTCCGCGACTGGTACATCGATCTGGTGGACCGGTTCACGTATTTTGATTCCCAGCAGGATTACGAATTTTACGTTGAAGCGCTGAAAACCTACGAACAGGTCCGCGGTTACCGCGAGATCCGTTACCCGCTGATGGAAAAAGCGGCGAAGGAAGCGGCGGAGTGGGTTTCGAAAATTAATTCCAGCAAGGCGGCCTTGGTAAAAGTCCCGCATGTTTAAGATCCGCGAAGCGGACGGCAAAGACCTTCCCGATATCCTCCGCCTCATCAACTCCCACGCCAGCCACGGAAAAATCCTGAAACGGACGCGCAAAGACGTCCGGAAAGTGCTGCGCAGTTTCATCGTCGCGGAAAACGACGGAAACGTGATCGGGTGCGGCGCGCTCGAGGTCTATAGTAAGAAACTGGCGGAGATCCGGTCCTTGGTTGTAGACAAGGAGCACCGCAAGAAAGGCGTCGCGAGCGCATTGATCAAAAGGCTGGTCGACCTCGCGGCCAAAAAAGAAATTTACGAAGTGCTCGCCATCACCGAGCGGGACGGTATATTTGGCCGCCACGGTTTCTCGCAGCAGCTGCACGGACAAAAGGCGCTTTTCTTACGTCCTTGAGCGGTACGCCAATAGCGCGATAAGCGTTTTTGCGTCGCGCACGCGTCCGCGGTCGATCTCGCGGTAGATTTTCTTCAACGGCCATATCTCGCAGCTTAAGAATTCGTCCTCGTCCGGATGCAGATTCCCTTTGGTGAGTTTGTCCGCCACGTAGATATGTATCACTTCATTGGCAAAAGACGAGGTGGGCCAGAACGACAAAAGTTTTTTTAGTCGTCCTGCCTTATAACCGGTTTCTTCTTCCAGTTCGCGTTTCACGCTTTTGAGCGGCGCTTCTCCGCGGTCCAGTTTGCCCGCCGGAATTTCCACCGTAATTTTGTCCACCGGGTAACGGAATTGGCGCACCATGATGACTTTGTCGGGCGCAATTAGCGGGATCACGGCGACCGCGCCGGGATGGTCCAGATATTCGCGCGTGGCCGATTTTCCGTTTGGCAATCGCACCTGGTCGACGCGGTAACCGACCGCTTTTCCGGGAATGTTTGTCAGCCGTTTCTGGAATTTTTCGCGCAGTTTCATGGAGCGGGAGTGTACCCGTTTTTAAGTACAATCGCGCCTCAATGAAAGTCTCTTCCATTCTCCGTCAGGGCCGTCCCGTCGTATCGTTTGAATTTTTTCCGCCGAAAACCGACGAAGGCATGTCCAATTTGCTGGATACGATCGGCGCATTGAAAGATTTGTCTCCTTCGTTCGTCTCAATGACCTACGGTGCCGGCGGCAGCACGCGCGCGAAAACGGTGGGCCTTGTGTCGCGCATCAAACATGACATCGGCATTGAGGCGGTTTCCCATCTGACCTGTGTCGGACACAGCCAGGCGGAACTCAAGACCATCCTGCAGGAACTCCAAGACCGCGGCATTGAGAATGTGCTCGCGCTGCGCGGCGACCCTCCCAAAGGGCAAACCACGTTCACTCCGGCGCCGGATGGTTTCGCGAACGCGTCCCAATTGGTCCAATTTGCGCACGAAAATTTCCCTTTTTGCATCGGTGTCGCCGGATATCCGGAGAAACACATCGAAGCCCCGTCTTTTGACAGCGACCTGGCCTATACGAAAAAGAAAGTCATGGCCGGTGGCGAATTCATTGTCACCCAACTCTTCTTCGATAACGCCGCTTATTTTTCTTACGTGAAAAAATTGCACGGCATGGGTGTCACGGTTCCGGTGATCGCGGGCATCATGCCGATCACGGATTTTGATCAAATCAAACGGTTCGCCTCCATGTGCGGCGCGACGATACCGAGTGAACTTCGACAAAAGCTGGAAGCCGCCGGCGGGGACAAGACGAAGGTGGAGCGTGTCGGCATTGAACATGCCACGGCTCAATGCGAAGAATTGCTTAGGAAAGGGGCACCGGGCATCCACTTTTACACACTGAATAAATCAATATCGACGCGAGAAATTTTTCTTGAATTGAAAAAGAAGAAGGTGATTCCATGAAAATAGGGATGTTGGCGGCGCTGCTCGCTTTTTCCGGATGCATATCCATCTCGACCCACGAGAAACAGATGAAGAAATACCGCGACACAACGGCCGAACTCAGCCAGACCAAGTCAAAATTGGATGTGGTGGAGGCCCGCAACATGGAACTCGAAAGGGCCTTGGAAGAAAAAGAGGGAGATAACGAACTGCTCAAGACCGAAATGTCGAGCATGCGTTCCACCTACGACGAACTTGTGCAGGAATTGAAAGACAATATTGTGAGCGGGGACATCGGAGTACAGCGGAACGCGAAAGGCCTCACCATCACCATGGGGAACCAGATCCTCTTCCCGTCCGGCAAAGCCGACCTTCAGCCCAGGGGGAAAAAAGTACTGGGCCAAATCGCGGGTGTGATAAAAAAATCAAAAGGCCATTTGATTGAAGTGGAAGGCCATACCGACAATCAGCGCGTGGCCGGCGCCCTAAAAACGCGGTTTCCATCCAACTGGGACCTCTCGGCGGCGCGGGCCGCTTCGGTGGTGCGCCACCTGCAAGAAGAAGGGAAGATTGATCCGTCGTTGTTGGTCTTGACCGCCTACGCCGACAACCGCCCGTTGGTCAGCAACGACACACCCAAAGGCCGCCAGGAAAACCGGCGCGTTGAAATCACTCTGGTTCCGAAGAAATCATGACGGCGGTCAAGGTCCCCAAGAAAATAAAAAGATCGAGCACGGGCCAGGGATCCGGTTTTGAGGCCAAGACGATCCTTTTTAACGACGACTTTCATACCTTCGACGACGTCGCGCGCCAGTTGGTAAAAGCCATCCGTTGCCCCTATTCGAAAGGAATGGCCTTGGCGAACGTGGTCCATAATTTGGGTAGCGCGATTGTCTATTCCGGTCATCCGGAACGATGCGAAGCGGTGGCGATGGTCCTTGAAGAGATCAAACTCCGGACCATCGTGGAGCGGTAGGCTTAAATATTCGGGGTGTATCCGAAAGCGGGGTTTGGCTCGATCGATTGATTGGCGGCGCGGTAGGCGGTCAATTCACCGATAATTTTTGTGAGCATGTCCATGGATTGGACCGTCACATTCCGGTCCGAGACCATGGCTTCCATAAAAGGTTTTAGTTGGTCGGACCGCAGCGGCGGGTTCAACGGTTTCAATCCATTCATCAATTCCGACGTTTCGTTCATATAGCTGCGAAGCCCGGTGATGATTTTGCTCTCCAGGCAGGCGATTTCCCAAAGTTTTGCCGCCACCGTGGTGCCGGTGTCTTTCCTTAAGCGGCCCATCAGTGTCCGGCTCTCCCACATAGCGCGATTGGCCCATTCGCGGGTGTGCGCGCCCATCTCGCGGGCCCGGCGGACCAACTCAAACGCATGAGCAAGAGCTCTTTTCTCTTCAACATGGCTGTTTGTGATCTGATAACCGATCGATAAATGCATTGCACGTTCCATACCCACCAGCGTGCAACGCCCCGGCCAAAGTTGGGTTGTGAAAAATTGATGAAACGGGTTTCCCCTCGAGAAAACGCGTTGTTTCTCCAAAAAAACATTGGAAAAAAACAGGGGGTGCTGTTACATTATTGCCAATGGAAAAAAGAGAATACGACTTCGGGGTTTCTTGGTGGTGGGCCGGACTGGTCTTGTTCGTGTTCGGCCTGTTCTTTTTTGGCCGTTCATCCAGGGCGGTTTCTAGCACCGATTTTAGCCCTCGGGCGGACGCGCGGTGGGACCGAATGGTTGAAAATATCCAGAAAGTGTCCGCGGCCTATAACGGCGATGTCGGCATTTTCATCAAAGATTTGAAGACCGGCCGCACGTTTGAATACCACACCGACCACACCTTTGTTTCCGCCAGCCTGATCAAACTCCCCATCATGGTCGCCACCTTTGAAGCCATCCACGAAGGAAAAATTTCGCTGAACACCCGCCTTAAATACAAGAAAAGTTATCGCCGGGACGGTTCCGGTAATCTCAAATGGGCCCGCGCCGGCGCCTATTACCCGCTTTCTTATCTGATCTACCAAATGGTCACAAAATCCGACAACACGGCCACCGCGATGATCATCGACCTGTTGGGCTATGACTATTTAAACCAGAAATTCGAAAAAATGGGACTCAACGCCACGCGGATCGCTCCTTCGGGGATGAGCCTGGCCTCGCGCCTGGTGGACCCGGCCATGGACAATTACACCACGCCCCGCGAAATGGCCGAGCTGCTGGAAAAAATCTACAAACACCAATTGGTGAGCGATGGGCTGAGCGACCTGATGATCGAGATCATGAAAGGGGCGAATACCCGCACGCGCCTCGCCAAGAATTTGCCCACCGATTGGCAATTCGCCCGGAAAACGGGCCTTCTGCGGAAGAACTGCCACGATGTGGGGATTGTGTTTGCGCCGGAAGGGGACTACGTCCTTTGCGTGCTGACCAACAACAAGACCAATAATTACAAAACAGCCAAAGGATTCATTTCCAACGTTGGAAAACAAGCCTACGACTACATCGACTCTCCGTCGATCTAAGCTGCCTCGTACCGCCTAAAACGCCTGCCCCGTACCAAACGTCACCACCAAGTGAGAATCGCCCGGTTCGTCCACCTGTGTCCGGTAGGACAGGTCCACATGAATGATGACTTCGTTTGAGGAGCGCGTCAGGCCGAGCCTGAGGCCCGCTCCGACGCTGGAACGCAGTTTGGAGAGTGAAACCGGGTCTTCCTTGGCCCAGACGTAGCCGGTGTCGTAAAAGACGGCCCCGCCCACCGAAACCAAGTTGAACAACTCATCAATGAAGAAAAGCCGGTCTTCCGCGTTAAACACCCAGCCTTTGTTGCCGACAATACCGTCCACTTCAAAGGCGCGCAGGCCGTTGTCGCCGCCCAACTTCACTTGGTTGTCCGGGTCCAGTTCATCGCCCCAGTCGGCGCGGGTGTGCAGCACCAGCGTGTTGGATTCGTTGTTGCGATGGTAATACTTCCACGTGATTCCGTAGCGCTGGTTTTCGCCGTCGCTGAGCGGGCCGCGGCCGCTGTAGGTGTATTTGCGGTTGAACAAGTGTTTCCCTTTAAACAGGCTCTTCCGCTCAAAAGAACCCTCCGCTTCATATTGGTCTTTTGTGCCATTCAGGCGTTCAGGTGAAATTCCCGGAGATACAACCAGTGATGGTCCCAGATTGACGTCCTCAACGCGGGTCATTTTTTCCAAATGGGTGGTTTTGATGAAGTCGACCCGGGACGTATCGATGTCGAGAAATACCGTTTGTTGGCGATCATCCGGAGGAATGTCTCTCAGGAGGGCCGTTCGATCGATGCGTTCATAGTCCGTGAGGATCCGGCGGTAGCGCAGGCCGGCGTGGTTGACAATATCACGGCCACCGCCGACTTTTGTGCCGACATACGCCTGCGAGACTTCCTTGGTCTGTTCGTAACTTGAGACCAATTGGTTTTCCACAAATTCATCGAGGATCGCTTCCGTGTAATCGTAACTGGTGCGCGCCGACCATTTGGTGTCGGCGGAATAGAACGGCCTTTCCAAAAGCACATTGCGTTCCCGGCCTTCGGTCATGCTGGTCACTCCGCCGGAAAGACGCCACCGGCTGCCCATTAAGCGGGGGTCGGTGTAACTGTATTCCCGTTCAATGGAGTCGTCGCTTTTCTTGTAAAAAATTCCGACGGTCTTCCCGAGCCCGAAAAGGTTCTTTTCTTTGAACCCCACTTCGGTCGAGTCTATTTTGTTCTGGCCGCCCAGGTTGATCTGAGGTTCGGTTGTCCACGAGTCGTTCACGTGCACGACCAGGGCCACGGTGCCGTCCCGTTGAGGGAATTTGGCGACGCGGGCCGCGCGGATAAATGAGAGCGCGCGCAGGTTGCGTTCCGTTTCGTCGACGAGGAAAGGGTCGAAACGATCTCCGATTTTAAACAACAGTTCCTGTCGTATCACATGCTCTTGGGTGCGAATGTGCAGGAAGTTGATCGTGTTGTACGGGAATTTTTTCAGCGCGACATTCGATTCCATGTCGAAAATATCGGTGCCGCGGATGGTGATGCGGGAGATGACGGGTTGAGGGCCTTTGGGTTTGTTGCGGGCGGCGTTGATGGTCGGGGCCAATGTTCCGAACAAGGAAATTAGAAGGAAAAACCGGGCTAAAAAATGGGGGCGTGCTGTGGTGCGCAATGAAGGGAAAGGGAGGATTTATTTAGCGGGCGACCACCACGGTGCCGGTGGCTTGGCGGTCCCCCAGTTTGATCGAGTAAATGTAAATGCCTGACGGCACGATGCGCCCGCCGTCGTCTTTGCCGTTCCATACCAACGCCGTTTCTGTTGAGTCGGTCCCCATGCCCGAAACTTTCGCTCCGTGGATATCGTACACCTGGGTCTCGAACGGAAGGCCGGATACGGATTCGCCGCCGAACTTGAAATAGATCACGTCGTTCAACATGTCGCCGTTGGGCGTCACAACGCGGGGGGCCACTTCTGTCAACGTGATCCCACCCAACGATTGCGCCGACGATCCGGCCCCGGCGAACGGGGCCGGAAAAGCCGCCATTGCGATCCCTATGGCCGCCATTTTCCAGTTCATAAATTTTCCGGTCGTTAGCATAACTTACTTGCGCCCCATTATTTCAAAAGTCTGATTTCATCTTCCGCGGAGGAGATGTCTATTCCCGAGCCTTTGTACTTTTGAATGATACGTTCGAGCATGCCGCGGCGTTCATCGACGCCGGCACCTTGTTGCACGAGGCGGCGGTAGAAATTCATGGAAAGATCGAAGTCTTTTTTGGCTTTGGTTTCGTCGCCCTTCAAGCTCTTCAACTCGCGTTGGACCGTGCTCAGGTCGACGCCCTTCCCGCTGAACTCGGACACGATCTTCTCGAGGAGGCGGCGTTTCTCTTCCAAACCGATGCCTTTGGTCACCTTCTCGTTGTAGTCCGCAAGCGCGGCCGTGTAGTTGTTGAAAACCGTCCGCGTCTGGGTATTGGTCTTTTGCGCGGCGGTGCGCTCTTGTTGTGAGCGCTGTTCCTGCGCTTGGGCTTCCCGGAGCGCTTGTTCGGCGGCGCGGCGCTCGGAGTCGAGTTCCACCTGCGTCTTGGCCTCGGTGAGCGAATAAATCTGTTTCTTCAAACGGTCGGCTTCGGCCTTGGCGTAACGGGCTTCGGTCTCGGCGCGGATACGGTCCTCTTTCTCGCGGATGAGCTGCTTCTCAATCGGGTCAACTGGCGGTTTACCAAGGCGGAGTGTCAGAGAGACCTGCTGGATACCGAGCGTGCTCTCCACGCCTTGAAGCGGCCATATGGTCGCGTAGTCAAATTGGACGGATTCCATTTTGTAGGAGGCGCCGAAGGAAAGCGAAGAATAACTGCGGGAGCCATTGGCCACGCCGGCGCGCAGGCCAAAATTCTTGAACCATTTTTCGCCGCCCAACGAATAGCGGAGGTTGCTGCCGGCGGAGTTCCAACTCATGAGCTCAAAGCCGAGACTGCCCGAACGCCACCGGCGGGCGAGCGAACCGTTCAAAACGGCCGGCGCCTTGTCGCTGCCGCCGCCAAGGCCCACGTCGGGGTTGTTGATGTTGCGGGCGGCCAAGCCCATCGCGTACGACTGATTCAGACGGTATTGAAATCCGAGATCAAGTCCGAGACCGGAGGCGGAACGACTTTTGGCCAACAGCGGATCCGCCGAGCCGGTGGGCGCGCCCGAAACCGGGTCAATGGCGTTTGCGGTGTATTCGTCCGAACCGATCGACTTGCGGAGGAGTTTGACCGTGCCCCCGAAATTCCAGCGGTGTTGAAAATCGCGTCCGTAAGTGATGCCCATGGCTTCTTCTTTGTAGAGGCCCGGCAATTCCATCGAAATGTAACTGGCGCCGATGCCGCCGAGACGGCCGTTTTTCCCAAACGGCTGGCTGTATCCGAGGAACATGCGGCTGATTTGTGAGTTGTCGGTCAGGCCCGGATAAAGTTGCGAATAGTAGCTGCCGATTTCCGGGCGGTTAACTTGCAGCACGCCGGCCGGGTTGTAGTACAGCGCATACACATCGTCCACGATGGCGGAATAGGCTTCGCCCATGCCGGCGGCGCGGGCACCGACGGGAAGAGGCTCAAAAGACGCTTGCAGGAAGGAAGGGACGAGGAGGGAGAATAAAGCAGTACGGAGAAGGGGGAAGAAGAACTTGAATTCCGCTGTGAACTTCATGTTCTAAGTGTAGGGTCTCCGACGGAATAATCAAGGCTGCCATATATTTTTCACATCAAATTCGGATTGATTTTTGGAGGGGATTCCCGAACTTAAAGAATGCTTAAGAAAAATTCGAAAGTTGGATTGAGTTTTGCTCTTTATCTGTCAACAACGTGTTTTTTCCAGCCAGGTTCTGTGACTTCGGGAGCGATGCGTTCATGCGTAATTCGGGTGGAGGGTTGTTGAGTGACGTGGCCTTGGTTGTCTTTGTAAATCCGGTTTTTTTCCTGATATGCGCGAGGGGTGCCGATGGACTGAAGAAAATTCATCGCCATTGTATGTGGGATTTCATTATTTTCATAGGAGCGGACCACATAATTGACGCCATCGTCTCCTTGTTTCTGCATGGCGTCCCGAACAAGGTTTTGACTTTTTTCATCGCGCAAATCGCCTGCCAAACGCAATATTGTCCCCATCATGGGTCCGTCGCCGGGTTGTTTTACGAGGTAGTCATGGGCTGCGACCACCCGTTCCTCTGGAGTGATGCTGATGTCGTTTGCGGCCCGTCGAAGGGTCATTGTGTCACTGAAGTTTTCAGCTAATAAAGGGCAGGCAAGAAAGAAGCCGAAATTGAACATCCAGGCGGACAGGAGTGTTTTCATAGACGGGATTTACATGCTGTAGGTCGATTTTTCCAGGGATGAAATGGCTTAGTAGGTGGTTTGAGCGCCGAATTTGTAGCCGAAGGAGAAGCGGTGGGAGAGGCCGAGATCGCCGAAGGGGGCGATCGAATAATCTAAATTAAACCGGTTGAATGTGATCCCTAAACCAGCGTTGAGGCCTACCAGTCCGCCCAGGTCGGTGGATTGACCCGGCGTGAGTTTGTAGCCGCCGCGCATCGCGATGAGGGGCATTAGTTGGTATTCGAGGCCGCCGTGAAGGGAGGCATTGGAATCGTTTGGTTTGGAAACTTCCACCGCGGCCAACATCCGGTCGCTCATGAAGCGGCGCGAGGCGCCGACGCGGACCGTCATCGGAAGCGGCGCGGAATCCTTGACCATCTTCATGCCCGGACCCACATGTTGGATCACGCCGCTCAAGTTGTACTTGTCCAGTTTGTACATCACGCCAAAATCCGCCGCGAAGCTGGAGGCTTTCTCGTTCTCAATGGCCTCTTCAACCATCTTCATCGAGCCGCCCAGCATCAGTTGTTCATTGATTTTGCGTCCCATCGACAAGCTGACCGCCATCGACGCCGCATCAAAACTGCCTTGTTTGACGTTGTCTTTATCGTAAGCGTCGATCGAGCCGTAGTCCAAACGGTAGACGGAAAGCCCGAACACATTTGAACCAAAGGGTTTGACGCCGGAGAGGAACTGGTATTGGGTATCAACAAAGTGGGTGTTCTGCATCGCGCCAATTTCCGGGGTCTCAATTTGGGCCAAGCCGGCCGGGTTCCAATAAACAGCGGTCACATCGTTGGCCACCGCGCTGAACGCCTCGCCCATGCCTTCGGCCCGCGCGCCCGCGCCCAGCTTAAGGAACTGGGCCGCCGAGGTGCCGGTGGCGAACACATCGGCCGCGAGGAACATCATTCCCGCTGCCACACTCGCCGCTGCCGTCATGGTTTTGAGCACGTTTTTCATGCTCTAAGGGTAGGGGTAAGCTGTGACAGACCGGTGACTCTTGAGAGATAGGAGAGAGAAACGTTGATGAAAGAAGTGTCAAACCGAAAATGGACAAACCAATGGCAGGTTAACGAATTACACCGATTTTACCGTCCTTTTTTTGACCTGAGGTGTTGGTTATGAGGTAATAGTACACCCCCGAAGCGACGTCTTTCCCGTCGTCATTGACGCCTTCCCAGATAATTTCCGTGGCACTTCCCACAGCTTCTTTATCGAAGACAGGTTCGCCTGCCACGCTGAAAATCTGGACCTTCGCGCCGGGAGTCAGGTCGGTAAATGTGACGTTGGTATGGCCGAGACCGGAATTTGGTTTAAAAGGGTTCGGATAGGCGTGTGCGAAATTGAGGTTGGTGCCGTCGCCGCTGGAGCTGGTCACACCACCGGTGAGCGTCGAGAATGTGGTTGTAATGCGCAACTGCACATCGCTGGCTTGAACGGCCTGCCCCGCCAGCGAGTTCGCGGGAACGGATATGTCAAAGTTCTCTTGTGTGCTATCAAAGGCACCGTCAGACGGCACGGCCGTGCCCCATCCGCCGTTGGCAAGCAGGTATTCCACCTTTGACACGTTGTCCAAAGTCAGACCGTACCCCTGCGCGTTGCCCTGGCGCGGAAGAAATGCAATGGCTGCCTGCCCCGAAAAATTGGATGTGCCGGACTGTCCGCTGGTTTGACTTAAGCTGGAGGTTGGAGGCTGGTCCATGATGTCATCGCGGCCGTTGTTGTTGCTGTCGCGCCAGCCGATGGATTCTTTCGCCCATTTGTCCAACCCCCAGCGGATTCCTCCGCGCATGATGGAGTTGGGTTCGTTGGCGATGGACGAGTAGGCATGGTTGCCGTTAATCGTGCGGAAATAACCGGTCGAATAATCATTTGGTCCCGATGCGCCGGCGTATTGGTCGAGCGCGTTGAAGATATGCCCGGTTTCGTGCGCGGCCACCACTCCCATGTTGCTGATACCGTAGCCGTTGTTGTCGTACGTCATCACCATGAAGGGACCGCCGAGATAGGCGTACGCAAAAAGCCCGTCGGTGAATTTGCCGTTGGCGTCGACGTTGCTGTCCACCACAAATATCGTGAAAGCCCAGTCCGCGTTATGCTGCGTGCGCAAAGCGTTCGCGTAGTTGCGGGCTGAAGTAAACCGGGAACCGTTGTAACCAAGTTTCGCCATGATCTCCGGAATCCAAAGGGCTTCGTCATAATATGGCCGTGTTATCGGTTCGTATTTTGTTGTTACCGTTTGAGACACGTACGTAAAACTCAGCGGAGAACGCGTGTTTTGTTGGGTCCACCATTCGTGGCCGGCCATGATTTGCGCCATGACCTGCGCCTGGCGGGCGGGGCTCCATGTTTCGATGTTGGGGTCCTGCGTGCCGTTCGACTCGGGGAATATGACCGACACGACAACGTTGCCGATCATGAAATCCGTGGTATAGGAATTTTTGTCGAGGCCCTTGGCGGTGACCGCCGCATCGACGGAACGGCCTGCCAGAAATAGGAAAATCAGCACGAGGCGTATCCAGGGCCGGTTCATTGCGGCGCCTCCGGATTCACGAACATGTCGATGTGCTCGTTGCGTGGCGATCCGATCCGGATCGAACGCGCTTGAGACCAACCGCTTTTTTGAGGTCCCCAGGCTTTTACACGCCAATAAAGCGTGTCGCCGACCTTTAATCCGGGAGAAGGCACGACATATTCACCGTTCGCAGCCACTGTGTCATAGAGCGGAGAATTGAAATTGGATGTACGCGCCACCTGCACACGCGTTTGCACGGCGGCGCTGCCGGTCCATTCGAGGATCAGCGTAAACCCTTCTGAATTGTAGTCCGGATTTGGTGAAGTCAGAACCGGCGTGGAGAGGGTGTTGTCGACGGGCGTTGCAGTGACGCCGAGGGACCCGGAACGGGACCAGGCGCCCATGACTTCTTCTTTTCCGCCATTGTCGGTGTCAAAAACATCCACGCCGCGCACACGGACATAGACTGTTTTATCGCCGGTCCCTTCGGGAAGCGGTAAATCGGCCATTGCCCGGTTGTTGCGGGTTAAACAAAAACGTTGATTAAACGAGGAATCCAGCGCGGCTTCTACTTCGTAGTAAATGGCCCCGTTAATGGGGGCCCATTCAGCCCGGATTCCGGCAGCGCCGAGAAGTGCGATCGTCGGGGATGCGGGGGCGGGCAGGGATTTCTGTGAAACCAAAACACGCATAGCGCCCAGGTTTTTGCCGGACGCGTTCGCGCTTCGGACCGTGCCTCGGTTCCATTGCATGCCCGCGGCGACGGCAACTGGTCCGTATGGTTCGAGTGATGCAAGCGTAATTGCTGTTGTATAGGCGGATTTTGTCCCGGAGACTTTGTTGGCCGGGATACTGTTGGGAAGGTCTACAACCAAAATATGGGGAGGAACTTGTTGGCGTACCCTGGCGCCGTTTTGTTCCAAGTTCTTCGCTTCGATGGAAATGTCGATGCCGTCGTGGAAAATCAAAAACGCGGGCGTTCCTGCCGAAACGGGAACGGCCGCGCCGATAAAGAGAAGGGAGAGAATCCAGGCAATATTATTAAGGAGGTTCTTCCGCATTCTTTGTTCATAACACCGAATTGACGGTGATTCCATGGGTTTTCTGGGCTTTTTCATGACCTTTTGAGCGTAAATCCCGTCTGTGCCAAATCGATGACAACATGGGGAAAACTTCGCGAATTTCTTATGATCCCGCGCACATGGTCATTCTTAAGATCACTTTGGGAATACTGCTATTGCTGGCGGCCTGGGGTTATCTCTTCCAAAAGAAGCTCATTTTCAAATTGAATGCTTGGATGCGCGAGATTGTGTTTAGCGACCAAGTGGCGCTTTTTTCAGGCCGGCGGGTGGCCATATTGTTGATGGTGTTGGGAGCCATATCCTTATTCTCTGGACTGGGAAATTTCGTCCAAGGTCCGAACATTACTCCCGAAGTCGCCGCCCAAATGCTGGAACAAGCCCGCCAAGATCTTCTCCATAAAGAGTACGCCAGCGCCATCCGCCGAGGTCGCCAATTATCCAAATCCAACCCGAAGTCTATTGATGCATGGGAATTTTTGGCCGAGGCATATACGCGGGCCGGCGATAAAGAGCGGGCCCGCAACGCAGCCACGATCCTTTTACGTTTGGATCCCCATAACCAGGTGGGGAAAGCCGTCGCGGCGGACGTGTGGGAGAAAATACAGAGGGACAGGCAATGAAAACGCCCTCTGACGTGCGTTCCGATCTGGCCGCCCTGCTCGGTTCTTTAGGCCTTCCTGAAAACGTTGAGCGCGAAATTACCTATTCCCAGGTCCAGTCCCGTTCCGCCGCGTGGGCCGATAAAAAACCCTCATTGAATGAAACCGCTTTCACCGAACATGTCGGCTTGCGCCTGCTGGAAGGCGGTCGGCAAGGCACCGTCGGGACCCGCTCCTTGGCCCCGGCCCGGTTGGCGGCGCTGGCCTCCGAGGCGCTCGCAATTGCGCGCGCCACTCCGGCGGACCCCCATCGCCGGATGCGGCGGGGCGCCGCGTCTTATCCTGCGTCCATCGCGACCGATTCCTCGCTGTTTTCCCGGCCGCTCATAGAAATCAACGCGCTCTTTTCCGATATCGAGAAAAAAGTGCTTCAAATCGACAAACGCATCCGAAAGGTCGTGAAATTCCATTTGACCGAACGGAAATCAATGCGCGCGTTGATTAATTCGCACACACCGGTGTTGGTGGACGAATCCACCTCCGTCGGGTTTGCCGCCGAAGTGCTGGCCGAAGAAGGGGCGCAAGTCGAAGTCGCGTGGGATTATCAAGGGCGGCGGTTTTCAAAAGACCTTTCCATAGAGGAAATGGCGTTGTCGGTGGCGCGCCACGCGGCGGCGTCCTTGGGAGGAAAACCGTTGGCTTCGGGAAAATACGCGGTGGTGGTTCATCCCCGCGTAGGCGCGCAATTGCTGGACTTGGTTTCGCAAGCGTTGTCCGCAGAAGCGGTGCAGCGCGGGCGGTCGTTTTTGCGCGGGCTGCTTGATAAACCGGTCGCCTCCCAGGTTGTTTCAATAATCGATGATCCGTTACTTCCGAACGGAATCGCCAGCGGCACGTTCGATGGCGAGGGAACGCCGCACCGGCGCTTGGCGGTGGTTGAGCAAGGCGTGCTCAAGGACTATTTCTACGATTTGCGTTCGGCCGCCGTCGATAAACGGGAATCAAACGGGCATTCCAACGGCGACTCCACCAATTTTTTCATGGCGCCCGGCGCGACGCCGGTTGTGGGCATGCTGAGCTCGGCGTCCAAGGTTTTTTTGTTGATGGACGTGATGGGGCTGCACATGGCCGACCCCATTACCGGAGAGTTTTCGCTTGGCGCCGCCGGTTCGCTCTATGAAAATGGAAAATATTCGCGTCCGGTGCGCGGCGTGACGATTGCGAGCACGGTCGCCGCGATGTTGAAAGAAGTGTCGGCGGTCGGTCCGGACCTGGCTTGGCTGGGGTCGACTGGCGCGCCCAGTTTCCTTTTGCCCAGCGTCACAATCGCGGGAAACTAATGGCTGCCGCAAAATCCATCGACGCGCAATTCGCGTCAGTAAAACCCGGGGACGTCGGGATCATCGGCGATCCGGTCGAGCATTCCCTTTCGCCGGCGATGCAGGGTCCGGCGCTGAAAGCCTGGTGGGAATCCATCGGTGGAAAAGAAAAGGACGCGCCGCGGTATCATTTGATTCAGGTCAAAACCGGTGAAATCGGCCGCGCGCTGGAATTGGTCAAGGAGCGGCGCATGCGCGGTGTCAACGTGACGGTGCCGCACAAAGAAGCGGTCATTGGGTTTTTAAACGGATTGGTCGGATTCGCGGGCGTGGCGAAGTCGGTCAATACGGTGCGGAACTTGAACGGCCAATTGCTTGGCTACAATACCGACGCCGACGGTTTTTTGGAGGCGCTCGAGGACGAATTCCATTTTCATTCCGCCGGCTGTGGCGTGGTGGTGCTGGGGCTTGGCGGCACGGGTTCCGTGCTTATTCGAAAACTTTTGGAGGGAGGCGCACGGCGCGTGTTCTTTTGGAACCGCAGCGTAGAGAAATCGCTCGATGCCGGCGGCGACGCGGCCCGTGTGCAGCGTTTGTTGTCGGTCGACGAAGTGAACGGCCGTATGGCCGAAACGGATTTGGTCATCAACGCGACCAGCGTCGGGTTAAAGGGCGAAGACGGTCTTCCGCTCGAGGGAATCAAGTTTCGGAAGGGGCAATTTGTGTACGATGTGGTTTATCATCGCGAGACGGAATTTTTGCGCCAGGCGAAAAAAGCGGGCGCGAAAACCGCGGGCGGCCTTGGCATGTTGCTGCACCAAGGCGCCAAAGCATTTGAAATTTGGACCGGGGCAAGCGCGCCCCTGGACCTTATGAGGAAAGGACTGAAGAAATTATGAGCATTCGATATGTGACTTCCGGAGAATCGCACGGGCGGCATCTGACCGCGGTGCTGGAAGGCATTCCGGCGGGCGTGCCGATCACCGAAGCCGAGGTGAACGAACAACTAAAACGCCGTCAGCACACGTTTGGGCGCGGCGAGCGTCAGCAATACATCGAAAGCGACGCGGCCAAGTTTGTTTCCGGTGTACGCCATGGAAGAACATTGGGTTCACCTATCACGATGATTGTCGATAACAAAGATTGGCCGAACTGGGAAAAGATCATGTCGGTCGAGGAAAAAGATTTTGACGAGAAATTCGCGCTCGTGCGTCCGCGCCCCGGACACGCCGACCTGGCCGGCGCGCTAAAGTTCAACCGTTACGACACCCGCGACATCCTGGAGCGCGCCAGCGCGCGCGAAACGGCCGCCCGCACGGCGGTCGGCGCGGTCTGCCAAAAATTTCTTGAACAGTTCGGCATTCACGTTTATTCCTGGGTGACCGGCGTGGGTGGCGTGCAAGCAAAATTGCCGAAAGGAACACCGGCCGAAATTTCCAAGAAGGCCAAAGAATCTCCGATGCAATGCCCCGATCCCGCGGCCACGAAAGAAATGATGGATCTGATCAACACGGCCAAAAAAGCCGGCGACACGCTCGGCGGCATTTACGAAGTGTGGGCCACCGGCCTTCCGGTCGGATTGGGTTCGCACACCCAATGGGATCTGAAGCTCGACGGACTGCTCGCGCAAGCGATCATGTCCATCCAAGCGCACAAAGCGGTTGAGATCGGTTACGGTTTCGAAATGGGCCGCTCGAAAGGTTCCGATGTCCACGATGAACTTTTCTATGAGAAGGACAAAGGTTTTTACCGGAAGACCAACAACGCAGGCGGTGTGGAAGGCGGCATGTCGAACGGTGAGCCGTTGGTGCTTCGCGCGGCGATCAAGCCGCTTGCAAGCCTGCGCAAACCGCTCAACTCCGTCCATTTAAAAACGAAACAAGCGTTGCGCGCCGAAATCGTGCGTTCCGACGTGGCTCCGATCGCGGCCGCCGCCATTATCGGCGAAGCGGTCACGTCGATCACGATCGCTCAAGCCTTCGTCACCAAATTTGGCGGCGACTCGCTGCGCGAAATAAGGGACAACTTCCAGCGGTACCAGGAATATGTCCGCAACTACTAATGCCCTTCGATGAACATCGTCCTTATCGGATTCATGTGTTCGGGAAAATCGCGCGTCGGCAACGAGCTGGCGGGGAAACTCGGCTGGCCGCACTTTGACACCGACGAGATGATCACCAAAGACGTCGGCGCTTCCATCGCGGACATCATCCGCAAACAAGGCGAACCCGCTTTCCGTGAAGTGGAAACAAAAGCGGTACGTTTGGTTTCAACGCTCGACAAGAGCGTGATTTCAACGGGCGGCGGCGTGCCGCTTTCGAGCGAAAATATGAACGCGTTGTCCGAGCGCGGTCAATTCATCTGGCTCAAGGTTTCTCCGGAGACCGTGCTCAAGCGCGCCGGAAATCTTAAGTCCCGTCCGCTCATCGACCCGAAAGATCCGTTGGGCTCCATCAAAGTCCGCATGGCCGAGCGCGAAAAGTTTTATTCCAAGGCGCAACACCAAATCGACGTTGAGAATTTGCCGCCGGCTATTGTGGCGGACAAGATTCTGCAATTGCTACCAGAGCTGCGCGGATGAAACCGGTCCGCGTTGCGTTGGGGGAGCGTTCCTACAGCATTTGTTTCGGCCCGCTGAAAAGCGGTTTCGTTCCGCGTTTCAAAAAACTTTTCCCGAACCAACCTTCCGTATTGATTGTCACTTCCAAAGCGGTTGCGCAGGCGGGCCATGCACGCGCGTTGGAGCGCGCTCTCAAAGACCATGTACGGTCGGGTCACACGGTCGCGATTCCGAACGGCGAGCAGCACAAAAATCTCAATACCATGGACCTGCTCTACAAAGAAGGGTTTGAAGCGGGACTTGACCGGAAATCGGTTGTCATTGGGCTCGGCGGCGGCGTCATCACCGACATGGCGGGTTTTTTGGCGGCGACTTACATGCGCGGCGTGCCGTTCGTTTCTATTCCGACGACCGTGCTCGGCATGGTCGACGCGGCCATCGGCGGTAAGACCGGTGTGGACGTGCCCGAAGGAAAAAATTTGGTCGGCGCCTTTTGGCAGCCGAAGATCGTTTGGATCGATCCGTCGGTCCTAAAAACATTGCCCGAGCGTGAATGGCGGACCGGTTTCGCTGAAGTCATCAAGTACGGTGTGATCAAAGACCGTCCGTTCTTTGAATGGATCGAGAAAAAAATCAGGGAAAACCCGCGGTTTCAGAATTGGCCTCCCGAGGACATTAACAAAGCGCTTTATGTTTCCGCCCAAATCAAAGCGCGCGTGGTGAGCGGCGACGAACGCGAAACGCCGCTCAAAGGCGGCCGTGAGATATTGAATTTCGGACACACGGCCGGGCACGCGCTCGAGGCCGCCACCGGTTACGGCGCGTTGTCGCATGGCGAGGCGATATCTATAGGTATGGTGCTGGCGGGCCGTTTGGCATTGGAAGAAGGTCTCTGGTCCAATCACGAGCAGGCACGGTTGATCCGCGTGTTTCAGATGGCGCGGCTGCCGGTGCGGTTTCCAAAGCTTTCCAAAATGCAGGAGAAACTTTTCTGGGCCGCGTTGCTTAAAGACAAGAAAAACGTGGCCGGTAAGCTGCGGTTCGTTTTGCCGGTGAAGATAGGATCGGTGACGGTCAAACCTGTCACCTTAAATCAAAGCCTGCCCGCTTGGCAGGCGGGGAGTTTTCCATGACGACGTCCAAATTTCCGTACCTCGCCAGACGCGCAAGCGCGTTTCGGGATGTATTGAAAGAAAAAAAGCTCGACGGATATTTGCTCACGCATCTCTCCGACCTCTATTACTTTACCGATTACAAGTCCGAAGGGTATTACGCGCTGATCGGTCTCAAAAACTCCTGGCTCTTTTTGCCGAACCTGCTTTTTGAACAGGGCAAGGCCAGCACGCGTGGTTTCATTTGCCTTGAAGGCAAATTCTTTGAAGAACTCAAGAAAGTCATCGAAACGAACAAGATGAAGCGGATCGGCTTCGATCCGGGGCAGCTTTCCTATGCTTTCGGCCTGGCTTTGGTCAAAATGGGTTTTATTGCGGTCCCGAACCTGGTTATGGAGCTGCGGGCAATCAAAGATGCGTTTGAGATGGGGCGGCTTAGGGCGGCCAATCATCTGGCCGCGCGGGGCGCCGAGTTTGTCCGCCGACGCCTGAAGCCGGGGGTCCGCGAGAAGCAAATCGGCGCGGATTTAGCTCACTTTTTTGATGTCGAAGGGGATGGGATCGCCTTCGATTTGATCATTGCCGGGGGAGCCAATGCTTCGTTTCCTCATCACATCACTTCCGACTATAAATTGAAGGCCGGCGAGGGGGTGGTTTGCGACATTGGGGCCACTTGGGAGGGGTACCGCTCTGACTTGACCCGTACATTCCCCTTAGGTAGGATGCCGACCGCTTTTACGCGCGTTTTTTCCATCGTGGCGGACTCTCAAAAACAGGGAATCCGGCACTTGAGACCGGGTGTAACGGCGGGTTCGGTGGATGACATATGCCGCCGGATCATTGATAAAGAGGGTTTTGGCAAAACGTTTGTTCATAGCACCGGTCACGGCGTGGGAATTGACATTCACGAACACCCGCGGCTGGGCCCGGGCGCCACGGACAAACTTGAGGCAGGAATGGTTGTAACCGTTGAACCGGGTATCTATCTTCCCGGCAAGTTGGGCGTTCGCATCGAAGACACGTTGCTGGTAACAAAAAACGGGTCCGAATTGCTCACCAAGTAGCGACGGCACCTCTCTCCCTACCCCCCTGGACAATTTCAATCACGGAAAGGAGCTGGTAAGGCATTTATGATTTCAACAAGCGAGTTTAAGAACGGCACGATATTCGAATGGGACAACCGCATCTGGCAGGTGGTTTGGTTCCAACACCACAAGCCCGGCAAGGGCGGCGCGGTCATGCGCCTGAAACTCAAGAACATGAACACGGGCGACATCATCGAGCGCACGTTCAAATCCGGCGAATCTTTCCGCGAAATTGAAGGGTCCCGCCGCAAAAAGACCTTCTCCTATATCGATGGCGACAAGTTTCATTTCATCGATTCCGAAACCTACGAAGACATGGAAATTTCCCGCGAACAGCTCGGCGACGCCGCCGGGTTCCTCCAAGAGAACATGGAAGTCCAGGCCATTTATTTAGACGATGTTTTCCTTACCATTGAAATGCCCGCCTCCGTCCGCCTCAAAGTGATCGAAACCGTGCCCGGTGTGCGCGGCAATACCGTTTCGAACACGATGAAACCAGCCAAGCTCGAGACCGGCGTTGAAATTTCCGTTCCGCTGTTCATTAACGAAGGAGATGTGGTGAAGGTGGATACCCGCAGCCACGAGTACGTCGAGCGCGTATGATCGGAGAAAAACTGACCGAATTGCTTGATTTCGCCAAGAAAAACAATCTCGAAGAAATTGTTTGGAAAGAGGGCGATGTGAAAATAGCGTTCCGCCGGGACATGGCCGGGGCTGCTGTCGCCTCGGCGTCGGTTGCCGATGAGCCTGCCTCCGAAGAGGCGGCCGAAGAAGCAAAAAAAGATAATTTGGAATTGGTCCGCTCGCCCATGGTCGGCACATTCCGTCGCTCGGTGAACAAGGGCCGTCCGCCGCTGATGATGGTCGGAAACCATATCAAGCCGGGAGACACAATGGCCGTGGTTGAATGCATGAAGCTGCCCACCGATGTCGTCACTTACTGTGGCGGCGAGATCAAGGAGATTCTGGTGGAAGACGGTCAGGCCGTCGAATACGGACAACCGCTGTTCTCCGTGCAGTCAACGAACGGAAACGGGTCGGTAAACTAATTTATGTTGTTTAAAAAGATGCTCATAGCGAACCGCGGTGAGATCGCGGTGCGCATCATCCGCGCTTGCCGCGAACTTGGTATTGCCACGGTTGCGGTTCATTCGGATGTGGACCGCGAGTCGTTGCACGTGAAGTTGGCGGACGAATCGGTTTGCATCGGGCCCGCGCCGGCCGCCGAGAGTTATCTCAATATTCCGGCCATTATTTCGGCCGCGGAAATCACGGGCGCGGACTCCATCCATCCTGGATACGGTTTCCTTTCGGAGAACGCGCATTTCGCCGAAGTTTGTGAGTCGTGCAAAATCAAATTTATCGGTCCGAGCGCCGCGTCCATCAAGATGATGGGCGACAAACTCGAGGCCCGCGCGCTGGTGCAGGACTACGGTGTGCCTGTGTTGCCCGGTTCCGACGGACCCGTGGACCCCGAAGACCCCAAATTGTTCAAGCTCGCCAAGAACATCGGTTATCCGATCATTGTAAAGGCCCGCGCCGGCGGCGGTGGAAAAGGCATGCGCATCGTTCACGAAGAATCTCAGCTCAAAGACGCGATTTACGCCGCGCAGTCCGAGGCCAAGAAGTCATTTAAAGAAGCCGGCGTTTACCTGGAGAAATATTTGGAATCTCCGCGCCATATTGAAATCCAAGTGGCCGGCGATGTGTTTGGAAACGTGGTGAGCTATCCCGAGCGTGATTGCACGATCCAACGCCGCCATCAAAAGCTCGTTGAAGAGTCGCCATCCCCGGCCGTGTCCGAGAGCGTGCGCAAGAAACTCGGTAAAGCCGCTCGTCGTGCGACCCGCGCCGCAAAATACGTGACAGTCGGCACTATTGAGTTTCTCTACGACGGTAAGAAAGAATTTTATTTCCTCGAGATGAACACGCGCATCCAAGTTGAGCATCCGGTGACGGAAATTGTGACCGGCATCGACTTAATCAAAGAACAGATCCGCTTGGCGGCCGGTGAGAAGCTCGGTTACGACAAGGACGACGTAAAAATTTTGGGCCACGCGATTGAAGTCCGTATCAATGCCGAGGACCCCGATTACAATTTCGCGCCGTCGCCTGGAAAAATCACGGGACTCATTTTCCCCGGCGGCCCCGGCGTCCGCATGGACACCCATGTGTACGCGGGCTACAACGTGCCCACCCAGTACGACAGCTTGCTTGGCAAGTTGATCGTCGGCTCCACGCGCGGCCGCGATGCGGCGATCTCGCGCATGGAACGCGCGCTCAAAGAGTTTTATGTGGAAGGCATCAAGACCACGATCCCGTTCCATTTAAAAGTCATGGCGCACCCGGCGTTCCGGAGCGGTGAATTCGCGACCAACTTTATCGAAAAATATCTGAGCAAGAGTTCCAATGGCAATGGCAACGGGCACAAAGCATAAAGACGTAATTTTAAAAACGGTCGCCGAGACCGCCGCTGTGGTCGGTAAAGTCTCCGAACACGCCGCTGTCATTGAGAAGCTCGCTGAAGTCCTGGTTGATGCCTACAAACGCGGAAACAAAATGGTCCTGTGCGGAAATGGCGGAAGCGCCGCCGACGCCCAGCATCTGGCCGCCGAATTGGTCGGAAGTTATGAGAACCGCAACCGCAAGGCCCTCCCCGCCTTGGCGCTCACGACCGACACATCGGCCCTGACCGCGATCGGCAATGATTTTTCTTACGAAAGCATCTTTTCCCGTCAAGTCGAAGCGATGGTCAACCCCGGCGACGTGCTGATCGGGATTTCGACGAGCGGCAATTCCAAAAACGTGATCAAGGCCGTGCAGGCCGCGAAGGCAAAGAAAGCGATCACGGTCGGCTTTTCCGGTGAGACCGGTGGCGCGCTGAAGGCCGAATGCGATTATTGTTTTTGCGCGCCTTCCAAAGTGACCGCCATGGTGCAGGAATGCCACATCATGGTCGGACATATTCTGTGCGGGATCGTCGAAGAAACGATGGCCGCCCAGCAAAGTTGATCAAAGAAAAAATTTGTTCCTGGCCCCGCCTGAAGGCGCGGCTCGCGGCCGAACGCCGCAAGAAAAAGAAGATCGTTTTCACGAACGGCTGTTTTGACCTGATCCATGTCGGGCACCTCAAAGTGCTGACCGAATGCAAGAAACGCGGCGACGTGTTGGTGTTGGGGCTGAATTCGGATTCCTCC
Source organism: uncultured Elusimicrobia bacterium (assembly GCA_964405835.1). GTDB lineage: Bacteria > Elusimicrobiota > Elusimicrobia > F11 > F11 > JAJVIP01. The sequence goes on along the minus strand of CAYOPN010000003.1, from coordinate 2,219 downwards.
GTACGACGAATCAAAGGGCCGAAGCGGCCGATCATCGGGGAAAAGGACCGCGCCATGCTGTTGGCGGGAATGGAGCCGGTCGATTACGTGACAGTTTTTAAAGAGGACACACCCGAGAAGTTGATCCGCTTGGTGCAGCCGGACGTGTTGATCAAGGGCGGCGACTGGAAATCCGGAGAGATTATCGGCAGCGACATTGCCAAAAAAGTCGTCCGTATTCCGCTGGTGAAAGGCCGCTCAACGACGGAACTGATCAACAAGATCGCCAAGTTGTATGGATAAGAAGGTCGCCCGGCTTCTCGACGCCAATTTGAACCGGGCCCGCGAGGGTTTGCGCGTGGTGGAAGACACCGCGCGGTTTGTGTGGGACGACGCCAAGCTTTACCGCCGCATCCGTTCGCTGCGCCATGCGCTGCACGCGGCCACGGCGTCGTCGTACAAGACGTTGGTGCTCGCGCGCGACAGCGCCAACGACGCGGGACGGAAAGTAAAAGAAGGCGGGCGTACGAATTTAGCGGCGGTGGTATCGGCCAATTTGCGGCGCGCGCAGGAAGCGGTGCGGGTGCTGGAGGAATACGGAAAAGTTTTTTCGCCGAAAGCGGCGGTGGAGTTCAAGCGTGTGCGGTACGCGCTTTATCAGGAAGAAACGAAAATCCTAAAAAAACTATGAGCGAACAATTTTATCGGCGATTGAATTTTAGCGACGTGAAACTCTACGCGGTGACGCCCGAGCCCACGGATACGGCAGCGCTTCTCGGGAAAATCGAGAAATTGCTCGCGGGCGGCGTCGACGCCATTCAGTTGCGTAGCCGGAAACTGACCGATCGCGCCTTCGTGGCGCTTGGAAAGGAAGTCAAAGCGCGCTGCGCGAAAGCGGGCGCGTTGTTCCTGGTCAATAACCGTGTTGACCTGGCGCTGGCGACCGATTCCGATGGGCTTCACATCGGGCACGAGGATTTACCGGTCCCATTCGTGCGCGAACTGCTCGGTCACCGGAAAATTTTGGGAATGTCCACGCACTCGATCACGGAAGCGATCGAGGCCCAGCGCGCGGGGGCCGATTATGTGAGCTGCGGGCCGTTATGGGCCACGCCGACCAAGCCGGAATATAAAGAAGTCGGATTGAGCTTGATCGGGCTTTATAACGCCGCGCTGCGGATTCCGTATGTTGCGATTGGCGGGATCGACCAAAAAAATTTGGATCAAGTGCTGGCCGCGGGCGCCAAAACCGTGGCGGTGGTGCGGGCGTTTTTCGATGCCGAGAACCCCGAATTGTTGGCCAAAGAATTTAAGGAAAAACTGGAGGGAAAAGTATGGCTTTAATCACACAGATGCAGCGCGCCCGCGCGGGCGAAATCACACCGGAAATGATCAAGGTCGCCGAAAAAGAAAAAGTCACGCCGGAATTCGTCCGCGACGAGATTGCGCGCGGCCGCGCCATTATCCCGGCCAACATCAACCATTTGAAATACGGGTTGGAGCCGATGATCATCGGCATGAACTTCAACTGCAAGATCAATGCCAACATCGGCAACTCGTCGACGACCTCGAACATCGAGGGCGAACTTGAGAAGCTGCACCGTTCGGTCCACTTCGGCGCCGACACGGTCATGGATTTGTCGACCGGCGGCGATTTGGACCTGATCCGCGAAGCCATGATCAAGGCGAGCCCGATTCCGCTGGGCACCGTGCCCATTTACGGCGCGCTCTTGCGCTGCGAGCGCCTCGAAGACATTACGATCCAAATCCTGCTCGATGAAATTGAGAAGCAGGCCAAGCAGGGCGTCGACTATATGACGATCCATGCCGGTACGCTCAAAGATTACATCCCATCCACGGCGCACCGTATTACCGGCATTGTGTCGCGCGGCGGATCGATCCTGGCCAAATGGATGGCGGCGCACAACAAAGAAAACCCGCTCTACACGCATTTCGAGGACGTCTGCGATATTTTGAAACAGTACGACGTGAGTTTCTCGCTCGGCGATGGATTGCGCCCCGGCTGCTTGCACGACGCGAACGACGAAGCCCAGTTCGCGGAACTTCGCACGCTTGGTGAATTGACCGAGAAGGCATGGAAGCATGGCATCCAGACCATGATCGAAGGCCCCGGCCACGTGCCGATGCACCTGATCAAGATCAATGCCGAGATGCAGCAGAAACTTTGCCACGAAGCGCCGTTCTACACGCTGGGCCCGCTGACCACCGACATCGCGCCG
>CAYOPN010000002.1:0-113992 GCA_964405835.1 uncultured Elusimicrobia bacterium | reverse complement strand
TGCCCCGTCTTTATGGTGGGTTTTAACCGCCGGTTCGCTCCGCTGACGGTCGCGCTCAAGTCGGCATTGAAAGAGCGGCAGGCGCCGCTCATGGCGGTCTTTCGCGTGAACGCGGGCGCATTGCCCGCCAATCACTGGTCGAAAGGTCCCGAAGGCGGGGGGCGTTTGCGCGGCGAAGCCTGCCACATGGTTGATTTTTTCCGGTCCATCGTCGGTTCTCCGCTTGAATCGATCGCGGTGTCCGCCGTGAAAGGATCTCCGGATGAAAATTTCTCGGCGCAATTTTCATACGAAGACGGCTCCCTGTGCACGCTGATCTATACGTCCGGTGGACATTCCGACCTTCCAAAAGAACATGTTGAAGTCCATTGGATGGGCCGTTCGGCCGTGCTCGATGATTTTAAACAGCTGAAGTTGTTCGGCGGGAAAACCATTTCTTCTGCGCAAGACAAAGGGCACCGCACTGCGCTCGAGGCATTTTTTAAGGCGATCCAGGACGGTGTGTCATTTCCGACGCCGTGGGCCGACCTCGTTGAAACATCGAAGGCGGTCATTGAGCTTAATCAGGAAATATGGGGTACAATCCGTCCATGATTTCTGTTAGAAAAATTTCTCCTCCAAAAATACGTTACAGGAGGAGAAATAAAATGGGACTTGTATACGCAAATGTCGAGTTAACAAGATGGGCTGATATCGATGCCTATCGAAATGGGAGATTGCGTCCGGGACGAATTCGCCGGGTAAAAGTAAAGGCATTGGTTGATAGCGGTGCCTTTATGATGGGTATCAATGAAGAAGTCCGCAAGAGACTCAAGCTTTTTAAGGTGCGACAGGAGCCGGTCGAAATGGCCGATGGAAGCCGGTCCTATCTGGATGTTGTAGGGCCGATTGAGGTCCGTTTTGAAAACAGAAAAGCGAATGTCGATGCCGTTGTCTTACCTGGAAAATCGCAGGTTTTGCTCGGCGCAATTCCCATGGAATACATGGATGTTTTGATTGATCCGAAGCGGCAAAAGCTCTCGGTGAATCCTGAACACCCTGATTATCCCGTCCACCGAATCTAAAATCACAAGAAATGTGCGGCATTCTTGGGGTTTTTAGGACGCAATCGTCCGGCGCGCCGATCGATGAAGAGATAATCGAAGCGATGCGGGACACGATGTGCCACCGTGGTCCCGATGATGCCGGAATTTACGTCGCTCCCAACCGCGAAATAGCGCTCGCCCACCGCCGCCTTTCCATTATTGACCTCTCTCAGGCGGCTTCGCAGCCCATGTCGAACCAGGACGAATCCATCTGGATCGTATTCAACGGCGAGATCTATAACCACGTCGAGGTGCGGCGCGAGCTCGAAAAGCTGGGCCGCAAATTTAAGACCGACCATTCCGATACCGAAGTCATCATTAAGGGCTACGAGCAATGGGGCGAAGACGTTCTTCACAAATTGCGCGGCATGTTCGCGTTCGCGATCTGGGACAAGAAGAACGGGAAAATGTGGCTCGCACGCGACCGCATGGGCGTCAAGCCGCTTTATTACACGTTCTATAACGGTGTTTTGATCTTTGCATCCGAGATCAAGGCGATCCTGGCCTACCCTGGCGTCCAACGCGTCATGCACGAGCGCGCGTTCTACGATTTCCTCACGTTCCTGGTCGCGCCCGCGCCGCAAACGCTGTTTGAGAAAATTTTCAAGCTGCCCGCCGCGCACACACTCACCGTATACGCCAACGGAAAAACCGAGAGCAAGCGTTATTGGAACCCGTTCCACCGGCTCTCCGCTTTCCCAAAATATTCCGAGAACGAATGGGTCGAGCGCATCATGGCCGGCCTGCGCGAATCGATCCGTTACCGCATGGTGAGCGATGTGAACTTCGGCGTGTTTTTATCGGGCGGTATCGATTCCTCGGCGAACACGGCGCTCATGGCCGAACAGATGGACCGGCCCGTTGAAACATTCTCGATCGGCTACGAAAACGGCGGAAAATTCAACGAGCTCGAATACGCGCGCAAAATTGTCGAGCGCTACAAGACCAACCACCATGAAATCATCATCAAGCCGAAAGACCTGGTGGATTTTCTGCCGAAGCTTGTTTATCACCAGGACGAACCGATTGTGGACCCGGTCTGTGTGCCGGTCTATTATGTGGCCAAACTCGCGAAGGACAATGGTACGACGGTCTGTCAGGTGGGCGAAGGAGCGGACGAATTGTTTTGCGGGTATCCGTTGTGGGGCATGTGCCTCAACGCGCAGCCGTGGGTGGACGCCTATCGCAAAGTGCCGCGCTTTGCCCGCATGGCGGCGTGGACCATGATCGACAAACTCGCTCGCAAACCCGGCAAGCGCATGCGCCACCTTGATGTTTTTCGTCGCGCTACCACCGGCGAATCCATTTTCTGGGGCGGCGCCGAGGCCTATCAGGAGACGACCAAGCGGCGTTTCCTTGGGAAAAATTATTTGGAGCGGTTGCGCGGACATTCTTCTTACGCGGCGATCCAGTCGCTTCACAACGATTTCGAAAACGACGCTCCGGAAGGCGCCGATATGCTGCACTGGATGTCCTATCTGGATTTGCGATTGCGCCTGCCGGAACTTTTGCTCATGCGCGTGGACAAAATGACCATGGCCACCGCCGTGGAGGCGCGCGTGCCGTTCTTGGACCAGGAATTTGTGCAGCTCGCCATGAGCATTCCGCAATCGCTCAAGTACAAGGACCACACGCTCAAATATCTTCTTAAGAAAGCGGTCGAGCCAATTTTGCCGCACGAGGTGATCTACCGCAAAAAACAGGGCTTCGGCGTTCCGGTCGAATCATGGTTCCAAAAAGACCTGAAGGACTGGGCTGAAAAAAAGATCATGGATTTTGTCCATCGCACCGATTATTTCGATCAAACGGCCATGCGCTCTTATCTTCAGGCGGCAGGTCCGAAAATGGGGTGGTTCCTGCTTAATTTTGTTTTGTGGCACGAACGCTGGATTGAGAAAAAAGAAGTTTTTGTGCCGCAATAACATGGGGCTCTCGCACAAAATCCATCGCATCAAGCGTGTTCCGAAGGCCAAACTGCCTAGCCTGGTCGCTTTTAAAAGCGTCCAGTGGGCGCGCGCTCAGGCCGAGCGGTTTTTGTTTCCCGTTTCGGGGCCGCGCTTTCCAAGGCGCCCACTGCCAATCCGTCCGGTCCGGTTGTTTCATTTTGAAGCGCCGCAGCTGCCTCAAATGCGCGAATTGTTTCCTTCAGAAACCGACGCCGTGATGTCGGCCGCGGAGGACGCGGTGACCATGAATGTTGATGCGTTGTGGCACACGGACCCGCAATCGGGGCATACGTGGGACCCCAAGGCCTACTTCAAAGACATTCATTACGCTGACACGCCGGGCGCCGACATCAAAGTCCCGTGGGAGTTATCGCGCTGCCAGCATTTTGTGACGCTGGCGCAGGCGTTCGCGCTGACGAAAGACCAAAAGTACGCGCGCGCGTTTTTCGAGCAGACGTTGTCATGGATCGACAAAAATCCTCCGAAACGCGGCGTGAACTGGGTTTGCGCGATGGACGTGGCCTTGCGCGCCTGCAACTGGCTTGCCGCCTGGGACATGTTTCAGGGATCGTCTACCATGCCGATCGGCTTCCGGGACGCGTTTAGCGTGTCGCTTCAAGAACACGGGGAGCATCTGTCGAACTATTTGGAATGGGGCGCCGGCGTGTCAACGAACCATTACCTGTCCGACTTGCTCGGTTTGTTTTACATCGGCGTGGCCCTCGACAAAAAGTCTTGGATCGCGTTGTCCCAAAAGGAGCTCGGGCGAGAAATTTTCAACCAGACCTATGAAGACGGTTTCAGTTACGAGGGGTCCACCGCCTATCACCGTCTCGTCCTGGAAATATTTTTCTATTACGCGCGCGTGTGCGAGCGCAACCCCGAGCGCGCTGCGCCGCTCGGCGCCGTTTTTCTGGAGCGGCTCGACTTGATGACCAACGTGGTCGAACAATTGTCGGCCTACGACGGCACAATTCCCATGATCGGCGACAACGATAGCGGACGCGTGCATGTGTTCCTGAAACGGGCCGATAACGATATGCGCGGCATCATCCGTGCGAAGACACCACCGTTTGAGTCGGTGTGGTTGTCGGGCCTGGAAGCAAAAGACCGCGGCCCGGCCTTGACGTCTTCGAGAAAGACGGCGGCATCGGGGCTGCTCACGCTGCGCGGTGGAAATGATTTCCTGGTTTTTTGCGCGGCGCCAAACGGCACGCGCGGCGTGGGAAACCACACGCACAACGACAAATTAAGTTTTTGTTTATGGGCGCAGGGGGAGTGGTTTCTGGTCGACCCCGGTACCGGTTGTTATACGCGCGATCCCGCGCTGCGGAACCGTTTGCGTTCGACCGCCGCGCACACCACCTTGATGGTCGACGGCCAAGAGCAAAACCGGATTGATCCCGGCGCGCTCTTCTCGATGCACGACGATGCGCGCGTTGCAGTCGACGCCTCGTTGGCCGATGGCGTGGTTGAGGCCCAGCACGACGGCTATGCGCGGATTGGCGTGGTGCACCGCCGGCGCATTGCGCGCGACCGCGCCGCAGCATGGACTGTCTCCGATTTTATTGACGGGCAAGGAACGCACAGACTGAAATGGTTTTTTCAATGCGCGCCGGGCATGGCGGTCGAAATAAAGAATGCGACGGCGACTATTTCCGGAGAAAACGGAAAGCTCGTATTGCGCGCTTCCGGGCCGCACCCGGCGCCGCGCATAGAGGCCGGTCTTTTTTCGCCCGAATACGGGCGCAACGTTGAAAACAAGGTGATTGTTTTCGACTTGGACGCCGCGCTGCCGGCGCGGTTTGCGTTTCATTTGGAATACATGCCCCATGCAAGCGAGCGTTGACACTCCACGGAGCAACGTTTACAATGTTCACGCTTTGAACAGTAAAATCCAAATTACGGAACGCGAGTTCGAAATGATTAATGTCTTGGCGAAAGTGCATTCCGCCAACCAACGGGAATTGTCCTCCCGGGCCGGTATGTCTTTGGGTATGACCAACGTGGTCCTCAAACGGCTGGCCAAAAAAGGACTGCTTAAAATTCGCCAGTTAAATCGCCGCAAAGTGGATTATTTGCTCACCTCTCGCGGGTTCTCCGAAAAAACCAAAAAGTCCTACCGCTACATGCTGAAGACCATCGACAGCGTAAACATCATTAAGGCGCACATTCAGGTGGTTTTGCGCACCGCCATGGAAAAAAACCGGCGGGAATTCGTGATGCTTGGCGACGGTGATTTTCATGATATTGTAGAGCTCGCTATCCGGGGAATGAAGTCGGATTCTTTGGATTTCCGTCGCGTCCCGGTGATTTCGCCGGTGGACTTGAAGGAAGGAACGGTCGTTTTGCTGGCGGACAAGAAAACGGTTGTGCCGCCATTTGTAAAAAATCACATCAATTTGCTTGACGAAGTCAATTCCGCCGTTGAGATGCGGAATTAATCACGAGGGGAACACCATGTTAAAAACCGCAGACCGGGCCAATACAAAGAAATTTCGTGTCACATTTGGCCATATTGAAGTGGGGGCCGTGGCCCGCAAATACCTCAACGAATCGTTGGACCGGAATTGGGTTTCGGAAGGCCCCAATGTCCAATTATTTGAAAAGAAGTTCGCGGAATTGTTCGGTTATCCCGCCTCCGTGGCCACCAGTTCCGGGACCGACGCCGGGATCGTGGCCATGGCGTCTCTCTACGAATTCGGCGCCAAGCGAGGGGACGAAGTCATCACCCCGGCGTGCGCGTTCGTTGCGACCGCCAATTGTATTTTGGCCGCCGGATTTACCCCGAAATTCGTCGATGTTGAGATCGACACGCTAAATATTAATCCAGACTTAATCGAAGCCGCCATAACGCCCCGCACCCGGGCGATCCAAGTGGTCCATACCATGGGCAAGCCTTGCAAGATGGGGCCCATCATGGAAATCGCCCGCCGCCACAAATTGATCGTGATCGAAGACTGTTGCGAAGCGCATGGCGCAACGTTGGACGGAAAAGTGGTGGGTTCTTTTGGCTCGATGGGGTTGTTCAGCTTTTACGCCGCCCATATGATTTGCAGCGGCGAGGGTGGAATGATTTCAACTCAAAACGCGGAGGTCGCCGCGCTTTGCCGGTCGATTCGCAGCCACGGCCGGCGCGGTGGACAACTTTATTTCTGTTTTGACCGTATCGGCTTCAATTCGAAGATGAACGATCTTGAGGCCGCCATCGGTCTCGAAGGTATCGGAATGTTTCAAAACACGTTTGACGTTCGTCGAAAATATCTTTTGAAGATCCAGGAAGGCCTCAAACCCGTCGAAGACCGCCTTATTATTTACCGCGACGCCAAAGGCGAAGTGACATGCCCGCACGCGGTGCCGGTGGTCATGCGCAATCCCAATGAAAGCATGGACAGGCTCTATGATCATCTTGAGGAGCGGGGCATTCAGTGCAAGAACTTGTTCGGTTCGCTGCCGACGCAGCATGGCGCTTTTTCCTTCCTTGGATACAAAGAAGGGCAGTTCCCGGTCAGCGAACTGTTGGGCAGCACGGGCCTGCACTTTGGCGTCCACCAATATCTGAAAGAAGACGATATCGATTTCATCATCGAGTCCGTCCTTTCTTTCTTCAAAAAATAAGGAAACCCAAAAATGGAAAAAGTAACGACGAAAGAAAAATCGTCAAAGCCGCGGCCTGTTTTTACAAAGGAAGAGTTGATCGACTTTGAATTAGAAATCAAACAGATGTATCTGGACGGAAAGCTGAAGAGCCCATTGCATCTCAGTGGCGGTAATGAAGAGCATGTTATTGCGCTTTTCAAGGACATACAGCCGGAAGATTGGATTTTCACCACGTACCGGAGCCATTATCACGCCTTGTTGAAGGGCGTGCCGCAGGATTGGCTGAAGCAATGGATTTTGGAAAACAAATCCATCCATGTCATGAACAAGGAACACCGGGTCGTGACTTCAGCGATTGTCGGGGGGACATTGTCCCAGGCCCTCGGCACCGCGCTCGCCATTAAGTTGAAGGGAGGATCGAACCGGGTTTGGGCGTTTTGCGGCGATATGACCGCGGAGTCGGGAACGTTTTACGAGGTCACAAAATACGCTCGGAGAAACAACCTTCCAATCACGTTTGTCGTGGAAGACAACGGGCTGAGCACGGACACTCCCACTCAAATTTGCTGGGGTCTCCAGGATGGCGGACCGAACGTTGTTCGCTACAGCTACAAACGGACCTATCCGCACTATGGCGTGGGCGTGTTTATCGATTTCCGGGACAAGGGGTTTTGAAAATGGCGACGACATACAAAGAAGAACTGCTGAAAGCGATGAGTCTTTTGGCCAAACATCCCAAAACGGTCTTCATCGGGCAAAACATGGTTTACGGCGGGACCTCGATGTTCTGGACCATTCAGGAAGTGGGAAAAGAAAAAAGAATTGAATTGCCGGTGTTCGAAGAAGTCCAAATGGGGATGAGCCTCGGCATGGCTCTGGAAGGTTACATACCGGTCAGTGTTTACCCACGGATGGATTTCCTGATATGCGCGACCAATCAGCTGGTCAACCATCTCGATAAAGCCGCGGAGATGTCCGACGGCCAATTTAAGCCGGTCGTCATTATTCGCACCGCGATCGGAAGCACAAGCCCATTAATGCCGGGGCCGCAGCATTGCCAGGACCACACCGAAGCATTGCGCCAGATGTGCAAGAACATCAACGTCGTGAAGCTTGAGCGGGCGGAACAAATCGTACCGGAATACACGAAAGCGTTGGCGGCCGACCACCCCACCATTTTGGTCGAAATCCCCGACTTCTATAACAAAGACCTCGAGGACAAATTAAAAGAGTCCAGGAAAAAACAAAAGGCGGAAATGCAATGAAAATTCTTGTTACCGGAGGGGCCGGGTATATCGGCTCCGTGTTGGTCCCTCAACTGTTAAACGACGGCCATGACGTGACGGTCCTCGACAACTTCATGTACCAGCAGACGTCCTTGTTGGATGTGTGCAATAACCCCAAACTGAAAATTCTCCGCAAAGATGTTCGCGACCGGAATTTGCTGAAAGAAATCGTCGCAAAATCGGACGCCATTCTGCCGTTGGCGTGCCTCACCGGTGCTCCGCTTTGCGACCGGGAACCGGACACCGCCACCGCGGTCGCCCGCGACCACGTCACTTTCATCGCCGATATCGCCAGCAAAAACCAGATGGTCCTGTACCCCTGCACAAACAGCGGCTATGGCGTGGGCGAAGCCGGGATTTTTTGCACCGAAGAGACGCCGCTGCGTCCGGTTTCTTTGTATGGGCGCCTTAAAGTGGAGGCCGAGAAACATTTGCTCGATAAAGGGTTCATGACGTTCCGTCTGGCGACCGTGTTCGGAATCAGCCCGCGCATGCGCTTGGATTTGCTCGTCAATGACTTTACCTACCGTGCTGTGATCGATAAATTCATCGTTCTCTTCGAACCGCATTTCAAACGGAATTATTTGCATGTCCGTGACGCCGCGCGCGCATTCCGCCATGGGTTGGAAAACTATGAATCAATGAAAGGGAAACCCTACAACGTTGGTTTGAGCGAAGCCAATCTCAGCAAACTTGAACTTTGCGAAGTCATCAAGAAGCACGTGCCCGATTTTCATTTCGTGATTTCCGAGATCGGACAAGATCCCGACAAGCGCAACTATATCGTAAGCAACGAGCGGATCGAGAAGTCGGGATTTAAAACAGCCGTCGGGCTGGACGCCGGCCTCGAGGAGCTTATTAAGGGGTTCCAGGTCATTCGCCGCAACCAGTTCGCCAACGTTTAATGATTATTACGCGGACACCATTTCGGCTGTCGTTTTTTGGCGGGGGGACTGATTATCCGGCCTGGTACCAAAAAAACGGCGGCTTGGTCATTGGTTCCACATTCGCCCGTTACTGTTATCTCACCTGCCGGTTGCTTCCGCCTTTTTTCGACCACAAGTCGCGCGTCGTGTATTCGGTGATTGAAAGCGTAAAGGACCATTCGGAAATTGAGCATCCGGCGGTCCGCGCTTGCCTTCAATACTTGGGATTTAACCAAGGCCTCGAAATCCATCATGACGGTGATTTGCCGGCCCGTTCGGGGCTGGGATCAAGCTCCAGTTTTACAGTCGGCTTGCTGTTGGCGTTGCGCGGGTTGCGCGGACAAATGTTGACCAAGCGACGCTTGGCAGAAGAAGCGATCCATATCGAACAAAAAGTCCTTGAAGAAAATGTCGGGATCCAAGACCAAATTTTGGCCGCGCATGGCGGTCTAAACGTAATTGAAATGGGCCCGGGCGATTCCTATCACGTCACGCCGTTGATGATTTCTCCTGTGTACCGTAAAGAACTTCAGGACCATGTTCTGCTTGGGTTCACGGGGCTGACCCGCATTGCCTCCCACATTGCCGAAGAGCAGGTCAAGACCATTTCTTCAGGAAAATCCCGTGTGAGTGAAATTTTCGATATTGCCAAGGAAGCACTGCAGTTGTTGAAGGCCCAATCGGATTTCTCGAAGATCGGGGCCCTCATGGATAAAAATTGGGAGCTGAAACGTTCGCTGAGTAAAGATGTTTCGAACGGCGCGATCGATGCCATGTACGACGCCGCCATCCAGGCGGGTGCGTATGGAGGGAAATTGTTGGGGGCCGGCGGCGGCGGATTTATGATGTTTTTTGCTCCACCGGAGCGGCATGAAAAAATCAAGGCCGCTTTGGCGCAATTAAAAGTATGGGTCCCGTTTGAATTTGAAAAAGATGGGGCCCAAGTTATTTTTCATACGGAGATGCATCAAGAACCGGTGCAACAAGCGCTGGTTTAAACGCGAGGAGATGAATATATGAGTCATTCCGTTGATTTGTTGGTGATATACCCGAACAACCGAAAAAGGGCCTATGGCTCGCTCGGTGATGCGATTGCCGCGGTAACCCCGCCAGTGGAAGTGGGACTCATTGCCGGATACGCGCGCAGCAAAGGTTTCTCTGTTGCGATCCTGGATGCGGACGCGCTCAATTTAAGCCCCGATCAAACGGCCCAAAAAGTTTTTGAAATCAATCCCGTTTTGGCAGGAGTTGCCACCGACCACCTGAACTCCGGTGACGTCACAAAAATGGCCGCAGCAAGCGAAACCATGACGGCGTTGCACAAGAAACCGGGTTCGTACAAGACCATGTTGTTTGGTGTCACACCCTCCGCTTATCCGGAAAAAACGCTGACCGAAGACAAACCGGACTATGTTTGCCAGGGCGAGGGCTATGTTCCGATATCGGAATTGTTGAAAGTCCTCAAAACCGGAGAGGGCGACGCCTCCAAGATCCAGGGGCTTTGGTTTCTCGATAAAGGCGGAGCGCTGGTCACCAGCAAACGGCCTGAGTTGTGGAGCAATCCGGACGAGTTGCCCATGGTGCCGTGGGACCTTCTCCCAATGGAAAAATACCGCTGCCATTACTGGCATTCGATGGACAATTTGCAGGCGCGCGCGCCGTACGCGGCGATCTATACCAACATGGGCTGCCCGTATGATTGTTCCTTCTGCAGCGTCAACATCGTCTTCGGAAAACCCAACTTGCGTATGCGGACGCCGGAAAGCGTGGTCCAAGAAATCGATTATCTTGTCAGCAAATACAAAGTCCGTAATATCCGTATTGTCGACAACGTGTTCACGATACGTCCTGCCACCGTCGAAAAGTTCTGCGATTTGTTGATCGCAAAAAATTACGACCTGAATTTCTGGGCGTACGCGCGCGTGGAAACGGTCCGCGATTTAAATCTCGCCAAAAAAATGAAGAAGGCCGGTATTAATTGGTTGGCGTACGGCATCGAAGCCGGTGATTTTGATGTCCGCAAGGGCGTCTCAAAAGCGTCGAGCCAATCCATGATTGACAAGGCGGTGGGGATCACCCAGGAAGCAGGAATCAATATCGTCGGAAACTTTATTTTTGGATTGCCCGATGATTCCATGGCGACCATGCAAAAAACATTCGACTACGCGAAATTGATGAATTTCGAATTCGCCAATTTTTATTTTGCGATGGCCTATCCGGGGACCGAGCTCCACGAGCAGGCCAAGAAGGACGGGCTTCCGCTACCGACATCGTGGGAGCAATACGGCCAGTATTCCGAAGACGCACTGCCGTTGCCGACCAAACATTTGACGCCGGCGGAGATCGTGGAATTTCGCGACAACGCGTTCCGGGAATATTATACGAGCCCGCGGTATTTGAACATGCTCGAGAAGAAGTTTGGCCGCCAAGCGGTCGATTTCACCGCCGATATCCTTAAGCACACTATCCGTCGAAAAATCGTTGAACAGAAGCGACTGGCGACGGCAGAGACTGCCGGACGATAAATGGATTTGTCTTCCGTTACGCTGCTCGTTCCCACCTTAAACCGGGCGGCTTTCCTGCAGGAGTTGTTGTCCTATTGCAAAAAGACCGGTCTTTCGAGCCCGATCCTCATCGGGGATTCGAGCAGGCCGGACCAGCAAAAAATGATCATGGGTTCCATTGAGAAGGCCCGCCCGGCCGTGAATGTTGAATATTTCTATTACCCGGTTGAAATGAACGTCTATAAAGTCCTTTATGATTTGCTGAAAAAGGTCACCACACCGTACGCGGCCTTTTTGGGGGACGATGATTTTTTTGTTCCCGGAACGCTTCTAAAAGCGGTCCGGTTTCTGGACCAGCATCCCGACTACAGCGTGGCCCATGGCGAATCTATTTTGATTGCTGCAAACGCGAACACCACGCCGGCGCTCGACAGCGTGGGCGCATATGGCCAGAGTTCGCACGAACAGGCCTTGCCCAGCGAGCGATTGATGTCCCATATGTCCCGTTACACAACGACGGCCTTTTCCATCCACCGCACGGAGGAAATGCGGGAAAACCACCGGAAAGTGGTGGAAGCCAATTTGGACATCCGGATGTCGGAACAGGTGTTGAGCGGCCTGTCGCTGATACAAGGCAAGTCAAAAAAAATCGGCGGGTTGCTAATGGTCCGGCGCGGGCACGGCGATCAGGATTCTCAGAAATTGTCGCAGCGAATGGATTTTTGGGACTGGGTTTTTTCAAAACCATGGTCCAATTTTTTCTGGACCGGATGCGGGATCCTTGCCGAAGAATTGGCCCGCAAACAAGACATTTCCAACGAGGCCGCTTCCCAGGCCGCCTATCAGGCGCTAAAGGCCAATATCATGTCCAACCGGTTTAAGTTTAGCGGCGGCAAACCTCCGCCGACGTTTCGACAAAAAGTCAAATTGAAGCTGAAAAAATACAAACCGCTCAAGTATTTTTGGATTTATGCCCGGTCTTATGTGCCGGATGAAAAAGGAAAAAAACTCTTGCCGGCCCTGTTGAGACGAGGGTCGCCTTATTATGCCGACATGAGCTCCGTCCTTGATGTGATTGATCCGCGCCGAAGAGGAAGCGGGTCGTGAAGGTCCTGGTCACGGGTTCCGCCGGCATGCTGGGACGCGCCATTGGCGCACAATCCTCGAATTACGCCCATTCGTTTTCTTTCGCGTCGAAAAACGAAGCGGACTTGGAAAGGGCCGGCGAGGCGGACCGTCTTGTCCGCGCAATACGGCCCGATGCGGTGATTCACTGCGCGGCCGTTGTGGGCGGCATAAAACTCAATATGGATTCGCCGGAAGAAATGCGGGACCGCAACCGCGCAATCAACCAGAACCTTTTTGCGGCCGCGCGAGCGCACGGCGTTAAAAAGGTGGTGTCTTTTTTGTCGACCTGCGTTTTCCCGGAGAACGCTCCGGAACCATGGGACGAAAGCATGATCCATTCCGGCGAGGCGGACCGTCGGCAGTGGGGATATGCCCAGGCAAAACGCGAACTTGATCTTTTAAGCCGCAAATATTCGACTGAAGAAGGGGCGAAGACCCGTTTCGTCACGCTCGTTCCATCAACGATGTATGGCCCTCACGACAATTTTAGTCCCGAAGGCGGTCATGTGTTGCCGGCCGTGTTGTTGAAAATTCACCGTGCGAAGACGGAAGGGGGAATTCCGGTTTTTTGGGGCTCCGGAAGCCCGCGCAGGGAATTTCTCTACGTTGATGACATGGCGCGGGTGGCGATTGAATCCGTGGAACAGTACGACGGGATTGAGCCTCTCATCGTATCGCCAGGGACGGACGTGTCGGTCAAGGAGCTCGTGGAGTTTATTTCTAAGGCCAACGGATACAACGGGCCGGTCCAATGGGACTCTTCAAAAACCGACGGTCGCTTGACCCGCCGCACGAGCAACAGCAAGTTTCTTTCCATATTTAGCGGGTTTAAATTTACCGGGTTTGCCGCAGGAATCGAGAAAACAATGTCTTTTTTTAAGAAAAATTATCCGGCGCTCCGAGGTCTACCTCAGCCGGTTGGGCAGGGCAATAAATATGGTTGATGTCGCGGCCGATAAAGATTACCGACAGGCCAACTACGATTATTGGCAGAGCGAATATGAAACCCGTTATCCGGACACGAACCTGGTCAAGCTCTACCATCATGTGCTCAAGCGCGAGATGCCGGCCGGAAAGAACAGGAGAGCATTGGATTACGGATGCTCCAATGGCACCAACGCTTTTTTTCTTATGGACATGGGGTTCGATGCGTACGGTGTCGATATCAATAAGGTTGCTGTGGAAAAAGCGACCAAGAAGGCGGCATCGATGGGCCTGGACGGCCGCTTTGCCACGTTATCAACCGGTATTTCGGCGAAAGATGATTTCTTCGGCGGAAATTTTGACCTTATTCTCTCCTGGCACACGCTTTATTACTTGGATAATTCCGATTTGAACGTGCGGTTGCAGAGTTTTTTCAATCAACTGAAGTCCGGCGGTTTTTTCGTCGCCACGTTTGTCGGGACCAAGACCGCCACGTTTCAGAAAACTCAGATGTTTTCTGATGGTTTGCGGAGGATGCCGGTCAACGAACGGATTAAGGAACTGCACAGCAAGGAACATTTCTCAAATTTTGTGGACTCCGCCGATGAGCTTAAACAAAAATTTGCGCTGTTTCAGCCTTTGCATATGGGCTACATCGACGAATGTTTTTCAATGAGCGGCGGAGAAAACTTGTTCCACTATATTTTCGTCGGACGAAGACCGTGAAGATAAAGATCCTGCTTTTGTCTTTTTCTCTATTGTTCGTTTTCTTTGTCGGCGAAGTGGGCGCGCGCCTGTTGGGGTTGCCAAAGCAGACGCGGCCCATGCATGGCGATGATTTTGAGTGGGACCGCGGCGGGGCCATATGGGACAGGGCCACTTTTTTTCGGACCAAGCCCGGCTGGAAGGGACTGCGAAATACTAAAAACGATGAGGCCGACGGGATCCGCAATGTGGAAGTCTCTTACAATTCCTTTGGGATGCGCGGTCCGGAAGTCGGCGCGAAATCCCGCCCGCGCGTCCTTTTGCTCGGCGATTCAGTGGTCCAGGCTTTTGAGGTGCGCGATGCGGACGTTGTCAGCCAAGTTTTAAACCGCATGCCGGAGGGCAAAGCGGTCGAAGCAATGCAGATGGGGGCAAGTTCATGGTCTCCGGTCCAAGAGTTTAGCTGGTTCCATCATTACGCGGGACCGCTCGAGATCGATCGTGTTTACCTGTTTGTTTGTCTCAACGATTTCTTTTCTTACGCCTCTACCTCGCAAGAGGACATTTATCATCGGGCGTTCTATAGCTACGACGATGATGGGGCTCCCTTGGTACGCCGCGGGGTTGACCCGGTCTTTCCTTCTTTTTTTCTCAAGAGTGCATTGGTACGTACGTTAGAGTGGCCAATCCACAAGCTGGTAACGCGGATGGACCAGCAGTTGATGACGCTTTCCACATTGTTTCATGCGCCATTATCCCGGGAAGAGAAGATCCGCCGTGTAATGAACAAATTGAAAACAGGGCGCCGTCCCTATCCTGCGCCTGTCGCTCCGGATGTGCTGGCCCGGTTGGATAAATATATTCACAGCGAAAATATTCCGGACGGACACCGGGATTGGGCGGATATCGCGCTTTCCCTGCTTCCACCCGAACAATGGGACAGCGAGTTGAAACAAGGCGTTGAAGCGACGCTCGAAACCATTACGCGGTTCTCTAACTATTTAAAAAAAGATGGGAAGGAGTTGGTTGTGGTATGGGCCAATTTTGGCCCGGAAATCGATGCATATGAAAACACCGGACGGCGGGGCCAGGCCCATTTTCGAGACGGCATATTTTTTCCTATTGCGGGCGTGACAACGTATGTACAAGAGTATTGCCGGAAATCCGGTTTGCGGTTTTTGAACACGGGGGAAGCGCTCCGGAAATACAAGCAAGCAAATTGCAGAAATTGCCCGAATTATTTGCATTTCAATATTGACGGCCATTGGAACGAACGCGCGCAAGCTGTTGTGGCGAAAGTCCTTGCCGATGACGTTCGCGTTCACCCGATAAAGATTTGAAAATGGACACCTTGGAAGCAACCATGCAATCGATAAAGACCGGAGCGGGTGTGTATGCCGGAAAAAATCCACCCGCCAACGCAAAGTGGAATTATGCGGTAGCTCCCTCCAATTTTTACCGCATTACCAACGTTGTGCCGGCGGAGTCCGCGGATTTTGTGGAAGTCGAGGCCGGGCTTTTCGGGTCCACCAAGTTTGATCCTGTTTTATTGAAGGAATGGTTTTCCGTGTTAAAGGTGGGAGGGGAACTTGTTGTTCCCGCCTCCGTGGGAGCTGCCGAACGATTGGCCGGTCTTATGGCGGGTTTTTTCCCGGAAAATGCCTGGGGCCCGTTGAGGACCATTAATGAAAACGGTATTTCGTTTGCGGTAGCGCGGAAGCTGCGTCCAGCCTTGGCTCCCGGGGATGATATATCAAAATGGACGTTCGGCATTATCACCAATGGAAAACGCAATGAGGCCGTGGAGAAAATTTTAAAAAGTATTCGTGCTCTGCGCATTCCTGAATACGAAGTGATTGTTTGTGGAAAATATTACGACCGCAAAGAACCGGACGTCCGCTACATCGAATTCACAGAACTCGACAACAAAGGCTGGATCACCAAAAAGAAAAACCTGATTTGCGAGGCCTCCCGCTTTGAAAATATGGTCATCCTTCACGATCGTTTGGTTTTTGCCCCCGATTGGTACGAGGGGATGCGGCGTTTTGGAAACCATTTTGATGCCATGAGTTGTGTTCAGATAACGGACAACGGATTGCGTGCGTTTGATTGGTACACCCAGCCGCCAGACCTTCAAGTCCGCACAAAGCGGTTCCGTTTTTGGGCCCCGCTATTGGGTGGACCGCTTTTTGAGGACGTGGTCTATAGTGAAATGGGGCTTCATTATGACGATTGGGACCCCTATGTTGTCATGAATGGCGGGCTGACCATTTTAAAACGATCGGTATGGGAAAAGGCGCCATGGGATGAAAGCCGTTTCTGGAACGAAGCGGAAGATGTGGACATCTCACACCGCATATCCAAGATCGGCGGTGTGGTCCGATTCAATCCGCATAGCCGGTGTGTCACTATGTTTTGGCGTCACTGCGTGACGGATTTGGCCGAAAGGAGAAAGGATGGGCTTGGCCGGCGATTCGAGCGTCCGTCCTTTGCGCAGGCGCTTTATAATGCGCGCTACTACTTTGTTCAGGATTATAGACGGGCGCGTGTGAAGATAACCGGTCGGATCAAGAAAAATAAAACGGTGATGGGATTGTTGCGCCGGTCGGGGTTGGTGAAAGAATGAAAATTCTTGCGCACCGGGCCAATAGCAACGGGGCCGCGCCGTTAACGGAAAATACGCTTCCCGCAATGCGGGCATGTTTGGAACGTGGATGGGGACTTGAAACAGATGTTCGTCGCGCGCCGGACGGCCGGTTCTATATTTCCCACGATACGACGGCCGTCACGCCGGCCAATGAGGCGACCGCTTTCTGCGCTTTGTGGCGGGAGTTTCCGAACGCGGAAATTGCGCTTAACGTAAAAGAACTTGGATATGAGAAAGAGTTGTTGGATTTCTTGAAATCGGAAGGTGTTCTGAATCAGATTTTTCTATTTGATATGGAGCTAATTGAACCAAAGCCGGGCACAACCGCGTTGCGTTTGCGTTCTTTGAATTCGAACGTGCGATTGGCCGCGCGGACCAGCGACCGAAATGAGCCTGCACACCGGGCTATATCGGATGAGTTAAGTAGTGTCATTTGGGTTGATGAATTCGATCGACTTTGGTTGGACCGGGATTCCGCGCGTCCTCTCGTTGAAAGCGGGAAAAAAATCTACGCTATTTCACCCGAGCTTCATGGGTTTTCTGTCGGCGACCGTTTGCACCGCTGGTCGGATTTTTCGGCGTGGGGTTTTTCCGGTGTTTGCACGGATTTTCCAGCCGAGTTGGAAGAACATATGTCCACTCACGTTTCTCTCAAGGGGTCATGAAATGAGCCAAATAAAAGCAATATTGTTTGATATGGACGGTGTCTTGGTTGACGCTACCGAATGGCATTACGAAGCGATGAACCGCGCGCTCGGATTGTTTGGGTATTCCATTTCCCGCTACGATCACCTCTCCACCTACAACGGCCTGCCCACGCGAAAAAAACTGGAAATGCTGAGCGTGCAAACCAATTTGCCGCCGGCGACGCACGGGCTCATAAGCCGCGTCAAGCAGGCCTATACCAAAGAGGAAATTCTCGCGAAGTGTCGGCCTATTTTTGAAATCGAATACATGCTGAGCCGATTAAAAAGGGACGGCTACCGTTTGGCCGTTTGTTCGAACTCCATTCGTGAGACCGTGGAAATTATGACGCGACAATCCGGCATCTATGATTATTTTGAATTCATGATCAGCAATGAAGATGTCAGCAAACCGAAGCCGGACCCGGAAATTTATACTGCCGCTCTAACGCGATTGAAATTGGCGCCGCAGGAAGTGATTATCGTTGAAGACGCACCGCACGGACTGGAGGCCGCCCGCAAAAGCGGTGCCCATGTTCTCCATGTTGATGGGGTCCATGAAGTGGAGTACGGCCGCGTTAAGAAATTCATTGACGGCCTCGGCGCGACGAAAACAAAAAATGGTTTGGCGGAGGTGACGCGATGATCCGTATCGTTGTTCCGATCGGCGGGGAAGGGAAACAATTCGTTGAGAAAGGCCATATGTTCCCGAAACCGCTTATCGAAATTGCCGGAAAGCCGATGATCGAGATCGTGGTCCAAAATTTGCGTCCGCAAGAACCACACCAATTCATTTTTATTTGCCGGGAAGAGCATGCGCGAAAGTTTGCATTGGATAACGTGCTTCAGCTCATCGCTCCCGGATGTATCACCATTCCGATGCAAAAACCAACGGCCGGCGCCTTGTGCACGGTGTTGTTGGCCATGGGGCATTTGCAAGACGATGACGAGTTGCTGGTGGCCAACGCGGACCAGTATGTCGAAGCTTCGGTGGATGAATTCATCGGCAAGGCCCGCGCGGAAAATGTCGATGCGTCCATCGTTACTTTTCCTTCCACTCATCCGAAATGGTCGTACGCGCGTGTCGATGAGGACAGCCGCGTGGTTGGCGTCGCTGAAAAACGGCCCATCAGCCGAAATGCCACGGCGGGGCTGTATTACTTTCGCCGCTCCGGCGATTTTATTCGCGGCGCCGAGCGCATGATCCTGAAAAACGCCACGGTGAACGGGGAATTTTATTTGTGTCCCGTTTTCAATGAACTGGTGCTGGCGGGGAAAGTCATTTCGATCTATCCCATTGCGCGCGAACAGATGTTCAGCTTGGGCACGCCGGACGATGTGGATGTGTTCTCCCGCTCAAAAGCGTTGGAACTCACGCCCCATAAATAACCCATGTTGAACATCGTTCTTCCCATTGCCGGCCGCGGCAGCCGCTTTAAAGACGCCGGCTACGCCCTTCCGAAACCGCTTATCCCGCTGCATGGCGAAACCATGATAGAGGTTGTAATCCGAAACGTCCGGCCCCGCCGCCCACACCGGTTTGTTTTTCTCGCATTGGAAGAACATTTGGCGCTGACTTCGCTTCGTTCCACGCTGGAAAAGGCCGCCCCCGGTTGTGAAATTGTGGTCGTAAATCAAGTCACCGAGGGAGCGGCATGCACCGTTCTTCTGGCCCGGCGGGCCGTTGATAACACCGATCCAATAATGATCGTTAACAGCGATCAGTGGGTCGATATTGATATCAATGATTACCTCGATTTCATGGACAACGATAACGCGGACGGTCTCATCATGACCATGTGGGCCGACCATCCAAAGTGGTCGTATGTCCGTCTTGGAGATGGAAAATACGCCGTTGAAGTTGTTGAAAAGAAAGTTGTTTCAAACGAAGCGACGGTGGGGATCTACAATTTTAAACATGGGGCGGAGTTTGTGCGCGCGGCCGACCAAATGATTGCGGCAAATATCCGGGTGAACAACGAGTTTTACGTGGCCCCCGTATACAACGAATTAATCCGCGAAAAAAAGCGGATTGCCATTTACAACATCGGACGCGTGGGGGACGGCATGCACGGATTGGGAACGCCGTCCGACCTCAACGAATTTCTCAGTAGCCCCGTTTCACGCAAGGCCGTAATCGCCAACTGACCATGCATATCGGCATCAACAAAAGCCATTGCGCGAGTCTGTGTCTTGTGGACCGTTCCGGCGTGCCTGTATTCGCTGCCAGTGAAGAGCGGTTTACGCGGCTTAAATTGCAGCGCGGCATGCCGCACAAAACATATGAGTATCTTTCCAAGAAAATTGACCTGAGAGAAGTCCGTGTTTCCATTGCGCGTTTGCCCACCGGCCGTCGCATCGTTCGCGAAGTGGAATATTATTTACGGGGGGTCCGGGCGAAGCGCTATACGATACCGTTTGCTTCCCGCCTGTCCGAAATCGCTTATTTTTTCTACCGGAAGAAAATCAAGCGCGACCGGTCGTTTCACCGTCTGTCCATTGACACGAAGTATTTCATGAAACGTCCGATCGACAAGGCCTACGAACACCATCTCTGTCATATGGCGTCGGCGTATTATTGCTCGGGTTTCAAGGACGCGATTGGAGTCACGGTCGATGGGGTGGGGGACCTTCTCTCCGCGATGGTGGCCACATGCTCCGACGGTGACATAAAAGTCAAAGAGAAACTTTTTTTTAACGAGCATTTTGCGGGCCAAGCTTATGAGGTGGTCACGGGAATGCTTGGGTTTGACCCGGACCGCCACCCCGGTAAAGTGACCGGCCTTGCCGCTTTTAAACCGGCGCCTTCGGAATTAATTGCCGCCATGGATGCCTGGTTTGACGAACAGTACCGTCGCGGCGCTAACGATAATTGGTTCTGTTCGATCCATACCCGGAACGAAGCAAAAAAACTTGCCGAACTTCGCCGGGTCCGCGAGACGCGTTTTGGAAAGTGGAGCCGGGAGGAAATATCTGCGGCGATCCAATTCATTTTGGAACGCGACGTGATCAAATTCATTAAGCAGCATGTGACGAACCCGGCAGAACACAATATCGTATTGGCTGGCGGCGTTTTCGCGAACGTCAAGTTAAACCAGCGGATCAAGGAGATGGGGTTTAAGGGCATTTTTATCCAGCCCGCGATGGGAGATGAGGGGATCGGTCTTGGCTCCGCTATTCTCTCCGCGCGCGAGAAAAGCCATTTCCTGCCGTACCGTCTCAAAGACGTTTATCTGGGGCCCGAGTACAGCGACGATGAAATCAAAGAGTGTTTGGACAAATTTAATTTGAAATACGAACGCTTGGCCGGCCCTGATCATCCAATGGAAAGACGATTGGCGGAGTTGCTGCACCAGGGGCACATCATTGCCCGGTTTCAAGGCCGAATGGAATTCGGTCCGCGGTCTCTGGGCAATCGTTCAATTCTCTATGAAGCAAAGGACCCTTCCGCAAACGATTGGCTGAACCGGCAACTAAAACGTTCTGAATTCATGCCGTTTGCCCCGGTCACTTTGGCCGAGCACGCCAAGGATTGCTACAAGAACATCGAAGGCGCCGAGCATGCGGCCGAATTTATGACGATCACTTTTGACGCGACCGAAAAAATGAAACAGCAGTCTCCGGCTTGCATCCATGTTGACGGGACCGCCCGGCCGCAACTGGTCAAAGAGTCGACCAACCCGTCACTCTATTGGACGATAAAACATTACCACGCATTGTCCGGAATTCCTTCGTTGATCAACACCAGTTTTAATATGCACGAGGAGCCCATCATTTGTAATCCAACCGAGGCTGTCAGCGCCTTCTTGACCGCAAATTTGGATGCCTTGGCCATCGGAAGCTATTTGGTCATCAATCCCCATAAGTCACTCCGGAAAGAATGAGTCTTATTGAATTTTGCGGTCACGGGTTGAACCACATGTTTGTGCCGGAAAAATACCGGTTTGCTTTCACTTTTTTCGGTGAGCAGGGGTCGGTGGATTCGAACCCGCGACTCGGATGCAAGTACACCTTGAACACATTGCTGGGATTGGTGCGCAGCAATTGCGCAAACGGCGTTTTTCGCCACAATCCGGCCGGTATTTATGAGCGCACCTGCGACGAACTTAAAAACCATGGTCCGCAACCCGCAGATGTTGCGATGGCGATTTGGTCCGGCATCGACGGCGGGTTTCGCGTTCCGGATTGGGTGTTTCAGTGGTTCGACGTCGCTCTGCCGGATTTTCGCGGATGGAACGCGCAGGACCTGGCATGGTCCTTGCTCGCCATTTGCTCGGCCCACAACAAAAATGAAACCAGATGGGATGGGATGGCCGGGAAAATTTCGGCCCATTTGATCGACGACTGCCAGCATCCCAAATCAGGTTTTTTTTATTTCGAAAAATCGCCTGTTCGGCATTCATTTTCAAGCTTCGCGGTCCCTGTTTACGTGAACTTGGCGCTGGCGGAATACGCGAAGGTTTTCAACGATGAGCACGCCTCAAAAGCAGCAACCAAGGGAATCATCGCCATGTTGGCGTTGCAGCATCCTCAACATGCCGGATGGGCATGGTTTCACGATGTGCAAACCGGCGCCGTGGTCGATTGGTACCGGTTTTACAGTGTCCATCAGGATTCCATGGGGCCCATGACATTATTGCGGGGGATGGAGTTGGGCGTTCCTGGAGCGCGTGCCGCATTGGTCAATGGTTTCCAGTGGATATTGGGTGATAACGAATTGGGTGTTCCAACCATTGACCGGCAATGGAAAATTATTCACCGGTCCATCGGACGAAAATGCACCGCGGCTGAGAGGCCCTATCGCCTCATGAAAGCGTATTGGCATCGGTTCACAGGCACGCCCGCCAGTCTGCTAAAGCCTTCCTGCCTGGAAGTTAATACGGAATGCCGCAGCTACGAATTGGGGTGGATATTGTGGACGTTTGCCGGTCGAAACGATTTCCCGGAACTGACCGAATTGAAGCAATTTGAAATTGACACGACGGGTCCCCATCACTAGAATGTTCACGCTTTGAACAATACGACCAGCCCCATAAAATCCTCACCGCGAGGCCTTTTCCATCTTTATT
Organism: uncultured Elusimicrobia bacterium; assembly: GCA_964405835.1. Taxonomy (GTDB): domain Bacteria; phylum Elusimicrobiota; class Elusimicrobia; order F11; family F11; genus JAJVIP01. The sequence continues at coordinate 91,489 of CAYOPN010000002.1, read as the reverse complement.
GGAGGGCCGTTATCAAGCCGAATTGGCGCAGTTCCCTGGCGGTCATCGCGTTGATGTTGGTGGCCGTTGTGGCCGAGATGGCCTTGATCGTTATATGCGCTCCCTTGTTAAACGTGGCGACCAATTCCGGCGCCGCACCTTCCGGTAGAGTAGCCACCGCGCTGGCCGCGCTCTTAACACAATTCGGCGTGACCCCGACGCAACAAACCGTGTTGTTGGCCCTTTTGGCCATGGTGTGTTTGTTGGCAACGACGCACGCAATGTTTTCCGTTTGGCAAATCCACCGCATTACCGTGATTCAAGAAAACATGCGCCGGCGCATTAGGTCCCAGATATTCAAGAACATCCTTAATGCCAAATACGAATACCTAACGAAGCAGGACCGCGGGACCTTGCTCTATGATTTGAACACGCCGACGCGGTCGTTGGAGCGGACCATTTCTTATTTCGGGAAAATGCTTGCCGGGATAATTTCGGCGTTCGGCATCTTGGGCATCATGTTTTATTTGTCTTGGCAGGCTTCTTTGTTCGTCGGCAGTCTGGGGTTGTTGGGGGTGGGGCTTTGGCGCCTTTACACCGAGAAGAGGTCAAACCAAATCGGCAAAGTAATTTACGAAGTCGAAACCAAGGTCAATCAGATTGAAGTGGATGCGATCGACGGCGTGAAAGTAGTCAAAGCCTATGGAGTGTTGGACAGAATGATCGCGTGGCACCATTCGGCTTTGTTTCAGCAGATGGGTCCCATGTTGCGGCATGTTCTATTTGTTCATGCGCCACGCGCCGTGAACATCGGTATTGCCAGTTTTCTCGTTTTACTTGTTGCCGTGATGGTGTTTGGGTATGGCTATTTTGACTTGACATTGCCGCAGCTTGTCGTTTTCTTTGTCGCCATGCGCCAACTTGGGCCCACGTTGGCCGGAATCAGCGGTTCGTTCACGGAGCTCGGGCGCGAACAGAAAAATACCGAGGTCATCGCAAAGTCGCTTTACAAAATCCCGCAAGAAGAGCACCTCGAGGCTTCCGGATGGAACGAGCCGGTGCAACGCATCGTGTTTAACGACGTCGACTTCAACTATTCAGGGCAAGCGAGCCAACCGGTTTTGGAAAAATTTAACTTGGAATTAAAAAAGGGGACCGTTAGCGCGATTGTCGGCGCAACCGGCGTCGGAAAAAGCACAGTGGCCAATTTGTTGATTGGCTTATACGAGCCCAGCGGCGGATATATTTCGGTCAACGGGAAAGACCTGAAAAAAATCGATATTTCCAGTTGGCGCAAAGGCATCGGCTATGTTGGGCAAGATGTGTTTCTGTTTAATACGACCATCGCTGAAAACATTACTCTTGGAAATCCCGATGTGACCGCCGATGATTTGAAACGGGCGTTGGAGTTGGCGCAGGTCAATGAATTTATCGAAACGTTACCGGAAAAACTCGACACCCGTGTGGGCGACCGCGGCTTCCGATTGTCCGGCGGACAATGCCAGCGGTTGGCGGTGGCCCGCGCGATCCTTCATCGTCCCGAAGTATTGATTTTTGATGAGGCCACGAGCGCACTGGATAATTTGACCGAAAATGCCATTTATAACGCCATCGGAAGTTTGCGGGCCAATGCGGTCGTGTTGGTGATTGCTCACCGGCTTAGCACGGTCCGTGATGCCGATCAAATTGTGGTTTTGGAAAAAGGGCGCGCCGTCGAATGCGGCACCCATCAACAACTCTTGGAAAAAGGCGGGCGTTATGCCGCTTTTGCGGTGAATACATGAAAAAGAAGGCATTCATTTTGGGGGCCGGCGTCAGCGGCTTGGTGACGGCTTGGAAACTGCTTGAACGCGGATGGGACGTCGAGATTTTTGAAAAAGAAAAGGCCTATGGCGGAATGTCCCGGTCTTGGAAGTGGAATGAATTTATTGTGGATGTGGGGCCGCATCTTTTTCACACGCCGGACCAGCAAATGGCGGATTTTTGGGAAAAAGAATTCGGCGATCTTTTCATTAAAGGCGACTTCTGGTGCTGCAATGTAAAAGGCGACACGTTCAAAGAATATTATCCCTACCCGCTTTCGTACGAAGGGATCGCCCAATATCCCAAAGAATTGCGCCACAAGGTCTTGAAAGAACTGGAAAGCGTCAGCGTGGAAGACCGTGCGCGCGCCCACAATTACAAGGAATACGTCCGCGCGTTGGTGGGGCCCACGCTGCAAGAAATGTTTTTTGAGAAATATCCACAGAAAGTATGGGGCCTCTCCACCGAAGAAATGACGCCCACCTGGGCACCCAAACGCATTCAACTTCGCCAAAAGAACACGCCTTTTTACCACGGCCAGTGGAACGCCGTTGGGAAATACGGCGCCGGCTGCATCTACGACCGGGTCTACGAAAAAATCGTGGCGTTGGGAGGGAAGGTCCATTTGGGGAAGACCGTGACCGGCTTTTCCTTTTTGGGCGGGCTGATCACCGAAATCAAAGTGGCCGGCCAGCCGTCCGTGGCCTTGTCGCCGAATGATTTGGTGGTCTCCACCATTCCCATCAACGTAACGGCGCGCCTGCTTGGAATGGAAAGCCAATTGGATTTCCGCGGCATTGCGTCTATTTACCTCGCGTTCAACAAGGAATACGTGATTCCGGAAGGGTTGCACTGGCTGTATTTTGATTCGTCCGATCTCGTCTTCAACCGGCTGAGCGAGCAAAAGAAACTTTCCGAAGCCTGCGCGGTGCCGGGAAAAACCTGCGTGACGGCCGAAGTGGCTTACACCGTAGGCGACGCCATAGACAAGCTGCCTCCCGACGAGTTAATGAAAAAAACATTGGCCGACTTGATTAAGACCGGCCTGGTCAAGAAAGAAGATTTTTACGACGCGTCCTGGCACAAGCAGCCCGCCGTTTATCCGCTGCTGCACAAGGACTATCAGCATGAACTCGCGCGGATCCAAAGCCATTTGGGCAAGTTCAATCAACTCTATTCGATTGGGACCACCGGGGAATTTAGTTACGCCGACAGTCAAATCCTGTTCCAGAAAGCATTCGACTTGGTGGACATTTTGACGGACCAGTATTCGGATTTCTCTCAAGTGAAACGGAAGCAGGCCGTTTCCAAATTCAACAACGAAGTGAAGCTTGGCGATAAGACGGTCGGTAACGGACATAAGCCGTTTGTCATTGCCGAAGCGGGGCTTAATCACAATGGAAGTATGGAGATGGCGTGCCGGCTGATTGACCGCGCGGTCGAAATCGGATGCGACGCCATTAAATTTCAAACCTACAAGACCGAAAACCGCGTTTCGGGGAAGGTAAAAAAAGTCCGGTACGCCGAAACCATACTCGGTACGGAAGAGACGCTGGTGGAAATGTTCAAGCGAATGGAATTGAGCTTGGACGACCACAAACAAATATTTGAGTACGCGAAAAAGAAAGGAATCGATATTTTCTCGACGCCGTTCGATTTTGAGTCCGTTGATTTATTGGAGTCGGTCGGCAATCCCTATTACAAGCTGGCGTCATTCGACCTGGTCAACACGCCGTTATTGAAATACGTCGCCAAAACCATGAAGCCGATGATTTTGTCGACCGGAATGTCGAACTTGGCACAGATTGAGGAAGCTTTGGAAGCCATCAAGAGTGTGGGTAATCCCAATGTTGTTCTGCTGCATTGTGTGTCCGCGTATCCCGCCGCACCGGAAGACATGAACTTGCAAGCAATTGAGACCATGAAAAAAGCCTTTAACGTTCCGGTGGGTCTTTCAGACCACACATTGGGAAATTTGGTTTCTCAGTCGGCTTTGGCGATTGGCGCGAACGTTATTGAGCGTCATTTCACGCTGGACCGTACATTGGAAGGTCCTGACCACATTCTTTCCTCCGAGCCGGCCGAAATGCGCGAGATTGTGCGCGCCGCCAATCTGATGAGTCAAATCATGGGCGATGGCGTGAAAAAGATCCAGCCAAGCGAATACGACACGATCAATTCCCAGCGCAAGAGTCTCTACGCGCGGACCGACATCCGCAAAGGCGAAATAATTTCACGCGACGCCATCGCCATAAAAGGCCCCGGCGGCGGCCTGCAGCCCGTGTATTTGGAAATCGTCGAAGGCCGGCCCGCAAAACGGGAAATCAAGGCGGAGTATCCCATCACATGGGAGGACATCTGAAGCCGCGGATCTTGATTTATTCCGGGAGCGGCACGGTGTCCATGGACTACTTCGTGCCGATCATTCCCGATTTGGGCCAGGATTGGGCGATCGACTACTTGGAGGCCGACGAGGCCCGTTCTGCATCGGCGGACAATTGGATAAGTCAGTATTTAAAAAATGGAAGCATCTCCACCTTTCAGCGCGTGCCGTCACAATCTTCCCAGGGCGCATGGAGCTACCAACGGATGATTATCAGCTTGTTGGAGCAAATAAAACAGAAGCCATTCAAAGTGCTTTTGTTGGGGACCGATTTTTATCTCATGGATCGTTACTTGATAGCACTGGCCAGGGAATTGGGCGCGAAGGTCGTTGTCATGCACACCAATCTTTTGGATCCCGGAATTCTGCTGCGTCATTTGGCTTCCCTCGGCATGGAGCGGAATGTGAAAAAGATGCAATTGGCCAAGCCTTCCATGGCGGTCCGTCTATGGAAAAAAGGTTTTTCCCTGTTGCGCCGCTCCTTTAAGCACGCTCGTTTGTATGTCGATCGTTACGTGATCCCTCGAATTTTGTGGAACAAGGTTTTTTCCGTAAGTCCGTACGACCGGTTTGCTTTCACGGCCGGACGCGGCGACGTGGTGTTGTTTTACGATACGTTTGACGCCAGCGCGTACCAACGCGCGGTGCCGGTATTAAAGAACGCCGTCGTGACCAAGCATCCGGCGCGGTCGCCTCTAAAAACAACGGGGGGGGTGGCGTTGGATCGGACGAAAAAACTCTTGGTCCTGTTCAGCTCGTATACGGTGGAAATGACAGAGGAGAAAATGAATTTTTGGGTGCGGGTTATCGGGCAGGCAGTCGCCATGGCTTCTCTGAATGAAGTGCATCTGCGGTTTCATCCGCGGACTCGAGAAACTTTGGTTTGGCCAGCGCGTATGAAAGAAAAACTTGCGTCGCTCCCTGTGACCATAAAAACGTTGCCGGCCACCGGCGCTTCGCTGATTGAAATTGCGCGCGAGTACGCCGGCGTGCTGGGCGCTTATTCCGGCGCGCTTCGGATTGCGCGGGCCGCCGCTCCTAACATTTTTGTACTCGGCCTTATCGGTGGGGGGGAGCAGTGCAGCCATGAAGGGCCGTGGGTCCTTGGGAATTCGGAAGGCATCCAATGGATCGATGAAACGGAAACTCTCCGCCCCGGCCATATTGATGTCCCTGCGCCGTTGGATGAAAATCGTCCCACGGTGGCGGAGTTTTTAAAAATCAAAGAGGCTGTCGCCGCATGATGAACCTTATTGAAAAAACCGAGGCCGTGCTGAAAAGCGTTCTCGCCCGTGCGGATGCGCGGGGGAAAATCCCGGCTTTTTGTATCGGCAACACGCGGAAAGTCGATTCTTCGGCCTATTATTTCTCGCCGCTCCGGGAAACATCGTTGGTAGTGGCCGGCAGTATTATCGTGAGCGAGAACCAGCATGCGCGCGAAGTGGCGCGCGTGGTGGATGGGCGCGTTCGCTACATTTTTGTGGATACCGAGAAAAAAATCGCACCTATCAGGACCGACATCGTCGACCTTTGCAATATCGAGAAAGAAGTCCGGGGCGTCGTAAAGCACGCCAAGGTCTACACATACAAAGCCAATGACATGACCGTGGAGTCCGTGGATACGCTGTTGGCGCAGATCGTGCCGTCAATCGGCGGGCTTCGCGTGGCCATTATCGGAGCGGGAAATTTGGGCTCCAAACTTGCGATGAAGCTGGTGGAACGTGGTGCCCATGTGTATCTAACACGTCGCGACGAGGCGAAATTGAGCACCATCGTCAAAGCGATCAATATCATCAAACCCCAAGAAACCGTGGCCGAAGTGCACGGCTCAACGGACAATGCGGCCGCTGCCACCGGCGCCAATATTTTAATTGGAACATCGAGTGGAAGTTCGCCCAGCATAACGGAAGACCTTATCGCGGTTGTTTCCGACGGCGCCATCATTATGGATGGCGGCAAAGGTTGTTTGTCTCCCGCCGCCATTGATGCGGCGGAAAAACGCGAGCTCAATATATTTCGTTTTGATGTGCAAGCCGGCTTTGAAGGGACTGTGGCCCAGGTTTTGAGAATGGAGGCCATCTTAAAAGCGGGAATGGGGCGCACCGTCATAGCAGGTCATCCGGTCGCCTCGGTAGGGCTTTTGGCCCGGCACGGAGAAATTATCGTCGACAACATCAACCGGCCCACCGTGATCTACGGGATGTCCGGCGGACATGGAGACTTGCTCCGGAAACCTTCCGATGATCAATTCGCGGCGCTAAGGGCATTAAAAGAAGTTGTGTTATCTCACGGCGGCGTTGATCTGTCGCCCCATCAAACGGCATCTTCCGGAGTTATCGGAAGCAACGCCTCCAATTAACGAGGATAATTTTGGACATCAAAGCGTCAATCAATAGAAAATTTAAGATAGCGCGTTGGATGTTGGGTGGTAAGGCCAACTATTTGACCGGCGAACCGTTTCTGAAACGGCCTGAAATTTCCGTGAATCCGGAGTTGGACCGTTCACGAATGGATCTTTACGAAAAAGGATTGGCCGTTATCCCAGGCTTTTCTCCGTCTCGCCCCATCGCCGGTTTCTTAAGCGAGGTCAAGAACGAATTTCATGAAGCCAGTCAACTTTTTGAAAAGTCCTTAAAAGAAGGGACTCCATTTCAGCATGTGGATTCGAAACGACGTCAATGGTCGATCAATGGCCCTGAGGGGACCTTGCAATGGGTTGTCGATGACCCAACGCATAAACTCTATTCAATGGTTTACGGCCCGGAAAAAATCGCGCTCCAGCAGAAAAACAACTATTTCACCATGGAAGAATTATTCCAGCAGTTTCCCGTCTTACGCGAAGTGGTTGAAAATCCCATCGTGGAAGGGATCGCGAAGTATGCAAACGGGGGGAACCTCCGGCCGGTGACAATCAAGTTGGAACGGAAAACGTTGACAACCGGGAAGAATTACAACCAAATCCATTTCGATACGTATTCGAGCACCCTGAAAGCTTACCTGTATCTTAGCGATGTCGACGTCAAAACCGGCGCGTTTGCTTATTCCGAAGGATCTCACCACTGGAAGATGTATCCGCAGATGCTTTACGAAATCATGGCCAAACGGGAAAAGAAGTTCACGTTGGAAGATTTGCGACGGTATGGAATAAAGCCGTTCAGTTATGCCGCGCTTCCGGCGGGGTCGCTATTTTGTTTCAGTGGAAATATCATTCACAGCGCCACCAACGTTACCGCCGGCGAGCGTTGGGCAATTCAGTTCTATTATTACACGACCGAACACTGGTCAACCGACAAGGCCAATCGTGGCTAGAAATATCGCCGTTATTCCTGTGCGGGGAGGGTCCACGCGGGTCAAAAAGAAGAATTTCATCGATTTCTTCGGAAAGCCGATGTTTGTCCACACGTACGACGCGGCGGTGGAGTCCGGCGTGTTTGACGATGTCGTGATATCGACCGATTCGGACGAAGCATTGGAAATCTGCCGCCAACGCTCCATTCCCGTCCCGTTTGTTCGTCCGGCCGAACTGGGCGGAGACACGGTTTCCTTGAATGATGTTTTGATCCACGCGCTCGAGGAAATGAAAAAAAAAGGTAAGTCGTACGACAACCTGTGTTTGTTATGGGCCACTTCTCCATTGCGAAATGCCGAGGACATCCGGAAGGCCTATAAAATGCTGGAAGGGAAAAAAGAGGCGGATGCGGTCATCGGCACCACGGACTGCTTTCATTATTACCCGGCCCACATCAATGATGAAAAAGGCTTTATTAAGCCGTTGGTAATATTTGAAAACATGACTTCGGTGCGGGGGCAAGATTTGGCCCCCACGTTTGTCGACAACGGATCTCTCGCGTGGGTGCGGGTTCCGGCACTAATCAAGGAAAAAACATGGATGCCGAAGAAGTCTGTCGGTTATTACATGCCTCGCCAGCGGTCGGTGGACGTCGATACGCCCGAAGATTTGGAATTGTTGTCTTTCTATTTCCGGAAATACGCGCGACCGGCGGCGATGAGCCCGGCATTTCTTCAGCCGGACAATTTCATAAAGGTATTTTTTGACACCGAATTCACGCGCGGGGGACAGAATACGACGCTGATATCGATCGGTTTTGTTTCGGAAAAAGGGGACGAGCTGTACATTGAGCTTAACGATTACGACAAAGAGCAAGTAACTCCGTGGCTTGAAGAAAATATTTTGAACCTGCTTGATGGCAATGCCGTGTCGACCTCGGAAGCCACTAAGAAAATTGAGTCGTGGTTCGAGGAAATCGCCGGTGGAAAGAAGGTCCAGATGGTCTCCTCGGGAAAACAGATCGACGATATTTTGCTTTACAACATGTGGTCGCGTGTGGAAGCCGGTAGTCGCTTGCGTTCGTGGGACAAGAAGTTGCCGTACCATATCGAGCACCGGGCGCATCTGGATATTGACACGTTGTTTTCGCTGCACGGTTTGGACCCGACGCTGGACCGCTACGAATTTGCCGGATTAAAAACACCGAACAAACGGCACAAAGCCATTGATGATGCGCGCGTAATCCGCGCGTGCTGGATGAAGATGCAACACATGGGATGGGTCAATTAAAAATGAGGGAGATGATATGACGACAGAAGCCTTGGCCAAAAAACAGTTCTCGATCAACAGGGATTGGTACGCGGCGGTGATGGAGGAATTGGAGAGAAAAAAGTGGCCGGCCCGTTTTGAAGCCAAGCCCACCCCCTGGTTCCCCGGAATTTCCGAACGCTGCATTGAAATTCCATGGGCCATCTCGCGCTACGCGGGCCAAAAGAACGTGCTCGAAGTGGGGCTTTCTTTGGCGGACATGACGCTTGTAAGCGCGCAGGTTGAACTTAAGAAAGTGGCGAAATTTGATCTGTCGGCGCTTGACATTGTCGACATTAACCGCGTTCGTAACCGCTTCATCAACTTGGAAGAAGACGTTACTTCCATTTTCAAATTTCATCAGGGGGACGCGCGACAGTCCTCGTTCGACAACAACACGTTTGATCTAATTTTTATTATTTCAACGATCGAGCACATCGGTTTCGATGAGTTTAATTCGAATTCCGAGGCGGGTACGGTTTTCAACCGTCCCAAAGACCTGCCTACGAAGAAACCGGAATACCGTGACGACGACAAAAAAGTATTGGCCGAATTGAAAAGGATCCTCAGTCCCGGCGGGTCGATTTTGCTCACCGTTCCCATGGGTAACGGTGGTATTACTTACACGCAAGATTCCAAGGGCCTGTATTGGTTCTACAAGGAATACTCTGCTTCCGATTGGAAAAAATTGGTGGATGAAAGCGGCCTGCATGTCGTGGAACAGCGCTTTTTCCGGGACGGTGGCGCGGCGGGATGGATCGAAGAAGGTTCAGCAGCCGGTGTTGACGGTCAAGCGGGAACGATGCTCGCCCAGGCCAAGGGTGTTGCGTGCGCGGAGTTGAAGAAAAAATAATGAAGCAGAAGGTCATTGCCATCATCCAAGCGCGCTGCGCGTCCACGCGTTTCCCCAACAAGGTCCTCGAGAAGATCAATGGGCGGACGCTGTTGCAGATCATGATCGAACGGCTCGCATCGTCGAAAACACTCGACAAGGTAGTCATTGCGACGACCGGCGCGCCGGCGGACGACGTGATCGTGGCCGAATGCCGCGCGTTGAATGTCGCGGTGTTTCGCGGTTCCGAAAACGACGTTCTTGACCGTTATTACCGCGCCGCCAAAGAAAACGGCGCCAGTACTGTCGTGCGATTGACTTCCGATTGTCCGTTAGTAGACCCGGTGGTGGTGGACAGTGTCGTGGGCGCGTTTCAAGCGGGCAAGGGAAAGATTGATTTTGCAGGCAATAATGTGCCGACGCCCGGCACGTTTCCGGACGGAATGGATGTTGAGGTTTTTTCTTTCCCAGTATTGGAACGGGCCTGGGGTGAGGCAAAGAAACCGTCCGAACGTGAACACGTGACCTTTTATTTTTGGAAACAACCCGAGCTCTTTAAAATTAAACGCGTGGATTACAAAACGGACAGGAGCAAAGTCCGCCTAACGGTTGATTATCCTGAAGACCTTGCCGTCATTAAAAAGTTGGTCGAGCATTTTGAGAAAGAGAAGATTTTCGGCTCGTTGGAGGAAATCCTTGCCTATTTGGACGCGCATCCGAAGTTAATGGACCAGCCGCACATTTACGGAGAGGGGTGGAAGTCCGCGTTGGAAAAGGATGCGAAGCAAGGACAGCTCGAGATTCAACGCGCGCTTCCGTTGAAGCGGGAGAAAACCGAGCAGGCGTGGAAAAAAGCGCTGACGCTGGTCCCCGGCGGGGCCCAAACATTTTCGAAGTCGCCGGCCCAATACGTTAACGGCGTGGCGCCGAGCATGCTGGTTCGCGGACGCGGTTCAAAAGTATGGGACTTGGACGGCAACGAGTACATCGACTACACGCTGAGTTTGGGGCCGGTCATCTTGGGCCACAGCCATCCCGAGGTCAACCGTGCCGCTTACGAATGCGCCAACGAATTTTTCAACGCTCCGTCCATGGCCCATCCGCTCGAAACCAAACTCGCGGAGAAAATCGTGTCGCTGGTGCCGGCGGCGGAGATGGTCCGTTTCGGAAAAAACGGCTCGGACGCCACGGCCGGCGCGGTCCGTTTGGCGCGCGGCGTCACGAACAGGGAAGTTATCGCCTGTTGTGGTTATCATGGCTGGCAGGACTGGTTCATCGGCTCAACCTCCCGTCACAAAGGGGTGCCCGATGCCGTCCGGAAGCTCACCAAGCCGTTCACTTACAACAAGATCGATACGCTTCAGAAAATATTTGATGAGAACAAAGACAATGTGGCCGCTGTTATTTTGGAACCCGTGAATTTTTTCGCGCCGGAAGACCACTTCCTGGAAAAAGTGCAGGACCTGTGCCGCAAAAACGGCGCTCTTTTGATTTTTGATGAAACCATCACCGGGTTCCGCATCGACATGGGCGGCGCCCAGAAATACTTCGGGGTGACGCCGGACCTCTCCACGTTCGGCAAAGCGATGGGGAACGGCTATCCGGTCTCGGTCCTTTGCGGTAAGGCGGAGATCATGCAGGCATTGGAAGAAGTTTTCTTCTCGTTCACGTTCGGCGGCGAGTTGCCGTCGATGGCGGCGGCGTTGAAAACCATTGAGATCATGGAACGCGAGAAGGGCACGGCTCGGATCGCCGAGCTGGGCCGGACATTTAAAAGCGGGTTTAACGCGTTGACCAAAAAGATCGGCACGCCTTTTGTTTCTTGCATCGGCCTGGATTTCTGGCCCGAATACCTGTTCGAGCCAGTGGCCGGATTCTCAACCGAAGAATTATTGACGCTGTTGCAGCAGGAAGTCGTCCGGCAAGGCGTGTTGACGCGCTCCGCGCCATTTATGTCATTGGCCCACAGCAATTACGATTTGGATGAGACCCTAAATGTTTTTGGCCGCGCGCTGGCTGTCGTGAAAGAAGCGGTGGAGAAGAAGTGCGTGCGGGAATGGATCGAGGGCGACATCATCCAGCCTGTCATCCGCGCTTCATTGAATTTGTCGCCGGAAGCGGCGGAAGAAACCGCGGCCCCCGTTTTGGGCGGCCGTTCGTCATTTAATTAAAGAGGGGAACGAAACGTGGCAATAAAAACAGAAGAAAAAGTGGGATCGCCGGAGAAAGGCGCGGCCATTCAAAATTTATCGATCTTCGGTTTGGGATACGTCGGATGCGTTTCGGCGGCGTGCCTCGCCAAGAACGGTCTCAACGTGATCGGCCTGGACGTGAACCTCAAGAAATCGCGCCGGCTGGCCGAAGGCCTCTCGCCCATCTTCGAACCGGAACTGGATAGCTATTTGAAAGACGCCGTCGATTCCAAGCGCTTGGTGACGGTTGAAAACGTGAGCGCGGCCGTGGAAGGCAGCGACGCTTGCTTCATCTGCGTCGGGACTCCGTCGTTGGAGGCGGGCTCGCTTAACATGGAGTATGTGCTGAAGGTCACCGAAGAAATCGGTACGGTGCTCAAGGACCTGCAAAAACCCTTCATCTTGATTTATCGCAGCACGCTCCAGCCCGGCACCACCGAAACCAAAATTATCCCGCTGTTGCGCTCCTTTGTCGGAGAGCGGTTGGGCCGCGACATCCACGTGGTGGTGCTGCCGGAGTTCTTGCGCGAAGGGACCGCCATCCGCGATTTCTTCTCTCCGGGGAAGACCGTCATCGGATCGGAGAAAAAGGACGTCGCAGAGAAGGTGGCCGCCATTTTTCGCGGGAAGACCGGGCCGCTGTTCGTCACCGATCCCAAAGTGGCGGAAGTCATCAAGATTGTGAACAACGTTTTCCATGCTTTGAAAGTCGGATTTGGCAACGAGGTGGGCACGTTCTGCAACAGCTTGGGCATCGACGCGCACAAGCTAATGGACATTTTCCTCGCGGACACGCAGTTAAACATCTCGCCAAAGTATCTGAAACCGGGCAAACCTTTCGGGGGTTCCTGCCTGCCGAAGGATTTGCGCGCGATGAAACGGGTCTCGGTGGACAAAAATCTGCAGTTGCCGATCATCAACAGCATCATGGAAAGTAACAAGAACCGGATCGACGATATTTTAAAGCGCATCATGAAACGCGAGAAGGCGCCGATCGGATTTCTCGGCATGAGCTTTAAAGAAAATACTGACGACTTGCGCGAAAGCCCGACCGTTGACTTGATCGAATACTTGCTCGGTAAAGGCTACAAGCTTAAGATCTACGACCCGCAGATCACCTATTCCTATCTAACGGGGTCCAACAAAGAATATTTGGATAAACATATTCCGCACATCACCGAATTGCTCGCGCACGATTTAAAAGAAGTCGTGGACGCCAGCGAGTGCCTGGTGGTCAGCAACGATCATCCGGATTTCCACACGGTGCCCAACCTTTTAACGAAATCCATTCAGGTGTTCGACTTGGTTGGGCTCAAAGAATTACAAGGCCAGCCGAAGATCGCCTACGAGGGGCTCTACTGGTGAACGAAACCGATACGCTGGATTTGACGGTGGTGGTGTGCACGAAGAACGTCGAGAACATGGTGGTCGACGCCTTGAAGTCCGTGGTGGAGAACCAGCCGAAAGATATTCTTTTCATCGATGGAAACTCCACGGACCGCACCGTGGAGCTCTCCAAGCCTTTCATAACGCGCATGCTCAAAGATCCGGGGCGCGGGCTCGCGATCGCGCGGAACTTGGGCGTCGATAACGCCACGACCAAGTATGTTTCGTTCGTAGGGCCGGACAACATCATGCCGAAAGGTTCGCTGCGCCGCATGATCGAATACATGGAGGAACACAAATGCTCGGGCGTCAGCACGCGCACGGTGCTCCGCGACAAAGGCAGTTACATCGGCTGGGCACAGGATATTTACAAGCGTAAATACACGCCCGGTTTTAAGTCGGTGGTGGGAACGCCGATTTTGTTTGAGACCGAGGTCATCCGCAAATACAAGTACAACCCGTTTTTCACGAACAGCGACGATACCGACCTGTGCGAACGCATGGCGCGCGACGGGCATCGCTTCGCGATCGCCGATGTGGATTGCATCGAAGTGGGGTTCACGAGTTTGGACTTTGTGCTTGAGCGCTGGCAGCGCTACGGCCGCGGGGATTGTTTGTTTTACACGACCTACTCGGGCGACTGGACCTTCGCCCGCAAACTAAAGTCGTGGTTTCATCCGTTTGAGACCGAAGTCATCGCCACATTCAAACAAGTAAAACTTTGGGAGTTCGCCGCGATTCTTCCGTTCCTTCTTTTTATTACGGGCATTCGTTACTTCTCTTGGGTCCGCACCGCGCACCGTTTGAAAAAGAAGCTGCACCCGATTCCCGGCGTCGCGGCGAAATAAAGCATGTGCGGCATTGCCGGTTATTTGGCGCCCGCTGGCACGCTTAAGGCCGATATCCCGGCCTGCCTGTCTCATCTGAGAACACGCGGACCGGACAACTCTTCCTTTTTTGTCGAGAAGAACGATTCGTTCGAACTTGCTTTTCTGCACACGCGTTTTTCGATCATCGATCTCAACGAGCGGTCGAACCAACCCTTCTGGAATTCCTCAAAAACACTTTCCGTCATTTTTAACGGAGAGATTTACAATTACCAATCCGTTCGCGCCGCTTTGGTCGCCGAGGGTGTCTCGTTCCGGACCGAATCGGACACCGAAGTTGTTTTGGCCGCCTATGAGCGGTGGGGAACATCTTGCTTTGAACGGTTTGACGGATTTTGGGCCGTGGTCCTTTACGACAAGCGGAAAGAAAAAGTCCTTTTTGCCCGGGACAAGATGGGAAAGGCGCCTTTTTATTACGCCACGATAAACGGCGGCATTGCCTGGGCTTCCAATATAACGGCCCTGTTTAAATTGCTCCCCGAGCTCTCCCCGTCCGTCAACCGCAGCGCCGCGACACGTTATCTGGTTTACGCGGCCAAAGACGTCGACCAGGAAACGTTTTTTAACGGTATCCGCCATTTTCCAAAGGGATCTCACAGTGAGATCAATTTGCGCCAACTCCCCATAGAAAAAATTACACCAGTGTCAAATTATCGGCTCAAATTGTTTGAGAGAGGGCCCTCTCCGTCCGCTGCGGAGCGGGAGGAATTGGTGGGCGGTTTTTGGAACGTCTTTAAACGGGCGGTTGAAAAACGTTTGGTGGGAAACGTTCCGTTCGCTTTTGAAATGAGCGGGGGGCTGGATTCGTCCGCCATTGTTGCCGCCGCGCTTGAACTGTTGCCACCCGAGCGCATCCACACGTACACGGTCAAGTTTGAGCAAGAAAACCAGGACGAAGAACCGTTTGCGCGCGCCATTCATGAGCATCACGGTAAATCGTTTCATTACCACGTGCTCCGTCCCGACAACAAAGATATTTTGGCCGACCTGGAAAAGAACATCGCGATCATGGAGGAACCCATATTTTCGCCGGGAGGGTCGGGTGGGTTTACGTACCGGACGTTGGTGGAACGCATCGCGCAGGACGGTAACCGCATTTGTTTGTCGGGGTCCGGTGGCGATGAATTGCTGGGGGGATATCCCGAGGAATTTTTTTACCTGTTCATCGAACAACTGAAGAAAACCGGCCGCGAACGCGAAGCGTTGGCTGAATTGGACGCCTATTCCGAAAAGAAATTGGACCCCGCCAAGGTCTTGGAAAATTTGGATGCCGTTAAAAATTACAACGTGCCCTATCAACGTTTGATTGCCCAATACATGACAAACCCGCTTGAAGGGGCGTACAACACCGATGAGTTCGGTTTCAGCGAGAAAATTTTTCATTGGTATACGGAATTCAAGGTGCCGTACTGGTTGCGGGCCATGGACCGTTCGTTGATGAGCATTCCCATTGAAGGACGCTATCCGTTCTTTGATTTCGAGGTGGCCGAGTTCTGTTTGAAATTGCCGGAGACCGCGTTGTTTCATCAGGGGTGGACAAAGTGGATTTTGCGCAAAGCGATAGAAAATAAAATTCCGGCAAGCGTGGTCTGGCGAAAAAACAAAATGGGATTTCCGTTCCCGATCAAGACCTGGATGGCTGAAAATAAAACGCTTTTTGTAGAGTACCTTTCGTCGTTGCGGGCAGAGAATTTTTTTGACGCGGCGGCGGTGATCAAAGATTACGACAAGCTTAATTCGGAGGCGGTCTACGGACTCTGGAGAATGGTCAATTTTTCGATCTGGTACCAAATGCGAATCAAAATGAACGCGCTTTCCTCCGCCGCGCTATGACACCCGACATTCTTTCCGCCTCCCGCAAATCCGAAATCCGACCGATGCGCTCCGAGGACCTCGCCGGTTTAATGGGCCGTTTTCGCTGGTCAAGCCGTCCTGTGACAGTGGTCGGTTATGGATTTATGGGGCAGGAATACGTCAAAGCGTTGAAATCGTTAAAGGCCGATCGTATCACCGTGTGTTCCAGGTCGCTCGAAAAGCTGGCCCCGCTTAAAAGCGACAATATCCAAACCGTGGGCGGTGGGTACACGAACATGGCGGGCCCCGTTTCTTCCGATGCTGTCGCCGTCGTTTCCACCATCACCGCCGAACTGGCGCCCTGCGTCCGCCACCTCATCACGCTGGGTTATCAAACGATCCTGTGCGAAAAACCGGTTTCCCTTTGGTCTTCCGAGATACGAAAGCTTGCGGAAGAAGGCGACAAGGCGGGCGTCCGTTTGCTGTGCGCTTTCAACCGGATCGCTTATCCCGCCGTCATTGAAGCCCGGTGGCGGATTGCGCAGGATGGCGGGGCAACTTCCGCTACCTACACATTCACCGAGCTCGTTCACCGGATCAATCCGAAACAATTTTCCGAAGAGGAATTAAAGCGCTGGGGCGTCGCCAACAGCATTCACGTCATGAACTTGGCCCATGGGCTTATTGGGTTTCCGGAAAAATGGAATGGGATCCGGCAGGGAAGTTGGCCGTGGCATCCAAGCGGTTCGTTGTACGTGGGCGCGGGCACGACCGAACAGGGAATTCCGTTTAACTATCACGCGGATTGGGGAAGCGCGGGGAGATGGGTTGTTGAAGTTTTCACTTCCAAATCGGCCTACCGGTTTTGCCCGCTCGAAAAACTTCAACAAAAGAAAATGTCGTTGGGAGAGTGGGAGGACGTAGCCATTTCCACTTTTGATTCCACGTTGAAGACCGGCATTGCCGAGCAATTGGCGGCGTTGGTTGATCCGGAAATCGAGGCCGCGGTGGGCTTGTTGGATTTGTTTCAAACCGAACGTTTAACCCGTTTTACCGAGGATATTTTTGGATATCAGAGTTAGGCAAATCCGGCAAATCAAATCCTACGCAGTCAAATTCACGTTGTTTTTGCAGCATGAATTAAAAAGCCGGCCGAATCTCGATTTAAACGCAGTTTTAACAGCCAAAAAAGGAAATTAAGGCATCTATATGCGAACCATAAAAGAGCTAATAAACCTGTCCAACCGCCGGGCGCTTGTCACCGGTGGGGCCGGAAATATCGGCCGGACAATCGTTGAAGGACTGGTCGAACTGGGTTGTCGCGTCGCTGTTGTCGACCAAAAAAAATCCGATATCGCGGGTGTGCTTTCTTTTGAATGTGATTTGAAAGATGAAACCTCAACGCGCAATGCGGCAAAAGCCGTCATCAAAGAATTGGGTGGTCTCGATATTTTGATTCACTGCGCAGCATTTGTGGGCGAGACCAAACTGGAAGGGTGGGCGAAACCTTTCCCCGAACAGACCGTGGCGGCCTGGGACACCGCGATGCGCGTGAATTTAACGGCGGCCTTTGTGCTGGCGCAAGAATGCCAAAAAAGTTTGGAAGCGTCGGGCCACGGTTCCGTTATTCTTTTTTCATCGATATACGGCATGACCGGTCCGGATTTTGGGATTTATCAAGGAACGGAAATGCAAAACCCGGCCGGTTACGCGGCTTCCAAAGGCGGGTTGATCCAATTGATGCGTTATTTGGCCACGCGGTTCGCGCCCAAAGTCCGGGTCAATGTGATTTCTCCCGGCGGCGTGGCGAGAGGCCAGCATTCCGAATTTCAAAAGAAGTACATCGCGAAAACGCCGCTCGGCCGCATGGCCACCGAAGAAGATTTAAAAGGCGCCGTGATTTACCTGGTGAGCGATTTGTCGGCCTACGTGACGGGCCAAAATATAGCGGTCGATGGCGGTTGGACGGCTTGGTAACACAAACACTTTCACCCATCGTTGTTTACGGGACCGGGAGCATTGGGTTCCGGCATTTGCAATTGCTGTCACGGCTGGATTCCACGCGCGCGCTGGCGTTGCCGGTGCGGCCGTCGCGACGCCGCGAGTTACAAGGCGCGGGCTACGCGACCGTGGACAGTTTGCGGCAGGCATGGAAAGACGGCGCGCGCGCTTGCGTGATCGCCACGGACACGGGCCGGCACAGGCAGGATGCCGAGAAAGCGCTCGCGGCCGGTTTTGATTTGTTGGTTGAGAAGCCGTTGTCGGTCGATGCGTCCAATGCCAAGCAGCTACTGAAAGCGGCAAAAAAAGCGCGCCGAAAAATTTATACCGCCTGTGTACTGCGGTTCTCGGGTTCGTTGAACCATTTTCGCGACTCCCTCGCGCAATTGAAGAAAGTCCATTACGTCCGCATTGAATGCCAGTCCTATCTCCCTCAATGGCGGCCTTCCCGCGATTACAAGAACAGTTACTCCGCGCGCGCATCCGAAGGCGGCGTCTTACGCGACCTCATCCACGAAATCGATTACGCCGGCTGGATTTTTGGCTGGCCCGACGTTCTGCAGGCCCGGCTCAGTAATCAAGGCCGCCTCAAGATCCAGTCCGAAGAGTCCGCCGATCTGCTGTGGACCACCAAATCCGGAACAACGGTCTCGCTTCATTTGGATTATCTGACGCGCCCCACCCAGCGCCGCATGGCGGCCTACGGCGAGAGCGGCATATTGGAATGGGACGGCGTGCTTAATCAGGTGACGCACATTCCTTCCGCCGGCCGCGCCGCGCGCCACCAAATCAAACAGGACCGCGATCGGATGTACGCGGACCAGTTGCAAGAATTTCAAGAAGCGGTGTTCGAAAAGAAAACGCCTGCGTATTTGGCGAGCGGACTGGATGGTTTCCGTGCGCTGGCCGTGTGCGATGCCGCCCGCTTGTCTTCAAAGTCGCAACGTGTACAGAAGGTGCGTTACTAATGGATACATCAACGGGAATTCTGGCGGTCATTCCGGCGCGCGGCGGTTCCAAAGGACTGCCCGGGAAAAATATCCGGCCGTTCTGCGGGTTGCCCTTGATTGCCCATTCCATTTTGTTGGCCAAGAGCTGCAGTGAGGTGGTGCGCACAATCGTTAGCACCGATTCGCCGGAGATTGCCGAGGTCGCAAAAAAATATGGCGCCGAAGTGCCGTTCCTGCGACCACCCGAACTTTCCAAGGATGACACGGCGCTCTGGCCCGTGCTGCGCCACGCGCTCGATGCGGTCGAGAAGAAGGGCGAAGAATACCGTCAATTGTTGTTGCTCGACCCGACAACGCCTTGCCGCCTGCCTATTTACGTGTACGAATGTTTCCAACGCATGATGGTGGAGCCCGATGCGGACGGCATCATCGGCGCTTCCAAGCCGGAATTCAATCCGATTTGGCATTCGGTGGTACAGAAAGACGGTTACATGCAGGATTTGTTCCCTGAAGGGTCATCGATTGTCCGGCGGCAAGACGCGCCCGTTATTTACCGGATCAACGGTTCGATTTACATGTGGAGGACCGAATTCGTGCGTGAAAGGAAAGACGGTTGGCGCAAAGACAGTCGCATGCTTCTTTATGAAACGCCCGACTACGCATCGATTTCGATCGACACGCTCGAGGAATTCAACCGCGCCGAAGTATGGGTCAAAAGCGGACAGTTTCCGCTGCCATGGCTGGAAACCAAAGGAGCCGCGCATTGATCCGGATCAGTGGCCGACGCATCGGTGAAGGCCGGCCGTGTTTCGTGATCGCCGAAGCCGGCGTCAACCACAATGGAGAAATAAAAATTGCGAAGCGATTGATTGACGCTGCCAAGAAAGCGGGCGCCGACGCCGTCAAGTTTCAAACCTTTTCCGCCGAACGGCTCGTGACCCCCGAAGCGCCCAAAGCCGGGTATCAGTTGAAGAACACGTCCGCCGCCGAGTCCCAACTCCAGATGCTCAAGCGTTTGGAATTGTCCGCGTCGGACCATCGTGTCTTGCTCGACTATTGCAAGAAGGCGGGGATCCTATTTCTCTCGACGCCGTTTGATGAAATTTCCGCCGACCTGTTGGAAACGCTCGCATTGCCGGCCTACAAATTGCCGTCGGGCGAACTAACCAACCACGCGTTTCTCGCGCATGTCGCGAAAAAGTCCCAGCCCATGATTGTTTCCACCGGAATGTCGGATTTGAATGAGGTGGCGGACGCGGTCCGCGCCATCAAGCGCGCCGGAAATCCGCCGCTTATCTTGTTGCATTGCGTGAGCAATTATCCGGCCTCGCCGGAAGATGTGAATTTGCGCGCCATGCAAACCATGCGTAAAACATTTGGCGTTCCGGTCGGTTATTCCGACCATACGCTGGGCATCGACGTGGCGCTGGCCGCGGTCGCGCTCGGTGCTTGCGTGATTGAGAAACATTTAACGCTCGACCGGAACATGAGGGGCCCCGATCACGCGGCATCGGTAGAACCCGCCGAATTCGCGCGGCTCGTTGCCGGAATCCGGGCCATCGAGAAAGCGCTCGGCCATGGCCGCAAAGAGCGCGCGGTTTCCGAGTCCGACACCGCGAAAGTCGCCCGAAAAAGTTTGGTTGCGCTGCGCTCCATCGAAAAAGGCGACGTGTTTACTCCCGACGTATTGACCGTGCGACGTCCCGGCACCGGGCTTCCGCCACACCACCTGTCCCGCCTGCTGGGGAAAAAAGCGGGGCGGCGTATTCCCGCCGGAAAGGTCATCACGGAATCGATGGTGTCATGAGAACGGTCGGCGTTGTCACGACCAACCGTTCGGATTACGGATTGTACCGTCCTATCCTGCGCCGCATCGCAAAAGACCGCGGTTTGAAATTGGTTTTGTATGTCTCCGGCGCCCATCTGTCTGCCAAGCATGGAAATACCGTGACAGCGATTGAATCGGACAAATTTGGCCCCATCGAACGCGTGCCGCTTGATTTGACAGATGATTCACCGGCCGGGATCGCCAGAACGATGGGGCAAGCGACGCAAAGTTTCGCCCGCGCATTTCAACGCCGCCGTCCGGACCTGCTGCTGGTCCTAGGGGACCGGTTTGAAATGTTCGCGGCCGCCGCGGCCGCCACGCCGCTTTTGATTCCTCTCGCCCATATTCATGGCGGCGAAATCACCGAAGGCGCGATCGACAATTCTTTTCGTCATGCGATGACGAAGCTCGCGCACATACATTTTGTTTCCAATGAGCAACATCGCGCGCGCGTGGTCCAGATGGGAGAGGAGCCTTGGCGCGTGCACGTTTCGGGCGCTCCGGGCCTCGACAATATTTCCCAACTGAAAACGCTTTTGCCGCAACAACTTGCCCGCAAATTCGGATTGGCGGGACGCACACCGCCTTTGCTCGTGACCTTTCATCCGGAGACCATGGAAGCGGAGGAGACGGAAGCGCATACCGGCGAATTGCTCGCCGCGCTCAAGGCATCGCGCAGGCCCGTGGTTTTCACCGCGCCCAGCAACGACACCAATGGTTCGCGCGTCCGCAAGCGGATCGAGGCCTATTTGAAAGAAAATCCTTCGGCGCGCTTGGTGGAGAGTTTCGGCGTGCAAGGGTATTTCAGCATGATGAAATGGGCCGCCGCGATGTTGGGCAATTCATCGA
Organism: uncultured Elusimicrobia bacterium; assembly: GCA_964405835.1. Taxonomy (GTDB): domain Bacteria; phylum Elusimicrobiota; class Elusimicrobia; order F11; family F11; genus JAJVIP01. Next base: position 70,008 of record CAYOPN010000002.1, on the reverse strand, counting down.
GCGGTCTGATTGAAGCGCCGTCGTTCGGGTTGCCGGTGGTCAATATCGGCGATCGCCAGAAAGGACGTTTGCGGGCGAACAATGTTATTGATTGCGCGCCGAAGCGCCGGGAAATTCTTAAGGCCCTCCAAAAGGCGCTGGCCCCGTCCTTCCGCTCCGGTCTCAAAGGGAAATCCAATCCCTATGGCGATGGCAAGGCCGCGCAGCGGATTGTGGATGGCATCAAGCAATTGAAGCTGGGCAGCCGGTTGCTCGTGAAAAAATTTGTGGACGCGTCTGTTGTGCCGGGCGCCGTCGGTTGTGTCGTGATCGGCGGCGGAGGGCACGCGAAGGTCGTGATCGACGCGCTGCTGCAATCGAAGGCCGCAACGCCGGTGGGCATTGTGGACCCGGACCGAAAGCTTTGGGGAAAACGGGTCCTCGGTGTGCCGGTATTGGGCAATGATCAAAAGATCGCTTTGGCCAAACGATTGGGCGCGACCGCGTTCGTGATCGGCGTCGGTTCCGTGGGCGATAGCCGGTTACGGAAAAAACTTTTCAACGCGGCGCTAGCGCAAGGTCTATCGCCATTGACAGTGGTGCATCCATCGGCGGTTGTTGCCAATGATGCCGTGATCGGCGCGGGCAGCGTGGTATTTGCCGGTGTGAAGATCAATCCGGGCGCAAAAATCGGACGGAATGTCATTTTGAACACGGGTGCCATCATTGAGCACGATTGTCGTATCGGAGACCACGCGCATATCGCGCCCGCCGCTTGTTTGGCGGGGTTGGTCAATGTGGGCGCGGAGGCGCATGTGGGCGCGCGCGCGGTGGTGAAACAAGGGATTTTGATTGGAAAAAATGCTGTGGTCGGAGCAGGCGCGGTTGTATTGCGCGCCGTGGCGCCCGGCACGACCGTTGTGGGCTCGCCGGCGCGGCAGATTGACCGTCCGGGGTCAAAATGATAGTCAGCTCCGTCGATAAGCACCCATCCCAGGAAAGGAGGCCTCTATGACAACGGCATCAAATTTGACCGGTGATGACATCGTCGCTGAAAATGCCAATTGGTCCTTCGGTGGTGAAGTAGCGAAAAAATTTGATCAGCATGTCGAAAAATCCGTCCCTTTCTACCACGAAGGCCACGATCTCGTCGTAAAACTCTCCGATTTCTTCCTTTCCAACGGATCGACCGCCTATGAGATTGGTTCGTCCACCGGCAAACTCACCTCGGTATTGGCGGAGCACAACAAGAGCAAGAAAGTTGATTTTATCGGCATCGACCGCGAAGCGGACATGGTTGAGCAGGCCCGGAAGAATTGCGCGGCCTATTCCAATGTTTCCTTTGTGAGCGATGACTTGATGAATATTCAGTTCGCTCCCTCCGATCTAATCACCTCCTACTACACCATTCAGTTTGTCCATCCGAAGAACCGGCAGATCCTCCTTAACCGGATTTACGAATCGCTCAATTGGGGCGGCGCCTTCATCTGGTTTGAAAAGGTCCGCTCTTCCGACGCCCGTTTTCAAGACATCATGACCTCGCTTTATACCGACTACAAATTGGCGAAGGGATATTCTCCGAACGAGATCATCGCCAAGGCGCGCAGCCTCAAGGGCGTGCTCGAGCCATTTTCGACGCAGGGTAACAACGATCTTCTGACGCGTGCCGGTTTCAAAGACGTCATCACCGTGTTTAAGTACGTCTGCTTCGAAGGTTATTTGGCGATAAAGTAAGAACAGCTTTGAATACCCTCGAAAAAGTCTTCACGAATTGGCGGAAGGCCCGCAATTTGGATGAAGCGCATGCCACCAACCATACTCCCGCCCAATTGACTCAGCGGCTTGAATCAATGAACGCCTATCACCGTTCCAAAACGGAACTGTCGACCGATTCACTCGCCGATACCTGGAAGAAAAGGGTCGAGGCCGCCCCATCTCTGTTGTTCACGGCGGAGGGGAAAATCAGGATGTCCGTGTTCGAAAATTTCCGGCGCATGGACGTTTTCATTCCCGATAGCGGACCCATCACCGATTATTCGAACTGGAACCCGCGTTATTGGGCGGCCCCGTTCTTGAAAAATCCCATCATGGGCGCGATCGATATCGCGCGGCAAACATTCAACGGGTATACGCGGCATTTCAACCGCATCTTGCTCGAGTATTTTGAGATTTTGAAAAAAGAAGGGGCCCTGGACCTTCTTCAGAAATACGATGTGTCGACATCGCCGGGAAATCCGTACGCGTATCGCCATCAGGGCCATACCTTTAATGTCCGCTGGGCACGCCACATCTACTTCATTAATTTGCTGCGCCGGCATCTCGGGAAGGAATTGTCGTCACGGCAGAAGTTCGTCAGCCTCGACTTGGGCAGCGCGTACGGCGTTTTTTCGAACTTGTTTAAGTCCGAATATCCGAAGACCACGCATATCCTCGTCGATTTTCCGGACCAACTTCTTTTGGCCGCCTATTATCTCGGCCGTGCGTTTCCGGAGGCCCGGATGGCGACCTTGGCGGATTTTTCCGACAAGGAAGTGATCTCCCGGGAGTTCATCGACCAATACGATTTTGTTCTGGTCCCGGTTGATTGGTACAAGAAATTGGCAGCCGGTTCCTATGACATGCTGACCAACTTCGTGTCCTTTGGAGAGATGTCCCGTGAGTGGTTCGACCATTATTTGGACTGTGAATCGTTTAAAAGCGCGGAGTTCTTTTTCACGAGCAACCGATTTGTTTCCGGTCCGCGCATGGACCCGACCCACAATACCGGCACCAGCGTGCGGGACTATCCTCTGGATGATTTTGAAACGTTTCTGTTTGACGTGAACCCGCTGTTCACGCACTATTTCGTCAGGAAGGCCTTTTTCTTTTCGGAAAGAAAGCCGATTTCATCTTATCTCTTCGACTTCATCGGACGGCGCAAAAGAAGCTAGTTGGTTTTTGGAAGGGGGCGGGCGATGAGGTATTTAAAGTCGCTGCTTTTGAGGGTGCCGGTCTTGAGCGCCTGCTCTTCGATGTACATGATCAGCCGGATAATCGTTTGCGATAACGGATGGTCGTCCCGGAAGTTGCCCATGATCTTGTTGAACAGCAGCAAGTAGATGTTCCCGCCGTAGTCTTTCTCTTCGATGACCTCAAAATATTTCTTCAGGACCGGCAGTACATCATCCGAACGGACCGCTTCGGAGGGATCGATCGCAATGTTTTCCTCAATGCTGCTGCGTTTTCGTTCGCCATGGATTTTGGGACGGAACGACCCCAGGTCCACCTTTAGTTCGTCGGGAAGCAGCGCGAGAATTTCATTGGTGATGCGAAGCTGTTCGTCTGTCCATTGCAGGCGCCGGGGACCGAAGAAATCGTCCACAAAGAAGTAGCCATCCGGCAGCAAGGCGGCGCGGACACGTTCAAACAGGCCTTCCAGATTTTCAACGTGGTGCAGGCTCTTGAACGCGAAGATCGCGTTGTATTTGGCGCGTTCGAACTTCATGTCGTTCAGGTTCTGTTCGAAAAAGCGGATGTTGGTAAGGCCGTCGTTTTGCGCGAGCGCTTTGGCTTTAACAATGGCGCCAGGGGATATTTCGTAACAGTCCATGTTGCGCACGAGTCCGCGTGTCATCAGGTCGCGCTCAAAGTTCGCGTGATGCGATCCCAGGCTGGCGCCGTGTTCGAAAGACTTCCCGTAGTTCCGGCGGATGTGTTCAAAAAAATCGACGGATTCGGACCCGAACGCGCGTTTGGCAATGTAGCTCTTGATGGTCTTCGACCTTTTTGGGGAAATCTCCGAGGGGTCGATCGGCATGTTGGAGTACAGGTCCGCCGTGCGGCGCAGCGCGTTTTTCCGGGGGATTGAAAAAGCGACTTTTAGCGCTTCTTTGGCGGCGTTACGAAGAGATTGTTTGCTCATGTCCCGGATGGTAGAAAAAAATCACGTGAAGGGTATTTCATCGGTATTGCCCAATTTGAGCAGGGCTTGGACGAGCGGACGGTGCAATTTGATCGACATTTCCAGGCCGGTGAGGGGAAGCTTTTGACCCGCCATAAACTGATCGGCCAACTCCGTGGTCAGCCGGCTTTGAAACGGCGTCGGTGTCACGGATTCTTTCCAAGCCCATTTGCCTTCGCGTGTGGCCAGCCACGATTTTTCTTCCCGGTCCCGGGAGAACAAATGCGCGTCCTTGGTTGAAACCTCTATCTGAAAGGGATTGTCGGAGTTGTTCCGGGTCGAGATATGGACCGAACTGCCGTCCTTGAAGCGGAAATACGCTTCGCCTTCGAGCTCCTTGAATCCCGCCCGTTTGCTGTCGATGACCGTCACAAAGCGCGGGTCGATGAGGGGCTCGTATTCCGTGGCCCCTGTCAGGAAATGAATGTAGTCGATGTAGTGAATGAAATTGGAGGCAATCCGGATGTCGCCACCGACAAGATTCAAGGACACGGGCGCGCCCTGGGAAAAGGGTTTTAGGTCCCGGTAGTGAGGGACCATTGTCATGTTGGTATTGACCCAAGTGGGGGGCAGGCCTTTTTTAAGAAGCTTTTCACATTCATCGTAATCGGCCCATTTCGGAAAAAGGATTTTCTCAAGCAGCATTCCCGTCACTTCATGTTTTTCAACCAACGTCTTCAAAATGCCAAGGCGCGGCCGGTTCGTGGTCGCAATGATCACGAAAGCCAACTTTTTGGGAAGGGATTCGAGTCCGGACGCGTATTGGAATTCGCTTTTGGGATTACGGCCCGGCGTCTTTTCAATAATGTCCCGGCACGCTTCGAGAGCGGTCGCGGAAGTGTCGACGGCCCATACCCGGATAGACTCTTTGGTTTTGGACAAGGCTTGCGCGTGCCGCGCTCCCAGTCCGCCGCAGCCGATGACAGCGAAATCTTTCATGCCGGGCTCTTTATCATTTTAAAAATCTTCTTCAACAGGGGTTGGGGCGGGGTGCAGGCTTTGAACCGGACAGTCAAATAGTCATAAAGCGCGGTTTCCGCCGCCGCGTGCGCCGTTGCCGCCTCTTCGCCCGCGTCAACCAGCGCTTTGGCGATTTCGCTTAGGAAAATTAGGGCGGCATCACGCCAACCCTCACTCGTGATCCACTCGACGGCCGGTGGAATGCCGTACTCTCCCGGCCGCGGGACCTGCCGGCGGATGTAAAACGTATCGATACATTTCGCCTTGCCGCGCAGGATGCTTAAACCGTTCACCAGTATTTCAATGAAATTAACGTCGCGGCAGCGGCGAACAGGCGCGAGGTCTTCAATAAATTCGCTTCGGCGATGGACGGAAAGATAGGGGAGAAACAAGCCGCCGTTAAAGTAGCTTGACAAACGGTCCATCGGCCGCTCCCGTTCGTTGGATCCCATGGGATAGGCGGAGGTCCTTTGCGGATTGTTTTCGTGAAAGGTCTCACCGGTACCGCAGGCCGTGCGGTAATCCGGATGGTCCGATAAAAATTTCGCGCACTCGGCGAGGCCTTCGGGCGATACGAAATTGTCGTCTTCCACAAAGGCCGCGAAATCTTCCTGTCCGTTTTCGAGCAGGTCCAGCAGTCCCTCGTGAATCCCCCGGCTGGCCAGGCGGCGGTAATGGACCATGAGTCCTTCCGCGTGCTGTTTTGCAATGTTTTCGGAGAGGAGAGCGGAAGCCTCATTCGTGCTTGCATCGCCGATATACATCGAGGAGCGAAAGCCGGCCGTTTTGTAAGCGGTCAAAAGCCGGTCGAGTTGTTGAGGACGGTCTTTTGTGGGGATGTAAAGCGCGCAGCGTTTTAAGATAGGTTCCATTTCGCGTCGTATTCTTTTTTCCACGAAGGGCCCGTCGTGGCGGGAAGGGTTTCTTTGTCCCATACGCGGTGACGCAACTGCCATTGGTTTCCTTCGCGCTTCCAAAGATGGGGCGAACGGAACTTGTCGCACAACAGATCAAAATACGCCCGTGTCATGACGGGGCTCTCGAAAAATTTCGAAACCTCGCCGAATTGACGCTCGGGCAGGCTCAAATATTCAAGCAACTCTTTCATGAACCGTTCGGGGAACTCGCCGTCGTAGCGTTTCACCAGGCCCACGCCTTCTTCACGGGTAATATCGCCGGAGCGGATTTCTTGCGAGGCATCGTAGGTGGCGCGTCCAATTCCGAACTTGATGTAGGTGGTATAGAAATTTAAGTCATCGATCTTGTCATCGAGGCTGGCGTATTTGCTGAACGTGCCGGGGTTGCGTTCGGGGCAAGCTTGAAAATCGCTGTGCTCGCACACGTAGTAGTAGCAGGACTGCGGGTGCCATTTCAGGTAATAGCCTAAATAATGCACCTCGGTGTTGCGCGCGGAAAGTTCGTTGGGGTCGGCCGGCATGTAGAGATTTAAGTCGTTGTCGACAAGTTTAAAGTCTTCGATCAATTCGCGCATGGAAACACCTCCAAGATAAATATCGCTTTGGGAGGGGATCGCGAAATACTTGGTGTCTTGTTTCGGGTTCTTAAATGTGGCGGCTTTGTTGCCATATTCGGCTTCGTTCTCTCCGTAAAAAATAAGCGGGATATTGAACTTGCTGGCCAATTTCGGAGCCAATGCCTTTTGCCCGTAAAAGAAGGGCTGGAAAGGATGAAACAAGTTTTCAACGGCGAGGCGGGTCAGCAAACGGTGGACTTTTCCATTGGGCGTCATCAATATATTGTCGAACCCGGCGTGGATCCAGGACTGCATGTTCTTCCAGCCCCAGTCGGTGTAAATGTGCGGCGCCCATGTGATCGTTAACGGATGCATTCCGAATTCGTGCTTGAGAATGTGGGCCGTGTAAAAACTGTCTTTGCCGCCGGAACCGGGGACCAGGCAGTCGAACGAGCCGTCGTTCTTGCGGTGTTTGTCGCAAAGCTCTTTCAGTTCTTTGCGCCGTTCCGCCCAATCGATTTTCTTTTTCTCTTCCGAAACGCGGCACGCGCTGCAAATTCCGTCTTCCCCGATCGCCACGGTCTCTTTTTTCGAGGCGGCCGTGTGTTTGTATTCCACCGCCGAAGTCGGTTTCTGGTTGGAAATGACGCAGGACTGGCAGAAGGCCACTTCCCGTGGCAGGCCGTATTTGATGTCGAGCTTCTCTTCCGGCACGTCGAAAAGGGCAAGGCCGGTTTGGGGCGCGGGGAACTTTATCATTACTCTGGGATCTCCATGTCAGCAGACGACCGGGTTGATGAATGTTTCAAGCCGGCGTTCTTTCAGTTTCTTGAAAATATCGTTTGAGGACGGTGGCTGGGCCATAAACGCGGCGGCCACCTGGTCCGTGAAATCGTTTTTTCGCGTGTAACGCAATTCTTGGCTTTTGTCTTGCGCGACCGGCGCGAACGAGCGGATTTTCTTTTCCTTGATCATGTTGACCAGCGCGAGTTGGGCGGAGGCCACCGCCTGCATGCCGAGTTCAAAGGGAGCGTAGGCCTTGGCCGGGGGGACGGAATGAAAAAGAATTTCTCCGGTGTCCAATCCTTTGGCCAAGTGAATGATGGAAGCGCCCACCATCTCGGGTCTTCCGTCTTGCAGGGCCCAGAAATTGCAAGAGTTGCCGCGATAGTAAGGGGAAAGACCCATGTGGATGTTGAGCGCTTTGCGCTCGACCAGGAAATCACAGAGAGGGCCTTTAATAAAACTGGCCCCAAACACCACATAATGATCGGCGTCGAGCGTGGGGGCCAGTTCTTCCATCGTGAGGCGGTTTAGGTCGCCCATCTTCATGCTGAGCGTGCGGACATTTTTGGGATGAAAAGAAGGGGCCTTGAAAAGCGCGCGCTCCGCCGATATGACATGCCGGAAATACGCCTGGAACGTTTCCGACTTGTGATAAAAATCCTCGACCTCGCCGGGAAAGAGCGTGCTGCACTCAAGGCAGGCAAAAACCTCATCGGAAATTTCCGAAAGTTGGCGGACCAGGTTTAGGTGGCGGGGTTGGTTGCTTGTGAAGACCGTGATTTTCATCGCGCCACTTCTGCCATGAGCACCGCGTGGTCAATGCGCGGAAATTCCAGGTTGGTAAATTCCGGTTGGCTGGGGTTCGACCGAAACCCAACGGTGATTCCCATATTGCGGAGGATGTCGAGCGTAACGCCGCTGTAGGAGTTGCAGGGATGCGACATGCTGGTGGGGGAGACGTTTAGGAGCTTTTTTAAGAAAGAGAAATTGAGCTCGTATTCTTTTTGTTGTTCCGCGCGGTCCAATTCACCGAGCGTTGTCGGGTGCGTGTGCGAATGCATCCCGATTTCATGTCCTTCCTCTTGGAGTTGTTTCACTTGGCTTTCCTTCATCCAGAGCAGCCGGGAAGCGGCTTGAACGTCGTATCTTCGCGATTTCATGAGGCTTTGCATTACGTCGTCGTAAGCGGCCTTTCCCAGCACGCGGTCGCGAACAAAACGGAACGTGCGGTCCTGCGGCGTATAAAAAGGGAATTCCTTTAAATAGTTTTCCGGGACAAAAGAACCGAGCGCCTGTTTGAATTTGGATTGATAGGGCGACCGGCCGGCCGCCTCGAAGAAATCCGCGTAAAAAGCGGCGATGTCTGGGTATTCCATGGTCCGGAAATGACGGTAAATTTCAAGCGGTTCCAGTTGGCCGAGGAGCGGGCCCGAATTGACGAACCAAAATGCCTTGATGTTCCATTTGTCCAACACCGGTTTGGCCACGTCGTATTGGCAAAGCAGCGTGTCATCGAGTGTGATGCAGGTGTGATGGGGGGCCAACTCCCCGCGGTCCGCATGTTGGCGCCATTCATTGGGGGAGAGGATGTTGTCGCGTCCGATATGCCGGAGTATTTGGTCCAAATCACCGGCCGAGATGGAGCCTTGCGACATCGGGTGGACGTCGTTGTGGAAGTGGTGAAACATGATGCCGGAAGGATTAACTTTCATGGGATTTTACGACGGGCGAGTATAAAGAAATCCCGGTAGTCGGACAATTGAAATTTTGATAAATGAGGGGCTATTAATATGGCAATCCGAATCATTCCCCGCCTCGATATCAAAGGCCCGAATCTCGTCAAAGGAATCCACCTGGAAGGTTTGCGGGTCTTGGGCCGTCCCGAAATTTTCGCGCGGCATTATTACGACCAGGGCGCCGATGAATTGATTTTTATGGATGTGGTGGCCAGCCTTTACGAACGAAACAGTTTGTTGGACATCGTAAAGCGCATTTCCAAGGAGATTTTCATCCCGCTCACGGTCGGCGGCGGTTTGCGGACCATTGAAGATATCCGCCAAGTCCTGCGCGCCGGGGCCGACAAGGTGTCGTTAAATACCGCCGTCATTAACCAGCCGCAGCTTATCGGCGAAGCGTCCCGTATTTTTGGTTCATCGACGATCGTCGTGTCTATCGAAGTTATTCGCCAGCCGAACGGCGGCTATCTTTGCTTCACAAACAACGGACGGGAAAACACCGGCGTTGAGGCCTTTGCATGGGCCCAGCGCGCGCAAGAATTGGGGGCCGGCGAGATTTTGCTCACCTCCATCGACAAAGAAGGCGCGGGCAAAGGGTACGACGTGGAGCTCACGCGCAAAATGGCCGATATGGTTTCCATTCCGGTCATTGCCGCGGGCGGCGCGGGAGCGCCCGAGGACATCGAAGCGGTTATTCAAGATGGTCATGCCGACGCGGTCAGCGTGGCGTCGTTGTTCCATTTTAATTTTATGAAGCGCGCCATCGCGGAGGGGAATACCGACGGCATCAATGCGGATTCGCTTCGCGGCAGCCGCATCATCCGGAGCATCGAACAAGGGACCATTGCCCAAGTCAAAGATTTCCTGAAGGTCAAGGCGGCCTAAATGCAGCAGAAACAAGGCAATGTGGTCATCGTCGATTATGGGCTCGGCAACGTGTTCAGTATCTTACGCGCCTGCGAACACGTGGGGTTGATGGGAACTCTATCGAATGCAAAGACCGATATTGAAAACGCGGATGCCGTCATCCTCCCGGGGGTTGGCGCATTTGGCAATGCGATGGAGACGTTGCGACGGCTTGATCTGGTGCAGGTGTTAAAGGACGCGGCCGTCAGCGGGAAGCCGTTTATGGGGATATGTTTGGGCCTTCAGTTGCTCATGACGGAGAGCCATGAATTTGGCCGCCACAAAGGACTTGGGCTTATCGAGGGCGATGTGGTAAAGATCGAGCCCGGCGCCCACAAAGTGCCGCAGGTGGGATGGAACAGCATTTCTCGTCCTGCCGGACGGACGTGGGAGGGGACAGGATTGGAAGGCACGCCCGAAGGGACGTCTTTTTATTTTGTTCATTCGTACCATGTGCGTCCCACCGCACCCTCGGCCGCGCTTTCGCAAACGACTTACGGGCCCGTGACATTTTGTTCGAGCGTGCAGGTGGGGAAAGTCTTCGCGTGCCAATTCCATCCGGAACGCAGCGGACCTGCTGGGCTGAAGCTTTACGAAAACTTTAAGAATCAAATTTTTGCGACCCGCGAGGTGGTCATTAAGTGAATTTGGACCCCATATTAATTGCTCCGGACAAACCCATCAGCGATGCGTTTCAAGTTCTCGACCGCACGCAGTGGGGAATTGTTTTGGTGGCCGACGCCCAACGGATTTTATTGGGAACCGTGACCGACGGCGACATGCGCCGGGCCGTTCTTGACCACATGAATTTCGCGCTTCCCATTTCAACCTTGCTCACCAAAAAGCAGGGGACCCGGTTCGCGAAACCCATCACGGCCCTCCCGGGGCAACCGCCCGAGGCCTACTTGAAAATACTCAACAAGTACAACGTTCTCCATCTTCCGATCGTCGATGAAGCAGGCCGGGTCCTTGACTTGTTGTGTCTGGACGATTTAATGCCCGGCCGCGATCTCTCCGTTCAGGCCGTGCTGATGGCGGGCGGCCAGGGAAAACGTTTGATGCCTTTGACGATGAACACCCCCAAACCCATGTTGCCCGTTGGCGACCAGCCGCTCATGGAAATCATCATTCGCAACCTGCGAAAATCCGGAATCCGCAAAGTGAAGATCACCACCCATCACAAGAGCGAAGAAATCGTGAACCATTTCCAAGACGGAAAGAAATTCGACATCCAGGTCTCCTATTTGGATGAAGAAGAGCCGCTGGGAACGGCGGGCGCGCTGGGGTTGCTGGAGAAAACCGACGATACGCTGCTCGTCATGAACGGCGATATTTTGACCGATATGGATTTCCGTTCCATGATCGCTTTTCACAAAGAACACAACGCCGACTGCACGGTGGCGGTCCGTAAATACGACGTGAAAGTTCCTTACGGCGTGATTAATTGCAACGAGGAAGTCATCACCGATGTGATCGAGAAACCTGTCTACAACCTGTTCGTGAATGCCGGAATTTACTTGATCGAACCATCCGCGCTGGGCCCCATCCAAAAGAAAGGCGAGCACTGCGACATGCCAGACCTCATCAAACGCTTCATCGCCCAGAAAAAGACCGTGGTCAGCTTCCCCATCATGGAAGAGTGGATCGACATCGGCCACCACCAAAACTACGAAGAGGCCCAACGTTTAGTAGAAAGCTGGGCCAGCAAACCTTAAGAACCCCTCCGACGTAAAATCCGCACCCCTTCACGGAATGCCTTCAAAAAAGGAGACACACGTGAACAATACTCAACTTCAAATTCGCGCCATAGAAGATAAAATATTCCTGTTTCGAGGCAATAGAATTATGCTGGATAGCCATTTGGCTCAGCTGTATGGCGTCAAAGTTAAGGTTCTCATCCAATCCGTAAATAGAAACCAGGAGCGATTTCCAGCTGATTTTATGTTCCAACTAACTGAGGATGAACAAGTTTCTTTGAGGTCACAAATTGTGACCTCAAACGAAGGGAGAGGGGGACGCCGCTATGCCCCTTATGCCTTTACCGAAAATGGCATTGCCATGCTTTCATCGGTCCTGCGAAGCAAAACGGCGATCGAGGTAAATATTCAGATAATGCGCGCATTTACCAAGTTGCGTGAGTATTTGACCTCGCATCGGGACTTGCAGGAGAAAATTAGAAAGCTGGAAGAGAAATACGACGGTAGGTTCACCGAAGTTTTTGCGACGATCCAAAAAATACTGGATAAACCAGAAAAACAGGTGGATGTCCGTGGATTTGTTCGACCAGACTAAAAACTTGAGGTCACAGTTTGTGACCTCAAGTTAGCTGATAGCCGCCGTAGCCAATTTTTGATAGAGACACGCCCATGAAATGGGCTGGTAAAAAAGTGTTGGTGACGGGGGCGGGCGGATTTATTGGAAGCCACCTCACCGAAAAATTGGTGGAGCTCGGCGCCAAAACCACGGCGTTCGTTCATTACCGCGGGGATGGGTCGTGGGGGTGGATGGATTCGTCGGCCCGGAAAAAAGACATTCACGTTATTTCGGGGGACGTTCAAGACCAGAGTTTTGTCGACCAGGCTGTTAAGAACGCTGATATTGTTTTTCATTTGGCGGCGTTGATCGGGATCCCCTACTCCTACATAGCGCCCGATTCGTATGTGAAGACCAATGTTCAGGGGACCTTAAACGTGCTGCAATCGGCCCGGCGCTGGGACATCGAAAAGGTCATTCATACTTCCACGAGCGAAGCGTACGGCACCGCTCGCTTCGTGCCGATTACCGAAGAACATCCGCTGCAAGCGCAATCACCCTATTCCGCCACAAAAATCGCTGGGGATAAAATCGCCGAATCGTTTTTTCTGTCGTTTAACCTGCCGGTCGTGACGGTGCGGCCGTTCAATACATTCGGTCCGCGTCAATCGGCGCGCGCCGTGATCCCAACCATCATCGCGCAATGTTTGTCCGGTCAAAAATTAAAGCTTGGCAATCTGCATCCGACCCGCGACCTGAATTTTGTTTCCAATACCGTGGAAGGATTCATCCGCGCAGCTGAAGCACCAAAGGCAGTCGGCGAGGTCATCAATCTCGGCACCGGTCGCGAAATCCGGATCGGAGACTTGGCCAAACTGATCGGCAAACTTATGGGACGCCCCGTTCAATTTGAGGCCGATAAGCAGCGTTTGCGCCCCGCAAAAAGCGAAGTGGAACGGTTGCTGGCCGACGTCAAAAAAGCCAAGAAGATTTTGAAGTGGGCGCCGCGCGTGGGTCTTGAAGAAGGATTGTCCAAAACCATCGAGTGGGTCCGCCGCCACAAAGACATTTACCGTGTCGATAGGTATGCCGTCTAACATCCCGCTTTCCGTCCCCACGCTCACCGAATCGTCCTGGACTTACCTGAAGAAATGTTTGGATTCCGGCTGGGTTTCGTCCGCCGGCCCGTTCGTTACCGAGTTTGAAAATATTATCGCGAAGACCGCCGGTGTTCCGCATGCGGTCGCGCTGGCCAGCGGTACCGCGGCGCTGCATTTGGCGTTGCGTTCTGTCGGGGTCGGGCCGGGCGATCTTGTCGTTGTCTCCAATCTGACCTTTGTCGCTTCCGCGAACGCCATCCGGCACTGCGGCGCGGACCCGATCTTCATCGACGCCGAACCCTCCGCTTGGCAGATGGACCCCGTGAAATTCGAAAAATACCTGGAAGCGAACACGCAACAGAAAGACGGACGCTGCATCCACAAGAAATCCGGCCGCACGGTGCGCGCGGTAATGCCGGTCCACATTCTCGGGCTTGCCTGCGCGATGGACAAAATTGTTCCGGTGGCGCGGCGGCACAACCTCGCCGTGGTGGAAGACGCGGCCGAAGCCATGGGCGTGAAATATCAAGGGAAAGCGGCCGGGATCTTCGGCGACGCCGGTGTTTTCAGTTTTAACGGCAATAAAATTGTGACGACGGGCGGCGGCGGCGCGGTGGTGACCGCCGATAAGGCGCGCGCGGACCGCATCCGGTATTGGTCGACGCAATCCAAGGACGATGAGACCGAGAGTTATCACAAGGAAGTGGGGTTCAATTACCGGTTGACCAGTTTGCAAGCGGCGCTCGGCTTGGCCCAAATGGAATCGTTGGGCGAGTTCGTCCGCATTAAAAAGAAAAACGCGCAGACCTACGCGGCCGCGCTCAAGGATTTTCCGGGCATCACGCTGATGCCCACACCCGCCGGCACCGACGCCACGTTTTGGCTGTACACGTTCCTGTTGCCGGAGCGCACGACCTTGGAGAAACGCAAGGCGTTCTTGGCGTCGCTTCGTGAGAGCAACATCCAGGCCCGTCCTTTCTGGCATCCGCTGCAGGGGTTGCCGCCGTTTCGCGATTGCGACGCGGGTCCGCTTGAAGTCTCGGAAGACCTGTATGCGCGCGGCATCAGCCTTCCCTCCAGCGTTGGGCTGACCGCAGGGGAACTGGACACTTGCGTGCAAGCGGTCAAAGACGGCCTGAAAAAATTTTGAACCCGCCTTTTCTCACCATCGTCGAACATTGCACGGCGCGCGTCTGGCTGTTTCACATCCTTCCCCGGCTTTGGCGCGATCGCACCCAAAAGAAACCCTTCAGCTCACTTACCTGTTTTCTAATTGACCGTTCGTTGCCCGGTTGGTGGGCTGCCCGCGCGACTGCGTTCTTTTTTGGTTTCCGCGTCGAAATGTTCCGCTTTCGCATGATCGACGTGAAAGACGCCGCTGGTCTTCTCGTGCAACTGCGCGTGGCCTTCATGGAACTCGCCCACATTTACGAAGCGGTCCGGCGCGATCCGCTCTACCGTCAGTTTGAAAAAGTGGGCGCGCTCAAAGGGCGCGTGGAAACGTTTGTGTACAAGTCGCTGTGCGATGTGATGATCCCGTTTCGCGGGACCATGGGGCGCGTTGTGTATTTGATCCAGGTGGCGGATTGGAAACGCCGCCAATTGGAGTTGCCGTCCGCTTCGGCGATAACGCTTTTCCTCGAAATTACGCCGTGGCGCGAGGTCTTAAAGAGTTACGCCGGTCAAATGAAAATGGACCTGGTGTTCGTTCCGCCCGCGTTCCGCCTGTTCGAGGCCCTGCAGAAAAAAATCAAAGCGCTATTGCCCCAATGGGCCATCGAGTGGGGGAACATTTACCGTCATCGCAAAGCGGATTTAAAAAATGCCGGTTACCGGCGGTCTCTATTGAAATGGCTTGTTAAACGCCCGCGTCCGGCTGCGCCGGCGGACCCGCGGATCGGCGTGGATTATTACGGCCAGCTCAACATCAACAAACCTGGGGCGTTTTCCGATCTTTTCTTTTGGCAACAGGCCCAGTTTCCGGGGGCCGATGTGGCGCTTCTCTTCGGCGGCCCGTTCATGCCGTACGATCAATTGAAACAGGCGGAGATGGCGCCGCATGGGATTTCTCCCGTGGTGCTCCGGCCCGAAGCGACGCGGGTTTTTTCGGCGCCCATCTACAATGTCGGACGGAAACGGAAATACAACCCCGCCATAACGGTCGTGTCGAAAAGTTCAGAGGCCCGGCAAATCAACGACGCGTTGGCGCGTTTCAGCGCGTTGAAATCCAATTGGTTGGACGTGTTCCGGTCAGAAAATTTGAAAGTGTATTTCACGTGGTACCGTTACACGGCCGACCACTGCGCGATTGCGGAGGCCATGGAGGAAAACGGCGGCGTGACCGCGCTTTTCCAACGTTCCTTCGACGCGCTCGGCGCGCCGGATTTGGCGGTCACGGCCGACGTGGATTTTGTGTTTTCGCCTTATTCCTTCGACATTGAGCGCCAATCGCTGTCCAAGATTTCGTACTGCGTGGCGTCCGGTTACATCGGCGACTACCGGTATTCGCTCGTAAAAAAACAGGCGCAGGCGCTGCGCGAATCGCTGTTGAAAAATGGCGCGCGCAAAATCATCACGTTCTTCGACGAAAATTCGATGGCGGACGACCGTTGGAACACCGGGCACGACCTGCAAGCGCTTGGATACCGTCTCTTGTGCGAAAAGGTGTTGCGGGAGCCTTGGCTTGGCGTGATTTTTAAACCGAAAATTCCACGGACCGTCCGGACGCGTCTCGGCCCTTACGCCAATTTGCTCAAAGAAGCCGAGGCCACCGGGCGCTGCGTGGTTTTGCAGGAAGGTGAACGCATGGGGGCCCACACGCCCGCCACGGCCGCCTTGGCCTCCGACCTCGCCATCCACAACAGTCTTTTTGCGGGGACCGCCGGTTTGGAAGCCGCGCTCGCCGGCGTCCCGACGCTGCTGTTGGACATCGAAGGCTGGCACGTGAGCCCGTTCCACCAATTGGGAGAAGGGCGGGTCTTCTTTAAACGCTGGGAAGATCTTTGGCCCGCGTGCCACGAACATTTCACCAGACAGGGCGGCATCGCCGGTTTTGGCGACTGGTCGCCGGTCTTGCCGCTTATGGACCCGTTCCGCGACGGAAAGGCCGCCCAACGCATAGGGGCCTATTTGCAATGGTTGCTGCAAGGATTCAAAGCAGGAAAGCAGCGCGACCAGGTGTTGGCCATGGCCGCGGAACGTTACGCGGACGCCTGGGGCGCCGATAAGATCGTTGAAATAAAAAATGGAAACGTCCTCCCAACTCTACGCGTCGCTCGCTGACGCTGTCCTTGAATTGAGACGCGCGGTCCGCGACCGCGTGCTGCTCGCCACGAGCCTTGTTCATCCGCGCCATTCCGTGCCGCCGGAACATCTTCGTTTGCTGGAAGAGGAATCCAAACAAGCGCCCGTCAATGTTCCGGGTATCTTCACTTGTTTGCTGAAGACCTCCATTGGCCTTTTCTCCGCTGTCTACGATGCGTTGTTGCTGCTTTTTTGTTCGATCATTTTTATAGGGGACCGGTACAAATACGGGAAACCGGACATTCTCATTAAATCATGGGTGCCCGGCCGGGAAGGATTGAGCAAGGCATCGGATTTTTATTTTGGACCCCTGAGGGACCTCCTCGCCGAAAACAATGTGCGGGCGCTTTTTCTGGTCGGCGACGCCAAGTCCGATGACGGCAGTTTGTCCGCCAAATTGAAGGTCGGTTGGACCGCGCTGCTTTTTGCCGGGGCCTGCGTGGGGAATCCGAATAAGCTGCGCTTTCCGGAGTTCCTGTTGATTCCATGGTGGGCGCCGCTTTTGAGCGTCCTCCAGCAATTCGGTTGTGCTCTGCGTTTGCGTCGATTGGCGCGCCAATCCAGCGGACTCCTTCGACGCGTGGCCGCGATGGCGGTGCTGGACGTGCTGCGGCCCTACACCACCAAGAACCACATGTTTTATTGGATTGCGAAACGCGCCGTTCAAACCTGGCGGCCGCGCAGCGTGGTCACGTTGTTCGAGGGGCAGCCTTGGGAAAAGGTTTTTTGGAAAGGCGCCAAAGCAGCCGATTCTGCCGTGAAGTTGGCGGGATATCAACACACGGTTTTGTTGCCGCATTGTTTGGCGTTGTTAAACCCGCAATCGGTGGAAGGGGATATCGCTGCGCCCGAAATCGTTTTGTGCACCGGAGAGGGGACACGTCAGCGCATGGATGCCGGTTTCCGTCCCTTCCAATCAAATTTGTTGGTGCTCGGTTCGCATCGGCGGCCCGCGCAAGCGCCGGAGCCGACCGCTCCACGTCCTGCGAAGAAGCGGGTGCTGGTTCTCCCGGAAGGGATCTTAAAAGAGATGGTGTTGCTGTTTGATTTGGCGATGGACCTGGCGGCCCGTTTGCCGGATCATGAGTTTGTTTTCCGCTGCCACCCGGTCCTTCCGTACGAAAAAGCGGCGCCTTTCCTCAAACGAAAGAAAGACGAATTTCAAAATATCCATCTGTCCACGCGCCCCGCCATTCACGATGATTTTGTGGAGTGTTCGGCGCTGGTTTACCGCGGCTCTTCGGCCGCGATTTATTCGGTGTTGGATGGGGTCAAGCCCATCTATTGGGCGGGGGAGCCCGGACCGGTTGTCGATCCGCTCTATCTGATCGCCAAATGGAAGGAACATGCCGGCGCGCCGGAGGAGTTTGAGCGCATATTGAACGTTTTTCGCGGTTCGGACGGGGCTTCCCTGCGTCCGGATTGGGCCGCGGCCTGCCGAGATGTGGATGCCATGGTTGAGCCGATGACCGCCGATTCCGTCGGTAAATTTGCCCGTTTCCTATTGTAGAATCCCGCCCTTATGCGATGCATTGTAATTGGTTACGGCTATATGGGACGGATCCGCGCCAAAGTCCTTAAACAACACCCGGACGTGAGCGACGTGAAGATCTACGACCCGGCGCTGGACCCCCATCAGAAAGACATTGTTGGAACGCCCCTTTCAACCAGCGAACGGATCCCTTGGGACCAGTTTGACGCCGCTTTTATCTGCACTCCCAACAACGTCACCTCCGACCTCTGCGTGGAAGCGATTAAGAATTGCCGCCACGTTTTCTGTGAAAAACCGCCGGGCCGCAATTGGGATGATTTTTCCCGCATTGCGGACGCGGCCGCAGCGACCCCCAACCACACCGTCGTTTTTGGATTTAATCACCGGCTTCATCCTTCCGTTGTGACCGCCAAGTCGCTCCTTAAAGGGGGCAGCCTCGGCCAAATTCTTTACATGAAGGGCACTTACGGTAAGTCGGGGGGCGTGCATTACCGGCAGAGCTGGCGCAACGACAAACAGGTTTCTGGCGGCGGCATCCTGCTTGATCAAGGCATTCACATGCTCGACATCTTTTTGAATTTTCTCGGCCCCTGCCAGGTCACCGACGGTGTGCTCAGCGATTCGTTCTGGAAGTGCGGCGTCGAAGACAACGCGTTCCTGCTGCTCCGCTCCGAAAAAGGCGTTCCCGCCTTTCTTCATTCTTCCGCCACGCTGTGGAAGCACACATTCCGTTTTGAGATCGGCTGCGAGAACGGCTATCTGATCGCTTCGGGCCTGCTTTCTCGCACGGGCAGCTACGGCCGCGAGCAACTCGTCATCGGAAAACGCCAATTTGAAGACGAGGCGTTCGCGCTCGGCAACCCGCGCGAGGAAATCATCCATTTTGACCGCGACGAGTCCTGGGACAAGGAAGTGAACGAATTCCTGGCGGCGATTAAAGAGAAGCGGCCGGCGACACACGGGACGCTGGACGAAGCGCGGCAAGTGATGGAAATCATCCGCGACGTGTACGCGAAGCGGGACGTGCTGTCTGTGGGGAGGGAGTAATATGATTTTGACCGAGACCAACGTTGCGTTCCCATTATCGTCGGTGAAAGCGCTGGATGGGTTGCGCGCGTACCGGCAGTTTTGCATTGAAACAACCAAGAAAGCGCTGGCCGCAAAGTCGGCCAAGCGCGGGCTCTCTCCTCTCGGCAGTCCCTTGGTCCCCGCGGGGGCCGTGGAAGGACTGGAATACGGGCGTTGCCCTGCGACCGGAAGTCTTTTCCTGCTCAATTTGCCCGACGCCGCCGCGTGGGAGGCGGTCTTGTCGGAGGTAACGCGCCGCCGTCAGTCTCCCGATGGGTTTCACGCGGGCGTGGCCGGCAGCCGCACCGAGAACGTGTATTTGCCGAAATTGGATTGGATCCAGCGCACGCTACAGATCCAAGGCGTCGACAAGCCGTCGGTCTTGGAAGTGGCGCCGCCCCAAAGCCGGTTCACGGCGCTTTTGAGCGAAGCGTTCCGTGATGTGCGTTCCCTGGGAGAAATGGATTTGGTTGCCGGTAAAGCGCCGAAAGGGCCGGCGGCGCAGGCCGCGGTGATGCTTGAGAATTTGGACCACGTGAACGACCCTCAGAAATTGCTCACGGCCGTGGCGGAACGCTTGGCGCCGGGCGGGTTGTTGTTTATCACCGCGCTGGTCGCTTCGGGTTTTGATATGACCCTACTCGGCTTCAACAATCTTTATTTTTGTCCGCCGGACCGCACCAATTGTTTCACGTTGAAAGGACTCGAGCTGCTTCTGGAAAAGAACGGCTTTGCGCTGCAGGAAGTAAGCACACCGGGCGTGCTCGATGTCGAAATTGTGCAGGCGCACGTGGACCAGAACGCCGACCTGTCCCTCTCGTCATTTGAACGCGAACTCATGGCGTCCGGGGCCGATGTGAAAAAAGAATTCCAATCGTTTTTGCAAAAAGCCGGGCTCAGTTCGTTTGCCCGGATCGTCGCGAAGAAACGCTAAGAGGAGAAACTATGTCTTTGCCCAAATTAAAAATCGCCGTGTTTGGAGATGGCGCCAATGTGGAGACCATCTTAAAGCGGTATCGCCAGGGATTCGTGAAAGGGTTCACCACCAACCCCACGCTCATGGCGAAGGCGGGGATCAGCGATTACGAGCAGTTCGCGAAAACGGTGCTGGCCGAAGTGAAGGACCTGCCGATTTCATTCGAGGTTTTTTCTGATGAGTTCGCCGAGATGGAGGAGCAGGCGGCGTTGATTGCCACCTGGGGCGAGAACGTGAACGTGAAAATTCCGATCACGAACACACGCGGCGAATCGTCGGTGCCGTTGATCCGGCGGTTGTTTGATAAAGGGGTGAAGCTGAACGTTACAGCCATTCTTACGCAAGCGCAATTGGACGGGCTCCGCGCGGCGCTCAAGCCGCAGGACGATATCATTGTTTCCATTTTCGCCGGACGCATCGCCGACACCGGCGTTGATCCATTGCCCGTCATGCAAAAAGCCGTAAAGGACTTCGCGCCATTTCCCAAGGCCAAGGTCCTTTGGGCAAGCCCGCGCGAGACGTTGAATATCTATCAGGCGGACTCCGCCGGCTGCCATATCATCACCGCCACCGATGATTTGATTGAAAAGCTGTCGCTGAACGGAAAAGACCTCGGCGAATTTTCTTTGGACACCGTGAAGATGTTTTACAACGACGCGAAGAAAGCCGGGTTCGTTTTGCGCCAGATGAGCAAGGCCTGAGGGACCGGAATGGAAAAAACAAATTTCATTGAGACGTACTTGTCCGAAGTGGAGCAGGTGGCGCGCGGGTTGGACCGCCAAGCGATCGACCGGATGGTCCAGCGTCTGGTCAAGCTGCGCGAAGACGGCGGCCGGCTGTTCCTGCTTGGCGTCGGCGGCAGCGCCGGCAATTGCGGCCACGCCGTGAACGATTTTCGAAAACTGGCCGGCATCGAGGCCTACGCGCCGACCGATAACGTTTCCGAGCTCACGGCGCGCACGAACGACGAAGGCTGGGACACGGTATTCGCCGCCTGGCTCAAGGTCAGCAAGGGCGGCCCGAAAGACGCGGTCCTGATTTTTTCCGTGGGCGGCGGCAATCGCGAAAAGAACATCAGCCCCAATTTGGTTTCCGCGATCGACGAAGCCAAGACCCGCGGTATGACGGTCTTGGGCATTGTCGGCCGCGATGGCGGATACACCAAGCAGCGCGGCGACATTGTGGTCGTGGTGCCCACGGTCAACCCCAACAACGTCACGCCGCATTCCGAAGCGTTCCAAGGCGTCGTCTGGCACGGCATCGTTTCCGATCCGCGTTTGATGGCGCAAGGAAACAAATGGGAGACCTCGGTCCCGGCCGCCGCGGCGCCGGCGCGCTGATGCTCTCACGCCTTTCCGGAAAACTGGGCCAGCTTCGCTGGAAATTAATCCATTCGCTGACGCCGCGCCGTACGGTGCATTCGCGCGGCCTTCACTTTACGCTCGCTTGCGACAACCCCATCACCAGTTACCGTTGGAGCTCGTTCAACACAAAAGAACCAGAAACGCTTGATTGGATCGACAAATCGCTGGGGCCTACCGACGTGTTGTTTGATGTCGGCGCCAATGTCGGCGTTTACTCGTTGTACGCGGCGCTCCGGCATCCGGGGCTTCGCGTGGTCTGCTTTGAACCCGAATATTCAAACCTTCATTTGTTGCGGGACAACGTGGCCGCGAACCATCTTCAAGATGTGATCGATGTTTATTCAATCGGCCTCAGCGCCGTGACCGGGATTAGCCATCTGCACGTTCAGGACCTGACGCCCGGAGCGGCGCTCCATTCGGAATCGCGTTCTCCCATGGCGATAACGCACAACGGCCAGCCGGTCGTGTATCAGGAAGGAATTTGGGCCATGAAGCTGGACGATTTCGTGGAAGCAACGGGCATCAAACCGACCGCGCTGAAAATCGACGTGGACGGGACCGAACTCGATGTATTGCAGGGAGCGGTGAATACCGTCGCGGGCCCCGCCATGAAATCGTTGCTCGTTGAAATGGATTCCCTTGATCAAAAAGACGCGCGCGTGCGCGAACTGCTGGCCCGGTCCGGCCTGTCGAACGTGTTTCAAAAACCGGACCGCCAATACAACACGGAAATTTGGGAACGGGAAACAAAACCGGAGTTCGCACGCTAATGTCTTCTCTCCTTAAGACCTTGCTTCAAACCCCTTTGTTCCGCTCGGCGGTCGAGAACGATCCCATAACTCTTATTGATGTCGGCGCGCGGGCCGGCATCCACGACCGGTGGGCCGCTTTGGGTATTGATTTGCGGGTCGTCGGTTTCGAACCGGATGCCGCCGAATGCAGCCGCCTCAACAGCGCGGCCAAAGGCGGGCAAACTTTTGTGGCCACGGCGTTGGCGGACCGGCCGGGTCAGCGAAAACTAAACCTCACGCGCGCGCCGGGATGTTCCTCGATGCTCGAACCCAACCGCGCGTTCCTCTCCCGTTTTCCGGATTCCGGCCGGTGGGACATTCAGAGGACCGTCGAGGTGCCGGTGGACACGCTGGACAATGTGCTCGCTGGGTTGAAGGTCTCTCCCGATTTCATGAAGTTGGACGTGCAGGGCGGCGAAGTGGACGTGTTGAAAGGGGCCCTGGCGTCGTGCGACAAGCTGCTCGGCATCGAGGTGGAAGTCGAATTCGCCGAACTTTATAAAGGGCAGCCGCTCTTCTCGCACATTGACGAGGCGCTGCGCGCCAAAGGTTTTTCGCTGTTCGATTTGAAACGTTGCTGGTGGAAACGGGAAGGCGGGCAAAAGACCGCGAATCACCGCGGTCAGCTTATTTTCGGAGACGCGCTTTATTTTAAAGACCTTTCCGCTGCCAACGGATCGCTGTCAAAGCAGCGGTTGTTGAAAAATATTTTGATCGCCATTTTGTACGAGAAAAATGATTATGTGGCCGAGCTCGCGCAAATCGGAAAGGAAAAAGGACTTTTTTCCGAAACCGAAGCCCGCGACATTCGCCGCCACATTCTGGCCGGCCCGGGTCTGTTGGGGAAACTTCCGAATGTCCGCGGCCGCTATTGGCTGGCGCGCTGGTTTCAGCGATTTTCCAATGCGGTGGCTCCCAAGAGTTGGGGGCCGTCCGACATCTTGTGGTAAGGGAGATAATCTTTGCGAACTGACTTCCGATCCAAAATAAAAAATCGTTCATCGGTTTTCGGCGCGTGGACGTCGCTGGGGCATCTTTCCATCACCGAAGCGTTCACAAAAGCGGGCGTTGATTTCATTGGCATCGATCTTGAGCACAGCACCATCAGTTTGGAACAGGCGCAAGGCATCATCGCCACCAGCCAGGCCGCCGGCATTCCTTGCCTGCCGCGCATCTCTTCCCACAATGCCGAACAGATCAAGCGCGTGCTCGATTCCGGCGCGGACGGTCTCATCGTCCCCATGGTCAACTCGAAAGAAGAAGCACAGAAGATCATTGAATGGTCGAAATATTCGCCGGTCGGGAAACGCAGCTTTGGCGTGGGTCGCGCTCAGGGATACGGCCACAATTTTGATTCCTACACCAAGTCCTGGAATGAACAGTCCACGTTGATTGTGCAGATCGAATCGGTCCAGGGTGTTGAAGCGATTGATTCCATTCTTTCACTCAAGGAAATCGACGGCGTGATGGTGGGGCCTTACGATTTGTCCGGTTCCATGGGAGTTCCGGGGCAACTGTTTCATCCCGAAGTGGCCGCGGCTTGCGAACGGGTGGTCAAGGCCTGTGAGAAACACGGCAAGGCCTGCGGCACGCAAGTTGTTGATCCAAATGAGAAAAACGTTGCCGAAGCGCTTACGGCCGGTTACACGTTCGTGGTCTTGTCGTCCGATGTGTTCCTGTTGTGGAAGTGGGGGGAGCGCACCAACGAGTTGCTCAAAACCGTCAGACAGGTCCGCGTTTAATCTTGCTGCCGGATAACGTCAAGCTGGTCATTTTTGATTTCGATGGAACGCTCGTGGATTCCAATCCCATCAAATACCGCGCGTTCGATCTCTGTTTCGCGGATTTTCCGTCCCACGCAAACGAGATCCGCGACTATTGCCACAACAACCACCATGTCACGCGCAAAGTGAAGTTCCGTTATGTGTACGAGACAATTCTGAAAAAACCGTACACGGCCGCCATAGAGGAAGATTTGACGGCCCGGTACGCGGCGGCCACCACCAAGGCCATCATCGCGGCGCCCGAAATCCCGGGCGCGCTGGATTTTGTGCTGCAAATGAAAAGCGCGCGCAAGACCGCGCTGCTCTCCAGCACGCCGCACGAGTACCTTTCCGAGATTCTGAATGGACGTAACTGGGCGCCCCATTTTGATCTGATCCAAGGGGCGCCGGTGAACAAGGCGGAATGGCTCACCGCCGCCCGGGGAAGACTGGGATTGGCCGGCTACGAATTGGTTTTTTTCGGTGACACCGCCGAAGATGCGCGCTCCGCCGCGGCGGCGGGTTGTCCATTCATCGGTGTCGCGAACGCGGCGCTGGCCTCCGGCCCCTTCATAAAAGATTTTGTTTCTTTAAAGGAGGCCGCGTGAGTCACGTCACCATCGACCAGCGTTTTAATTTGAAAGACAAAGTGGCCGTCGTGGTCGGCGGCGCCGGGTTTCTCTGCTCGGCGATCGCGCAAGCCATGGCGGAATCGGGCATGAGGGTCGTGATCGTTGACATCAAGGCCAGCGCGCTCGACAAGTCAAAGGTCGCGGTGACCGACATGACGTGTGACGTCACCAAGAAGGCCGACCTGCAGCGTTGCCACGACGAAATTTTGAAGAAGCACGGCCGCGTCGACGTGCTCTTGAACGGCGCGGGCGTCAACGCGCCGACGCCGTTCTTTGATATCACCGAAGAAGAAGTCCACCGCATTTTCGACAGCCACGTGACCGCGACGCTGCTCGCCTGCCAGGTCTTCGGTAAAACCATGTTGAAACAGAGAAGCGGCAGCATTGTGAACTTTGCGTCGGCCTCCTCGGGTCCGCCGCTTTCGAAAGCGTTTGTGTATTCGGTGGCGAAAGCGGGCATCTCGAGCATCACGCAGAACCTGGGGCGCGAATGGGCGACGCAAGGCGTGCGCGTGAACGCGCTGCGGCCCGGTTTTTTCCCGACCGAATGGAGCATGAAAAATTTTATCGACAAAGACCGTGAGGCCAAGATCCTCGGGCACACGCCGATGGGCCGTTATGGAAAGCCGGAGGAGTTGGTGGGCGCGGTGTTGTGGCTCGTCTCGGACGCCGCGAGCTTCGTGACCGGTTCCATCGTTGCCGTGGATGGCGGGTTCACCGCGATGACCATATGATCAAGGCGCCCGTCGTCATCGTCACCGGCGGCACACGCGGCATCGGCCTCGCCATTGCGAAACTTTTTTCGTCCCGCGGCGCAAAAGTGGAGGTGTACGCGCGCTCGAACGGCGGTGATGTGCGCCGGCGCCGTGATGTGATGTCGTTCGCCGAATCCGTGCGGAAAAAGCACGGACGCCTCGATGTGGTGGTGAATTGCGCGGGCGTATCGCGTTGGAAACCGGTCGCCGACATTGATGAATCTTTTATGGCGCAGGTTTATGAGACCAATGTGCTCGGAACGATGTGGGGCTGCGCGGCAGCTGCTTCCGTGATGAAGAAGGGAGGCGCGATCGTGAACGTGTCAAGCCTGGCCGGCAAACGCGGCAGTGCCAACAACAGCGCCTATTGCGCGTCAAAATTCGCTGTGAACGGCATCACGCAGTCACTTGCAAAGGAACTTGGACCGAAAGGTATTCGCGTAAATGCCGTGTGTCCGGTCTATGTGGCCACGAAAACAATTTTGGAGTCACTGAAAGAAAAGTCGGCGCCGCCGCTTGGGGCGAACGTGGCCGCGTACCTTAAGAATTTTGCAAAGACCCAAACGGCGCTTGGCCGTTTGCCGACCGAACGTGAAGTGGCGGAGGCCGTGTTTTTTCTGGCAAGTCCGGCCGCTTCGGCGATCACGGGGCAATGCGTGAACGTCGATTGCGGAACTTTGCCGCAATGAGCGTAAAAGTCGCCGCCATCATTCCTGCGCGCATGGCTTCCACGCGTTTTCCGGGGAAACCGTTGCTTCCGTTTCGCGGGATCCCTATGGTCGAACATGTCCGTCGCCGCGCGGTCCTTGCGGGGGTTTTCTCGGATGTGGTCGTGGCGGCCTGCGATAAAGAAGTGAAGGACGCGATTGAAGGTTTCGGTGGCCGCGTGATCATGACCAATCCCAATCATCCTGGCGCCACCGACCGTGTAGCGGAGGCCGCCGATGCTCTCGATTGCACGCATGTGGTGAACGTGCAAGGCGACGAGATCCTAATCCTCCCAGACGATTTGAAGAACCTGGTCGCCGCCATCAAGTCCAATCCGGCGGGCCCCGTATGGAACGCGACGGCCCCGATATCGGACGCGGCCGAGCTCAGCGACAAGTCAATTGTGAAATGCGTGGTGTCGGCATCGGACCGGCTCATGTTTTGCTCGCGGATCTTTTCGCACATGAAGCCGGAGACGGTGCGGATTGTGCTTGGGATCCTCGCGTTTGAAAAGAAGTTCCTCAAACAAGTCGGCGCTTTCAGCCGGACGCCGCTCGAAATACAAGAATCTCTCGATCAGAACCGCACACTTGAGCACGATGTAATGATCCAAGGTGTGCCGTTCAGCAAAGGTTACCCGGGCATCAACGAGCCGCGCGAAGTGGAGCTCGTTGAAAAATATTTGAAAGAAGACCAGCGGCAATTGGCCGTGCTCGAAAATATCTTGAGCAAGACGGGCAGCGCAGCATGAAGAGACCGGTGGTCTACGTTGCGCTGCAGCAATTCTGCGAAACGTCGCAGGAACCGCTCAAAGCCATGGAACGCGCCGGTATGGAGGTCCACTTAAACAAGCTGGGCCACCGGCTTAAACGCGAAGAAATGGAAGCGGAGCTCAAATGCGTCGATGCGGTGCTGGCCGGCGTCGAACCATACGACGCGGCGTTGTTCGCGGCACTTCCGGAGCTCAAATGCGTGAGCCGTTGTGGTATTGGGACCGATGCGGTTGATCTAGCTGCGGCCAAACAACATGGAGTGTCCGTTCTGGTAACGATCGAAGAGGTGATTCAGCCGGTGGCCGAGATGACGGTGGCGATGATCCTGGCGCTTGCGCGGAACATTCCATCCCACGTGCTTGATTCCCAGTCCTCCCAATGGAAGAAGCATACCGGCGTATTGCTTTCCGAATGGACGGTCGGCCTGGTTGGTTTTGGCCGCATTGGTCGCGCCGTGGCGCGCTTGCTCTCTCCGTTCGGCGCGCATGTGCTGGTGTCGGACCCGGTGTTGAAGAAAACGGATGTCCCTGAAGGCGTCGAACTGAAAGATTTCAACGCGCTTCTCGCAGAATCGGACGTGGTGTCGCTCCACGCATCGCGCCAGCCATCGGACGGTCATTTGATGAGCACGGTTGAGTTCGCCAAGATGAAGCAAGGGGCGTTCCTCGTGAACACCGCGCGCGGCTATATGATCGACGAAAATGCTTTGGTGAAAGCGCTGGATGAAAAACGGCTCGGCGGCGCGGCGCTCGACGTTTACGAGAACGAACCCTACAAAGGTCCGCTCATGGGCCGTTCCAATGTGATTTGCACGCCGCACGTGGCCACGCTGACCAATGCTTCGCGCGTGGCCATGGAATTGCGCGCTGCACAAAACATCGTGGAATTTTTCAAAGCAAGTAAAAAAGGGACGGTGTATGCCTGAAGCGACAATCACCAAACCGGCCGGAGGGAACACTGTCCGCGGGCTTGAATGCCCGCTTTGCCGCCAACGCGCCCATCAACATGTGATGACGTATCCGGCGCACAACCAATTGTTCCTGAGTCGCACGGTCGCCCGTTGTGTCGATTGCGGCCTTGTCTATATGTACCCGATGGCGTCCACCGACATGTTGAACGCCTATTACAACAGCGGGACCTTCTGGGGCCACGTGGCGGACAAAACACCGTTTGATATCCCGACCTATCACCATCAAGCGCAGGCGCGCGTGGATTTCATTAAGGACCGGCTTAAGTTCGGTAAACAGATCGACGTGCTCGATATCGGGGCCGGCTATGGCGTGCTCGAGAGTTATCTGGTCAAGCTTCTTCCCGCAACAGTCCAATGCTTCGCGGTAGAGCCGGACCAAAAAGCCCAACAATCACTTGAACGGCACGGTATAGTTTGGAAGGCAGAGCTCGAGGAATTTGCCAACAAGAAATTCGATTTGATCATTCTCAGCCACGTCTTTGAGCACATAAATGCTCCCGTGGAATATTTAAAAAATTTGAAGGCCTATTTGAAACCCGAAGGTTATTTGTTCATTGAAGTGCCGAACGGGGACTACCGGTTTAAGTTCGACCTCGAACCGCACGTGTTGTTCTTTGAACCAAAA
Source organism: uncultured Elusimicrobia bacterium (assembly GCA_964405835.1). Classification (GTDB taxonomy): domain Bacteria; phylum Elusimicrobiota; class Elusimicrobia; order F11; family F11; genus JAJVIP01. The sequence continues at coordinate 41,654 of CAYOPN010000002.1, read as the reverse complement.
TCACTGTCGAAGGTGCTGGCAGCCGGCGGTTTCCGCTCGCTGTACCTGGAAACGTGCGGTTTGCCTTGGACCAAGCAACGGGAAATGAATGACGCCATTCGCGCGCGAAACGGTTGGATCGATAAACTGCCAATGCGCGACCAACTCCGCCGGATTAAAAATTTTCTGAAACCCAAAAAAAACGCCGGCCATCCCGATCCGCTTTCGGCCCCAGACCCGTACCACTGCCGTGAATATGGCGATGATCGCGTGTGGATCCGCTGTCTCGCGGGCGTCCAACCATGAACAAGCTCATGTTGAACGCGGTCCCGGTCGTTATTTTGTGCGGTGGCAAGGGAACGCGTATGCGCGAGGACGGAGACATCCGCCCCAAACCCATGGTTGAAGTGGGGGGCAAACCAATCCTTTGGCACATCATGAAGACGTATGACGCGCACGGTTTTCGCCATTTTGTTTTGCCCCTTGGTTTCAAAGGCAATTACATCCGGAAATATTTCTCAGGCGAGAAGCATTGGAAGATCGATTTTGTAAACACGGGCACCGGCACGTTAAAAGGCGGCCGGCTTAAACGCGTTGAAAAATTTCTTACGGCGCCCCATTTCCACGTGACCTACGGTGATGGCGTGATCAATTCAAATCTCAAGAAGCTCCATGAATACCACGTGCGCCACGGCAAACTGGGTACCGTGACCGCGGTGCGACCGCCGTCGCGTTTTGGCGAGATTGAACTGGCCGGTGACCGTGTGTTGAAGTTTGATGAGAAACCCCAGCTCAGCACGGGCCACATCAACGGCGGTTTCTTTGTGTTCCGCCGGGAGTTTTTGAAGTATCTTTCGTCCGCGTCCGATTGCGATTTGGAATTCGGCGCGTTGCAGCGCGTGGCCAAGGCGGGCCAGTTGCGCGCCTTCAAGCACGACGGTTTCTGGCAATGCATGGACACGCCGCGCGAGCGGGACCATTTGAACAAACTCTGGAAAAAAGGAGCCCCTTGGAAATCATGGTAGCTTCCCCTTGGAAACATAAAAATGTGTTCGTGACGGGAGCGACGGGCCTGCTGGGTTCGTGGCTCACAAAGAAATTGGCAGCCGACGGAGCCAACGTGACGGCGCTGGTCAGGGACTGGACGCCGAAATCCAACCTGGTGCTGGACGGGTCAATCGACAAGGTGAATGTGGTGCGCGGCGAGGTGGAAGATTTGGCGGTGCTGGAACGCGCGCTCAACGAATACGAGATTGAAACGGTGTTCCATTTGGCGGCCCAGACGATCGTCGGCGCGGCCAATCGCAGCCCGCTTGGCACGTTCGAGGCCAATATCAAGGGCACGTGGAATGTGCTCGAAGCCTGCCGGCAGACATCTTCGATCAAGCGTGTGGTGGTCGCTTCCAGCGATAAAGCGTATGGAGATCAAGAGAAACTTCCCTACACCGAAGAAACCCCGCTCAATGGCACGCATCCCTATGATGTTTCGAAGTCTTGCGCTGATTTACTCTGCAATGCTTACCACAAAAGCTACAAGTTGCCCGTGTGCGTGACCCGCTGCGGCAACTTCTACGGCGGCGGGGACTTGAACTTAAACCGCATCGTGCCGGGCACCATCGTCTCGCTGCTGCGGGGAGAACGGCCCATCATCCGCTCGAACGGGAAATTCATTCGCGATTACATCTATGTCGAAGACGGTGTGGACGCCTATCTTCATACCGCGGAAGCGATGCAAGATGAAAAAGTGCATGGCGAGGCGTTTAATTTCAGCTACGAAAAACCCATGACGGTGCTGCAGATCGTCGCTGCGGTGACAAAACTCATGAAATCCGACGTAAAACCGAAGATCTTAAACCAAGCCTCTAATGAGATCATCGATCAGCACCTGTCGTCTCGCAAAGCACGGCGGCTGCTCGGATGGAAACCGGTCTTCAATTTGGAAAAAGGTCTCAGCAAAACCATTGAATGGTACGAGGCAAACTATGCGAAGTAAAAAAAAATCCGCCAAAAAAACGGCGGACAAGCCCGCCAAACGCGCGGCCATCGACGGTGTTGTTGTGACGCTGCTGCGTCAAATCAACGACGAACGCGGCAAGATCATGCACATGCTGCGCAACGATTCACCGGTCTTTGAAAAGTTCGGTGAGATCTATTTCTCGGTCGTGCATCCGGGCGTGGTGAAGGCCTGGCACATTCATTCGAAGATGACGCTTAACTACGCGGTGGTGTCGGGCAAGATCAAACTCGTGCTCTACGACGACCGTCCGAAATCCAAAACGCGCGGCGCATTGATGGAGCTGTTCATCGGCCCCGAAAACTATCAGCTCGTGACCATTCCGCCAAATGTGTGGAACGGGTTTAAAGGCGTCGGCACGGCGTCCGCCATCGTCGCGAATTGCTCGACCATCCCGCACGACCCGGATGAAATCAGCCGGACGGACCCTTTTGAAAATTCCATTCCTTACGATTGGAATTTAAAGCATGGCTGACGTCCTCGTCGCCGGCGGAGCGGGGTTTATTGGGACGCATCTCACTCGCAAGCTGGCCGAAACCGGAAACAACGTCACGGTCCTCTCCAAAGGCCAGCTCGACTTGCGGGACCGTGCCGCCGTTTTTGGGGCGTTGAAAGGCCTCAAGTTTCAGAAAGTCTTCAATCTCGCCGGCTATATCGATCACACGCCATTTTTAAAAGGCGGACGCGCTGTGTTGGATCAACATTTTGCGGTGGTCGAAAATCTTATTGAAGCCATTGATCCTTCGGCGCTCGAGGCTTTCGTCCAAGTGGGCAGCAGCGACGAGTACGGCGATGCATTGTCACCACAGCAAGAAGATCTCCGGGAGTCGCCGATCGCGCCGTATTCTGTGGGGAAAACCGCGGCCACGCATTTGATTCAAGCGCTGGCCAAGACCGAGAAATTTCCAGGCATTGTCGTGCGCTTGTTTCTCACGTACGGCCCCGGGCAGGATGGGAGGCGCTTCATTCCGCAAATCATCAAAGGCTGCGTTGAGAAAAGAAAGTTCGATACGTCCGAAGGCAAGCAGCTGCGGGACTTTTGTTACGTGGACGACATTGTTAAGGGGCTTATGTTGGCGGCGGAGAAAAAAGAAGCGCGCGGCCATGTTATCAACTTGGCGTCCGGCAACCCGGCGACCGTGCGTTCGGTGGTCGAAACCATCGTCCGCTTGTGCGGCGGCGGAGAACCCGTGTTTGGCGCGGTGGCTTACCGCCCCGGAGAAAACATGTCGCTTTACGCCGATGTTAAGAAAGCGCGCGAGTTGCTAGGTTGGCAAGCGTCCACCGGTCTCGCCGCCGGGCTTCAGAAAACCGTTGAACATTACCTGGCCCATTCGCATGCCTAATATTTCCGTTTTAATGTCGGTCAAAAACGGCGAACGTTTTGTCGGCGAAGCCGTCAAAAGCATTCTCGAACAATCGTATGGTGATTTTGAGTTCCTTGTGCTGGACAACGCGAGCACTGACCGCTCCGTGGAAATTATCGGATCGTTTGGAGACCCCCGCATCCGTCTCGTTAAAAATGAGACCGACCTTGGCCAGACCAAGGCGCTCAACAAAGGCCTTGCCCTCGCCAAAGGCCGGTATTTGGCGCGCATGGACGCCGATGATGTTTCTCTGAAAGACCGTTTTCAGAAACAAGTGGAAGCGTTTGAGCGGCATCCGGCAACGGCCGTTGTGGGAACATGGCACCAAGAAATTGATGAGCAAGGACGCTTTATCAAGAACATGCGCTACCCCGTCGATCCGCTCGAAATCAAGTGCCACCTTATGTCCGACGGCGACCTGACGCGCCGTTGTTTTGCCCATCCGACCGTGATGATGAAAACCGATGTTTTGCGCGAGCGGGGCGGTTACAACGAGTCCATCCGCTTTGCCCAGGATTACGAATTGTGGACGCGGCTGTTTTTCGATTGTGAAATGCGGAACATTCCAGAGTTTTTATTTCAATACCGTTCCAGCAAGAAATCGACATCGAACGAAAATCGCCAAGCAATGTCGGGAGAGTTGGACCGGATCGTTGATGCAATGGTCAATCGCTTATGGCCGGATGTCGATGACGTCTCCTTGGGATATTTGACGGCCATGCTCCGCAACCGTTTGCCGTCTCCAGGAACGTCCTCCGAAAATGTCCTCGCAACTTTTGATGCGCTATTTCAACGGCTCTTTGGAGGGGAATCCTTGTCCAATCGACAACTGGCGCTGCGGGAGCGGATTAAGATGTATTACTGGCCTCGCCTGGCCACCCACGATCTCTCTTCCGCGGTAGGGCCGTTGAGATCTGGCATTGGGCGCGTTCCTTCGGTAGTTGCCGATAATAAGTTTCATAAAAACATCGCCAAATCCATTTTTCGAAGATGATTGTCCTGCTCTTCACGCATCTGTTAGGCGCTTATTTGGCGCTTCTTTTGGGGTTCAATAAAGGGTTCACTTATAATTTTTTCTGGGTTGGACCCGTCCCTCTGTTTGTCTCGGAGTTTGTGCTTCTTGTCATGACGGCCCTGTTTGCAGTCCAGGTTGTTAGGGGGAAATGGCGTCCGGAGAAGCGAGACCGGTGGCTTTATGCGGCTTTCGGCGTGTATTGGTCTGCCGGTTTGATTGCGTTGTTTCCAGTGCTAAGCCAAAAAGGGCCCGACGTGCTCGATACGTTAAAACGGTCCGCCCTTTGTTATTACTCATTGTTTGCCTTTCTCTCATACGCGTTGGTGCCCGATCAAAAAACGGTTCGAAAATTATTGTGCTGGATGTTTGTTGGCGGCACCGTATGCATGGTTGCGAGCGGACTTACCTATTTTTCCGTTTCATGGTGGCCGCGTTATGCGTTGGCAGGGGTTGCTTCGCTGACTGCGTTTGCGTACGTGGCCTTATACGGTTTTACCCAACATGATGACCGTTTTGTTTGGGTGGTACGGAGCATTGGTGCCATCGCTGCGACATTTGTCATCTATACGACCATTCGCTCTGGGATTATTGCCATAGCGTTGACATCGCTGACGATCCTGTTTATTGGCTTGGTATGCGGTGTTCCCAAACACTTCTTGAAACATGCAATGCTGTTTGGGCTTCTGTTCATTGTGACAACCGGCATTTCCGTGATGATTTTTGGCGAGCCACAAGGTTTTGGCCGATACACACGTCTTTTTCGTATCCAACGCATCGTTTCTTCGGCAACCCCTGCCGTCAAATTGGCCCCGCCCTCCGAGCCTGTGGTGACGCCGAGCGCCGATCCAGTGGTTCCAATTCCAGGTCCAGCTCCGGTAAAAAGTGACCCTGTCATTCCTGCACCGGTAAAAGTTGAGCCAGTTCAAATCACTCAAACGGTTTCGCCGGCCATGGTCACGCAAAAGGATGTGCCGGCTTCTGCTGTGGCGCCCGTGGATTTCACGCCCGAAAAACTTCACATGGTTCACTTTAAACGGTTCAGGGAGAAAATCTTAAAAGCGCTGGCTCCCAATGTCGAGGCCGGAAATGTTTCATGGCGGTTGACCGTCTGGTTCGATGGACTCGAGCAGGTCCTTGAAAGGAATATTTTTATCGGCATTGGATTTGACGAACCGTTGATTGCCTGGAGTATGAATCCCTTTCAAGATCCGGAACGACGCATCCGTGCTATAGACGAAATGAAAAAAACGTATGAGTTTAAGAATCGAATTTCAAACGCATATCGGAACCCCTCCGACGATGTCGTTCCAAGGCCGCCGTTTGTCATGACCCAGGAGGAAATAAGCCGGATTGTGTCCCAGCATTGGTATGGAATCGATTTCCATAATTCTCATCTCGCAATTTTGTTTCGAATGGGGCTTCTTGGTTTGGGGGGATTTCTCCTGCTGAACCTTGTTTTTGTTTCCAGGTTATGGGGACATTGCCGTCGAAAGGACATGATTGCCGTTTTCGCGCTGGCCTTTTGGGTTTGGTATATGGTGATCGCTGCTTTCAACGTCCCGCTAGAAGGACCGTTCTTGGGTGTTCCATTTTGGTTATTTTTAGGCCTCCTGCTGAGATACGTTAAAGAACAAAAAAATACGTGATAGGGAAAAAACAATGCCGACTCTAACCGAAGAATTAAATTCCGAAAAACGGGTGTCCGTCAGTCCATTGGTCAGTGAAAAATGGGCCTGTCCGACCTGCAAGAAAGGTCCGCTGGAAGAACATGACCGGCAGGCGGTTTGCTGCTCGTGCAACGCCAAATTTCCCACCTACCGTGGGATCCCGTTGTTCTTGAATGGAAACGGGGCCGAATTGAACCCTCTCGCCTATCCGATTGAGGTTTCGGTCCTCGTTTTGACGCTAAACGAAGAGAAAAACGTCGCCCCGCTTCTCTCGAATTTGAAGCATTTGTTGGCGAAGATGGGCGTTTCTCACGAAATTATCGTAGTCGACGGCGGTTCCAAAGACAAGACCGTGGATGTGGCCCGCGCCAACGGAGCGCAGGTGATCGTCCAGCAAGAGCGCGGATATGGGCAGGCCTTAAACGAAGGTTTTTCGGTGAGCCGCGGGCGCTATGTTCTCACCATGGACGCGGACTTGTCCCATCCACCGGGATTTGTGGAAAGCCTTTGGAAAGCGCGGAAAAAAGGGGAAGTCGTTGTGGCCTCCCGCTATGTTCCCGGCGCTGATTTTAAAGCGCCCATGTTTCGAAAAATATTAAGCCGGATACTGAATGTTGTTTTCACCCGCGTTCTTTCCGTTCCCATCAAAGACATCTCCAGCGGTTTCCGCCTCTACCGCCGCGAAGCGCTTCAAGGGATCACGATCAAAGGCACCAACTTCGAAGCGTTGGAAGAGATTTTGATCAAGATCCATATGAACGGATGGCGTATCGATGAGATCCCATTCCAATACGCGCCGCGCGTGGATGGGAAATCCAAGGCCCGGTTAATCGAGTTCGGAATTTGCTTGATAAAGACCTTGAAGTCGATGTGGGCTTTGCGTTCTTCGATCGCGTCCGCGGATTATGACGAACGCGCGTTCAATAGCATTATCCCGCTTCAGATGTATTGGCAACGGACACGCCATAACGTGGTGTTAAACTGGGCAAAAAAGATCAATGGAGTTATTTTGGACGTCGGATGCGGGTCCAGCCGCATCATTCAAGATTTGCCAAACATTGTGGGCCTTGATGTAGCGCTTTACAAGCTGCGTTATACCCGGCAAAAATGCGCATCGTTAGTGCAGGGCAGTATTTTTGACCTGCCGTTTGCTGACCAAACCTTCGAAGGAATTATTTGCTCGCAAGTCATTGAGCATATTCCGGCCGGTGATAGGCCGTTTCAAGAGCTGGCCCGCGTCATTAAGCCGGGCGGAACAATGGTGATCGGAACACCCGACTACGGCCGTCCTTATTGGCCATTTATCGAAAACCTCTATAAAAAGGTCCATCCAAATGGATACGCCGACGAACATATTACCCACTACAGCCTTCCTTCCCTGACGGAAACGTTGGGCCGCGCAGGTTTCGACGTGTTGGACCATCACTATATTTTGGGAGCGGAGTTAAATGTTCTGGCGCGACGCCGCCAATAAAGGGCATTACTGGATAAATATAGCCTTTGTCGCGATCGGCCTTTTTTTCGTTTGTGTTTCTCAGACTTCCAGATTGGGTGGGGTCCATAATCTGCTTTGGGGAGACGAGGTTTGCAATAACCACGTTTATCTTTCCGCACCCAATTCACTCCACGACTTAAGCCGGGCCACTTGTTATTTCTATAAGCCCGTCGCTGATTTTGCGATCAAAAAATGGGGTTGGTTTAAATTAATCACACCAACAGAAACCGGCTTCTCGCTCATTCCGTGGTTCTATTCGGGGCTCTCCCTCTTGCTGGTTTTATTTTGGCCCGGAACCCGATTTAAAGAGATCGGCGTCATCGGCGTTGTGCTTTATTTTGGTTGTGGACTTGAAGCGCGTTTTAGTTATGAGGCGCAGTGTTATTCCTTCTCAAGTTTGATGTCGTTGCTGGCGGTATTGGGGTTTGGGACCGCATTTTCAAAATTAAATGCCGGGGACCTCTATAAGGCATTGTGGTTCTATTTGGCGGCGTTTACTGCCGGGCTGAACTCCCATTTTTTCGCATGGCCTTATATTGGGAGCGCCGCGCTGCTCTTTGTCGCCGTTTTTGTTCATGGTTTGGCGAAGGAGAAAAAGAAATGGTGGGCGCTTATTTTGGTGGCAGGCACCATCTCCGTTTTAGCGGTCACTATTATTATCAACGTTTATCCGCTTTACAGTATGTTCTTCACCCCGCCGCAATCCAATGATGCCTTGTCCTGGAAATGGAGAATGTCATGGGATTCACTGATGCAGCATTGGCAATGGGTCCGTTTGCCGCTTCCTTTGTATGCCGCCGTTTCTATCATGGGCTTATTTCATCCGGAACGTCACAAGCGATATTTGGGATGGATTACGGGATTCGCTACCGGCCCGGCCTTGTATTTTGTTCATTTGATATTCACCGCCAGGTCGGTGTTTCCAATGCAGGAGCGCTATTTGATCGCTTATGTGGCGCCGACAATTGTCTTTTTTTTAATCGGATTGGACAGCATGGCCTTCTCCCTGAGGAAATATCTGCCCCGATTTGGGCGGGCGATATTTGTCGCTATCGCACTGTTGGTGGCGGGATTGGCCATTCACTTTTCCGTGGATGATTTTCAGAGATTTCGAAGGGATTGTGCGGCCGCCTGGAATAGTTTTCGCAGCACACCAATGAATTATTCTCCGCAGTTTTCTTTTTTCGAAAAGGCGAAGTCCTATAACCGGCCTGTGTTGGTGTTATCTGACCAATGTTGGTTATTGCCCGTTCCAGACCTGTACATGCGGTACCTCGGAGCGCCGGTCCCCAAAGAAAATGTCGAGATCTTGAATGTTGCCGGATGCGAAACATCGCGGTCGGCGTTAAGGTCAGGCATCAGCTTGTTTTTTGAGAAATTTGGGAAAGAAGGAGCGGTGCTTATTTATTTTCAAAAGCATGATGCTTCACCTTGTCTACTTTCTTTTCCCGCAATGTTTCAAGGCAATACATTGGGCGAAGGATGTTTCGCGTTGTACAAGGCAGGTGTTTTGGAATCGTGGCTCCGGCGCCAATATGACGTGCCAAGTTCCAGCGCCTCGGTTGAGCAGGAGGTCAAACAAAAAAGCTTCTTTCGCAAGGTGTTGGCCCCGTATATTTTTTATTTGGTCCCGCCGTTCTTTATTGGTTGCTTTATTTTTGTCTTTTATTTCTTTAGGCTCCGTCTATGAACTCCGTTTTGAAACAACCCCCGCCCCTTCCGCAGACCTCTTATCTTTTTAATAAGAACGTTTATTTGTTGGATTGCCCGGTCGCCAATCTTTCGTTGGAAGATACGGTCACGGAAGTCCATAAAATTGTGCAGGACCGGCGTCCTCATCAACATTGCGTGATAAACGCCGGAAAAGTGGTGTTAATGCACCGCGACCCGGCGCTCAAAGAAATTGTTCGTTCGTGCGCGTTGATCAATGCCGATGGCCAGTCCGTGGTTTGGGCGTTGAAATTGATTGGCAGGCCCATCCCTGAACGCGTCACCGGCATTGATTTAATGGAACGCTTATTTATTGAGGCGGACAAACGGCATTACCGGGTTTATTTCTTGGGGGCCATGCAATGGGTCCTCGATGCGGTGGTGAAACATGTCCAGACAAAATATCCGGGGCTGGTCATTGCCGGCGCGCAGGACGGGTATTTTCTTGATAAAGACAATGACCGTGTTGTTTCCCATATTGCCGCGTCAAACGCGGATATTCTTTTTGTCGCAATGGGTTCTCCCAAAAAGGAATATTGGATGTCGAACAACGTCAGTAAATTAAATGTCCCATTCTGTATGGGCGTCGGCGGAAGTTTCGACGTGATCGCTGGGCGCGCCAAACGCGCGCCGCGTTGGATCCAAGACATCGGCATGGAATGGTTTTTTCGTTATATACAAGAGCCCATTCGGCTGTGGCGCCGTTACTGGGTGGATAATTTTATTTTCGTGTACTTGGTTATGCTGGATTATTTCAAGCTCAAAGTCAGATTGAAGAAAAAAACCTCGTCCGAATTGGCCAACCAAGAAATTACTTGAACCGCCCAAGGGTGTTGTTCGTCGTTCCTTTGCCGCCCCCGTGGGCCGGCGTTGAGCAGATCAGTTCCTTGCTGGTCGGGTCCGAGTTGAAAGCGCGGTTCGACCTGCGTATTTTGAAAAGCAACGTGCGCTCATCGAACGCCGCAAAAGGGGCGTGGGACCTCCGGGGAATCATCCGTGTCCTGTCGATTGCCGCGCAACTCACGTTTCGCCTCGTGTTTCAACGTCCACGTGTTGTGTATATGACGCTTTCTCAGAATGCTTCAGGTCTTGCGCGCGATGTCGCCTACCTTAAAGCCTGTCGGCTTTTTGGCGTTCCTGTTGTGGCCCACTTGCATGGCTCGAAGCTGCCGGAATACCTTCAATCCCTGTCAGGGCCCGTCCGACGGTACTTTGTTCGAAATTTGCAGCGGATCCATACGGTTGTTGTATGTTCGAATTCGATTGCGCAAGATGTTCTCCCGATGTTGCCAGGAGTCGACGTGCGGGTCGTTTACAATGCTTGCCCGCCGTCGTCCTCAAAGTCCCGTCGGCTTATAGGGGAAAAATCAGCGCCTGTTATTGCTTATATGGGCCACTTGTCGGTGGCCAAAGGTTTTTATGATTTGCTGGCTGCTGCCGAGGCCGTCCTAAAAAAATATCCCGGGGCCCGGTTCGAATTCGCGGGCGAGCGCCTGGACGTCGAGCGAAATGTGAGTTCGGTTGTCAAAGACGCGTCCTCAGGATGGGACAAATGGCTTGAGTTGTTAAAGAAATACCCGAAAAATTTTCATTTGCACGGCATTGTGACGGGAAAGAAAAAGGAGGAATTTTTTGCTGCCGCCGATATTTTTGTCCAACCATCCTACGCCGAGGCTTTCCCGGTGGCTGTGCTTGAGGCAATGGGCGCCGGGTTGCCGGTGATTATGACGCCGGTGGGAGCGCTTCCGGAAGTGTTTCGTGATGACGAACATGGTTTTTTCGTCCGGTCCGGCGACGTGGCCGGCATGGTTGAAAAGATTTTTCTCTTGATAGAGAACGCGGAGTTGCGGTCGCGTATAGGCGCAACGAACCAGACTGTCACAGATCGTTTCTCGATAGAAAAAATGGCGAACGAAATGGCCCATATATTTGAAAAGGCGTCAGCTTGAGAAAGATTGAGGCCGGGGTGTCTTTGGCCGCTTGGATTGTTTGCCTGGCCATTGCCATGAATTCGGGGTTTCGTTCTTTTGGTTTCACAGCATTTGCGTCGACCGCGGGGCTGATTTTTTCGCTTCGATATCCCAAGCGCATTCTTCAGTTCCTTATTTTTATGGTCCCGCTCACCGGTCTCTTGAATTTGTTGGCGGATGTACGCGGTGTTCCAGTCATGTTGGCCGTCTTGTATGCCGGAGTCGCCGGGGAAAACCTTTCCCGGCGAAATGAAGAAGGTTTTTTTTATCCCTTGGCCACTCGTACGTTTGTTGGCGTCGCGTTATTTTCTGTATTTGTCGCCGGTATTAAAAGCTTCGGTTATAAGGCTTTCCCTCTATCAAACGCGTTGGGTTGGATTGCGCTTGATTTTTGTTACGTTCTTTCCGGCCCGGTTGTTTATCGATTGTTTAAAGAACATGGTGTTTGTCCACGCGATTTCTTCTGGGCATTTTCCGTTCCCATCTTCATCGGCATGGCGCAATATTTTGGCCTCACCTCTTTTGCAACGGTATCGGCATTTATTTTGAGCGGTAGGCCGCAGTACAATGGCTTTTTCTCTGATTCCAACGCGCAAGCAATGGTTTGCGCTTTGCTCCTTCCCCTGTTTTTTTCCTTTCTCTTTGCGCTTGCTCGGGTCCGCCAGGTGTGTCTGTGGGGGGGCGTTTTGATGTTCTTACTGTTCATTTCGGGGTCGCGATCGGCGTTCATTGCTGCGGCCGTGGGAGGGGTGGTATTTTTTACATATGCCGCTCTAAAACGTCCGCGGCTGGCCGCAGCAATGGCCGCGCTTGTTGTCGTGTTTGGACTTGCCATCGGCGCAACAACGTATTGGTTTGCCGCGTCGGGACGCCATCTCCGTACTCATTATCTCTTGATGGACGTTAGTTCGGTGCTCTCCGGAGAATTGTCCGTTTCGACCCTGGTTGGAAATAGGCGCGACATGTGGCGCGGAGCATTTGCCTTGATAGGCAACGCGCCGGTCATCGGATGCGGACTTGGTCGCTACATGATCGAATTGCCGCGCCACCGTGAGAAGATCCAGCAGATTGTGAACGACAATGCGGGAAATCAATATCTGCAAGTGGCTGCCGAACAAGGGATGATTGGACTACTGGCCTTTTTATTTCTTCTTGGCTCGTTCGGCGTGGAATTCTTACAATGCGCGCGCAAAACCGCTGTTCAATGGGGCGCTTTCGCCGGGTTTTGCGGCCTGTTGGTTTCGTTTATGTTCGGGTCCCACATCAAAAACTTTGAAGTAAATTTCTTTTTTTGGGGAATATTGGCCCTCATGGCCGCCCCTGCCGGCAAGGACCAATATGAACATTCGCAGTGAAATAAAAGACGTCATCAGCACCCAGGCAAAAAGCCTGCTTGAGGCAAAAACATCGATCGATGGATCTTTCGATAAAGCCGTTAAGATTCTTTACCGCTGCAAAGGCAAGGTGGTGGTCACCGGCATCGGAAAATCCGGCTTGATCGCCCAAAAGATCGCCTCCACGCTCTCGTCCACTGGCACGCCCGCCATCTTCCTTCATCCGGTCGAAGGCATGCACGGCAACCTCGGCGTTTTGCAGAAGCACGACGTGGTGTTCGCGATCGGCAAATCCGGTGAAAGCGAAGAACTGCTGGGTATCCTGCCCGCAATCCGGAAGATCGGGGCCAAAATCATGTGCCTGACGGCCGAAAGCCATTCCACCTTGGCCCATCAATCAGACATTGTATTGGCGGTCCCCATCAAACGCGAAGCCTGTCCATTAAATCTTGCTCCCACGACCAGTTCGACGGTATCGCTCGTGATCGGCGACGCGATCGCGATTGCGCTTATGAAAATGCGCGGTTTCAACGAGAAAAATTTCGCGCTGTACCATCCGGGCGGGCTTTTGGGGCGGCGGCTCCTGCTGAAAATGTCCGATGTGATGCGCGCGGGAGATCTCAACCCGGTTGCCAACGTGAACGATTCAATGACCAATCTTTTGATCGAAATGTCACGCAAATGGACGGGCGCGGTCTCGGTGGTCAATGGAAAGGGCCGCATGGTGGGGCTTGTCACCGATTATGACGTGCGGCAGGCGTTCGCGAAAGGCCTGGCAATCCGCAACGTGAAAATTCGTCAGATCATGAATCCCAGCCCCATCTTTATTTACTCCGACGAAATGGCCGTGCGCGCGCTGGAAATCATGGAAACGCGGAAAAAACCACTTACTGTCCTGCCCGTCATCGACCGCAAGCATCGCTCCGTCGGCATGGTCCATTTGCACGATTTGGTCCGAAAAGGCCTTGTCTCCGCGAAGTGAAGCCGCGCATCGGCATAACCATCGGGGATCCGGCAGGCGTCGGACCGGAGATTGTCCGTAAGGCCCTCCATCGTCCCGATGTCCTCCAGATCTGCGTTCCCGTCACCTTCGGCGATCTCGGTGTTCCTTCCAATAAAAGTTTCCGTTACGGCGTTGCCACCGCCGCCAACGGCAAAGCCAGCGGTATCTACATTGAAGCCGCCATTCAAGCCGCGCTGACCAAACAAATAGATGCCGTGGTCACGGCGCCGATCAACAAACAGTCGTTCCGCATGGGCGGGTGGGGAAAGAAATTTACTGGACACACCGAAATGTTCGCCAAACTTACGGGGGCCCGGCGCGTGGCGCTTATGCTCGTGCATGGCCCACTGCGCGCCGTCCACGTAACGTCGCATATTCCCTTGAAGAAGGTGGCGTCGGCATTGACCGTTTCGCGCGTGCTCGAAACGATTCTGTTGACCCATCAAGCGCTTCGAAAAATGGGAATCAAAAATCCGCGTATCGCGGTCTGTGGTCTTAATCCGCATGCCGGTGACGGCGGGTTGCTCGGCAAAGAGGAACGGACCGTGATCGCGCCCGCCATCCGAAAAGCAAAACAAAAAAAGGTCCGCGCCGAAGGTCCGCTGTCCGCCGACACGGTGTGGCCGCTCGTGCGCGACGGCGTGTACGACGCGGGCGTGGCGATGTACCACGACCAAGGCCAGATTCCGATCAAACTTTCGTCGTTCTCATCCACCGGGAAAAATACACTGGTTCGCGGCGTCAATGTGACGCTGGGACTTCCAATTGTGCGCACGTCGGTCGCACACGGCACGGCCTACGAAATCGCCGGCAAGGGGAAAGCGTCCGAAGAGAGCCTCGTCGACGCGATCAAGTTGGCGGCCAAAATGGCGGGGGAATAAACGTGCCAGTCGAAACTGTCGAGAAGTGTAATTTTTGCGCATCGAAGAATTTTTCCGACCTCGACAAGACCGCCCATCTCGTGGAATGCCGCGACTGTGGTTATGTTTTTGTGAGCCCGCGTCCCAGTCTCTCCGACCTCAAACAATATTATTCGAAACCCTCCAAATACGATGTCTGGCTTGATCAAATAGAAGCGCGCGACGTGTTGTGGGGCCGCCGGCTCAAGAAAATCCGTCGTGTGAAACGCCCGGGGAAATTGCTCGACGTGGGCGCCGGCATCGGCCAACTTTTGCACAAGGCCCGCCAGGATTTCGAAGAAGTGGACGGACTTGAGATTTCCTCGAGCGCCATCGCCATCGCGCGCGAGAAGTACGGCCTCAGCATCCGTCAGGGGACAATAGAAGAGCTCGATTTCAATAAAAAATACGAGAACATCACGTTGTTCCATGTGCTGGAGCATGTTCACGATCCGCGCTTCGTGCTCGAAAAATGCAAGTCGCTGCTCAGTGAGAATGGCATGTTGATTGTTGCGGTGCCGAACGATTTGAAGTCCATGGAGTTGCGCTTGCGCAACCTCAAGCGAAAGATCGGAAAATTCGGGATTCCACCGATTGTTTTGGACGGCAGCGTGGACGAAATCCATTTGTCTCAATTTACGACGGCGTCCCTGGTGCGTTCACTCGAGGGGTTGGGTTTTAACGTTGTCGAGGCCTCGCTTGATCCATATTTCGCGGTGTCGGGATTCAAGTTGTGGGCCCACAAAACCTATTACGCATTCCATTCGCTGCTTAACAAAGTGTTCGGCGTCAATTTCTACAACACGATTTGGGTGGCGGCCTCCAGATGACCGCGCCGTCGTCTTTCTTGGAGAAAGTCAGCTGGCGCATGGTGCTGGACGTGGGGTCGCGCGGGATTTTTTTCCTGATCAATGTCCTGATCGCGCGCGCGTTGGGCGCCTCGGATTTCGGAAAATTCGCCACGGCCGTTGTCATCACACAGATTTTTTATGTGTTCACCGACATGGGCATTGGCCCACAACTCGTTAAAGAGCAGGGGCAGAAGTGGGCCGACTATTTTGAGTTAAAGCTAGTTCTGCTGTTTGGAACGACGCTCTTGTTCTGCTGTGCCGGGTTTTTTTTCTGGCAATGGGACCGTCCTTGGTTGTTGTTTCTCGCTTTCGTTTGGATGCTTTCGAACTCGCTGCTCGACTTCAACCAGTTCGTGTGCAACGGTCTCGGCCGCATCGACGTGGCGCGGGACGTCATGGTGGTGCAACGCCTGTTCGTGTTGGCGGGTGTGGCCATCTCGCTTTTGTTTTTCCCGACACTGCCCGGCGTATTGATTGGGTTGTCGCTTGGTTCCGTCATCGGATCGCTGGTGTCGAATTGGCGGTCGCACCGCACGCTCGGTATGTCGGTTTCCTGGCGGGGTAAAAAAACGGAATGGAAGCGGATATTCATAACGGCTTTTCCGCTCGGCGTCGGCGCCGCGTTTGGGCTTTGGTACATCCGGATCGGTGGAATTATTATGGCGTGGTATTGGGCGGCGCAAACGGTCGGAGAATATTCGGCGGCGTTTCGCGTGTTTGAGATTTCTTATCTGTTTCCAGCCGCGATCATGAGTATTTCGGTGCCCCATCTGTCGGCGGCGTTGCAGGTTGGACGGGATACGTTCATGAAAAAAGCGCGCCGGTTGGCGGCCGGTATGGTGGGGGCGGCCCTAGCTTGGGGGGTTTTTCTTTATGTGGGCGCGCCGTTTGTCACCCGGATGCTTTATGGGGAGCGCTTCATTGCCGCCGCGCCTTACCTGGCGTTGCTGGGCATTGCCGGCGCATTGGTCTTTTTGACGTATCTGGTGACCAATCTTATGGTCGTTCTAGATTTGCAGAAGCGCCACGCGTTGAACGAAGGGCTCGCGTTTATTGTGGGATTTCTTTTGAATGTCGTGTTGGTGCCGACCCATGGCGGTTTCGGCGCGGCCTACGCCTTGATTGGCGCGGAATCATTCCGGCTGGTCATTACATCGGCATCGCTGCTCCGGCAATGGAGACTTGGTCGCCGCGCCGTTTGGCGACCTGGCGAAGCTTCCTAATATGCGTATCGGCATTGACGCGCGGCCGTTGCGCGAAAAACAAACCAGCGGGATCCCGATGTTCGTGCGCAGCCTGCTTTCCGCGCTGGCCCGTATCGACAAAAAAAACGAATACCTGCTGTATGTCCACAAAGATTTTGATTATGAGTTGCCGGGGCCGAATTTTTCCAAACGTCCGGGGAGCATCGCTCGCTATGGCACGTTGTGGATGCAAACCGAACTGCCTCTCGCCCTTTCCCATGACAAGGTGGACGTTTTTTGGGGGACCCAGCACACACTGCCGGTCCTTTTGCCTTCAAAAATAAAAGCGGTGCTGACCGTGCACGATCTGGTCCATTACGTTTTTCCGAAAACCATGAAGCCAATGAATTTGCTGGTCAACAAAATCTTGATCCCGCCGTCGGTCCATCGCGCGGACGCGATCATTGCGGACACGGACTGGACGCTTTCCGACGTGAAAAAATATCTCGCGCCCCAGGGCAAGTCAATGCATGTGGTCTACCTCGGCATCCAGGATAAATTCAAACTGCTGAACCAGAACGACGCGCAAAACAAGGTGGCCACTCGATTTGGACTTCCTCCAAAATTTTTATTGACCGTCGGCACGTTTGAACCGCGAAAAAACATCGCGGGCCTCTTTAAGGCCTTTGCGCTCTTGGCAGACAAAATTCCGCACCATTTGGCGGTGGTCGGGCAGCGCGGATGGAAGAACGAAAAGGTACGGGATGAAATTAAGAAGGCGAAAATCAACGATCGCATCCATTTGCTCGGATATGTCCCCGATGACACCTTACCGGACATATATTCGGCCGCCGACGTGTTTGTATTTCCGTCCGTTTATGAAGGATTCGGCCTCCCGCCGCTGGAAGCGATGGCTTGCGGGGTGCCGGTTGTTTCTTCAAACGTCTCATCGATTCCCGAAATTGTCGGCGACGCCGCGCTCTTGGTGAACCCGCATGATCCCGCGAGCATTGGAGCCGGGATCTTGAAAGTCCTCCAGGACCCCGATTTTCGCCGTATGTTGGTTGAACGGGGGCTGGCCCGCGCCGCCGGATTTACGTGGGAAAAGACCGCCCGGCAAATGTTGAGCGTGTTCGAGTCGATCCGGTGACCGGCAACTACGTTTTAAAGAAACCACATTGGCGCGCCTTGGCGCGCGTCGTTGACATTGTTGGTTACGCGCTATCGCGGCCCGCGTCACAAAAAGAACTGCAGCTTAAAAGCGTCATGGTTGTGCGCCGTGATCAATTGGGCGACATCATTCAGACGCTTCCCTTTTTCGATTCCTTGAAAACTTCTTTTCCCGGAGTAAAGGTGGATTTTCTGACGACACCGGCGGGGGCGGAACTTTTTGGCATCGTCCGTCCGGAGATAAGGACCGTTTCCGATAAAGACGTTAATGCTGGTGGCTACGACGCCGTTTTTGAATTGCGCGGCGACATCCGGCTCATCACGAAGTTGAAAAAAAGCGGCGCAAAGACCTTGGTCGGTTATGGCTCAACCGGCGGTGGGTTTCTGCTCGATGTGGAAGCGCCTTGGCAGAAAGATTTGCACGCCATTGATAAAAATTTGAAGTTGCTCGAAGCTGTCGGCGGAAAAGTCACCGAGTCCGTGCCGCGAATCAACGCTCCTGCGCTGTTAAAATTTTCCGGACGTTGCACGCTCGCGGTCCATCCGGACGCGGGAACGTCGGCCAAGAAATGGCCGCTTGACCGGTTTGCTGCGGTAATTGAGAAAACGTCGGCAGCTTTGGACGCCGACATCAAATTGATCGGTCTGGATGCGGCCATGGGCGCTGCGCTTGCCGCAAAAATGACACGCCCGGTCGATAACCGGATGGGGAAAACAACACTGCTGGAACTCATCAACTTGCTTGGCTCGTGCGACGCGTTGTTGACCAACGATTCGGGCCCCGCGCATTTGATGGCGGCGCTCGGGAAGCCGGTATGGGTCGTCTGGAGCGGGACCGCCGACCCACGCATCTGGTCGCCGCGCGGCGGAAAAGTGACGATGTTTAAGTACTCCGTTCCTTGCGCGCCTTGTTCGAGGCCGGTTTGCAACGTCGACGGCCATCCCTGCCTCGCCAATATTTCTGCGGACGACGTGTCCGATTCCATTCTTTTACATTTCCGCTCATGAAACGCATCGGCCTTGATGTGCGCATGATTGATAGTTCCGGCATCGGCACAACGGTCCGGCAGATGATTAACCATTTTTCTGCCGAGCAGCGCGCCAAATTACTTTTGTACGGCCGGCCCGACTGGGAAAATAAGACCGGTTGCAAGGCCAAGTCCATTCCCTATCCGGTTTACGGGATCCGTCAGCATTGGTCGTACGCGCAATTCCTGAAACGCGAACCGATTTCTTTTTTCCACATGCCGCATTACGATGTTCCGCTCGGCTATAAGGGGCCGTTCGTCGCGACGGTCTACGATTTGATCCATTATCTGTTTCCGCAATATTCGACGAAACCGTTCACCAAGCAATATTCCTGGTTGTTGTTACGTCACGTGGCGCGGAACGCGAAGAAAATTGTCGCGATATCCGAGTGGACGAAACGCGACCTGGTCCGCGTTTTTCCGGAATCCGAACCGAAAATAACCGTGTTGCCACTGGCCGCGGACGCCTCGTTCCGCCCGGCGGGCGAAGAGGAAATAAACCAGGCGCTCTCTTTGTATGGATTGAAAAAAGGATACTTGCTCTACGTCGGAAATTTGCGCGAGAGCAAAAACACACCGCGGCTGTTGCGCGCCTACGCGGGGCTTTCTCAACAAAATCCGGACGTTCCGCCACTGGTGTTGATCGGCCGAAACTTTTTGCGGAAAGGGCTTTTGGAATCCTTCGGTCCGAAGGTGCGGCATTTGGGGGACGTGTCGTTTAATCAATTGAATGCGTTTTACAGCGGCGCGTCGTTGTTTGTGTTTCCATCGCTTTACGAAGGGTTTGGATTGCCGCCGCTCGAATCCATGGCTTGCGGAACGCCGGTATTGGTGTCGAAAGCCGCATCGCTCCCCGAAGTGTGCGGAGACGCCGCCGCTTACACGGACGCGGGGTCGGAAGAAGGGATCGGCCGCGCCATAAAGGACCTGCTGGGAGATCCCAAAAGACGCGATGTGCTCCGGCAAAAAGGACTTGAGCACGTGAAAAAATATTCCTGGGACAATTTTTCGAAAGGGATGTGGCGGGTGTATGAAGAGATGGCTTGATTTCATTTTTGGCATTCCGCTGACGTGGGTATTGTCGTTACTGGGTCCCGGCTTTCGCCGGGATGACGTTGCCGGAGTGAGGGAGAAAATCCTTGTTATCAAGCTCGCGGCCGCCGGTGACACGATCTTGCTTGGGCCGGTGCTGCGTTCGTTTCGGAAAGCCCATCCCGATGCCGAGATCCATTGGCTGGTTTCGCCGATCAATGCCGCATTGGCCCGTTTAAACCCCAGCGTGGACAAAATAATTGTTTGGGCGGGGAGGCTTGGCTCGTTGCTGCCACTGGCTTTCGCGCTCCGCCGTGAGAAGTACGACGCGGTCTGCGACCTGGAACAATGGTCGCGCGGGACCACGGTGCTTGCGTTCTTGTCCGGCGCTCCGCGGCGGACCGGGTTCGACACGCCGGGCCAACACCGCACAGCGCTTTTCACGGACTCTTATCCCAAGCGGTATCAGCAACATGAGATTGATGAATTCTATGGTGTGTTATCGCTGCTCGGCCCCATGGAGTCGGACCGCCGGTTTGATTTAAGACCGTCCGCGGAAGGGGAGGCCGACCGCGACCGGCTCGCCACTTTTCCGGATAACAAGCTGCGCGTGTTGATTCATCCCGGTTGCGGCGCCGACGGCACGCCGCGCGAATGGCCGCTGGCGCAATACGCGGTGTTGGCGCACTGGCTGATAAAAAAACACAACGCGGAAATTTATATCTCCTCGGGTCCCGAAGAGTCCAAAAAAGCGTTGCAACTCAACCGGCTGCTCAATGGCGCGGTGCAGGACATGGGCGGAAAGCTTTCCTGGAATGGCGTCATCGCGCTGATCGAACGCATGGACCTGGTCATTTCCGGAAACACCGGTGTGATGCATCTGGCGGCCGCATTAGGAAAAAAACAAGTCGCGTTGCACGGCCCAACCAACCCGCTTTTGTGGGGGCCTATCAACGCCAACGCGCGCGTTATCCAATCATCCTGTCCCAAATGTCCCTGCCTCAAATTGGGTTTTGAATACCACGCGAATGACGCGTCCTGCATGCAGAAAATTGACGTTGAAGAAGTGAAATCCGTCGTCGGTCAATTGATCGACAATAATAGGGGGATTTGATAGAAGCGCCCTCCATGAATTCCCTCGCCGAAAAGCCCGTGAAAGAAAAAAAAGACGTTCCCTATCACGTTGGAATAGCCCATTGGAAGGAAAGTCGGAGGCTGCTTATCCGGCTTTTGGTTTCCCTGGGCGACATCGCGGCGGTGACATGCGCGTACACGCTGGCCTACGCCGTCCGGTTTCACTCTCCCGAATTTATTGAGTCCTTCCCTGTCACCAAAGGTTTCCCCGGTCCTGACGCGTATATAAAAGCCTTGCCGGTGATTTTGTTCATGTGGGTGATCGCGCTTTCCTCACAAGGAACGTACCGCCGTATTCATTTGCCGGCGCTGGATGATGGGATCCGGATCTTGCGCGCCGCTTTCACTGGGACCCTCCTTGCCATGTCTTCAATGTTCCTTTACCGCGATGCGTCGTACTCCCGGCTTATTTTTGGGCTCGGCGGCGTTTTTGGTTATTTTTCCGTCTACCTTTACCGCCAACTGCTTAAGACCGGTTACATATTTTATGTGCAGAGCAACAGGCGCCCCCGGCGTGTATTGGTCCTTGGCGAAGGCTACTTGGCCGAGTCGCTGAAGAAAGTGCTTACGAAGCAGGGGGACCGCGCCGTGTTGGTGGCCGATCAGGACGATGCCGAAGCTATTTGTCGCACCATCTTGCGCTCGCGGATCCACGAAGTGCTTCTTGCCCATCCCGACATCAGCCACAAGGACACGGTCAAGCTCGCGATGTTTTGCGAAGAGCAAGGCGTAAAGTTTCGTTTGATCCCCGACATTCTTGAAATCCGGATGGGGGAAATCCTGATTGATGAGTCACTCGGGCTGCCCACGTTTCAGATCAAGCCCGTGTCGCTTCAAGGCACGGCGTTCCTCACCAAGCGCGTGATGGACGTGACGTTGTCGAGCTTGTTGATCGGTGTTTGTTTTATTCCGCTTCTTTGCATCGCGATCATCATCAAGATCACTTCCCGCGGCCCTGTTTTTTACGCCCACTCCCGCGTTGGTTTTCGTCAGCGACCGTTTGAATTCATGAAATTCCGCACCATGTGCGCGGACGCCGATGACCAATTGCAGGCCCTTAAGGAGAAAAGTGACCGCAAAGGCCCCGTTTTCAAAATGAAAAACGATCCGCGCATCACGAAATTTGGCGCGTTCCTCCGCCGGTTCAGCCTGGATGAGATCCCGCAACTCATCAATGTACTGCGCGGTGAAATGAGTTTGGTGGGGCCGCGTCCGCAAGTTTTGTGGGAGGCCGCGCATTACGATGACTGGGCCAAAAAACGCCTCAATGTTTTGCCGGGGATCACCGGTTTGTGGCAGGTGAGCGGGCGCGCCGAATTGACCTACGAAGAAATGATCGACCTCGATATTTATTACATCGAACATTGGTCGCCGGGGCTGGACATCAAGATCCTGTTGAGGACGTTGCCCGCTGTTTTGTTTGCGAAGGGGGCCTATTGATATGAAAATTTTGGTGACGGGCGGCGCGGGCTTTATCGGTTCAACGATTGTGGACGAGTTTATCGCGAAAGGCCACCGAGTTTGGGTGCTCGACAACGAGTCTTCCGGGAACCGGAAGCAGGTCAACCCCAAAGCCTCCTATGTTCGCGCGGACGTGACCGATAAGAAAAAATTGGCGGCTCTGTTTAAGCGGGTGAAGTTTGACGTTGTCGACCACCATGCGGCCCAGATCGACGTGCGCCGCTCCGTCGCTGATCCTGAATTCGACGCGCGCGTGAACATCCTTGGTTTGCTGAACGTGCTCACGCAATGCCGCGAGACCAAAGTCAAAAAAATCATTTTCTCCTCTTCGGGCGGTACCGTTTACGGTGAATGTCCCCGGCCGGCCGATGAATCGTTCCCGGAAGTTCCGCTTTCTCCCTACGGTGTCGCCAAGCTCGCCAGTGAGAAATACATTCAAGCGGCCGCCTCTCTGACCGGCATCAAGTACACCATCTTGCGTTACGCCAACGTGTATGGCCCGCGCCAAGACCCTCATGGTGAGGCCGGCGTGGTGGCGATTTTCTCCCAGCGCTTGTTGAAGGGGGAGCCAATCTCGATTTTCGGCGACGGTAAACAGGTGCGCGACTTCGTGTACGTGAAAGACGTGGCCCGCGCGAACATGCTTGCGCTCACCCGGGCGAACAATGCGATCGTGAACATCGGCACCGGCAAAACCACGTCGGTGGTCGGCCTCTATCAATCCATGGCTTCTATTCTGAACGTGAAACGGAAGCCCGTGCACAAACCGGCGCGCAAAGGCGAACTGTCCCGCAGCGTGTTAAATATTGCGCGCGCAAAACGTGTGCTGGGTTGGACGCCGCAAATGCCGGTCCGTCAGGGACTCGCTGAAACCATCCAATATTTCGCGCGATGAAGGCAGTTCTTCTCATCGGTGGCTTTGGCACGCGGCTCCGTCCGTTGACGTTGGCGCGGCCGAAAGCGCTTCTGCCCGTGCTCAACCGCCCGTTCCTTGCGTATCAACTGGAATTGCTTGCCGAGGCCGGAGTCACCGACGTGATGCTCGCATGCGGGAAATTCATGCGGCCCTGGCAAAAGGACTTCAAGGCCCTCGCCCCCAGAGGCGTCAAAATCCATTTTGCGTTTGAACCCAAACCGCTGGGCACGGGCGGCGCCATCCGTTTTGCCTACGACCATCTCAAGAAAGTGACCAGGCCCGATGCCTCGCCCGTGCTCATTTTTAACGGAGACGTATTTTTTGAATTGCCTGTAAAACGCTTCGTTGATTTCCATCTCAATCATGCCTCGGCGGCGACCATCGCGCTCACCCGCGTGGAAGACCCGTCACGTTTTGGCCTGGTCGAGCGCGATGACAATGACCGCGTCACACAATTTCTCGAGAAATCAAAGCCGCCGTTCCGGACCAATTACATAAACGCGGGCGCCTACGCGTTTAATCCGAAGGCCATCGAACGTATCCCGGCGGGCCAGGTGGTGTCGGTCGAGCGCGACGTTTTTCCGTCGATGCTTGTCAAAGGAGACCGGCTCTTCGGTTTCTCCATGGGGGGATACTGGAACGATATCGGCACTCATGCGAGTTATCTGGCGGCGCACAAGCATTTGCTTACGGAGAAGAACCGCTGGACACAATCAACGTTTTTCACTAAAAGAACCCGCCTTAACGCCGCCCTCTCCAGAAAGAATCTCTCCATCGACGGGTTCGTGTCTTTTGGAAAAAATGTTTCTCTCGGGAAAAATTGCCGCGTCACCGATTCCGTTTTAATGGACGGTTGCCGTGTTGATGAAGGCGCGCAAATCTCCGGCTCCATTCTCGGCCGGAAATGCCGGATCGGACATCATGCCGTCGTCGGACCCGGAAGCGTTTTAGCGGACGGCACTGTGGTTCTGCCTTACAACAAAAGTTAATAAATGAACGAAATTAAATTTGGTACCGATGGTTGGCGCGCTGTGATCAGCGACGGTTTCACGTTCAACAATGTGAGACGCGTGGCGCAGGCCGCCTGTGACGTCGCGCGCAAGACCTCCAAAAGCCGGCTGTTGCTCGTCGGTTTCGACCGCCGCTTTTTCTCCGACAAATTCGCCGAGACCGCCGCGCAAGTCGCGGTCGCCAACGGTTTCCGCGTCGAACTCTCCAAAGACCCCATCAGCTCTCCGACCCTCTCCTCTCAAGTCCGCCAGCGCAAGGCCGCGCTCGGTTTCATGATTACAGCCAGCCACAACCCCTATTACTTCAACGGATTCAAACTCAAAGGCGTGCATGGCGGTTCGGTTGATGACATCATCGCTCGCAGCGTTGAGGACCGCTTGGACGCCGGCGAAGTGCAGGAAGGGGACGATTTCGGAAAGAAAGTCGACTTCTCCAGCAACTATCTTTCGGCGCTGCGGAAAAATGTGCGGCTGCCGAACTTGACGTCTTTGAAAGGTCCGGTCGTTTTCGACGCGATGCATGGTCCCGGCGGTGCGTTGTTCGAAAAGTTCACGAACGGCAACAGCAAAATCCATTTCATCCGCAAGGAATCAGATCCCTTGTTCGGCGGTGTCAATCCGGAACCGATTGAAATCAACCTGGAGCTTTTAAAGCAGACCGTGCTCGCCAAGAAAGCGGCGATTGGTATAGCGGTCGACGGCGACGCGGACCGCATCGGTATTGTCGATGACAAAGGCCGCTACCTCCCTCCTCAAACCGTCATGCCTTTGTTGCTCCTTCACCTGATCGAAAACAAAAAAATGAAGGGGAAAGTGGTCCAGGCCATCTCCATGGGGTATTTGCCGGAACGTATCGCCGCGCATTACAAACTTCCTTTTGAAGTCGTACCGGTCGGATTTAAACACGTGGCCAAACGCATGGGCGAGGAGAAAGTGTTGATCGGCGGCGAAGAATCCGGCGGTTACGGCGTTGGCCTTTGGTCGCCGGAGCGCGACGGCCTTATGTGCGGACTTTTGTTGATTGAGTTGCTCGCCGCGAAGAAGAAACCCCTTTCTGTTTTGGTTGATGACATGTTTACGCGTTTTGGGCAATCCCACTTTAAGCGTGTCGATTTCACGTTGAACGACAATTTCGACCGCGCCGCCTGGATCGAATATATCCAGACGATTGTGCCTCCGACCATTTCCGGCGCGCCGGTAAAAAATGTCGTGACGCTCGACGGCATCAAGGTGATCACCGCCGACGATTCCTGGTTCCTCATGCGCCCGAGCGGCACCGAACCGTTGCTTCGCACCTACGCCGAAGCTTCCACCCCACAACTTTTAGACTCTTTCATCGCGGAGGCCGGCAAACTGGCCAACACGGAACCGCCGAGCGTCAAGAAAGCGGCGGAAGATGCACGAAAGCTCAAGAAAAAACAACTTAAAAAGGCTGCCAATAATAGGAGGAACAAGTGAGAAAAGATCGTTTTGTGTTTACATCGGAGTCGGTGACCGAAGGTCATCCGGACAAATTGTGTGATCAGGTTTCCGATGCGGTATTGGATGCGGTGCTGAAAGCGGACCCGAAGGGCCGCGTCGCCTGCGAATCTTTTGTTACGGTCGGCCTCATTATTGTCGGCGGTGAAATCACGACAAAGAGTTACGTGGACATTCAAGAACTGGTCCGCAACGTGGTCCGGGACATCGGTTACACGGACGCCAAATATGGATTTAATTACGAAACCTGCGCGATAGTGAACGCGATCCATCAACAGTCGCCCGATATTTCCCAGGGCGTTGACAGCGGCGGCGCCGGTGACCAGGGCCTCATGGTCGGTTACGCCTGCGACGAAACCCCGGAACTGATGCCGATGCCGATCCAATTGGCCCAGATGCTGACACGCCGCTTGGCCGAAGTCCGCAAAAAAGGAATTCTTCCCTACCTTGGTCCGGATGGAAAGTCCCAGGTCACCGTCGAATACCGTGAAGGGAAACCCTTCCGCATCGATACGGTCGTGCTTTCTTCCCAACACACGACCGACATTCTCGATAAAAGTGGCAAGCAGATCACGCAGGCTTCCCGCCAGGAAATCATCAACAAGGTCGCCTTGGCCGTGTTGCCGAAAAACCTGATCGACAAGAAAACCATCTTCCACATCAACCCGACCGGCAAGTTCGTGATCGGTGGTCCGCAATCGGACACCGGCATGACCGGCCGTAAAATTATCGTCGACACCTACGGCGGCTGGTGCCCTCACGGCGGCGGCGCGTTCTCGGGCAAAGACCCAACAAAGGTTGACCGCTCGGCCGCTTATATGGCGCGTTATGTCGCGAAGAACGTTATCGCGGCCAAGCTCGCAAAAGAATGCACGGTCCAGTTGGCTTACGCCATTGGTGTCGCGAAACCCGTCTCGGTCTTGATCGACACGAACGGCACGGGCATTGTGCCGGACGCGACCATTAGCCGCGGCGTGGAAAAAGTATTCGATCTGACACCGACCGGCATCATCAACACGCTCAAGCTGCGCCGTCCGATCTTCCAGAAGACCACCGCTTACGGGCACTTCGGCCGCAAAGAGAAGGATTTCATTTGGGAGCGGACCGACAAAGCGTCGGCCCTGCAAAAACAATGCAACTAACCATACCCCAAGTAACTCCAATAATAAGGAACACCATGAAATATCACGTTAAGGACATTGCGCTGGCCGGCGAAGGCCGCCGCCGGATCGAATGGGCGGAACGGGAAATGCCGGTGCTTCGCAGCATCCGCGCCCGTTTCCTGAAAGAGAAGCCGCTGAAAGGCGCGCGTGTTTCCGCTTGTTTGCATGTCACCACCGAAACCGCGAACCTGATGATCACCCTCAAGGCCGGAGGCGCGGACGTCACGCTCTGCGCGTCCAACCCGTTGTCGACGCAAGACGACGTGGCCTCGGCGCTCTCCAAAATCTACGGCATTAATACGTTCGCCATCAAAGGCGAAGACAACAAAAGTTATTACTCGCATCTCGAAGCGGCAATTAAAGCGCGTCCGCAATTCACGATGGACGATGGCGCCGATGTCGTGGGCCTTTTGCACACGAAATTTCGCAGCTTCCTGGAAGGCGTCAAAGGCGGCACCGAAGAAACCACGACCGGTGTGGTTCGCCTGCGCGCCATGGAACAGGACGGCACGCTCCAATATCCGATTATTGCCATCAACGATGCCGACACGAAACACATGTTCGACAATCGCTACGGCACCGGACAATCGACACTCGACGGCATCACGCGCGCGACCAACGTGTTGTTCGCGGGCAAGGTCGTGGTGGTGGTCGGTTACGGCTGGTGCGGACGCGGCGTTGCCAGCCGCGCACGTGGAATGGGCGCCCGGACGATCGTCACGGAGATCGACCCGTTGAAAGCCCTTGAGGCCGTCATGGACGGTTTTGAAGTCATGCCAATGAAAGACGCGGCCAAGATCGGCGATGTGTTCATCACGCTGACCGGCAACAAGCACGTGTTGCGCGGCGAACATTTCTCGACGATGAAAGACGGCGCAATTATCTGTAACTCCGGGCATTTCAATGTGGAGATCGACATCCCGGCGCTGCGGAAATTGTCCACCTCCGTTAAGTCGGTGCGCGAATTCGTTGATGAATACCAACTGAAAAATAAAAGAAAAATCCACTTGTTGGCGGACGGAAGGCTCATTAACCTTGCTGCAGCCGAAGGGCATCCGGCAAGCGTGATGGATATGTCGTTTGCGAACCAGTCGCTTTCCATCGAACACATGCTGAAACATCACGCGGAACTCGGTCAGAAGGTTTATGACGTGCCGAAAGACATCGACCGCGAAGTATCGCGGCTGAAACTCAAGTCCATGGGCATGAACATCGACAAGCTGACAGAGGAACAAGAAAAGTACCTTAACAGCTGGCAGGAAGGTACCTAACGATGAGATAAGAAAAGGGGGCTGTATGCTCAAGACGCGGTTGGGATCGTTGCTAAGATTGGCCATAGTTCCACTGATGTTGAGCATGACAAGTTGTGAAAACAACAACCTCTTTTCTTCCATCTCCGGAGAGTCCAGCGACCCCGCAACACTGATGGCCCAAGCGTCCATCGCGTTGCGCGCCCGCAACTACGCCGAAGCCCTGACGATTTATCAGCGGGTATTGGACCAAGATCCCTACAATTCCGAAGCGCTTTACGGTGTGGCCTCCGCCAAGATCGGCGGTTCCGGTCTTAGTTTTGCGACCCTGATTTCAAATGTTTTGGATCAAAGCAGTGCCTCCAGCATGGGCATCAATGGTCTGGGGGACATTGTGGCACAGGGACGTGAACGGGTTACCTCGTCGGCCAATTGCGGAGGCCTCAATAGCATTATCGCCGGTATCGATTGCGATGCCTTGATTGCCATCATGCCGAGCGCGCTCTGCAACCTCCAGGTCATTATCTCCGGCCTCGCCTACGGTCTTTATTCGCCTACCAATACCACCCTCTTGATCGATCTTGCGCTGCTGCGTGTTCTTTACGCGGCGCTTTTGGCAGAACGTGCCGACTTCATTGAAATTAACAACGACAACGGTAATTTTGATATTGCGGCGGGCCCTCAACTCGCCAATATGTGCACAGGTGCCACCAACAACGACACCACCAAAGAAATTATTCGCAATGTGGCATGGTCTTACACGTTGTTTAACCGTGTGGTCACTCTGAAAGGCTTGGCCGCATCCTCCATCGTCGCCAAAATCACTCAGGACGTTCGAGAGGTCGGCGACGAGATCATGGACAACGGCGGCGGCATTCTGCCGACATCATGTTTCGATCCCGGCGGCGCCTTTAACGATCTCGGTATTAACCAATCCAATTACCTCACTGCCCTGCAGGACGGTGCTTTCACCGCTCCGAGCGGGACCTGCAACTAGGAGATCGCCATGAAAAACCTTAACCGCGCTTTCACGGCCTTCATGAGTCTCTCCTTCGCAACTGGCCCGGCGTTCGCCGAAGAGAACGCTGCCTTCATCCAGTTCATCCGGCCGCTTGGTATGGGCGGCGCGTTCACGGCGGTCACCGACGACCACAACTCGTTCTTCTTTAATCCGGCGGGCATGGTGCAACGCACGGGGGGGCAATTTACGTTGATGGAAGTGGCCGGCAGCGTCAACGAAGATGCCTTGGAGCTGAAAGATTTTGTCGACGACAACAAAGATGATCTGACCGACTTCGATACCATCTCAGATGAGAAACGGTTAGCGCTTCTCACTAAAATTCAGAACGATATCACCCAATTGGAATCCCGTGTGGTGGTCGCTGCGGACATTGCTTCCTATGTTTCCGGGCCGACTTTTTTGGGAATGCCGCTTCATGTGGGGTTTGGTGGTTTCGCCGCTGCCGATGCGAAAATGCGAATTGGCCTAAGCGCGACGCAGGTGCCGACGGTTTCCTATGAGATCAACGGTGACGCGATCCTGCCGCTTTCTCTCGCCAAACGTTGGGACGCACCGTGGATACCTGGGCGCATTGCGTTGGGAGCGACCGGAAAATTTCTTCGCCGTGGCCAAGTGAAACAAGAGAACATTGATGTCACAGACATTGAAGATTTCGAGGCCCCGGACCCCAGCAATGGCACCGGATTGGGCGCCGATATCGGCGTTTTGTATCAGCCGACTAACCGGTTTAATTTTGGCGTCATGGTACGCGACGTGGGCGGAACAAAACTTGAATACGATGCCGTGGAAGCCAAAAACGGCTTCAATGCGGTTCAGGAACATTCGTCGGTTATTCGCTCGCGCACCAACTTTGGTATTGCGCTCGTGCCGGCCAGCCTTTTCTGGTTGCTGCCGACCAGCGACCGTTGGACGTTCAGCTTTGACCTTCGTGATGTGTTTCAAGACGATCAACACATCCTCTTTGAAAACGGTTTCAAGAACGTCATCGGCGAGAATTTCGGGACGCACGCGCATTTGGGCGCTGAGTTCCGTTACTGGTTTATGCGATTTCGCGGCGGGGCCTACCAAGGTTACCCGTCGTTCGGTTTGGGCCTCGACCTTCCTATCCTGAAGCTCGATTACGCGTATTATTCGCGCGAGCTGGGGCCCTTGTCAGGAGACAAGCAGGAGAAAAACCACGCGCTGTCGTTGGCGTTGCGCTTCGGCGCGGGGTCGACGGAATCACGTGAGCGTATCAACAAGTCAAAGGAAATGAAGAAAGCGAAAGGGGACGCCGTACCGGAAGCGGCCCCGGCATCCGAATCAGGCAGCGCGTCGCATTCGGCGCCACAGCCAGAGGCCGATAAGTAAGAAAACGGCATTTCCAAGCCACGCTCCAACCCACGGATCAACAAGCCGTTGGGCCAGCGCCTTTCCGAACTGCATAAATCCCAAATAGAGCAGCGTTAATATCCCGCCCGCCGCGATACCCATGCCGCGGCTGCCTTTTCCGTAGAGCGCGAGCGGCACGCCGAGAAACGTGACCACGAAACACGCGAACGGAAACGCCAGTTTCATCATGAGTTCCACTTCCATCGGGCGCGCCGGCACGCCCAGCATCTCCATCCGCCGGATATGTTTTTTGAGTTTCCGGTACGTCATTTCTTCCGGCTGGGGTTCCTGGATCGCGAAATCCGATGGGCGTTCGGAAAAAGGCATCACCAATTCCTTGAAGGGCAGGTTGTTTTCAATGACGGCCGCGTTCGCGGTGTAATCCCGTTGGATGCCGTTGGTAAAAAGCCAGCCGTTGGCGGTCCACTGCGCGGAGCTGGCGTTGATCTGCGAAGCCAATGTTCCGTCGGAAAATTGGTCGATGATCACGCGCGACATGTTTCCACTGGATTCTTCCATCGTTTGCGCGGTCCACAACCGTCCGTCCGCGCCGGCCACCACGAGATTGTTGATTGTGGAGGGGGTCCATCCTCCCAGTCGCCGGATTTTTTCGCGGAACACGGTGCGGGCGTAATTTGTGGTCGGAGGAATAAATGTCTCGTTCGCGATAAGCGCCAGGCACGATATGCCGAACCCCGCCCAGAAGAGTCCTGCCAGGAATTTTTCGGGAGGCAATCCGCCTGCGAGCCCCGCGATGTATTCGCGCGACCGCGCCATGTTTCCGACGACAAACAGCGTCCCGAGCAAGCAGGCGACCGGGAGGATTTGAAGCGCCTGGAACGGCATGGAGGTCAAGAGGAACCCGACCACGTGTCCAAAACTCACTCCGTCGGCCAGGAACCGGTCCAATCGATCGAAAATTTGTGAAACAAATATGAGGCAGCAGAGCGCCGCGAACGACGCCAGGAACGGGCGTATGAATTGTTTGAGGATATAGCGGTTGAGAATGCTCATTGGTTGGCCAACTTCCGTATAAGGAATATCGACCCCAGGAAACACGTTCCGTTCCCAAGCCAGAGCGCGAACGTCGGGGGGAGGGCCCCTTTCTCGGCCATGGTCAGCCCAAAAATAAGCAGCGTGTAGTAGGCGAAAATGACGGCGATGGAGACGCCGAACCCGAAGCCGCGTCCGCCGCGTTTGAGCGCTGTGGCGAGCGGAATTCCGACGAGCGCCAGCGCCAGCGGCGCGAACGCGATGGCCACCCGCAAACTGCCCTCAGCTTCCAGCGCGTTCACTTTGATGCCCTTTTTCTTCATGTCTGCGATGATCGTGTTCAACTCGTCGCTTGACATGTTCCGGAAGCGTGTCGTTTGGTTGGCCATATCGCGCGTGATGGGCAACGTGATGCGGTAGCTAGCGAAGGACGTGTGGATTAGCCGGTGCGGGTCCAGCGCGTCGTAGCGCTCCATCATTCCGTTCGTGAGGTCAAGGTGGTAAGCGTCGGGCTCGGAGCGTAATTGCCCCACGCGCGCGAAAATTCGCTCAGGCGGGCGTCCCTGGTCGTTCATTTGAAACACGAACAGGTTTTCCAGGCGTTGGGACTTTTTATCGACGTTGATGGGGAAAAGTTTGATGTTTTTAACGGAGAAGAACTTGCGGGCCTGGATATTAATGAGCGGATCGGCGTTCGCGATCTTTTCATAAATTGTGCGGAACCCGCGGTTCGCCCAGGGCGCGACGCGCATGTTGAACGGAAGCATCACGAGGCTCACGAGCAACGCAAAAGCGGGTGCCATCCAGAGCACGCGATAAAGTGAAATACCAGCGGCGCGCACGGCGGAGAGTTCGTTTTCCTGCGACAAGCGTCCGAATGTGACGAGACAGGCGAGCAGGCAGGCCATCGGAAGCGTGAGCGGCACGACGGTGGGGATAAAAAGCATGAACAGGTGCGCCACCACGGTCCACTGCACGCCCTTGTTAAAAATCAAATCGATGATGTCGAACAACCGGTCCAATAAAAGCACGAACAAAAATAAAACAGTGCCGAAAAAAAACGGCGGAAGAAATTGGCGGAAGAAGTACCAGCTCAGTTTCATGTTTTCCATCCTACAAAACATCCAAATCGCCTTGAAAACACGAGGGTTTGATGATACCCTCGGACAACGGAAAAGGACCCAGAAATTGCACCATTTTGCACCACTTTTTGCTCGGAAAAGTTTCCTCTTTTTGGTCGGCATTTTTCTAACGCTGACCGCTTCCGTCCTTCCCTCCTTCGCTGAAAATCCCGCCTCAAACCGCTTCTCCATCGGAGAACCTCTCGACGGTCCGGAACCTTCCGAAGCCAAAGAACCTGAAGAACTTTTCCAGTTTGACCAGGGCGAATGGAACCGCATGCGCCGGGTCTTTGAAGGCGATGAGATGCCGGTGACAGCTTCGACCACCACGGTCACGCTCTCAAGCGCCACCGCGGAAGCGCCGCCGAAACCTCCGCCGGGCCTGCTCTCGGTCGACTTGCCTTACGAATCCTCGCTCTCGATCACGGGCCGCAAGGTCATCAAGCTCGATATCGAGAACACGCACATCTCGGGCGAACGCGCCAACGAGATCGGAGGAAAGCAGGACACGCAGACGTTCAACATGGAACAGGAATTACAGGCGCGCATCCAAGGGACCGTGGCGCGCAAGACCACGATCAACGTAAATTTTGACGACACCAAAGAGAACGTTAAGGACTTTTCCGTTGTGTACAAAGGCGATCCCGATGAAGTCGTACAAGAAGCGGCCTTCGGTGACATCATCCTTTCCCTGCCTTCCACCGAGTTCGTGAACTACAACAAGCAATTGTTCGGTATTCGCACGGCCTTGAAATACAAACGCGCCGGTCTCATGGTGATCGGATCGCGCACGAAGGGGACCACCGAAACCAAAAGGTTCACCGGCGCCACCACGCGCCAGCAAAAGTTCATCAACGACACCAGTTATGTCCGCCGTAAGTTTTACGATCTGACTTTTACCACCGCCGCCGCGATGCAGCCGTTGTTGACCGCCAATCCGCCCCTTCCGATCAACGGCACCATTCCCGAACTGGTGTACATCGAAGACACGACCGGGTTGAATCCGCTGGCCACCACGTATGTCGTGGCCACGCCGACCGCCCCGACCACCACCACGTTGAGTTTGCGCATGCGCATCATGTCCCCCGGCGTCGACTATAGCATCGACCGTGTGCGCGGCATCATCACGTTCGTGAATCCGGTGTCGGAGGACGTCCGTGTGGCGATCGACTTCACGCTTTCGAACGGCGTGCGCTTGAGCTCGCTTGTGGCGGGCAACACGGCCGTGTTGATCAAGGATCGAAACCCCGAGTCGCCAGGCGTCAGCCAGGAAATAAAACGGTTTTACAGCGTGGGGGACCGGAATATTGTGCGTGATAATGGTTTGGGTAATTTTGCGTTGCGCGTATTCGATAAAAACCGCGAGACGGAAATCGGTGATTCGCTGTCGCCGCCGCAACGTTATCCGGACAATATTGAGATGAAGTTTGAGACCGGTGTTTTCGAGTTGAGGAACCCGTTGCCGTTCGGTGAGATTTACGCGACCAATGTAAACCCGGCGAGCCCGCTGTTCGCGGTATTTTCGGTGGAATATCAGTCCATCATCCGCACGTTCACGCTGCGGCCGAACATCGTGCTGCAATCCGAATCGGTTGAAGTGAACGGGCGGAAAGTGACACGCGACCTGGATTATTTCATCGATTACGATATTGGCATCATTACGTTTTTTAACGAAGACCTGATCCGCGAATCCACGGTGATTGAAATCACCTACGAATTCGCGCCGTTCGGAGGCGTGTTGGGGGAGACGCTGGTGGGCGCGCGCGGCACCTACGACATTCTTAAGAACAAAAAAAGCGGTTTGGGCAGCCTGGAAACATGGTCGGCCGGTTCCACGGTGCTTTACAACTTCGCGGCGAAACCGACGGGGCCGCCCGACGTGCGCTCAACGCCGGCGAGTTTGCTCGTCACCGAAGGCGACACGCAGATCAAAGGACTTCAGTTTTTCAACACTCCCGTCAAAACCAATATCGCGCTCGAAGCGGCGCGTTCCGATCAAAACCCAAATCTATACGGCAAGGCCTTGGTTGATTCCATGGAAGGCATCAAGCAAGAAGATTCCACTTCCATGCTTCAGGATGCGTGGTTGCCCTCCAGGAACCCCGATATTGCCAACGCGAACACCGTTATGGATTTCCGCGGCCGCGATAATGACCTGAGTTCTGTGCGCTGGACAGAATTGGATGTGAACACAACCGACCCCTTGGACGGAAGCACCCAGCAAAAAGCATTGCAGGTCAACTATTCACTCAATACCAAGGCCGCTTCCTTGGGTACCACGGAACAGGTCTCGATTGTGAATGTCATTTCTTTGGCGGGACGCGATTTTTCGAAGAAGTCCACGCTCGAAATTGAAATTGAGAAGCTTGGCCCGGCTGACCCGAACGTGTATGTGCAGATCGAATACGGTAGCTTCAACGAAAACGCCGACGGCGACTTTGTGTCGGGTTCAACGCCGCGCCTCGACACCGAAGACCAGATTCCATTTGACGGTATTTTGAACTTGGGCGAAGACGGCGGATACGTATTCAACGGTGCGGGCGCAAACTTGATCGCTGAAAACGGAGGTGGTGACGACACCATCGCCTTAGTGGGGCCCTCCAACACGCGCCTCGACAGCGAGGACCTGAACGCCGACCGTGTGCTGAGCACACAGGATTTTCCCGCCACCTTCACGCCGCTCTTTGTGCAGCCATTAAATTTCACCGGCCGGCAATTGTTCCAGATCCCGTTAAACATCAATTTGCTTTCTCAGGAAGAAAAAGCCCGCTTAACCGCTGTCAAACAAGTTCGCGTGACAATCCGCAACAGCCAGAATACGATCGGGACGACGGGTTCGATCCAATTGATCCGGTTGACGATGGTGGGGAACAGCTATGAACCGGCGACCGTGGTAGGATCCTTGAGCAGCACAATGACCGTCAGGGCTGTCAACAACAAAGACGATGCGGGTGTGTACACAACCCTGGTCGGGAACCCGGCCTACAACGACCTTTATAAAAACACTGTTCCGTCGGCCGATTCCAAGGAACAAGCGCTGGCGCTCGATTACGATTTGCAACCGGGGTCCTCGGGCACCACGCGCAACGCCTACAGCACGGCCCGCGATTTTTCCAAACACGACTTCTTTAAATTTTTCTTGAGCAAACCTTCTGGCGGCATCAATCCGAGCACCGGTACGCTGTTCCTTCAGGTTGGTTCCGAGACCGAATACCAACAAGCTTCGATCGACCTGGCGGACATACCGGCGGCCCCGACGTGGCGCATCGTGTCGATCAAACAGGCCGACCTGAATACCGACGGGACGCCCGACACGTGGATATCCGATGACCCGACGGTGCGGATATCGCGGGTGGGAAATGCGCCGAACCTGACGCAGGTGTCGCAGATGAAAATCGGCGTCGTGAACAATTCTCCGGCCACGATTTCCCATGAGGTGTGGATCAATGAAATCCACGTGAGCGAACCGCACGAGCGCACCGGTCATGCGAAACGCTATTCGTTCGACAGCGTATGGGCGAACTGGATGGATTTCGGCGGCTCTTACCGCAACGTGGACCGCAACTGGGAAACACCCACGACCGCGATCACCAACCAGGACAGCGAACAGACCTCCGGTTTCATCAATTTCAACCGCATTGCTTTCCTGCCCATGACGTTCAAAACGTCGCGCGACGTCAACATAACGCCCTCGGCGTTCCGGTCCAACACCAACGGCCTGGTCTCGTTTTTTGACGAAGGGCGCGTCGAGCGCGTGAACAATGTTTCCACGGCGAAGTTGATACTTCCGAAATTGCCGATCATGGACTTCAGCTACATCACAGACGACACCGAGAACACCATCACGCAGCGCCGGGAAATCGCCACGACCGTGAATGTCGGAGCGACCTACTCGCCGCGCACAACACTCGACATACTTCCCCTCCCTCTGCTCACGTTCCGCCCCGTGCCGACGTCGATCACGTTCCTGCACACGACCAGGAACACCAAGCTCCGTTTCCCAGGTTTGGACAAGTTGACCGAGTACGGCATTTCGACCGCGCCCTTTTCTTCCACGAACCTCACTCAATTCAGCGATGAAAACGAAGCGCGTCTCGCTTTTAAACCCTGGGACGGGTTCTCGTTCAATCCGACTTACAAGTTGCGCGTGGACACCGAACGCCGCGATTTCCGTGACGATGAAAAAACCACCCTCCCGGCCGTTGACGGCATCGACCAGATTGAGACCCCGCGCGCTATCGCGCAGGCGATCACGGCGGCCGGAAGTTTAAGGATTTTCAAATGGCTCGATCCGCGTTACACCTACTCGATGACGGGCACCGAAACCAATGGGCTGCCGACACAATCCAACACCACGGCCTACCAGCTTAAAACGATCACGCGCAACAGCCAGGGCGAAATTTCGGGGGCGATCCAGGCGAACCAATTGCTGCCGAGTTTCCGCCCGGTCAATTCGATGAACTTTAACGCGAGCTATAAAGTGGAGAACGGAGACACCTACAACGACATGCCCGAAGACTTCAAATGGCGCAGCCAGTTGTGGGTGGGGAAGCCGCTCGTGGTCAATAGCTCCACCGGCACGACCGCCGTCGCCCGCCGCGTGGACGCCACCGACCGCCGCTCCTTCCGCGCAAACGTAGCCTGGCAGCCGTGGAGCGCGTACCGGATTGAGAACCGCCGGCTCAAGCCGCTTAATACACTTTCGCTCACCAGCAATTATTTGATCTCACAAGAAGACGGCGAGACGACCGGCACAACGCGGCATGTAAAATCGGTCACCTGGCCGGATCTTATTTTGACGATCAACGATGCCGAGGACTTTTTCAATATCAAGCGCGTCATCGATGCCTCCCGCATCGTGTTTAAAAACAACAAGCGCCTGACCGAAACGCGGAACGTCAGCCGCAGCAAAAGCGAAACGTACGGCACTGATTTCCAATTTCAGTTCATGCGGAAATTGGATTTCTCGACCACGTTCAACCGCACCGACTCCCGCGAAGACAACCTGATCACCAATCAGCTGGCTTCCCAGTCGGACACCACCAATTTCTCCTTGCAGACGCGCATCCCGGCCGGCTCCTGGGCGTACACGCCGCGCGTGGAGCGCAACGTGAGCAACGCGCGTGACTCGGTCCGAAAGACCAACGACCTCGTGAACGATGTCTTTTCCCTGCAGATTTACGGCGACGTATCGAAACCTCTCGGTATCCGGCTCGGACGCAAGGAAATCGGCCTGGCGAACCGCATGATCTTGAACTCCACGCTGAAATG
This sequence comes from uncultured Elusimicrobia bacterium, assembly GCA_964405835.1. Classification (GTDB taxonomy): domain Bacteria; phylum Elusimicrobiota; class Elusimicrobia; order F11; family F11; genus JAJVIP01. The sequence continues at coordinate 3,746 of CAYOPN010000002.1, read as the reverse complement.
GGACAAGAAGCGCTCCAATATCAACCCCAGCACAAACTTCCTGGATATCTACAGCGCGACGTTGACCGGCGACTACACGATCTCACAGAACTTCCGTCTCGCGATCGGCGGCAATTACAGCCAGGAAAAGCACCACCCCGATTTCAAAAAGTTGGACACAACCACGTTCGGCATCACCTCCACGTTGACGATCCAGTTCTAACGCCCTAGACTCCACTCCCCTCATCGGAGTTCCCATGCCGTCCATCGCAGAACACCTTCTTAATATTCTTTTGCCCTCTTGTTGCCTTTCTTGCGGCGATGACATGCCGGCAGGTCCAGGTTTTTTCGGAGCGCTCTGTGGTTTCTGCCACGCAAAAATCGAGTGGCGTTCTTCGTTCGAGCCCTTGCCCGGATCCTCCGTTGAGGGTTTTTTCGCTCTCTCCGATTTCGGCGGTCCCGTTCGGGACCTACTCCATGACTTCAAGTATCGGGGGAAAGAGCGGATCGGAGACCATTTCGCCGACATGTGGCTGCGTTACACACCGCTCGAAAAATCGGACGTGGAAGCCATTGTTCCGGTCCCCATGTCGCCTTGGAAAGAGTTCAATCGGGGCTTTAACCCAGCCACTGTAATTGCCCGCCGGATTGCCAAAGCATGGCAGGTGCCAGTGTGGGAGAGGGGATTATCGCGCCGGTGGATATCCCGGTCCCAGACTAATCTGGGAAGAAACGACCGCAAGAAAAATGCCGAACGCAGCTTCACGTTGAGTTCTCGCGGCCCTTTGCGAGGCCGGTCAGTGCTGTTGGTGGACGATGTTTGCACCACGGGCGCAACTCTCGGCGCCTGTGCCAGTCTGCTTAAAAAGGCAGGAGTTCGACGCGTTTTGGCGGGGGTGGCTGCCCGGGAGAATTCTTGACGTATTAAAGTGATTTGATACAATCCGCCCCACGTTTTGATAGCCGGATAGACCCCCAGTCTACAGACACCCCCGATGTTCTCCGCGTATCAAATTTCCGTCATTAATTATTAGGAGGATCACATGTCAGTTAAAGTAGCCGTTAATGGATTTGGCCGCATTGGCCGTTTGGCCTTGAAAGCAGGCCTTCAGAACAAAGAACTCGAGTTCGTCGCCGTCAATGACCTCACCGACGCTAAGACCCTCGCCCACCTTTTTAAATACGATTCAACATTCGGAATCTACCCCGGGACCGTTGTCGCCGAACAAGGCGCCATCGTGATCGACGGCAAGAAAATCCAAGTGCTCTCGGAACGCGACCCCGCCAAATTGCCTTGGAAAACCCTCGGCGTTGACATTGTTATCGAATCGACCGGTTTCTTCACCGATGCCGACAAAGCCAAGCTCCACATTCAAGCGGGCGCAAAGAAAGTCATCATCTCGGCCCCGGCCAAGGGTGAAGACATCACGGTTTGCATGGGCATCAACGACAAGAACTACGATGCCGCCAAGCACAACATCATCTCGAACGCTTCTTGCACCACGAACGCGCTCGCGCCGTTGGCAAAAGTTTTGAACGAAAGCTTCAAAGTGAAGCGCGGTCTCATGACCACCATCCATTCGTTCACGAATGACCAAGTTACCTTGGACTTCCCGCACAAAGACCTGCGCCGCGCCCGTACTGCGAGCCAGTCGATCATCCCGACCTCCACCGGCGCCGCCAAGGCGATCGGTTTGGTGTTGCCAGAACTCAAAGGCAAATTGAACGGCATGTCATTCCGCGTTCCGACGCAGGACGTTTCGATTGTCGACTTGACGGTTGAAGTTGAGAAGGCGACCACGAAAGAAGAAGTCATCGCCGCCTTCAAGAAAGCCGCTGATACGAACCTGAAAGGCTACTTGCAGTTCAGCAATGAGCCGCTCGTTTCCACGGACTTCCTCGAAAACAAACATTCGTCGATCTTTGACGCCGATCTCACCGAAGTCATGGAAGGAACGCAGATCAAAGTGTTCGGTTGGTACGACAACGAGTGGGGCTATTCGAACCGTTTGATCGACCTGACCGCCATGGTTGGGAAGTCGCTTAAGACCGCTGTTGCCGCTTAAGAATGTCCGCGGTCGCAGAGTCGTCTATTCATAAGAAGAAATCCTTTACCACGCTTCCGTTGGCCGGCCAGCGCGTGCTGGTGCGGGTGGATTTCAACGTTCCCTTTGATAAAGAAGGGCGCGTTACCGACGACTCACGCCTCCGTGCGCACCTTCCGACCATTGAATCGCTGATTGCGCGCAAAGCCAAGGTCATTTTGATCGCCCATTTGGGCCGTCCGAAAGGCCAGGTCAATCCGAAATACAGTTTAAAACCCGTTGTTAAGCCGTTGAGCGACCTGCTCAAAACGGAGGTCCAGTTCGCGGAAGATTGCGTGGGGCCGAAAGCTTATGAAGCGGTCGCGAAGTTGAAAGCGGGCGACGTTCTGCTGCTCGAGAACTTGCGGTTCCACGCTGAAGAAGAGGGGAACAACCCCGTTTTCGCGAAAGAAATGGCCACGTTCGCTGATTTTTTCATTCAGGACGCGTTCGGCGCGGTGCACCGCGCGCACGCTTCGACCTCGCAGCTCCCGGCGATTTTGCCTTCCGCGGCCGGCATTCTGCTTGAAAAAGAATTGTCCTTCCTCGGTAGTTTGAAAGCCAATCCCGCGCGTCCGTATGTGGCGATCCTCGGTGGCGCGAAAGTTTCCGACAAACTTGGCATCGTTGAGACGTTTGTCGACCAGACCGACATCATCTTTGTCGGCGGCGCCATGGCTTACACGTTCCTGACGGCCCAAGGCATCGAAGTGGGCGATTCCCGCGTTGAACCCGATTTCATCCAGCTTTGCAAAGACCTCTTGGCGAAGGCCAAATCCAAAAATGTCCGTATCGTTCTTCCCAGCGACCACGTGGTTGTCCAGGAAATCGAGAACACAGCGGGCGCTAAGATCACCGACGGCGTTGCCATTGAGGCTGGTTGGAAAGGCGTCGACATCGGACCAAAGACGATTGCGGAGATCACACCGTTGATTGCCTCTGCAAAAACAATTTTCTGGAACGGCCCGGCCGGCATTTTTGAAATGGACGCTTACGCAAAAGGCACGATGCAGATTGCGAAAGCCGTAGCTATGGCGGCAAAATCGGGCGCGACCGCGGTTGTCGGCGGCGGCGATTCCGTGGCGGCGGTCAACAAGGCCGGCGTTGCAAGCCAGATCACCTATATCTCGACCGGCGGAGGCGCTTCCATGGAATTTTTGGAAGGCCAGGAACTGCCCGGCGTGAAAGCGCTCCCGGAGGCCTAATCCATGTACACAATTATTTTGTCGATCCATGTTGTCGTCTGCGTGCTGGTGGTTCTGATTGTTTTGATCCAGGCCGGACGTAGCGGCGGTTTCTCGGGCCTCATGGGTGGCGGCGGAGGGGACGCGATTTTTTCCACGTCCAGCCAGCAATCCGGTCTTCGCAAAGCAACCGTAATTTTGGCCGGCATGTTCATGGCCACATCTCTTTTCTTAACGATTTTGTCTAGCCGCCAGACCGGCCAGTCGGTCTTTCAGCGGCAATTCCCGGCGTTGCCCCAGCTTCCTGCAGCACCTGAAGCGGCTCCTGTGACACCGGCGGGATCAACGCAGAAATAGATTTATTATCATGCGCCATGCTTCATGCAAAATTTTCGCATGAAGCATGGCGCATGAAGATTAAAAATTTTCTGACGAAAATTTTTTGCGCGGGTGGTGGAACTGGCAGACACGCCATCTTGAGGTGGTGGTGCCCTAACGG
>CAYOPN010000001.1:0-122112 GCA_964405835.1 uncultured Elusimicrobia bacterium | reverse complement strand
CGCGACCTGCAGGTCAAAATCCAAAACGCCTATTTGGAAATTAAGCGCGTTGAGGAGCAGATCTCCGATTTTGGCCCGCAGAAAGACAGCGCGGAACGCAACGTGCGCGCGTTCCGGCTGCAATACCGCAACGGCCTTACGCGCCTGACCGACGTGTTTGACGCCGAAAACCAGATGCGGGAACTCGATTTGGAATATCTGAGTTTGTTGGTCGCCCACAACACCGCGAAAGACCGGATGAAAGTTTTGGTTGGCGCGGAAATCGACGTCGCGCCGGTGCGGAGGACGCGATGAACCGGAAGGCCGTTAATCACCGGCTGCTGATTTGGATCGCCACACCTCTTTTGCTCATGGTCGTTAATCTGACGCGGGACGTGTTGAAGCTCCAGTCCCGTTATGAATGGGAAACGGTCGAAAAGCGGACCTTGCGGCGTGGCGTGGTGACGCCCGGCGTCATGGAAGCGGTGCGCGTGGCCGAGATCAAGTCGAATGTCGAAGAGACCGTGGAACGCGTGATGGTGAAAGAAGGCGACCGTGTTCTGCAAACCCAGCCGCTCATGGAGCTCAGCCGTTCGCGGACGAAACTTGAATTCCAACAGAGAGAAAACGCGCACAAGGCGATCATCACCGATTACAAAAAATCCGTTCGAGAACTCTCGATCCAACGAAAACTTCTAAAGAGCATGGCCGTTTCGCGACAGCAAGTCGAGGACGCGGAGCTCGCCGTTGAAAAAGCCAAGGCGGCCGTTGAAATTTCCGAGCAGGAATACAGTCTCGCGAAAATAAAACTTGACTCGACTTTGGTCCGCTCTCCCATCAACGGAGTTGTATTGAAGGACTATACGAAGATCGGCATGGCGCTTTCTCCAGGCAAGGACATCATGCTGGTCGGCGACATTTCGAAATTTATCGTGCGCGCCAAAGTGGACGAGCTTGATATCAACAGCATTCGCGTAGGCCAGCGCGCGGAAATCCAGGCCGACGCGTTTCAGGGCGTGATGATGTTCGGAAACGTGGTGTCGATCGCCTCGCAGGCCGAACGGGAGACCTTCGCCAAAGTCGAGGTCGTCATCGAGATCATTACGGCGGATCCGTCCATGCTCAAACACAATTTGTCTGTGCGCGTGAATATCCTCATCGAGGACATTCCGGACACGTTGTCGGTGCCGATCCGCAGCATCGCGAAAAAAGACGGCGACACCGGATGGGTCATTGTGCGGGGGCATTCGCAGCTGGTGCGTTCGCGTCGCGTAAAACTCGGCGTTGTGGGCGGCGACCGGATCCAGGTCCTTTCGGGATTGAGCAAAGGCGAAAAAGTGGGCGTCGAAAAACCCTCGGTTTCAATGTTATGACGCCGCCGGCTTTCTTGTTGTCCGGCGTGGCCAAACGTTACCGCGTCGGCGATTCCGAAGTGGAAGTGCTTCATCCGTTGGATTTGGAAATTCCCCAAGGGCAATACGTGGCGATCATCGGTCCGTCCGGTTCTGGGAAATCGACGCTGATGCAACTGCTCGGCTGCCTCGATCATCCTTCCGTCGGACAGCTTTCCGTGATGGGCAAAAACACCGCGGACTTGTCCGACGACGCCATCTCGGCGCTGCGCCACGACGCGATCGGGTTTGTTTTTCAAGCGTTTCATCTGCTGCCTTCTTACGACGCCATTTCAAACGTCGGGCTCGGCATGGTTTATAGCGGGGTCAAAGACCGCGATGAGCGGGCGGAAAAGCTGTTGGTGAAGTTGGGGCTCGGTCATCGGCTTCATCACCGGCCGCGTATGATGTCGGGGGGAGAGCAGCAGCGCGTCGCCATTTCCCGCGCGCTCGCCAACGATCCGCCGATCCTTTTGGCCGACGAACCGACCGGCGCGCTCGACCAGGCCAACGGTCACGCCATCCTGGATATTTTTGACGAATTGCACGCCGAAGGAAAAACCATCGTGTTGATCACACATGACTTGGCGGTGGCGCGCCGGGCGGAGCGCGTTATCCAGATTGTGGACGGTGAAATTCTCGCTGATGGGTCGCCGCGTTAATGGAGCGGTTGGTCGAGGCGTTCCATATCGCTCTCAGCAACCTGGCGCACAACGCGGTCCGTTCACTGCTGTCCATATTGGGCGTGGTTATTGGAATCGCGGCGGTGATCACCGTGTTGTCCATCGGCGCCGGCGCGAGGAAACAAATCATGGAACGCATCGATTCGCTGGGCGCGAATGTTCATACGGTTTCGGCCCGCTACGACGAAACAACCCAGCGGATAGGAGAATTCGAACAAGAGGACGTGCGTCGCTTGTCGCAAATTCCGGCCGTCATGTCGGTGTTGCCCCAGCTAAATCTTTTCAAAATGGTCCGCAGCCGGGCGACCGAAAGCAGGGGAATCATCACCGGAATCCAGGAAACACATTTGGTGGCCAAGGGGGCCGTGTTGATTAAAGGCCGGAATATTTCACCGGTTGAGCTCGAATTGCGTTCCGCGGTGTGCCTCTTGGGCGAAAGCGCGGCGAGGACGTTGTTTGAAGGCCCGTCGGAAAGCATCGGGCAAACGATCTATGTTGAAGACGTCCCTTACCAGGTCATCGGTGTTTTCTCGATGGGAAGCGCCGGGCGCGTCAAAGGAGACGTTGATGTTTGGGTCCCCTTGACGACGTTGATACGAAACACCAGCAACATCACTATTCGGGGCATTGAAGTCCAGGTAAAACCCGACGCAAGCCCATCGGTGAAAGAAGAAATCATTCGCGTTTTGGAACGTGACGATCCCCGTCGCAAGAATTTGTTTTCGGTACGGGACATCAAGGAATTTTATGCGCGTTCCATCGAGATGCAAAACACGCTTTCAGTGATCGGGGCGTTGGTGGCGTGTATTTCACTGCTGGTGGGCGGCATCGGCATGATGAATGTGATGCTGACGTCGGTGGCCGAGCGCACCCGCGAGATCGGCATCCGCCGCGCGGTGGGCGCGCGCAAAAAAGACATCCTTTTTCAGTTCCTGGTCGAGAGTTGCGTGTTGAGTTTGATTGGTGGGCTAACGGGGCTTGTGTTTGGCGCCGCGCTCGCGCGCGGCCTGCCCGTGATGTTCAGTGAATTCTTCACGGTGGCTCCGCTGATTCGTCCCAGCTTTGTGTTGCTCGCCGTCGCGGCCGGCGTAGCGCTTGGCATGGCGTTCGGTTTCTACCCGGCCATCAAAGCCTCTCAACTCTCCCCCTCCGAAGCGCTCCGAACCGAGTAGGGGTCAAGTCTGCGTTTTTCACTTTAGTTGGATTCCCAATTTATCCCTGACTGTTCGTCGAATTTTTTCGTCAATTAAATTGCGGTTTTGCACTTGCTTCAATCTGCCCAAGACCGCTGAGCTCCCTATTCCTCCCATCACCTTTCCTATTTCGCCATAGCTCATGTAACACGTATGGCGAAGCAAATGAATGGCTATGAGACGTGCATTCGAATGGATCCGACTGCTTGATCTCTGTAAATCAGAGAGAAGGACGCCAAACATTTTTGCAACTTCGACCAGTACATGAGTTGGTTCTAGTTTCACGACTGCCGCCAATTCGCGCTCTTGAGGTTTTTCCCGATGAGCCGGATTTGCCAAACGGAAACGTTGTTTTATTTCCAATTTGAAGTCTTTGAGCCCCAAAATCGAAGGCCATTGTTTTTTGGCCAATATATCCTCCAATTCCTTCGATACGCCGGCCCGCACATACGCGTCCAAACGTTTGTGCGCATCTGGTTTGTCCGGTTCGAAAAATGAAAGAGCCAGTTCGGTCATTAGCCAAGGCTTTTTCATTTTTGTTCCAAGATATTCGCTGTGGCTACAATTTGGGTCCAGACGAGGATCGGGATATTCCATGGCTCTAACACCGTTCAGATGGATGTAGCGCACCAACTCGAGGAAATAGGATTCTTTTTGCACCAAAATGGATTTAAACCGACCGCGGAACAGGGGGCCATCGCGCCCAACTTTTCGATTTAATCGCTGCGTATATACGCCGTCGATGTGGCGCATTGCTCGGCTCAAATTGGGCAATGGTGTTTCGATTAACAAATGGTAGTGGTTACCCATTAGAGAGTAGGCGTGAATTCGAATTTTCCATAAGTCGGCCGCTTCTCCCAAAACACGAAGAAATAATGCCCGGTCTTCGAGGGGATCCAGGAAAATCGGTTTGCGTTCCGTGCCTCTGTTCATAACATGATAGAAGGCGCCAGGGTATTCAATGCGTAGCGGTCGAGACATGACATGCTCCTCATATTTTTTCGCAAGGGGAGGAGGGGGAGCGATGTATTGGGTTTTGCGGAGGGTTTGTGGAGCATAACAGAAGTGGGGAGAAGGAAGCGAGCGAGATCTCGAAAAGTGAAAAACGCAGACTTGACCCCGTTTTGTTCATCGTTGCCACGCCGATTGGAAATTTGGGCGATATCACGTTGCGCGCGGTTGAAACGCTGAAAGCGGTGGATGTGGTAGCTTGCGAAGATACCCGTCGCACCGAAGTCCTGCTTAGCCATCTGGGTACCCGCAAACCGTTGCACCGTTACGATGAGCACACCCACGGTCCTTCTTCACGGAAAATCATCGATATGTTGAAGGGCGGCAAGTCGGTGGCGCTGGTGACCGATGCGGGCACGCCGGCCATTTCCGACCCGGGATCGCGGCTCGTGGCCGAAGTGATTCAGGCTCAGATCAAAGTGGTACCGGTTCCCGGCGCTTCCTCCGTCACCGCGGCCTTGTCGGCGGCGGGTTTTACCGGCGACGGATTTGTGTTTTTGGGCTTTCTTTCCCGACGGAACGGGCCGGCCAAACGCGAGTTGCAGGAGGCCATGGGATTAAGTAAAAACCTCGTGCTTTTTGAGTCCCCATTCCGCGTGGCCGATACGCTCCGATTGATTCAAGAAATAGCGCCGGAACACCACGTGGTTGTCGCCCGCGAATTGACCAAGCTCCACGAAGAATTCCTGCGCGGCACGCCGGCCCAAGTGCTTGAACAGTTGGCCTCGCGTCCGGAAAAAGGGGAAGTCGTCATTGTAATAAGGAGAGAAAAAGTTTGATTCGTGCCTCGATCATGGGCGCCACCGGTTATTCGGGCGGCGAACTCCTCCACATCCTGCTTCGGCATCCCGCTGTTACCCTCCAGCATCTGACGTCGGAATCTTCGTTTGGAAAACCGGTCGCGTCCGTTCATCCGGAATTGCGGGGCCGGGTCACGAAAAACTTCGTGAAGTCGGACGTGAAACAGCTGGCGAAGGACTCGGACGTGGTGTTCTCTTGTTTTCCCGCCGAGGTCGGCATCAAACCCAATTCCCAGCTGGTGAAGGCGGGCGTGAAAGTCATCGACTTGTCCGGAGATTTCCGTTTGCCCACCGCCGCTATGTACAAGACGTGGTACAACGAAACGCACACCGCTCCCGTGCTGCTGAAGACCGCCGCCTACGGTTTGCCCGAATTGTTCCGCGATCAAGTCCGGAAAACGACCTTGGTGTCGAACCCCGGTTGCTACGCGACCGCCGCGATCCTTTCTGGCGCGCCGCTCGTCAAACCGCTTATCGTCGATCCAAAAAGTTTCATCGTCGATGCGAAGTCCGGCGTCTCCGGCGCCGGCAAAAAAATCACCTCGGACTATATGTATTGCGAGGTGGACGGGAACCTGAAGGCTTACAGCGTTGCCCGTCACCGTCATCAACCGGAAATCGAGACCATGCTCGGACGCTTGTCTCGTGTTTCCCTGGCGCTCACGTTCTCTCCGCATTTAATTCCCATGCCGCGCGGAATTATGTCGGCGCTCTACGCCACACTGAAAAAACCCATGAAAACGGCGGAGCTACGCTCGCTCTTTGCCCGTTTTTATGAGCGGGAGCCCTTCGTGCGCATTTTGCCGGAAGGCGAGCTCCCACAAACGAAAAACGTCGTTCATTCTAATTATTGCGATATCGGGATCACCCAGGACGCCCGGACGAACCGTGTTATTGTTTTCGCCGCCATCGACAACTTGGTCAAAGGCGCGGCGGGACAAGCCGTTCAGAACATGAACATTTGTTTTAGACGACCGGAAACCGAAGGCCTGCTGTGATTCCTGTTTATCGAACAGGAGATTCAAATGAGTTTTTTTTCAGCCTTAAAAAGTTTGTTCGGATTGTCGTCGGGACCCAAAGCGTTGCAGCCCGGCGACAAGATGCTGCATTGCGAGGACTGTAACTCCAGCTTCGTTTTCGACGCCGGCGAGCAGGCCTTCTTTAAGTCCAAAGGATTCACCGAACCCAAGCGCTGCCCCAAATGCCGCAAGAAAGTGCGTTCCCGCATGCGCCGCCGCGGTCGTGGTCACGGTGGAGGCGGTGGTGGCGGAGGTGGACAAAACCAAGGCAACCAGAACCGTCATCAGCACAACCAAAATAATCATCACAACGATCGCGACCGTCATCACAACCGTCACCACGGCCGCCGGCATTCCGTGATCGACGGGGATTCTCCGTATGCGGATGAACGTTAATTCTCAATCATCAATTCTCAAATACCAAATTCCAATAAATCTATTGGGATTTGAAGCTTGGTACTTGATGATTGGAGGTTTCTAATGAAATCGATTAGTTGGCCGCGCGGTTTTTCCGCGACCGGTCTTAGTGCCGGTCTTTCGAAAAAGAAAAACAAGAAAGACATGGCGCTCTTTGTGACGCACGTGCCGGCCAATGGCGCGGCCGTGTTCACGAACAGCCAGGTCAAAGCGGCGCCGATCCTGCTCACGCAAGAACGGCTGCTCAAGACGAAAGGCCGCGTGCGGGCTGTCGTCGTCAATTCCGGTTCGGCCAACGCCGCCACTGGCGAGCCGGGACTTAAAGACGCAATCACGTCCACCGCCTGGGTGGCCGAAGGCCTCGCTGTGTCCAAGGACGAAGTCTGGGTGGCATCGACCGGCGTCATCGGCACGCGCATTGATCTCAAAAAATATCACAAGGGCGTCGATCGGATGGTCGACGTGATCAAATCCGGCGAAGCCGACAACATCAACGAAGGCCATCTGGCGGCCGAAGCGATCATGACGACCGACACGAAAATCAAAATCGCCGAGACCACGTTCCAGATCGGTGGTCATTCGGTGCGCATGTGGGCCTGCGCGAAAGGCTCGGGCATGATCCATCCGGATTTGCGCGGCCCCAATGGTCAATTGCACGCGACCATGCTGGTGTTTATCCTGACCGACGCCAACATCAAATCGCCGCTTATGCAGCGCGCGCTCGAATGGGTGGCCGACAAAACGTTCAATTGCGTGAGCGTGGACGGTGACACGTCGACCAATGATTTTGTGAGCGTGCTCGCGAACGGCGCGTCCGGCGCGCCCGAAATCAAAACGATGCACGAGCGGGCCTATGAAACCTTCCGGGCCTCGTTGCATGAGGTTTGTGAAAAATTAACGACCGCGATCGCCATGGACGGCGAAGGCGCTTCCCGGATGGTCGAGATTTATGTGGAGCATGCGAAGAGCGAAGAGTCGGCGCGGAAAATGGCGGCCGTGATCGCTTCATCGCCGCTCGTGAAAACCGCCTGCCATGGCGCCGACCCGAACTGGGGCCGCGTGCTGGCCGCGATGGGCCGCTCCGGTGTCAAGTTTGAGCAATCCAAAGTCCGCATCTGGCTCGGCGATATTCTGGTTTGTGTCGGCGGCACCGAAGCGCCGTTCTCGGAACCACAGGCGATCCGCTACATGCAGAACAAAAAGATCGTGATCCGGGTTGATCTGGGCCTTGGCAAAGAATGGTCCCATTACAAGACCTGCGACTTTACTGGCCAATACGTTGGTATCAACGCAGGTTATCGCACTTAAAAAACGCGGGCTTAGCCGCGGCGAACTGCATCTTTGCCTGGAAAGGCTAGCGGCCGGCGGCCTGGTGGTGTTTCCGACCGACACGGTCTACGGTCTTGCGTGCAACGCGTTTAACGCGCATGGCGTGCAAGAGGTGTACCGCGTGAAAGGCCGCAGTTATTCGAAGCCGCTGCCGGTTTTCTTGGCGGACGTGGAACAGTTGCCGCTTGTGGCGAAGGAAATTCTGCCGGAAGCCAGATCTTTGACAAAAGCGTTTTGGCCGGGCGCATTGACGCTCGTGTTCAAAACCGGTCCGTTGGCGCTGAACGCCACGCGCGGTAAAGACACCATCGCGGTGCGGATCCCGAAAAATCCTTTGGTCAACCAATTGTTGGAATCGCTGCCTTTTCCGCTGGCGGTGACTTCCGCGAACCCGTCCACGCGGCCATCGATCAAGCTCGGGTCCCAGGCGCGAAAAATTTTTCAAGACGAGGTCGATGTGATCATTGACGGCGGGCGCTGCGCGCTTGGAAAAGAGTCAACGATCGTGGACGTGACGCATTTTCCATTCTCGGTTTTGCGCGAGGGCGCGATACCGAAACAAAACATCCTCGAGGCGCTTTGAATATCCTATTTGTTTGCACCGGTAACATTTGCCGAAGTCCGATGGCCGAACATTTGCTGCGCAAGCGACTGGCCGAGGCGGGTGTGAAGAACATTCATGTCGCTTCCGCCGGCGTGGCGGCCGAGACCGGTTACGGCGCGACGAGTGACGCGCAGCGCGCGCTGGAAGAATACGGCATCGAAGACATCACGCACACGGCGCAACCGATGACTCAAAAGTTGGTGGATTGGGCGGATTTAATTTTGGCGATGGATTCCGGGCACAAGCAGCGTGTGATTGACCGGTTTCCGGAAGCGGCCGGGAAAACCCACGTGCTCAACACGTACGCGGGCACCGGGACGGACCGGGATGGAATATTGGATCCCTATGGATATCCGCTGCCGACGTATAAAAAAGTTTTGGCTGAAATCGAAAATGCCATCGGAAAGATTTTGAAGAAAATATAGTCCGTCACCCCGGCGAAAGCCGGGGCCCAGGTCGTAAACCAGATTTTAAAAATATGTTTAAAACCTGGATCCCGGCTTTCGCCGGGATGACGAATAGGGAGAACACGTGTACAACAAGATAAAGAAGCAGGACGCGCCGGTTTATAAGGCGATCAAGGAAGAAGTGGAACGGCAGCAAGAGGGGCTGGAGCTTATCGCCTCCGAAAATTTGACATCCGAGGCCGTGATGGAAGCTCAGGGCTGCGTGATGACGAACAAATACGCCGAAGGATACCCGGGCAAACGCTATTACGGCGGTTGTGAGAAAGTGGACATCGTTGAAACCCTCGCGGTAGAGCGCGCGAAAAAACTTTTCGGCGCCGAGCACGCGAACGTGCAGCCGCATTCGGGCACGCAGGCGAACATCGCCGTGTTGATGACGTTCCTGCAACCCGGCGACACGATCATGGGGCTCCAACTCGCGCACGGAGGGCATCTGTCCCACGGTCATCCTCTCAATTTCTCTGGAAAATATTTCAACGTGGTCGGTTTCGGTGTTTCGGAAAAAACCGAGCTCATCGATTACGAACAGGCCGAGAACCTGGCGAAAGCGCACCAGCCGAAACTGCTTTGCATCGGCGCTTCGGCCTACGCGCGGGAGTTTGACTGGGCGCGTTTCCGGAAAATTGCCGACAATGTCGGCGCAATCCTGATGGCGGATGTGGCGCATTACGCGGGACTCATTGTGGCGGGTCTTTATCCGTCTCCGGTCCCCTACGCCGACGTCGTGACGACCACCACCCACAAAACGCTGCGCGGCCCGCGTGGCGGCCTCATTCTTTGCAAACAGAAATACCAGGCCGACATCGACCGTGCGTTGTTCCCGGGCGACCAGGGGGGACCGCTCATGCATGTGATCGCCGCGAAAGCGATCGCTTTTGGTGAAGCGCTCAAACCCAGCTTCAAGGTCTATCAGAAACAAGTGAAAGAGAACGCCAAGACATTGGCGGAGACGCTCGCAAAAAACGGCCTGCGCATTGTGACCGGCGGGACCGACTGCCACATGTTCCTCGTTGATCTGCGTCCGAAAAACATCACCGGCAAAGAAGCCGAGGCCGTGTTGAGCTTGGCCGGCATCACGACCAACAAGAACGCGATCCCGTTTGATCCGCAGAAGCCGTTTATCGCTTCGGGCATTCGTCTGGGTTCTCCGGCGGTCACCACGCGCGGCATGAAGACAAAAGAATTCATCCAGATCGGCAACTGGATTTCGGCGGCGCTCGACAACAAAGACAATCCGAAAAAGCTCGCGCAGATCCGCGCCGACGTCAAAAAACTTTGCGCCAAATTCCCGATCTATAAGGACCACTCAAAATAATCCGTCTTTACCTCATCGCGTTTGCCGTTTCCCTGATCGTCGCGTTGATAGTGACGCCGGTCAGCATTTGGCTCGCGAAGAAGTATGGCGTGATGGACGCGGTGGACCCGCGCAAAGTGCATTTGGAACCGCGGCCGCGGTGGGGCGGCATCGGCATCATGGCCGGTTTTTTTGCGGGCATTTTGGCGGTGTGGTGGTATTCCCCGGCGTTCACAAAACTCCTTTCTTTTAGCCAAGGCATCCTCCGCAAGAAAAAAGTCCTCTTCACGCTAAACCTTGGCGAGCAATTGGCGGGCATTCTGTTCGGCACGCTGCTCTTGTTTATCGTCGGTCTTGTTGACGACCGGCGTCCCGTGAAGGCCGGCATGAAATTCCTTTTTCAAATCATCGCGGCTTACGTCGCCATGACCTACGGGGTGCGCATCTACGGTCTGTCCATTCCCGGTTTTGAAGCGTTCGCGAATTTTCCATTGTGGTTTATGCAGATCGTGACGGTGTTGTGGATCGTCGGCCTTTCGAACGCGGTTAATTTGATTGACGGCTTGGACGGGCTCGCGGCTGGCGTGGCCGCGATTGTGGCGGGCGCTTTCTTGTCGGTCGCGCTCATTCAAGAGGGCGGGCGCTCGGTGCTTTTTTTTCACCAGATGCGCCTCACCGGCATTATCGCGGCGGCTTTGTGCGGCGGCGCCTTGGGGTTCCTTGTGTACAATTTTTATCCGGCAAAAGTTTTCATGGGCGACAGCGGTTCGCTCAGCATGGGATTTTTGATCGCGTGCATCGCGGTGATCGGCGCTTTTAAGACCACCATCTTCGCGGTGCTGGTGATTCCTTTTATTTTGGTGGCGGTGCCGGTCACGGACATGGCGGTCGCGTTTGGCCGCCGGCTTCTCAATAAGCAGAACCCGTTTGCGCCGGATCGCGGGCATTTTCATCACCGGCTGCTTGACGCCGGTTGGGGCCAGCGCGAAGTGGTGCTGCTGGTTTATTCCATAACATTGTTGTTATCGTGCATCAGCATTACGGTCGTGGCGCTTCGCCGGACCGCCTAAATCATGAAACGAAAAAAAATTCTTTGTTTTTTTGGAACGCGTCCCGAGGCCATCAAGATGGCGCCGGTTATCCAGCGTCTGCAGGAAGACCGCGCGTTCAGCGTGGTGGTGGCCGTCAGCGCTCAGCACCGCGGCATGCTTGATCAGGTGCTGAAGGCGTTCCGCATCCGATCGAACATTGACCTGGACATCATGACGTCCGGGCAAACTCTTTCCGGGATTACCACGCGCGTGCTGGAACGGTTTGGACCGGCGCTGGACCGCGAAAGACCCGATATGGTGCTTGTGCATGGCGATACAACGACAACCTTGGCGGGAGCGCTGGCTTCCTATTATAAGCAGATCCCCGTGGGGCATGTGGAAGCGGGCCTTCGGACTTTTGATCTTTCCCGCCCCTATCCTGAAGAGGCCAACCGCCAAGTGACGGATATTCTCGCGTCGCTCTATTTTTGTCCCACCGCTGAATCGCAGCGCAACTTGCTCAAAGAAAATAAACCCAAAGGCCGTCTCTTCATCACCGGCAACACCGTCATCGACGCGCTTCTGGAAACCGTTCGATCGCCCCGTCCCTTTCTTAATACGCATCTCGGCGCTTTGGTTCACCGCGTTGAAGCAACCAAGGGCCGAATGGCCCTGATGACGGCGCATCGAAGGGAGAACTTTGGGCGTCCGTTCGCGCGCGTGCTGCAATCGGTTCTTTCGCTTTGTCGAAAATTTCCGGATGTGCAGTGGATCTATCCGGTGCATCCGAATCCGAACGTGCAGGGGCCCGCGCGGCGTATTTTGGGGAAGCGATCAAATATCCATTTGTTCGAGCCGCTTGACTACACGGATCTCGTGCGAACCATGAAGGCGAGCACGCTTGTGATCACCGACTCGGGCGGGTTGCAAGAGGAAGCGCCGTCTTTGGGAAAACCCGTTTTGGTTTTGCGCGACGTTACCGAACGCCCCGAGGCGGTTCGCGCCGGCACCGTTCTCTTGGTGGGAACGGATCCACGCAAAATAGAAGGCCAATTCTCGCGCCTTCTTAACGACCGCGCGTATTATCGGAAAATCGCCAACGCCGTGAACCCGTACGGAGATGGAAACGCTTCCGCCCGTATCGCGCAAGCGATCAAATGGTATTTCGGTTTGTCGAAAACAAAGCCCGCTCCGTTCCGACCCCGCGCATGAGCAAGAAAATCATCACCTACACGGACGGGGCGTCCCGCGGGAATCCCGGGCACGCCGGGATCGGCGCGTATTTATTGGATGAAAAGGGGGGCGTGTTGGCCGAGGTATCCGAATACGTCGGCACCGCCACAAACAACGAGGCGGAGTACCGGGCGCTTTTGCTGGCTTTGTCGCGGGCGCTCGAAATGAAAGCGACCGTCGTTCAGTGTTTTCTCGATAGCGAGCTCGTGGTGCGGCAATTGAACGGGCAGTACCGGGTCAAGCACGAAGGGATGAAGAAGTTTTTCGCGGAGGTCAAAGGGCTTATGTCAAAATTCGAATCGGTCACGTTCACGCACGTGCGGCGCGAAGACCCAAACCAGCGGATCGCCGACAAATTGGCGAACCGGGGAATAGATCAGAGGAGTCATTAATGGCAACAGATGAATCATCATTTGATGTGGTTTCAAAGATTGACATGCAGGTCATGGACGACTGCATCAACGCGGCGAGTAAGGAGCTCACGGTGCGCTTCGATTTCCGAGGCAGCATCTCCAAATTTGAATTGGACAAAAAGGCTGGCACCATCACGCTCACGTCCGATGACGAGGGAAAACTAAAAAGCGTGGTGGAAATTCTCCGTTCGCGCATCGCGAAACGCGGCATTGAGCAAAAAGCGCTCGATTTTCAGAAAATCGAGACCGCGCTCGGCGCCACGGTCCGCCAACTGGTCAAAATCAAACAAGGCATTCCTTCCGACAAGGCCAAGCAGATGGTGGCCGATATCAAGGCCGCCAAACTGAAAGTCACCCCTTCAATTCAGAGCGAACAAGTGCGCGTCACCTCCAAATCGCGCGACGCGCTGCAACAAGCCATCGCGCTGCTCAAATCCAAGGACTATGATATTCCGCTGCAATTCACGAACTACCGCTAGGGCCGCGGAATGACGCAATTCGGCGTCTCCTATTTCGGCAACCGGTACCTCTCCCACGCGCGCGAGGATTTTAAGCGCATTGCCGAAAGCTGCAACTACATTGTCCATACCGTAAACGAAAACGACCTGGTGTATCACAAGGCGGTCATGGCGAAAATTTTCCAGGAAACGCGCAAGGCGGGCCTCGAGGTCTGGGTGGATCCATGGGGACTGGGCGGCGTTTTTGGCGGCGAGTCCTCTTCCCAATTCCTGCTAGAACACCGGACGTCCTGGCAATTGTTATCGAACGGCCAACAAGTGCCCGCGGCCTGCATGAACCGCCCCGAATGGAGGTCTTACGTCAAGGAATGGATCTTGAGCGTGCGGGACATGGGCGGCCAAGTCATTTTCTGGGACGAACCGCACATGGCGTTCGAGCTGGCGTGGGAACTCGAAGGGATATATTCCTGCACGTGCGAAACCTGTCAGGACCTCTTTAAACGGAAATACGGCTCCAAATTGCCATCACGGTTAAATGACCAGGCGCGCGAGTTCCGGAGGGACACCATTGGGTCTTTCCTGGAGGAAGGCATGGCCTTTTCCCATTCGAAAGGGATGAAAAACGCCATTTGCCTGTACGCCTACAAGGGCCACGAAGAATACGACATACTCTGGAAGGGCGCGGCGGCCTTGAAGGACCTGGATATTTTCGGCTGCGATCCTTATTGGCACTGGCGCTTTAAACGCGAGCCGGCGGCTCATGTGGCGGAATTTTCAAAATACGTCGTCGAACACGCTCAGAAAAATAACAAGGGCTCGCAAGTGTGGGTACAGGCGATGCGGTTGCCGACCGGCAAAGAACCCGAAATCGGTATTGCCGTCGAGGCCGCCGTAAAACAAGGCGTCACCCACATCGCGGCCTGGAGTTACGACGGCGGTGAGTTGTTGGACACGGTCCTCTCGGAACGTCCCGCGGTGGTATGGGCGGAAACCGAAAAAGCGTTCAAGCGTTTCCGCTCATGAAAAACTTTTTCCATATTCTCAACCCCAACAAAGCAAAGACCAGGGCCGTGCGCCGGTTCTTCGATAAACACGCGCAGTATCCGTCCATGTGGATTGAGCGCAAGAGCCACCCGACCCATCTGGAAACGGTCGTGCAGTGGGCCGTCAACGAAGGCCACTCGAATATTGCGGTATGGGGCGGGGACGGCACGCTCAACCGCGTGGTGCAATCGCTCTACAATTTGAACGCGCTCGATCGCGTGTCGGTGGCGTTGGTCCCGGCCGGAACGTGCAATGATTTCGCGCGGAAAATGGAAGTCCCTTCCTGGGAAAAATGGAGGGAAAAAGAAGGCAAGGGCGGTCAACAAGAGCGCACAATCGATGTTGGGTTGTTGTCTTCAGGCGCCGAACGCCGTACTTTTTTAAACAACGCTGGTTTTGGCCGCGAACCATCTTCGATCGGCCGTTCCTCCAACGCGCTCCGGGACATTTCCGCTTTCACCGATAAAAAATTGGACCTCGAATGGAAACAAGACGGGGCCACTCATTTTGAAACGCGCCGCGCCTTGATGGGCATTGTGTTCAACGCGCCCTATTTCAATTGCGGTCTCCACTTTGATAAATCGGTCGAGCCGGACGACGGCGTGTTGAACGGTTTTTTCGAAGGGCCCCAGCCGCCGCGGCGTCTTTTGTTAAAGTTTTTGAAAGGCCGGTTGGGCGGCTCGCTCGCTGGAAAACAGACGTTTCGGGTCGATTTTAATTTGCTTCGTTTTCAGTCGGACAAAGATCTGTATCCGCAAGTTGATGGAGAAAAAGCGTTCGAAAACCCGGTCCGCTTTTTGGATTTTTCAGTGCTTCCGAAAGCTCTACGATTATTTATGCCTGCCTGCCGGCAGGCAGGGAGATGACAATGGCGCAAATCCTGGATGGAAAAAAAATCTCGGCCGATGTGTACGCCGATATCAAAAGACGTTGCGCGGCCCTGGCCAAAAAAAACATCAAACCGGGCCTCGCGACCGTGTTGGTCGGTGATGACCCTGCGTCCCATGTTTATGTCGGGCAAAAAATTAAAAAGTGTCAGGAAAACGGACTGGAATCCATCCATTGCGCGCTTCCCGGAAACATTTCTCAGGCCGATTTGCTGAAGAAAGTCCAGGAGTTGAACAGCGACCCCAAGGTCCACGGCATCATTGTTCAACTGCCGTTGCCGAAACACCTCGATCCGGAACCGATCATCAACGCCATTTCTCCAAAAAAAGACGCGGACGGTCTGCATCCGATGAACCAAGGTCTGTTGGGCCGTTTGAAGAACTGGGCCGAGATCAGCGCCTCCGGTATTCCGCTTTCGTGCACTCCTTACGGCGTGATTCACATGTTGTTGACGGAAAAGATTCCCGTAGCGGGCAAAAATGCAGTTGTTCTTGGGCGTTCAACATTGGTGGGAAAGCCTGTAGCTCAATTACTTTTAAGCCTAGACGCCACGGTGACCATAGCTCACTCCAAAACGGCCAATATTGCTGATGTGTGCAGAAAAGCGGACATCCTGGTGGCCGCTTTGGGTCAAAAAGAGTTCGTCAAAGGCGATTGGGTTAAGCCCGGCGCGGTTGTCATTGATGTTGGTATCTCTAGAACTGAAGCCGGCCTCAAAGGCGATGTCGATTTTGCCGCGGTTTCGAAGGTCGCTTCTTGGATCACACCGGTCCCGGGAGGAGTCGGTGTGATGACGGTCGCAATGTTGCTGAAAAACACTGTTTTGTTATCAGAATTTCATTAAATTTTCATTGGACTTTTGGCGGACGGCGGTTACATTAACTGTGACTTTCATCCGCCATGAAAAATATCACCCAGACAATCGTTTTTCTGACCCTGGTCCTGACCGCGGGAATTATCCACGCGGCCCCTCTTCAAATTTCCATCACCATCCCCGCCGAAGCGCTTGTCACTTCTGACTTGGATGCGCGCGACGCGCTCAACCGACCGCTTCGCCACACCGCACAAGTACGTCTTGTGGAGTTATTTTCCAAATCACTGAACCGAATGCTTTTGAATTCACTGACCCCGATTAAGATGCAAATGTTGGCGCTTTTAAATTCAAATTGGGACGGATTCGCCGGCGTCTTAAAAACGGCGCGCCGCGTTTTGCTGGAACCGGTGATTTCGTGGATCATCGCGAAGAAAGCCCAAATAAAAATTTCCAGCAGCAGTTCCGTCGTCGCACCGTTGGTTGCCTCGCCGCAACGCGCGGCCCGCGATACCGGCGATGCGTTTTCATTTTTAATTCACCTCGTCATTTCCTCGACCCGCCTCCTCCGCTAATCCCTGCCTCACCCGCCCTCCTACGCTAAAGCTTCGGAGGGCAAGCTCCTGTCTAGTTGAATCAGAAAAAGGGTTTAAGGGACAACGCCCTCCGTAGCCGTCGTGTGGCGTAGGAGGGAAGGGATAATCGTGAATCAATCGCAGTTCGCCCATATATATAAGTTTTTCTTTTTCGCGCGCGCGTGTGCGATATTCAAAGCCACACGCCTCTGGGCGACCGTTTTTGTTTTCGTGGGTGGAATTTGTTCAACCGGTTTAATTGCAGAAGATAAAAAACAACATCGTACACCGACGCTCAAGGAAATCCGCACTGCACGGACATCCGAGAAAAATCCGCTGAAACGCCATCGCCTGAACCAGGACATCATCCGCTCGCAAGAGCCCGGAATTTCCGACACGCTGCTGGAATCGCTGAAAACCGACACCGACCCGATGGTCCAAACCGGCGCTGCTCAAGAATTGGGCAACTACGTTCAAAACCCGGGCGTTGTTGATGCGCTGATTGCGGCGTTGAAAACCAACCCTTCGAATTCCGTCCGCATGGCGGTCGCGCGTTCGCTGTCCCTTTCCAAATCACCGGCGGCTGCGGCGGCATTGTCCCAGGCCGCGGACGACCAAGACCCCTTTGTTCGCAAGCAGGTGGCGTTCGGCCTCAAGAAACACAACACCAAAGAATCCAAAGCGGCGCTCAAAAAGCTGAAAAGAGACGGCAACAAACAGGTTCGTGAAATGGCCGGAGGCAAATCGTGAGCCGGCCGAATAACAACATCGTCAAAAGCATTCGCCTGATCGCGCTCATGTGCGCGCTGGCCGGGTCGTTTATCAACTTTCTTTTCGCTTACTCGTCCGGTGACACGCCGTGGGGCAACGAAACCGGCATCACCAGGTTTCCGGCCGATAACGCGTCTACGCAGCAGGATACCCTCTTAACGGAAAGCACTGGAGAAGGAATTGGATCGGGTGAGCCAACCAACGCCGTCGCGGTGCGGTTTACGGCCCATTCCACCTGCACTATTACACGTATCCGAATTTATTTCGCTGATGCTGTGACGGCCAACGAACCATCTTGGCGTGTGTACTTGGCGACCGGAACCGCCAATGCCAGTCAGCCCGATACTTTCACGTTTGAGGGAGGCCCCACCAACTATCTCGCTTATTGGGATGATGACGCCGCTGCTGAAGGAGGTAGCACCGGTTCTGGTTGGTGGGGAATCAGCGCCAATGGTGCGACCAGCGGTACGGCGTCCATTTTGGGAGGACGTGTTTATTGGCTTATATTTTCATCTAGAACAACAGGCGGAACCGCGGGAGAGGTGTTCCCTTCAGGATTTGTGGGGGACAGCAACCACTTGCCCACCAAAGCTTGGCAAAAATATGGAACCACTCCTGCGACATTGCGCGATGCGCAACAGCGTACTTACTATATCCTAAACGCACCTACGTCCAATGATTGGATTGCGTCCGGTTCCGGATTGGCCACCGGGGAGATCACACCTTTGGTTGGTATCGAAACAACCGATGGCGACATTTCGACCGTGGCCGGTGAAGACAGCAGACTGAATGTCGTTGACAGCGGCAATCACTTCCGTCAAACGTTTGTCGCCGCTGCAAACACCAAGGTGGACGCGATCGGTGTGTGGGCGCTTAAAAATTCAGCGGCCGTCCCCACGACGGATTTGATCGTTAATGTTTATAACCGGACCACACAGTTGCCGATCGCTACCGCTACTTTCAAGGCTTCGGATTTTCCGAGTGGCACAACCGCCGATCAGGCTATTTGGGTGGAACGAGGCGTGGTTCCCCCAGTGACACTCACCCTTGGCGGCGATTACGCGTTTCTATACCTACAGCCGGACAGTGGCAATGACTATTTTATCGTGACCTCCAGCTCAAGTGAAAACGGAAATGATGCCAATCTTACGTTCGGAGGTAACGGTACAGCGACGGACCAAGGACTTTCTCAGACCAAAGCTTCAGCCCCCTACGCCGATGGGTCCTGGACGGACCAGTCAGGAGCGGACGCGGGTTTTTATTTGATCACTGACAAAACCGTGCCGTCTATGGCAGTAGTTCAACCGGTGAGCGGGACGCGGAGGAAATCTCTTCCGCTAATTACAGGTACGGCCACGGATAATTATTATCAAACCGATACAAATTATCACCTGCGTCCTTCATCCGGTGTCTGGCTCTTTATTAAGGATGAAACGTTCGCACGGCGTTGGACAGGTACGGGATGGACTGATTATTTTACTGGTGATGAAAATACGTTCCCGACAATGTGGGTTTCAACAGGCGTGTCCTTAAGCACTTGGACATATTCACAACCTCCGGCCGGATGGACGCACGATGTGCAGTACACTATTTATGCGCGGGCTGAAGATTATGCCGGAAATCTCTCGGTCGGCTGGTCAACGACGACCTTCTATTATGATGAATACAAAGCTTCTCCGGAGCGACCGGACTCGTTGACGACAAGTCCGGTCGCGGCTTCTACGATTTCGACGATTTCTCAAATCGCGGGCACGGCCTCTGACAATACGAGCGGCGGTATCACCTCGGTTAAGTGGATGTTGTGGCGTGGTTCGGATGGATATTATTGGAACGGCACCGATGCATGGGTGGCGCCGCCCCTGCCTGCGGTAGGAAGTTGGTACAGCAGCACGGTAAATCCAGCCAATGGAACCAGCCCTTCATGGAGCAACACGGTATTAGTAACACCATTAAATACCGGAGGCATGTTAACTTCTGGTGCTAGTTATTACGTCGCTTCGCGCGCGCAAGATCGGGTTGTAGATGCCAGTAATAACCCGGATCCTAACTACGAAGTTACTCATACCACCATTACCTTCTATTGGGATGTGGGAAAACCAACAACAACGATCACGACGCCGTCCAATAATGGAAAAGTGGGCGCATCCACCGTAGCCTATGGCGGATTTTACGACGGATTTTCCGGCGTTTCGAATATCGAATACAAGCTGTGGAACGTGACAGATAATATTTATTGGAATGGAAGCGCATGGGTGGGGTCGGAGCCGGGGGATTGGCCGGATGTCGCCATGTGGTCCACATCGTGGTCGATAACGACTCCCGATCTTTCCGGTTACAACAACGATCAATTTTTGTTTGTTACTCGCGCATTGGATGCGGCGGGCAATTACCAAGATACATTCATATTTGCGGGGGCGCGATCATCGACGACCTTTAACGTGGATATTCTCGCTCCGAATGCACAAGTAACCAACCCCACTGAAGCTTATCGCAATATGTCATTGACTACCCTCTCGGCGAGTGTTAGCGACAACCAAGTTGCGGTGGCCAGCGTTGAATTCCAAATTTCCAGTGGCACCGGCGGCGGAACGCGGTATTGGGATGGAGATGGTGCCGGGGCGTGGGTGGCGGCTTCAACGTGGGTGGCCGGGGCCTTTGTTTCCGGAAGTAATTGGAGCTATACGTTGCCCGGCGGCATCGGGTTCCAAAACGGACTTGATTACACAGTGACCGTACGGGCGACCGACGCTTTAAATAACAGCGGCAACTCTGCATCCTCCAACCAGTCAAAAACTTTCACATACGATACCATTGACCCAACTTCCACGTTAAATGATCGTAACGCCAGCGGCCCCGGCACGTTGACGAACAACAGCGCC
Source organism: uncultured Elusimicrobia bacterium (assembly GCA_964405835.1). Taxonomy (GTDB): domain Bacteria; phylum Elusimicrobiota; class Elusimicrobia; order F11; family F11; genus JAJVIP01. The sequence goes on along the minus strand of CAYOPN010000001.1, from coordinate 101,822 downwards.
TATAACAGCATCACCAGTTTGGGAGGAGCGCAGCCGCCGGATCCGACCGATGACACGTCTCCTGGAATTGTGCAATCCGTGGACATGTACATTAAACGCGGGGGCGCCATCGGAACCGGCAATGGAACGTATTGGAGTGTTAATGGATGGAATGCTTTTGGATCGGAAAATTGGTTTCCGGCATTTTCTAATCTTCCGAATTTCTCCACTTCAACGACGCACATTTCCTTTGATAATGGACAAGTATATTGGGTCCGCTCTCGCGCCGAAGATTTTGCTGGTAACGAAGAAACCGATGGAGTGGGCGGAACCCTGATCAAGTTTACTTTTGATAATGAGAAACCCGTTTCGCGGATAACAAATGTCTCCAATAATAGTTATCGATCCTCTTTAACCACGCTGCAAGGCACCGCCTCGGATATCGGAACATCGGGCCTAAATCCCGGCCAGGTCAGCAACGTTTACGTGCACCTTTATCGCCCGGCGCCCGACGACGTGACGTACAACTGGCAAACAGGTGCGTGGAATGGTTCCACCGGAGACGAAGAAGAGGACATCGCGGACCCAGCGAGTTCGGCCTATTGGTCTACCACCACGTTCACCTCCGCTGCGGGTGTCAGCAGCGCCAGTGGAACGTGGACAATCAATCTTCCTTCTCTCACCAGTTTTTCAGGCAAACAAATCCGGTTCATTGTCCGTGGGAAAGATTGGGCAAGCAATATCGAAGTGAGCCCTTCCACCGTTACTTTTACGCTGGATCGTTATCAAGACACCGATCCGGAGCGTCCTCGCGCTATTATTAGTTCCCCCGTAAATGGAATCCACACCAGCAGTGTTCTTACCAACGTTCTTGGAACCGGTGAAGATAATACGGGGGGCAAACTCCAAAATGTCACTGTCTTGATTCGCCGCTTTAACTCCAATGGCACAACATCGTATTGGACGGGCGGCGCGTGGGATGGATCCGAACCCTCGCCATCGTGGCCAGCGGCCACGGCCGACGACGGTGCTTTTGATGAAATTGACGAGCCGTTTACCTTCGCCATGCCGCCGGGTGGAGAATGGACGGTCGACACGGCGTATGATGTGCGTGCCAAAGCGAGAGATCAAGCGGACAATCAATCGGCTATTCAATTATCGACAAAAACATTCGTCTACGATACGACCGCTCCTGACACCGGGATCACTTTCCCGGTAGCTGCGGGTTATATTTCTCAATCTGGAAATATTGCCGGAACGGCGTCGGACACCGGGGCGGGCGTGGTCAACCAGGTTCGGGTGCGCGTTCGCCGGTATTCGGACAATCGATTCTTGGATATCAGCGGCGGCTTGCCAGGTAGCTGGGTTGTGGATGCAACCTCGAACACGTGGAACAACGTGACGCCCGCAGGCAGTGGTCCCTGGACATGGACGTTGTCCACCGCGGCTTGGACGACCGGTGAAACTTACGAAGCGAACGCGCGCGCGCGCGACACGGCGTTGAATTTTGACCTGTCGTACTCGACCGTTGTATTTTCAGCGGATTTTGCATCTCCGGCCTCGGTTATTACAGGCCCGCCCCATGGCGGATCCATTTCCAGCTTGGCCAATGTAACGGGAACGGCCATAGACAATGGTCCTTCCGGTGTGTCGCGCGTGTTGCTGGCTTTTTACGGCGTCACGCAGAACGCCTGGTGGAACAAAACAACCACCGGCACATTTAATTTGGCGGACTCCGCGGGTTTGCCGGTGGACGCGCCTTCCACGTCTTCCAATTATTGGGTGGCGGCTACAACCTCGGCAGGGAGCCCCATTAACTGGATCGCGAGCGGGGCATCCACGCCCACCTTCCCGGTGACGGGCGATTATCACATTCTGGCCGCGGCGGTGGACATTGCGTCCAATGCCGAATCGCTGCCAACATCGGCCGGCGCCAATACGAACCGTATTTCCTTCAGTTGGGTCCCGCCAGTGCCGGTCTCTGTTATTCAGAAACCTGAAAACACCAACCCGCATTACAAATCCGGTCTTGTCACGCTCTCGGGTACCGCCAACAATCCCACGGCCACCGGCGTTGAAATTCGTCTTAAAGACACCAGCAATTCATCTAGCCATTTGGTGTGGAACGGTTTGATTTGGGTGGCCAGCACCAGCATCACCGGCTGGCAAAGCGCAAATTTTGCGTCGCCGCCGACCTGGACCTATACGGTCCCGAGCAGTTCCTGGACCAGTTTAAATCGCTACCAATTGGAGGCGCGCGCCACCGGTTCACCGACCGAAAGTCCTCCGCAAGGCCCGCTTACGTTCTATGTCGATGATGGAGCGCCAACCGCTTCCGTTCGGATGCCGGACGTCGCTTATAAAAATGGCCTTCCTATTATTTCCGGAACGGCGGCGGATGATGCCGATGCTCTGACCGGCGCCAGCAAATCCGTTTACTTCCGTCTGCGGCGCACCGTTCCGTCAACGCAATATTGGGTCGCGGTTTCTTCTTCCTGGGTGGCCGATTCGGGCGTTAATTGCATCACGGCCGTCGACAATTCTTGTTTGCCGGCCACTTCGTTGGGAGGCGGTGTTTACAACGTGACGCATTCCAGTTTTGTCAGCGCGGCGACGTTTGAAGAATCCAAAGTTTACACGGCGTATTTGGTCGTCGTCGATCGGGCTGGGAACGGGACAACGGCGAGCAACTCCTTTACATGGGATACCACGGCGCCCACTTCGGGCATTACCCGGCCAACCGGTTCCTCGCCGGTCAATTCACTCTCGACGTTGTCCGGCACCGCGAGCGATGGCTTCACGATTTACGCAACGAGCATTTCGTTGCGGTCTTTCCGCAACGACAAATGTTACGACCCGGGAACCAATTTCTTTACCGCGAACTGCCCCTATTGGGTCGAAACGAGTTCGGATGGGTCGGCGAACTGGCAGTTGGTGGACGCCAACATCAACCTTCGCCTGGCCGAGTACAACACGTACTATCAACTCCTTTCTCGCGCCATTGACGTGGCCGGCAATCATCAAACGAGTTTCGTGGCGGACGTTTCATCACGCACTTTCTTGGCTGATACGGTTGCGCCAGCGGTCGCCATCACGTTCCCATCGCACAACGCCAAATACAAGGGAAGTCAGGTCAGCGGCGGCGCCAACCCCATTGTGGGCACGGTCACGGACCCGGGTTCTCCGTGGAATTCCGGCGTGCGCAAAGTGCAAATCCGTCTCGGCTATCTTCTTGGCAACGACACTTATTACTGGCAAACGGGCCTAACCGCTTTTTCGTCCCATTCGCTGGTCAATAACGGATGGATCAACACATCCAACAACAACTGGGAATTTTTCGGGAGCGTGACGTGGGGTGGAACCGACCGGGAATACCGGCTGGAAGCCCGCGGCGAAGACTTGTCGTTCCAGGCCGACGGCACCGCGACCGGCAATTTCAGTGTTCCCGCGGTTCCCGGCACCGATATCGTGAATTTCATCGTGGACGACACGGTACCGACCCAGGGGATCACGGTTCCTTCGGCCTCCAACCTGGTGGGGCTGGCGACCATTTCGGGCACCATGGACGCGGCGCTGTCCGGCATCAATCTTGTTGAGTTGAAAATTTCCACGAGCGTCGGAACGCCATATTATTGGACGTCTTCCTCCTGGACGTCCAACCTCACCTGGTTCTCCGCGACGCTAGACGGCGCGACCGGATGGCATTACGATGTTCCGGTCGGCATGGTCATGAACGCCACGTACACCGTGATTGCGCGTTCGCTTGATTTGTCCGGAAATTATTCGGCGACGCTTTCGACAAAGGTGTTCACGATCGACTTAACGAGCCCGACGGTGTCCGTGACGTATCCGCTGGCGAGCGGTATCTATTCGCAAGTCCAAGTTTCCACGCCCATCACCGGCACGGCCGGCGACGCCGGCGCTTTTGCCACCCAATTGTCCACGGTGCAAGTGTCGATCTACGATGTCACGGACAACGATTACTTCAACGGCGCCGCGTTCGCGGGCGGCGGGCCGTTCTATCTGGGTGTGAACGGCGGCACATTGGCGTCGTGGCAGTTCAATAGCGGGAATCTCACGCTTGAGAACGACGACCAATATCAAATCACGGCCCGCGCCATTGACGCGGCCGGCAACTTCACCAATTCGACCAGCGTTACCTTCGCCTACGATGTCGAGATTCCCACAACGTCGATCACGTCGCCGGCCGCCGGGTATGCAACATCGCTGACATCCATCGCCGGAACGGCGACGGATGAACGCTTCGGCGTGCGCGCGTACGAATCGAAACTCGGCACGCACACCGTGGGGGTGGCTTTCTATGACGCGACGGCCGGAGCGTGGTGGGATGGCGCGGATTTTGTCGGGGTGAACCCAACCTACTTTGAAGTTATTAATACGACCACGACGGCAATCAACACCTGGACGTACACGGTGCCGGCCGGATTGATTAGCGATTTGGTGGAAGGCCATTCAATCCGCATTGTTTCCCGCGGCGTTGATTTGGCGGGCAATGCGGAGTTCGCTTCCAGCACCGCGCCGGCCGGTGTCGGCACGACGGTGATTTACGATCCCAACCCGCCAACGTTAACGATCACGGTGCCCAACGACACCACGCCCGCCGACGACACCGCGCCGCGTTTGTCCACGGTGCCGATCAACGTGGGGGGGCTGCCTAGCATTGTCGGCGTGCCGTCGGACGCGTCCGGCGTCGGCGTGAATCTTGTGCAGATCCGGATTTACAAATCGGACCCCGGTTCGTATTGGTCCAACGGCAGCGATTATTCGGCGGGCGCCTATACCATTGATGTGAACGATGCCGATACAGCCTGGTTCAACGCTCTTTCATCAAACAGTTGGGCAAATTATTATGCCACCTTCAGTTTCCTTACCGATTTCAAATACCACATCGAAGCACGCGCACGGGATTCGGCCGGCAACTATTCAACGGCTCTGGCCACGGCCAGTTTTGTCATGGACCAGAACGTGCCGCAATCCGGCGTGTTAACGCCGCTAAGCGCATCAATTGTGCGCGCCCTCACCGTCATTCAAGGCACCATGGCGGAAACGGGAACCCGTTACACGGGTACCGTTAGTCCTGTCCGCATCGCGATTCGAGAATTAAGCAGCGGCCAATGGTGGGATAATTTAGGTCAGACATTTACGTTGGGCGCCGCGCCGACCTCGGACAATGTGACGTTGCACACGTCATCGTGGAGTTTCACGGGGTTGACGGGCGGATTTTTGGCCAGCGGGTCCTCCTATTACATAACCACGCGCGCGCGCGACAACGCGTCGCCGGTAAATGACGAAGGATATTTTTCGTCCCGCGGATCCACGTTCACGTTTGACAACACGGCGCCGACGGTGGTGGTACAGTCGCCCGCGGACGGCATCTATTTCGGAAGCGCAACCGCGCTTACCATCAGCGGAACGGCGAGCGATGCCACCTCGGGCGTGCAGACGGTGCAAGTGCGAATTCAAAATGGAGCCAATTATTGGACGGGAACTCACAACGCCGCCGGTAATTTCACCACCACCATCACCACAGTGACCGCTTCGTACGCGAACCCGACCTGGCAGTTCGTGATTCCCGCGGCGGAATTGGGTCAAGACTTTGTGAACGGGCAGACCTACACGATTGAAGCGCGGGGATGGGACGTGGCCGGAACAACGAGTGCGTTCACGGCGGTACGGACCATCACCTACGAAGTAGATCTCCCGACCGCGACGGTGGTGGTGCCAGGTTCGTTCATGAACGGAAGTCAAGCTGTCATTACGGGAACGGCGATGGACGGCGTATCGGGAATATTCAAAGTGGAAGTGGCGCTGTCGTCGGACAGCGCCGGAGGGAATGGGACGTGGTACAACGGTTCCACGTTCAGCGTGGACTTGTCGTCCAACACCGTTTGGCAGTCAACCAGCACATGGGCCGATTTGGGCGGCGGTTTGATTTCCTGGGAATGGACGCGGCCGGCGCTGCAACAAGGGAAAACCTATTCGGTGTTGCTCCGCGTTACGGACCGGGCCGGAAACATTCGGACGTATCCGTTGGCCTCCCGAAAAACGTTCTTCTATGACGCGACCAGCCCAACATCATCCATTCTCGATCCCAACGCGGCTTATGAACGGAGCTTGCCGGCCATTCTCGGTAACGCCACGGATGCGGACACAAATATGGTTTCGGCCGAGGTTGTGATATCGACCGGCGGCCCGGTTTCCGAGAATTTCTCCTGGGATGGGAGCGCGTGGTTGCCGGGGCCGACGATGGTGTGGTTGCCCGCCGCGGCATTGGACGGGAATTTCAACTCGAGCAACGAGAACTGGACATTGACCGGCGCCTCCACCCCGACCTATGTGTCCGGGATCACCTACAAAATTCATGCTCGCTCCACCGATGAGGCGGGCAACATCAGCACGGTGGTGACCACCACTTTCACGTTTGATTCCAGCGCGCCGTCGTTGGCCATCATCGATCCATTGGACGCCACGCCGGGAACCGACACAACGCCACGCTTGTCAACGACATCGTTGATCGGCGGTCTCGCCGGCATTATCGGAACGTCCAGTGACAGCGGGCCTTCGGGTGTGGCGCTGGTTCGTGTCCGCGTTCGCTACAACGACAACAATCTCTGGTTCAACCCATCGAACGGCCTCTTTGATATCGACGATAACAGCGCCTCCACCGCCTGGTTCAACGCGGTGACCAGCAATTCCTGGACCAATTGGTACAGCACGTTCAGTTTTGTGACGGACGCGCGGTACCGCGTTGAGGCGGAAGTGCGGGACGCCGCGGGAAATGTGCAGGTGAATTTGGCCACCGCAAGTTTTGTCATGGACCAAGACCGGCCTCAATCGTTCATCAGCTTTCCGGCCAACAACAGTTACATTAGGGACATCACCCCGGCGGTCAATCCGATTTATGGAACGCGCAACGATACCGGTGCCTTAAATTCCGGCAGCGTCGCATCGGTGAAGTTCGCGATTCGCGAACTCGGCGGCGTGAACGAAGGGAAATGGTGGAACGGGTCAAATGCGTTCAATCAAAATAACCCGTTGACGACGGACAACGCAAGCCTGTGGGCTAGCTCGTGGACCTACGCGGCCATTGCTTCCGCCAATCTGACGTCGGGCACCAGTTACTACATCACCACGCGCGCACAAGACAACGCTTCGCCCACCAACGATGAAGGATTCTATTCGGTCCGATCAGTGACGTTCACGTTTGACAACACGGCACCGACAGTGGTTGTACAGGCACCAAACGACAATGCTTTCTTTACCAATTCAACCGCTTTAACTATCAGCGGCACAGCCTCCGATGCCGCTTCCAGCGTGAGCGTGGTCCAAGTGCGTATCCAAAATGGAGCCAATTATTGGACGGGAACCCACAACGGCGCGGGCAGTTTCACCGCCACGCAATCCACCGTAACAGCGAGTTATTCCAATCCGACCTGGCAATTCGTCATTCCCCAGTTGCAGGTGAACGAAGATTTCGTGGAAGGTCAGTCCTACACGATTGAGGCGCGCGCCTGGGACGTGGCGGGCACCACGTCCGCGTTCACCGCGGTTCGCACGATCACCTACGATATCGGAACGCCGACGGCGACCGTAACGTCTCCGGTCAACTTTATCAATGCATCGCAAACATCCATCGCCGGGACAGCGTTTGATGACCCGGCCGGCATCGCCTTAGTGGAAATCGCTATATCGTCGAGCGCTTCGGGCACGGCCGGTACGTGGTACAACGGAACGTCGTTCAGCGCGGACTTTGGCGATAGCGGCACGTTTCGGAGCACAACAACCTACACGCCCGATGGCGGCGGCGCGGGCATCGATAGCTGGGCCTTTACGCGCCCGGCGCTGCAACAAGGGAAAACCTATTTGATTCGTTTGCGCGTCACGGACAATGCGGGCAACGTGCACACGCAGAGTGTCGCTCAGGGCGTTACGTTGGTATACGACGCGGCGGACCCAACGACCGCGATATTGGATCCCGACGCCGCTTACGAGCGATCGCTTGGCACCATTTCCGGAACGGCGGCGGATTCTTCCTCCGCGATTAATTTGGTTGAGATCACCATCTCCACCGGAGCGTCGGCGCCCTACACCGATCGCTATTGGAACGGAAGTGCTTGGCAAGGCAGCGCTATTTGGTTGAGCGCGACGCCGACCGATGGGTCTTTCAATACGACGAGCGAGGACTGGCATTACACCGGTTCGACGCCGACTTGGATTAATAACCGCATTTATAAGATTCAAGTCCGTCCGAGTGATTCGGCGCTTAACAACGGCACGGTGGTTAGCTCGACGTTTACTTTCGACAATACACCGGCGTCCGCGGGCGTTGTGGAGCCCGCCAGCCTGGCCTCGTATCGTTCGCTGACGTTGGTGACCGGCACCATGTCGGATGCCCCGAACCCTGTTCCGACAACGGTTCAGATCGCGCTGCGTCATCCGGCCAACACGTTTTGGGATGGGGTTGGTTTCAACCCCTACAACGCGGGCACATCCTGGTTAAATGCGGCCACGGTTAACTCCACTTCGTGGACCTTTACAAACCTGCCGACGTCCTGGAACGATCGCACCGTTTATAAATTGTTTGTGCGCGCGATCGATGCGGCGGGCAACCCCGTTTCGGACCCCGATTTCGCCAGCACAGGGCGTCAATTCCGAATCGACTTTTCATCCCCCACGTCCGCGGTGGATTCGCTGACGGCCGGCGTGACCAACTACGTGGCGGGTCCGTTCTCGGTTGTTACGGGCACGGCGACCGATGACGCGGGCGGTTCCGGCGTCAACACGGTAACGGTTCGCGTGCGCCGCACCGATGGGAATTATTTGAACGCGTCCGAGAACGGGTTCGACCAGGATTCGGGATCGATTAATTTTCCGCTGACGGCCACGGGGCAAGACAGTTGGTCGTTCACGTTCTCGGATCCGACCAACACTTTCCAAGATGGGTACGGATACAACATCCAAAGCCGCGCGACCGACAACTCGAGCCCGACCAATACGCAGCAGGTTTATAATTCAGCCATCGTGGTCGTCGATAAGTCCACACCGACGGCGGTCATTGTGAACGCGGGCAGCGGTTATTTCAATTCGCTTGCCGCGCTCACCGGCACCATGGCTGACGTTCTGGTCCCTCCGGGCAACACACCGTCGGGTGTTCAATACGTTAACGTGAAGATTTTTGACGGTGTTGAAGCGACAAACCCTTGGTGGGACGGAACCGGCTGGGGCGCTGTGGAAGCGTCGACGCGCGCCACGGTCTACTCCACGACGTGGTCGATGTCCGCGGTTCCGCCGGACTGGAGCCACGGCACCGGCACCGACGGGCGCTGGTTCCGGTTCTACGTTCAATCGGTCGACCGCGCCGGCAACACACAATCTTTCTCGGTTGTCACCGCGACTTATGACGTCAAGGCCGGAACAGCGGCTATTGTAGTCCCGAATTCCGCGGTGGTGTCCGCCTTGCCGGCGATCACCGGCACCGCGACCGACACCACGTACGGGACGCCGGGCCTTAACACGGTTGAAATCGCGATAACGCGGCTTCCGCCAAACGGCAACGGCGATTGGTACCGTTTCTCCAACACCTCGTGGGAACCATCGGGGTCGCCGGTCTGGAACGCGGTGGATTCTTACAACAGCAACACCGGCGAATGGAGCAAAACCACCAACCAAGGCAATTTGTGGGAAAACCTCGTGGACTACGCGGTCTACGTTCGGGCTTTGGACAAGGCCGGAAATTATCAGACCACCTATTCGGTGTATCCGAGCTCGTTCGGTTTCACGTTCCAGCCGCCGCCGTCGGTTGTGACGCTGTTAAAACCCGTTAACACGCGTTTCTATCGGCAGAATTTAACCGACATCAGCGGTACCGCCAATGCGGCCACCGACCGTGTATTAATTCAAATTGAACGCTATTCCGATCCGGTCAACCGCTATTGGAGCGGAACGAGTCAATCCTGGATAAGTGCGTCAACCTACACTTTGGCCAACGCGCTGGCTGTTCCGAACTGGGCCTGGAATTCCAGTGTGCCGGCGTCCGGAAATTGGTTCACGCATGGTTCGAGTTACACGGTGCGCGCGTATGGTATCAACACCGCGAACATCGATGGCGCCGAGGTCTCGGCGTTGTTCACCTACGATTCACAAGCGCCAACCTCGGTGTTAACGCAGCCATTAACGGCCTTCACGAGCAGTTTCGCGCGAATTTCCGGCACCGCATCCGATCAAGCCAACCTGGCCGGCGTGAACAACGTGAAAATTGACCTCCGCCGAATTAACAAAAACGACACCACCGCCGCCGACGGATATTACTGGAACGGCGCTACTTGGACATTGGTGCGCCCGAATTTGACCGTGACGCCAACGCTTGCGTCGCCAAATTTATGGAACTGGCAGTACGACATCGCTTATTCAACACATATTACGGACGGCTACAAATACAAGATCTACTTGATCGCCGAAGATGGTTCGTACTTGGACAGCAATTCGTACGACGGGACCAACGAAGCGGAACACGACTCCGACGTGACCTATGATATTTCCATTCCGACGGCGACCATCACGTCGGTTGCGCAAGGCCAATTGCGTTCGTCGGTGGCGATTGCATCGGGGCCTGTGAGCGACATTCTTGGCGCTTCGCAAGACGCGGCCATTGCCGGATACAATCAGGTCAGTCAAGTTCAGATCGCCTTGCAGCGCAATTCCAACGGCTCGTATTGGAACGGTTCCGCATGGGTAGCGGGCCCCACGCCAACTTACTTGACCGCCACGCTCTACATCAGCTCCTGGGCCTATGCGAGCATGCCGAATTTTTCATTGGCGATATACAACAAGGAAAATTTCTCATTGCGTGTGAAGGTCGCCGACAAGGCCGGAAACGAAAATGCCCTATTCGTTAATACCTTGTCGTCGGTAACTTTCGTGGTGGATAACCAGGCGCCATCGACGGCGTTGACCCTTCCGGTCAACAATGGAATTTACCGTCAATTGCTGGCGATCACCGGAACCGTGGACGACAATACCGCCACCGACTTTCCGAACAACGCCGGTGTAAGTGCCGTGGGGAACATTGATACGTTGGCGTATTATGTCGTTGGAGTTAGCACCTATTATTGGACCGGAACGGTCTTCTCAAGCCAAACCACCGAAGGGGCGGCGTGGCAAACGGTTGATGGGTTTGTCGCGCTGGGCGCGTCGTCAGGAACTTGGAGCTACAACGCGCTCGATAGCTTGAAGATGGATCCGCCGTCCGTCATGAACGGCTGGTTGTCGGACCGGTCGTACACGGTCAAAGCCCGTGCACGTGACAACGCATTTCCGACGCCGAACCCTGGGTCCGAAACAATTTCGCTGAATGTGATTATCGACACGACCACGCCGACATCCGGGGTCACTTATCCCAACACGACGCCGATCCGTTCGCTCGCCACTATATCCGCTACCGCCAACGCCGATTTGGCGGGGTTTGGAAACATCAAAATGTCGGTTCGTGATCAAAGCAACACGTATTTTAATGGGACGGCCTTTGCTTCCGCGAGCGAGATTTTCATCGACACGCGAACCTTGACGGGACAAAGCGGCAGTCAAACCTACACGTCCACTTTCGTGACCACATCGCATCTCACCAGCGGTGCCACGTACACGATTCGTATTTTCGGAACCGATGCCGCGACGCCATCGCCCAACACGCAAGTGGGAGGAACGCCGGGGTCGTACACGTTCTACTTCGACAACACGCCGCCCGAGTCGCTCAGCATCACGGCGCCCGTCAACAACGGTGCCTACGGGCCGAACCAATTGTTGAGCAATATTACGGGCGCTGCCGTGGACAACCACTCGGGTGTTGTGCGGGTGGAACTTGAAATCAAGAACGTGACGAACTCACTTTTTTGGGGCGGGTCCGCGTTCGATCAGGCCAGTTCCAGTTGGGTGAATGTCGGGGGTTCGCTCGCGTCCTGGTCCTTCGCATCACCAACGTGGATTGTTAATCGCGAGTATCAAATTCGCGCGCGCGCCTTCGATGTGGCCGGCAACATTTCGACGACGACGGCATCGTTGTTCACGTACGATTCAACGGCCCCCATCGTGAGCGTCGTGCTGGTCCCGTCGCAGCTGTATCACGCGGCCAGCACGCTGGACATTTTGTCGGGCACCGCCCATGACGGCGTGGTGGAGCCGCGCTCGGGACTCGAAAAAATTGAAGTGGCCATTTTTGACGCCGATGATAGCGACGCGAACAAATGGTACTCGGGCATAAACGCCACCGCGTTCAACCAAAATGCGGCTTCGTACCGCATGACCAGCAGCACCATCAATGTCGTTGCCACGGCCAGCGCGCCATGGAGTTATCCGTTCGGTTCGGACCAGATCCCCGTTTGGCAGAACGGCCATCAATACGAACTGCATGTGCTGGCCACCGATTTGGCGCAGAATGTTAGCCAGGTAAAAGTGTCGACGTTCATCTATGACTCCGTTATTTCAACCGGTTTAATTACACAACCTTTCGACGGGCCGGGCACGGACTTCGAGAATTTCTTGACCACCATTGCCGGTTCCGCTTACGACGCGACCGGCGGACCGCGGGCCGGCAGTATTAGCCTTGTTCAATTGCGGATCCGTCACATCGGTGGGACGATTTGGTGGGACCCCGTGCTTCGGAATTGGAACGGCGCGTTGGACGACGACACCGCTTGGTTCTCAGCGTCAAGCTCGAACAGTTGGGCGAATTGGTACTTCACGGGGTCAACCCCGACGTGGCAATCAGGCCAGAACTACGGGATATCGATGCGCGTGCGCGACCAGGCCGGAAATACATCGAGCATTTATTATTCCTCGTTCACGTTCGACACGAACCTTCCTTTCTCGTTTGTGACCGTGCCCGCGGCCGGAGGGACCGTACGCACGTTGGGCGCTGCTGGCATTCGCGGAACGGCGGGCGATACCGGCTCACCGATCACGGTTGTCCGGATTGCCGTAAAAGACATGAGCCTTGAGATGTGGTGGGACCCGATCGAAGATGATTTCACGTCTCCGGGCGTCGCGCCCGTATTCCAAACCGGCGTGACCCAGAATCCGACATTCCCGGATTGGAACTACGCGATCACCGGTTTGGGCGACGGCGATCTGTTGTCCGGCGCTTCTTATTATGTGACGAGCCAGGCGGTTGACTCGGCCACCAACTCCGAAATCGATTTCGCATCCGGTTCGTCCACGTTTACATTTGACAACACTAGCCCGATCACCGGCGTAACATCCCCGCCTCTCACCGGCGTGCTTTATGCGGACGAGCCCTATTACAAAACACTCTCGACAGTCTCGGGTACAGCGGATGATTACACCATGCTGCCGGCCGCGCGGAATTTGAACGCAGGCATCGGTTCGTCGGGCGTGAGAATTTCGATCCGGGACCAGGACACAACGACGTATTGGAAACAGTCGACAACGGACTTCAGTGAAAACGATGAATCGGCATCCTGGTATGCGGCCGTTTTCGTGGGCGCCTCGTCGGGCTCGTGGTCTTACACACACGCGTCCCTTAGCGGACAATTGGTAAACGGTCATACGTATGTCGTGAAATCGTCCGCAACCGACTTGATTTCAAATATTCAAACCGGCGCGACGTACCAAATTTTTGTCTACGACTCGTCAGGCCCTGCCTCTGGTATCACCACGCCGGCGACGCTCGTTTCGCGCAACAGTTTGGTCCAAATCCAGGGCACCGCCCGCGATTACCCGATCGCCCCCTTGAAACGCGTTGGAATGTCGCGGGTTGATCTTCAAATCATCGATTTGGGCGATGATCATCTGCAGGGCGGCGGGGCCGCAAATCAAGACACCTATTGGACCGGCATTTCCAGTTTTACGGCCACATCTTCCACGGTTCCGGTCAATATTTCGGGGCAGGACCAGGTCGTGTGGACTTACAATAACGACGATAATATTTGGCAATCGGGCCATACCTACCGGATTCACGCGTTGCCTTTCGATGAGTTGGGCAATATGCCGCCGACCGCTGCCGTGTCGCAGTTTGTTTTTGATTCCTCGGCTCCGCTCACGACCATTACCAGGCCCACAGAAGGGACCGGCTACAATGGCACCAGCAACACGTTGGTCACACTTTCAGCCAACGTTTCCGATTTGCCGTCCTCACCGAAAGTCAATGTGGGCGTGGACGCCGCCAAGGTGTACTTCTCGCTACGTCGGGATGACAACAACAACAATGTGTCCGATGCGGGCGACCTCTATTGGGACGGAGAATATCCGGGTGACTTTGATGAAGCAAACGAGGTCGTTCGCCGCATGCACGCGGATGGTGGCGTGGCGTACTCCACCGCAGCCCCAACGTGGGATTCCGGCTACCGTTACTTCCTCGAATATTGGGCGGAAGACAACCTGAGTAATGTGGAAATCCGCAAAACCCGCCGCTTCACCGTTGATATTTTGCCTCCCAGTTCCGGGATTACGTCGCCCGTCGACAACGCATCCCTGCAAGCGGTCGCGCTGGTAACAGGGACCGCGGAAGACGCGACGAGCAGCATTCAGGCAGTCTATTTGACGATTTGGAATTTGGGGGCTGACCACGCGGAGGGAGGAGGAGACGATCTCTATTGGAGTTCCATCTCCGGTTGGGACAGCGTCTCCACCCAAGTCGTAACCAATCTGGATCTCTTTACAACGTCGGCAACCTGGGATGTGACCACCGTTGGCAACAAGCTCCCCGCCACCTGGACGTCCGGCCGCATCTATAAACTCATCTCGCAGGCGAAAGACTCGGCCGATAATTTGGATTATGTTTTATCGACGACCACGTTTCGCATCGATAACGTTCCGCCCACTGCAGGAATTATTACACCGCCGCACAATAGTGGTTACAAAACCTTGAGCACGTTGACCGGAACGGCGGCCGGGACGGAAGTCGGTGCCGGGATGGACCTCGATTTCAGCCCCATTTCATCCGTCAAACTGCAGATCATTGACATCAGCACGTCGCCACAGAAGTATTGGAACGGCGCGCTATTCACGACTGCCGTGGCCTCGCGCACCGCCACGTTCACGGGCTCCTCCTCCGGCACATGGATTTACAACGACGGGAGCATCAACAGCCAATTTACGTCGGGCCATAATTATCGCGTTCTGGCGTGGGCCTCCGATGGCGCCGGCAATACGCAATCGGCGTTTACGGTCGGAGTGTCGTCCAACGTTTTCTACTTCGACAACGTCGCCGCCACATCGACGGTCAGCGTGCCCGCCGACGGCGGCGCGTATCGCACGTTTTCGGCGTTCTCCGGTCTAGCCAGTGACGATTTCTCGGGTGTCAACGAAGTGCGGTTGACCATCAGCTATCTATTGGCGGACAGCACCTATTATTGGAACGGCGCTGCGTTCAGCTCCACCACCTACACGACTGTTTTGTCATCGGTGGTCCATATGAACTCGCCGTCCGTCACCTGGTCGTACAACACCGGAACGCTGCTTTCCAATCTTGTGTCGGGCCGGCAGTACATGGTCTTCTCGCGCGCCTATGACCGTTCTTCCAATTTTGAAACGGCGGTTTCGACGGTGAACTTCTTGTTTGATTTGTTCCATGCTACGGCCACCTTCACCGATCCAACGGGAAGCCCGGTCTATCGTTCGCCCGCCAATCCGCTCACGTCCATTACGGGCGTGGCCGTGGATGAACCGGCCCATGTTTTTGCCGGCGTTGCCCGCAACGAAATCCGGATCCGCCGCACACCGAATGGAACGGAATATTGGAACGGCTCGGCATGGGTGGTTAACAGTTCTACTTGGATGATCGTTACGGGAAGCACCACCTGGTCTTTCCCGGAACCGAGCGCACAATGGCAGGACAACACGGACTATTCCTTGAATATTCGCACGTTGGATCTCGCTGGAAATCTTTCGCTGTCTACGACGCAGAACTTCACATTCGACTCGAGCGTGCCGTTGGCGGTGATCCAACAGCCGAATGCAGCGTTTGAGCGAACGCTGGCCAATCTTTCCGGTACCGCCGGCGATGCGGCCACGGCGCGCAAGTCCGGTCTATTGAACGCCAAGGTCGCGATTCGCCGCAATCCGGATGGCGTCGGCAATTGGTGGGACGGCGCGGGCTTCAACGTGGACGACGGAGACTTCAGCGATACCGCTGACACGGCCGGATTGGGATGGGTTGCGGTCACGACGACCACCGATCCGGGGAATTGGACGCTGTCGGCCTCATCGCAACCGTCGTGGGTCAACGATACCACGTATCTCGTGAAAGTGCGCGCGCGCGACGTGGCGCTGAATTTCTCAACGATTTCTTCTTACACATTCACGTTCGATAACGTGAATCCCGTGGCCGCTATTGAGGCGCCGGTAGGTGAGCCCACGCAGCCGCGTGTCTCGAGCCTGGCCACTATTTCTGGAACCGCCTCGGACACGACCAACTCCAATCTTGATTATGTCCAAGTCCGCATCCGCCGCAATGATCTGACGCAGTTCTACAATCCGGCCACGCCGCGCCAGACGCCGAGCTTCAATATCGCCGAGCCCGGTAACACCGCCTGGTTCGTTGCCGATACCACCAACAGCTATATGAATTGGAACGCGACCTTTACCTGGACGACCGGCATCGCGTACTCGGTCCAAACCCGCTCGGTGGACAAAGCGGGCAACGTTTCGACGATCGTTTATTCAACATTCACCTACGACACCGACGCGCCGCAATCGTTCACGTCGTTGCCTTCGAGCGCCGTGATTCAAGGTCTTGTGACGGTTGCCGGCACCGCGTCGGATGGCGGTACTGTCACCGACCTGGAAGTGGCGGTTCGCAACAACGCAACGGGATTGTGGTTCGACGGATCCGGGTTCACCGGCCCGTCCACTTTGTGGTTAACGAAATCCACGCTCGGCGGAACGCCGCCCTACAACTGGACCTACACGGTGCTGAACAACGGCCATTTGGCGACAGGAACGAGCTACTACATCATTTCGCGCGCGTACGACGACGCGGGCAATGTCGAGAGCGATACCGCAAGCGGGTCGCACACCTTTACGTACGATGTGAATGTTCCCACCGCGGTGGTGCAAGCGCCGGCCAACAGCGCCTACTACCGTTCCGGGCAGATCACGACGCTTTCCGGCACCGCCGCCGACCTGGTGAGCGAAGTGAAAAATCTCGAACTTTTCATTCAGCGCGCCAATGGTGATTATTGGCATGATATTGAAGACCCGGCGGACGGGTTCGGCGCGTGGGGAACCACGGCCACCGCCATTATCGTTTCAACGGCCAGCTTGCCGAATTGGTCGTATGTGCTTGGAAATGAAACGCAAATCTGGGCGCACAACCAGGTGTATCGCGCCTGGATCCGTGCGACCGATCTCCCCGGAAATACACAGATTTCGTTTGCGGTGGGAACGTCGTCGAACGCGTTTACGTACGACACGCAATACGGAACCTCCACGGTTGTGGCGCCCGTGAACAACCAGTATTACAACGCGTCGACGAATCCTCTGCCGTTGATTTCTGGAACGGCCGAAGATGAGGCCGCGGGCAGTCGCGTGCAGAGCGTTTCCTATTCCATTCGCGAAAGCGTTAGCGGGCTATATTGGAATGTCGGCGCTTCGACCTTTAATTCGGCGGGCGAACTCTTTAACGCAATGGCGTTCTCCAATCCGAATGTGTGGACGTCCACGCGCCCGACGCTCCAAGACGGTTTGGCGTATCAAGTGCGCATGCGCGCCGTCGACCGGGCCGGCAACGTCGAACCGCTGCGCACCGCAACGAATTTCACGTACGATATTTCGTCGCCGACAGCCCGCATCACACGGCCCTCGGTCAACGCGCAATTGTCGTCGTTGCCGTTTATTTCAGGAACCGTTTCCGATAACACGGGGTTGTCCGGCGTTCAAGCGGTTGAATTGGCGATTTGGGTCGACACCGGCGCCTGGTACGCGGGCGGTATCAATGGAGCTTTCGACCAGGGATCGGAAACGTATTTCACCGTGACCACAACAAACAGCTTCACCACGTGGTTTGCGACCGGCATTCCGTTCGTTGATGGGCACGCCTATTCGATTCGCGCTCGGGCGACCGACAAGGCCACGAATGTGCAAGACGTCTTCACCCCGAACATCAGCACCCTGACTTTCACGTTTGACAGTAGCGCCCCGGAAAGCCGCGTGACGTTCCCCGATGGAACGCAGGTGCGTTCGACGATCCCGCAAATCTCCGGAACCGCGTCCGACAACAAAGTGGGCGTTTCGTACGTGTACGTTTCGGTGGGGCAGGTGACGGGCGGCACCACCGACTATTTCAATGGGGCGAGCTTCGCGGCCGCTACCGAGTATTTCAACTTGACCACGGGCACGACGGAATGGGCTTACAACGCGAGCGTCCCCTACACCTCGGGATTAAAATATTTGTTCCGCAGCATGGCGGTCGATGGGGCCGGCAACACCGAGTCCGCGCTCCCGGCGCAGATCCAAACATTCTTCGACGTGACAAAACCGACCGCATCGTTGTCGGCGCCGCTTTCTTCCACGTTCCGTTCCGAGCTCAACACGATTTCGGGCAACGCGTTCGATGCGACCGCGGGGCTTGAAGTGTTGGCGTCCGGCGGCGTGCAAGTCCGTATTTTGGAAGTGGGGGGAAGCTGGTGGGGCGGATCGTCTTTCAATCAGGCGGATTCGAACGCGGCGTGGGCCAACGCGAACGGCGGCACGCCCACCTCGTGGAGCTATACGAACGGGAGCCTCACGGGCGCGCTTATTAGCGGGACGACGTACCTTGTGCAGGTGCGCGCGAAGGACTTGGCCGTGCCGGCGAACCAGGGGCCGACCTCGAACGGAACAAATTCGAACTTCACGATCGGCACCGATTCCAACACCATCGTTGTTGATAAAGGCCTGCCCGTTTCCCGTATCACGCGGCCCGTTATGGGCACGACGAGCTACTTCAATTCGTTGCCGACAATTTCCGGAACGAGCACGGATGCCATTTCTCAAATCACCTCGGCCGGGCAGGTCGGCCTCAGCATCCGGGAATTCGTCCCGGCGGGCGCTTGGTGGGCGGGTGCTTCCACGTTTACCGCTGGGAGCGAAACGTTCTATAGCGCCAGCGCGCTCGCCGCCACCAACTCGACGTGGACGTTGACATCGCCAACCTACAAACACGGCCAGGCGTATTTGATTCGCGTTCGAGCGTCGGACAATGTGGTGCCGACGCCGAACACCGAAGTGACGATCTCAAGCGCGGTGTTCGTCTACGACGTTCAATATCCCACCGCCACGGTCACGTCCCCGGCCAATGGCGCCATTATTTCCGCCTTAACGAATTTCGCCGGGAGCACGACCGAAGAATTTGTCTCCTCCGCCGTCTATATCACGGTTCGCGACGACACCACGATGTTGTGGTGGGATCAAACGGGGAGCACGTTCTCACTGGTGGACGGGGCCAAAGTATTTTATTTGACCACGCCCCAATCGGCGGGCGTGTGGACGACGTGGACATGGCCGTTCGACTCCAACAAGCTCACCACCGGGCGCGATTACACGGTGAATGTTTACGCCATCGACGTTGCCGGAAACCAACAGCCGGCGGCGGTCAGCGGGTTCACGTGGGACAAAACCGAACCGCAATCCGAAGTCATGGTTCCGGCGAACGGCGCGTTCGTCCGGTTCGGGCAATTCACCACCGTTTCCGGAACCGCCGACGACCTCAACGATATCCAAACGGTGGAGGTATCAATTCAGCGTCTTTCCGACAGCAACTGGTGGAATTCCGGCAGCAACAGTTGGAGCGGCTCCGGTCCGCTCTATATTTCTCCAACGGCCACCGTTGATGGGCCGCTGGGAAGCCACCCGCGCGGGTTCCATTTGGATTCCGGTTTGCCGCCGGATAACCGTCTGACCGCGGATGGGCAATACCGCGTTCGTTCGCGCGCCACCGATATCCCGGGCAATGTCCAGCAGACGATCTCGGCCGGCATCGTGTTCCGTTACGATATCACCGTGCCGGGCGTGGCCGTGGAATATCCGGTAAATAACCAACTTTATCCGAGCATCACGGTACTTTCGGGAACCGCCCAGGACAACTTCAATACCAAACGCGTGGAGCTCCGCTTGCGCAACGGGAGCAATGAATATTGGAACGGTTCCGCGTTCGTGGCGTCCGCTGACACGTGGGTGGTCGCCACCGGATCGGCGGCCACTTCGGCGACAGTTAACTGGACGTATAGCACCTTGCCCACCTGGGCGGCGCAGACCTATGTTCTTAACGCGCGCGGCCTGGACGAAGCGGGCAACTATTCTTCCAGTTATTCGACGGTGACATTCACTTACGATGACATCGCTCCGGTCAGCATCACGACTTACCCCGTCTCCGGTTCGACGCACCGCACGATGGCCAGCATTCATGGAACGGTCCAGGACGGTCTTGCGCCGCGAAACATTGCCGAAACCCGGTTAAAAATTTACAGGGTCACCGCCGGAACCACCGAGCATTGGAACGGCGGCTCGGACGCGTGGGAAACCCCTGTCGTTTGGAACCTGGTTTCGAACAGCGTGAGCCAAGGGGGAAGCCTGTTCTATTGGGATTACAGCGACACCAACTTCACCACGCCGCCGATCATGTGGACCTCCGGCACGACGTATTACATGGTGACGCGCGCCATCGATACCGCGGGCAACACCGCGCTCGAGACGTCCACGAAAACATTCGTGTTTGACAACACGCCGCCCGCGTCAGCTCCCAGCAACCCGCTCAACGATCGCGCTTATACGGCCGCCGGTCTGACGGTTCTCTCGGGAACGGCTGTCGACGCGACATCTCCCTTAAACAATGTGCAAATTTCCATCGTGGATGAAGATGCGTCGGGCGGTGCCAAGTACTACAACGGTTCCACCTTCAGCGCGACGGCCGAAATATTTCTGGATGTCACGCAGTTGTTCACCTCCAGCTGGACCTACACATCCGGAGGTTTGAGTTTTGTTCATGGGCATCATTACGTCGTGAAATCCTCGGCGTCGGACACCATCGGCAACATGGAAACCCCGGGATCCGGAAACCGCTTCTTGCTGGATGGACAGAATCCTTTATCGGGCGTCGTTAACCCGCCCAACGACTATACCGGCCAGCCCACCGAAACCATTTTCGGCACCGCCAGCGATCCCGGTTTCACTTCGGGAATCAACGGCACCGGTTCCGGCGTGAAATCCACATTGGGTTGGCATCAAGGCAAGGCTCAGATTTTGGTGTTGCGCGATGAGACGCCGGTGGCCGGTTCCGGCCCTGTTTCGTTCGGTTCGTGGGGCGCGGAAGATTATTTCTGGAACGGATCCACCTGGGTTGCCACGGGCGGCGGACAAACCTGGGTGAATGCCGATTCGATGGACGGGTTTGGGAACTGGACGTATCTTGGACTGGTCAATAATTGGACCAAAGGAAAGTTTTACGTCGTGTGGGTGCGCGCGCTGGATAACGCCGGGAATGTGCAGAACTCCATGACGCCTGGGCCCAAATTCCAAATCGCCGCGCCGGCCGCGAGCTTTGTGGTGACCGGCCTCAGCGACGGCCAAAACGCCGGATTCGATCACGACATCACCGTTGAGGCGATTGATGAAGACGGCTTCCGCGCGACCGGTTACCAGGGCACCGTGATTTTCTCCGCTCCCGGCGGCACTGAAACGCCCGACTCGGACGATACGGTGGACGATCTTTACGGCTTGCCGAAAAATTACACGTTCACGAGCGGGGATGCCGGCATTCACACATTCAGCTCCGCCGTGCGTTTCCGATTGGCCGGTTCCCGCCAAGTTCGGTCGGAGGACTCCATAGATCCTTCCATTTTTGGTTTGCAAAATAATGTGACGGTGAATCCGGCGGCCGCCGAACGGCTGATGGTGGTTTTGGCGGGTCAAACCTACGTACCGGGCGAGAGCCCGACGCCCGACGGAGATGGCCGGCAAAACAATCCGACGCCGACCTCGGCCGGCAACACGGTGGTCGCTCAAATTAAAGTGGTGGACAAATATTGGAACGTGGTGCCGTCATCGGCTCCTACCGTTACCGTGACCACCTCCGATGCGTACGACACCGATCCGGGATCGACGGCGATATCCGCAGGCACGGCCACCGTGAACGTCACCATGACAACGGCCGGCAATCAAACGGTGTCGGCCACCGGGGCCGGCGAATCAGGAACGTCGAACACAATTGTTATTAATCCACGGCCCGCCGATCGGTTGGTTGCTGTTATGCCCGGCCAATCTCGCACACAGGGAAAATACAATGTGGCGCCATTTGGAAAGACGGGTTCGATCTCCCAGGTTTATGCGGGACAAAGCTTGGCGGTGACCGTTTATGGCGTTGACCAGTATTACAACTTGGATCCGGCGGCGAGTGCGGTGGTGTACGCGAACCTGCCGAACGATTCGTATGACGTAACGCCGTCGTCCCGAGCCCTGGTTTCCGGAACCACCGGTTTCACGCTGACACCGGTGACCGCCGGATCACAAGTGGTTCAGGCGACCGGCGCCGTTACCAACAACAGCTATACCTCGGAGTCTTTCACGGTTCAGGCGGACACCGACAACGCGCAGATCCGCATTCAATTGTTGTTCTCCGGCGAAACCGCGGTGCCCGGGTTGCCGCCCTACGCTCAACAGAATGGTGGAAAAACCGGAACGCCCAATCCGCAATACGCGGGCATTGGATCGACGGTAGCCGTTCGTTTGGTTGATCGCTTCTACAATTTGATTACCGCGGGCGCGGTGATGCCGACCATTACGCTGACCACCAACGATCCGAACGATGAGACCTTCGCATTCGATCCCCAGGTCATTTCGCTGGTGAGCGGTGTTCGTCAAACGACGATCACGTTCGTAACATCCAACAATCCCTTCTCCGCCAATACGGGTCCGGCGCGCAATAACATCGGGTGGCAAGTGACCACGGATGGAGGAGGTCTCTACACGGCGGACGTCTCCACCTGGGTGGCGACATGGCCGAGCGATATCGTGAAATTGCGTGTGTTGGCTTCCAACCAAACGGCCGTGGAAGGTTCCGATCCGTCGGGGTCCGGAAAAACGAATTCCGGCGCGCCGGTCGGCGGCACCGCAGGGTCCGCTTATGCGTTGACCGTGCAAGCCGTTGACAATTATTGGAACCACAACAAAGGCCTTGGTCCGTTGTACAACACGAACGCCGGAAATGACGTGGATATCGAAAGCAACGACCCCTATGCGCTGTTCCACGCGACGGGACCCCTGACATTGGGGCAACGAATTTATTCGACATTCCAGCCTCGTCGGGCCGGCACCATGTCGGTTTGGGCTTACAACGTCACCACGCCCGCGGTATCAAGCCAGACCATCACAGGCATTACGATCAGTCCGGCGGCCGCCGAGCATTATCAAGTCATCTTGCCGGGAGAAACGCCGCTGCCGGGATCGAATGTGCATCCGACGGGCGGAAAAAGTGGAACCCCCGCCGATCAGGTTGCCGGCGTGGCCATTGGAGCGCCGGGTGTGGAAGTGCGACTGGTGGATGATTATTGGAACCCCATTACATCGGGTCCTTTGCCGTGGGTTGTATTGACGGCGCCGGAGTCGGTGGATACCTACGCGATTCTGCCGTCCAGCCGCCAGATGACCTTGAGCGGCGGTGTCTACCGCGCGGTGTTCACGAGCACCGTGACCTTGCGCACCGCGGGATCGGCGTTGAGCCACCGGCTCCGCGCCGAGGAACCGTTGAGTGGCGCCTACACGGCGAACAACTCTTCTTTCTTCACGGTAATACCCAACACGCTGACGCAATTGCAGGTGTTGATGCCCGGCGAAGATGCCGCACCGGGCCGTCCGGCCAACTGGCAGGGAAGCGGCGGATTGGCCGGCAAAACAGGAACTCCGGATGAAAATGACGATAGCAACGATGGCGTTCAAGATTTCGTGGCCGGAAGCGGGTATGCGTTGACCGTCAATGCGGTGGACAATTATCACAACTTGATATCCACCGATGCGACGGTGACGTTGCTTTCGTCCGATGTGAACGGAACGCCGAACAACGCAACGCCTCTCACCCGATCACTGGTCGGCGGAACCACCGGGTTCACGGCCATTTTCCGGACCGCGCAAGACGCCAATGCTTCCCCGGTCACCCAAACGTTGACCGCTTCCGCCAGCGGATTGGCCTCGGGCCAAACGCCGAACCTCAATATTCAGGCTGCGGCCTCCGCGCGGATCCAAATTTTGTTGCCCGGTGAAACCGCGGCGCCGGGAACCTCCAGCGGAAAAACCGGATCAATCACGACGGCAACCGCGGGCGAGGACTATTCCATCAAAGTGCGGTTGACCGATGATTATTGGAACGCGGTGGGCAACACATCCTCAAACGTGGGCTTGCAATTGACGACGACGGATCCTTATGACACACCCGATCCCGACAACAGCGCGACCATCAATCAAGGCGCCGGCAATTACGAAACAACCTATGTGCATCAGTTCCAGCGTCAAAACGATACCGGTTGGTTCGTGGCCGCGTCGACGCGATCGGGCCCCGTTTATGTTTCAACCGTTGCGGGCCCGGTGCCGGTGGAGGCCGACCCCAATTCGGCGAACGCGCACCATCTGTTGATCGTTTTGCCGGGCGAGCAATTCGAGCCCGGTAAAACATCGGCGCCGGCGGGCCGCAGCGGAACGCCGAATTTCACCACGGTCCTTGGCTATGCCGCGCCGCGGACCGGCGACGTGTTCCCGGTCACCGTGATCGCGGTCGACCGTTTCTATAACAAGGTTGCCGACGCCGATAACCCGCTCGTCACGGTTTCCGCCAATTCGACGCTGTACCCGACTTATTCGCCGGCGGCGTCGTTCACGCTTAATTCGGGCAGCGCGACGGTGAACGTGTCGATCCGCCGCGCCACCGGCACGGCGGTGTTGACGGTCAACGAAGCCACCTACGGTTCGGGTGTCGAATACAGCACGGCGACTTCCACATCTTTTGTGGTGAACGCGAACAACGCGTCGCGTTTGCAAGTGTTGTTGCCGGGCGAAACCGCGGTGCCCGGTTCGCCGACCGGCAAAACCGGATCGCCTGACGCGGACGCAAACAACAGCGTCAACGGCGACGCGTTTCCTGGGAACATCGATGATTTCGTGGCCGGCGTCGCGTACTCCGTAACGGTGCGCGCGACCGACGACTATTTCAACTTGGTGACCGGCGCGACGCCGAAGGTAACAATGACGACGACCGACCCTTATGATCAGCCCACGTCACAAGAACAGGATTTGTTGGCCGGCGCCACCGTGTTCATGCAAACGTTTTTCACGGCCAATCCATCGGGCTGGAACGTGAACGTGTCGACCAGCTTTGGGATCTTTTTGAGCCCGGCCACGTCAGCCAACGCGGTGGTAAGGTCCAATAATCCGACGCGGTTGCACCTGATTTTGCCCGGCCAAACGCACGTGCCGGGGGACATTGCAAACAGCGGAAAATCCGGGTCGTTGTCCGGGGCCGTTGCCGGCGCGGTGTGGGTGGCGACGTTGACGGCGGTGGACAATTGGTACAACACGGCCGCTAACGCGTCGGGCAACTCGTATTTCTCGACGTCGGATCCCTACGACACCGAAGGGACTACCCGCACGCTCGTGAACGGCACGACATCCTTTGCGGTGCGAATGCTGCAGGCCGGCAATCAAACGATGAGCGCCTATCACATTGAGGGCCTGTATTCCACCTCGACCGTTGCGAATATTCCGATCACGGCCGGCGCCGCGAACCGGGCGTTGGTGGTCCTGCCCGGCGAAACCTACAAATCCGGCCAGCCACCTTATACGATCGGGGCCGGCACCGGCGGAAAAGACGGAACGCCCGACACGCAAGTGGCGGGAACGCCGTTCAATGTGACCGTTTACGCCACCGACGCGTATTGGAACCAGGCGGTCTCGGTGGCAACGGTGACGCTGAGCGCGCCGGCCGATATCAATCCGTCGGGGGTTGGCGTTCTCCATCTGGTGAGCGGTGCGACGACCTATTCATCAACGCTCTTTAAAGCGGTTGACTATAACGGTTCGACCCACACCTTTAGCGTCACCATAACCGGTTTGACCAATCCAAACTATGACACGCCGGAGTTAACGCTCTATCCGGACACTGTCGGTCCTCGCAAGATTCGCATGCTGTTCCCGGGTCAAGCGCGCGCGCCCGGAACGGTGGCCGGAAAATCCGGAACGATCTCGGGTCCGGCCCCGGATGGAGATTTCATTGCGGGAACGCCGCTCACTATCACCCTCGACGGAACGGACACCTGGGGCAACATCTTGGACATCGGTTCGACCATCACGTTCACGACCGATGACGCTTATGACGCGAACGATCCGCGGAGCGCGACGTTGGTTCATGGCACGTCGGTGTATTCGCATGTGTTCGTTACTGAACGCACCGATGATGCCGGTGAAACCGGCGATAAGACGGTAACGACATCGACGGCGAGCGCGACCGGATTCGCTAGCCAGTCGGTGGCGGCCGGTGTCGATGACGACGATACGGTGCGCAATTTGCAGATATTGGTGGGAGGCGAAACACCGCTGCCGGGTAGCGCTTTGTGGCCGACCGGCGGAAAAACAGGCTCCGTGGGCACCTTCGCCGCCGGCCAGAACATTCCGGTCACCGTGCGCGTGGTGGATAATTATTGGAACTTGATTGAGTCCCCATCGGTGGGCGCTCCTGAGATTCGATTGATTGCCACCGATCCCAACGTTGCAGTTCCTTTGGTGTCCGGCGCGCCGACGGCGAGCGGGCTCTATACCGGCACGGTTCAATTGCGGACGCAAAACACGGCGCCGGGATGGCTTATCGTTTCGAGCGGTGTCGCCAATGGTTATGGATTTAACAACAGCACGTCGTCGGTTATCCCCATCACGGCGGGCGCGATGACCCAGCTGGTGATCTTGGTTCCCGGCGAGACGCGCGCACCCGGCACGGCCACTGGAAAAATCGGCGCGCCGAACACGCAGATTGCCGGCGTGACGTTCAATCTTTCTACCGGCAGCGTTCGCGCGGTGGATGCGTATTTCAACAACGTTTCAACAAACGGTTCGGTGACGGTGACGATGGCCGATCCGTATGGGTTGCCGGTTTCGCAAACCTTTGGTCTTTCCTCCGGCGAAAACGCATCGCCGGTTCCAATTACGCTGTTAACGTCAACCGCCACGTTCTCTCCTCAGGTTCTTTACGTGAATGGATTGGGGCTGGCAACCAGCACGTCGAGCGCGATTCCGGTGAATCCGAACACGGGGACGCGCTTGCAAGTGTTGCTGCCCGGGGAAGCGGCCAACCCCGGCTCTTCCAATGGGAAAACCGGAACGCCAAGCGCGGTTGCGGCCGGCGACAATTATGCGGTTACTGTTAACTTAACGGACAATTATTACAACCGTGTTCCACAGGCCACACAGCCCACCGTGCGTTTGCAAACAACCCTTGCAACGTCCTACGCCACGGTGTCGCCAGCCCAGCAAACGTTGGCGATCAACGGATCGGCGAGTTTCACGATGACGTTCCAGCGCGCGAATAACAACCCCGGTTGGAACGTGCTGGCCACCACCATTGCCGCCTCCGCGTATTCGGCGTTCCCGGACACGTCGCCCGCGGTGGTTGTTATCGCGACCACCACGGACCGTTTGCAATTGGTGTTGCCGGGCGAGACGCCGGTTGCCGGTCTTACCGCCAATAACGCGCGTGGTTTGAGCGGCACGCCGACGACGGCGACGGCCGGGCAGCCGTACATAGTTACCGTTAATTTAACGGACCGGTTTTATAACGTGAAAACCGATTTGACGCCGCAGGTTCAAATCGAGACCACCGATATCTACGACAACCATCCCTCAACCCGGACATTGTTGAACGGAACAACCACGTTTACCGTGCGTTTCCACACCGCGCCCGGCCCTTGGTCAGTTCGCACATCCACGCCGCCAAGCCATTTGTCGCCATCTATTTATGATTTTGTTTCCGCCACGGTTTCCGTGGTGTCCGGTCCGGCCGCGATGCTGCAGGTGTTGATGCCCGGCGAGACCGCGGAGCCTGGAAAGCCGCCGTACGATTCCGGCGAAAACGGCGGCAAGACCGGATTGCCAGACGGCGATTTGATCACCGGCGGCATTCAGTCTTTTGTCGCCGGCAGCACGTTCAACGTGACCGTGAATCTCGTCGACGCGTATTTCAACCGTGCCACCTCGGAAAATACGTTCGTGGTGATTTCGGCCAACGATCCTTATGACGACCTTGCGCTGCTCGGTCAAAAACAAACCGGTGCCGACGGAAACCCAAGCGGCCAAACGGTGTTTTACGACACGTTCCTCGTCACGCGCAGCACCTCGACCGGATGGCAAATCACCGCATCCACCAATTCCGGCGATAATTATTCGATCGGACGTTCAACGTGGATCCCCGTCACGGCGGGAGCATTGCAGCGGTTGCTTGTTTTGGCGCCGGGGGAAACAAGCGAGGAAGGGAATCCGGTTGGAAAATCAGACGATATTCCCAGCGCCCAGACGGCCGGCTCAACCTTCACCGTCACCGTCCGCGCTGTGGACCAGCATTTCAATATCGTGACCGCTACCGACGCGTTGGTCGCCTTGACGCTGATCGGGAACGCCGACGCCGCGGATGATGACGTGTACAGCCAGCCGACGCGGCCGATCGCGAAGAATTTGATTTCAGGCACCACAACGTTTGACATCTATCTTGTGACCGCCGAAACAACCGCGGGATCTCAAAAAGAAACGATCATTATCGCCACCGCGCCCGCGCTGACGAGCGGTTATTCGGGAAGCATTCCGATGAACCCCGCCGTCACGGACCGGTTCCAAATGCTCGTGCCGGGCGAAACCGCCGTGCCGGGAAATTATCTGAACGGCGGGCGCGGCATGACGGGTGTGCCTGACGTGGATGGGAACAACGGAAACGGTGCGCAGCCCTTCGTGGCGGGCACCCCGTTTAACGTGCGAATCCGCGCGACGGACGCTTATTGGAACAAGACGACCGATGAGCCGATCAACATGACGCTTGTGTCCACCGATCCCAACGACTTGGCAGATCCGAGATCCGTTACGCTTATTTCGGGAGCGACGACGATGGCGTGGACGTTCAATACGTCCAATAGCGTCGGGTGGACATTGACGGTGGATGACGGTGGCGCCGGGTTCAGCGCGTTCACGTCTACGTGGTTGCCCACCAATCCCGGCAGCGCGGTCAAGTTGCAGGTGTTGTTGCCCGGTGAAACGGCGGCCCCGGGAACGCCCACCGGAAAAACCGGAACAGCCCATGCATGGGTGGCCGGTGTTTCCAGCCGCGTGATCGTGAACGTCGTGGATAGCAACTGGAACATTGTCCCGTCGGCAAGCTTGTCGGTTCAATTGACAAATTCGGATGCGTATTCTTCATCGCAAACGGTCGCGTTGGCGAACGGGACGACCAATTTCCATTACACGTTGTACACCGCCACCGCGTCGGCGATTTTCACCGCGCAGCGGACGAGCGGGCAGGCGTTGTCGAACCCCACGGCAAACGGGGCCAGCATTCAAGTGAATCCCAACACGGCCACGCAATTCCAAGTGTTGGTGCCGGGAGAGACCGCGGTTCCTGGAAAACCGCCTTATAACGGGAACGGCGGACGTTCCGGTTCGCCGGATTACGACGGCAACACAGGGAACGGTCAGACCTCGTTCCCGGCGGGCGTGCCGTTCAATGTTACGGTTCGTGCGGTGGACAATTATTACAACTTGGTCCAGCCGAACGCGAAAGCCCAACTTGCGTTTGACGACGTCAACGCGCCGATCCCCAGCGCCTTGAACCTGACCGCGGGAACCACCATTTTCTCGGTTTATTTCCAGACCGAGAACGAAGCGCCGGGTTGGACGATCACCGTTTCGAGCACCTCGGATTCAGCGACGAACTTGTTGCCCAACACGTCACCGATCATTCCGGTGACATTCGGCGCTCCGGCGAAACTGCAATTGCTGTTGCCCGGAGAAACGGCCTCACCCGGTTTAACAACGAATGGCGCGGTTGGAAAAACGGGAACACCCGATAACGCCATCGCGGGCACCCGGTACGATATACAAGTTCGTTTGACGGACGCGTTCTACAACGTCATTCGTGGTACCACGATGCCGACGGTTGGGATTACTTCGACCGATCCGTACGATGACGAAAGCGCGTATTTCGGCGGAAACCCGCAATCGTTAAATCCCGTTAGCGGCGACGCCACCATTGGCGTTTATTTCAATACGAACTCGAGCTGGACGCTGACGGCGACCGACGATCCCTACACGAATCTTTATCAAAACGACACTTCGACCTGGGTTTATGTCAATCACTCCGTGCCCACGCGTCTGTTGGTCCTCATGCCCGGTGAAACGCATACGCCCGGAAAGATGACGGCGCCGGCCGGCCGCACCGGAACCCCAACGTCGCAAACCGCCGGTGAAAGCGTTATGACAACGGTTCTTATAACGGACAATTTCTACAACCTGGTCAGCACCGCCCAGAACCCGATCGCGATCACAACCGACGATCTCTATGACACGAACCCCGGAAACTTCGCGATCACGGGAGGATCTCTCACAATAACGACGGTCAGCCCGAGAACGGCGCGCGCGGCAACCTTCGTGACCGCGACCGATTCCGACGCGGCGGGGCCGAGCCTCGGGGTTGCGAATTCGGCCAGCTTTGCGGTAGCGCCGTCGACGGCGGGGCGCCTGCAAATCGTCTTGCCGGGCGAGACGGCGGTGCCCGGAAATGGGGCGCTGGCCCGCGGCGTGACCGGCACGCCCACCTCCGCGCAAGCGGGCGCGAACATTCCGGTCCAGGTTCGTATCACCGATAATTTCTGGAACCTGACCGGTTCCTCAAGCACGGTTCGCCTGACCTCCAGCGATCCGTTCGATCAATCGACCGGTCCTTGGATCGGAACCGGTTTGGATCCATACGATTTCTCGGTTACCAACGGTTCCGGAACATTCAACTTTAAGCTTATTACCATCAGCACCCGCGGATGGAGCTTGACCGCCACCGATTTGGATGACAACAACGCGCCCAACCCGCTTCGCTACACGTTGTTCACGTCATCCACCATCCCGGTTATTCCCGGTGTCGCCGCAAAACTCATCACGGTACTGCCCGGCGAATCGTTCTCATCTGGAGCGTCGAACGGAAAAACCGGAACCGCCTCCACAATAACAGCGGGCGTTGAAATCGACGTTGGTGTGTACGTGGCCGACATGTTTAACAACCTCGTGGCGGTTCCGCCTTCGGCACCGGGCGCGAACACGGCGGACATCCAGATTTCGGTTGAGAACAACTCCGATCCGTATGTGCAAATCCCGACACCGGTGAAACCCATTGTTGCGGCCAGCGGGTTTGCCTCGTTCCAAATGACGCTCGTCAAAGCGGGTACCCACACCATCGCCGGCGACGATGTCACGGTTGCCCATGGTGTGCCGTGGACGCGTTCGCTTTCGTCGGTATTGACCATTGCCCCCAGCACCGCGACCAGTTTGTTTGTTCTGATGCCCGGTGAAACGCCTCTGCCCGGATCCGGGGCGCCCGGAAAAACCGGAACGCCCACCACGCAAGTGGCCGGTTCGACTTTCGCGGTTACCGTGCAAGTGGTCGATGATTATTACAACCCGCAGCCCACACACGCGACCGAGAATATTCGGATTGATACGTCTGATCTGTACGATACCCATCCGGGCACGGCCACGTTCGCGGACGGAACCAGCAGCGATCAGCTTATCGTCACGCTGCGAACGGCTGGCGCGGGCCATACGTTAACGGCGGTTGACACCAACGAGGTGGTTCCGGGGACTACGTTCGCGTCGTCGGTTTCGGGTCCGTTCTCGGTGGATGCCTCCACGGCGAGCCGGTTCATCGTTCTGTTGCCCGGCGAAACGCACGTCCCTGGTTTGACCACGGGAGGAAAAACCGGATCGCCGACCAATCAAACGGCTGGCGTGTCGTTCGCGCTCACGGTGCGTCTCACTGATGAGCAATACAACTTGGTGAATTCGGGGACGATGCCCGAAATGCGGTTGACCTCGAACGATGTGCTCGAAGAATATATTTCGGCCAATCCGAACACGTTGGTGAACGGCGAACGCGTGATTACGATGCGGGCAAAGACGGCCACGTCAAACTTCACCATCACGGCCGCGACGAGCACGAATTCTCCGGTTGGAACCGGGGGCGTTAAATCGGGCCAGGCGAGCAATTTGCGCGTTTGGCCGGCTGCGGCGCATTATCTGCAATTCACGAATTTGCCGTCGACCGTGACCGCCGGCGATGCGTTTAACGGCACCATTCAGGTCCGCGATCAATTCCAAAACATTGTTTCAACGGGACCGAACAGTTACACGGGAACGATCGTGTTTGAGGCCGAGACGTCAACCGATCCCGCGCAAGTGGCGGTGTTGCCGCCAAATTACACGTTCTTGGCCACCGACAATGGTGTGAAAGATTTTATCGGCGGCGCCGAGGGTAATTTCACTCTCAAGAAAGCCGGATCGCGCTGGTTAAAAGCATCTGATTTTGGTTCGTCCGCAATCAGCACAGAACGGGCCGGATTCTCTTCGCGGCCCTATGTGTTGGTTCTGTCGGGTGCGCCGAGCCGATTCTTGTTCACGACGCCGGCTGATTTGACAGATGGGACCGTCGACAATCAGGTTAATGTGTCCGCCGGAAACCTGTCGAATCTCGGCAAGGTTCAGCTGGTCGCGCAATTGGCCGATCAATACAATAACCATGTTGCCACGCCGAATTTCAACGCGGACTTGAACGTGATTAATGTGTTCGGCGCGACCGGCACCATCCGTTGGTTTGACGGCGCGTCTTACAACGTCGTTACATCAACATGGACCGACGCCAATGGACGCATCGGCAGCAGCCCCGCTTTCTATTACTTTGTTTCAACCCGCGCCGCGGATTACGCGCAAGTGCGCTTTGCCAGCAATTCGGTGACCGGCAACACATTGAGTTTGGTGACGAAGGGCGGATCGCCTTCGAAACTTGTTTTCACCAGCGCGCCAACGAGCATGGTGGCCGGGACCTGGACCGCCGATCAATTCACCTTGGAGCGGCGCGATGACTTCGACAATGCGACCACGGAATCGGTGTCGAACGTTAATTTGTTGCTGGGCACCGGCCAGAGCACCACGCATTCATCGGACGGAAAAACATTCTATTTCACCGAGCCCAACGCGCAGGTGAATCAAATCACAACCCGCGTGTTCAACATCGGCGTTTCTCAGATGAAGTTCTCGTTCTACGACACGATGTCGTCCATCCCAATCGGCGAGGACGGCCGGCTTGGGACCTGGCAGATACGCGCCGAAGGCGCTCCGCTGACGACGGCCACGCATGAACTCTTGGTGGTGCCAGGTCAGACGGCAACGATCGGCGTCGACAATCCGCGCCGCACGTTGGAAGCCGGCATGATCACCTACCAGGGCAATGTGCAGGAATATCAATTTGAGTTGTGGGACTCGTTCTCAAACCCGACGTTGGCGACCGAAACCATCAAGGTTAATTTCTTAAGCACGCGAACCGTCTCCGCCACCAACGACGCGTACGGATTTTTGTTCAGCTCGGCGGCCACCACCTTGCCGGGGCTATTGGCAAACACGACCGGAAGCCTGGATATCGCTTCCGGAACATATGTGACGCGTTTCTATTACTTCGACACAACATCTTCGGAAAGTTACGGCGTCCTTTCCTCAAGTCGTCCGATCATCGGCGGAAAAGCCGAGGCCCGGTCGTGGCAGACGTCGGACCATTTTGTGACGGTGCTGCCAACATTCGACTTCCAGAACAAGATCGTAATTCTTTCGTCGCCAGCCGTGTTCGTGGCGGGCACAACAACGTCCGTGCGCACGATCCAATTGCAGGATAAATATTCGAACCCCACGCCGGTTATCTTGGGCAGCGAGGACAATGCCGGCGCCGGGATTAATTTCCGTTTGGAGTCGAATTCGACGGGCAATTACCGATTCGCTTCTCCATCCAGCGCGACCTTCTCCTCTGGAAACGGCATGGCCAACTTGGCCTTGGGCCAGCACACGACGACCTACTATATGTCCGATGACAAGGCGGGGAATCACTTGCATACGGTCCGCGAGAATTTCGCGCCCTCGCGCGGTTGGGACATCGCCACCCAAACGTACACGGTCCAGGCCGCGCCGCCCTATCGCCTCGTGTTCAATACGCCGGTGCGCAAATTGATTGCCGGCACAACCAGCTCGTATGTCATTGGCGTAACTACGCCGAATATTCAGATTCAGATGCGCGATCGGTACGATAACGTTTCGTCTTCGACCGGCACTCAGACGGTCGATGTGTTCTCGACCTCGCCGCTTGGCCAGGGTGGCACCACGCCCACGGGAACTTTTGACTCCATCTTCGGAGCGAATGGGCTTTCACTTTCATTCCCTCCGGGCACGACCGAACGCGACATGTATTACAAAGATCAAACGGTGGGCTTCCCGGTGTTGTCGGCGGTGCACCAAGGTGGGACCATCTTGTCGAGCACGCAGAACGCGGTGATTACGCCCAACCGCGCCACCAAGATTTCACTTGAGCATCCGTATACCACCGTCAGCCCGTTGAGCGTGCGTAACGAAGGCGTGATTTCGGTGGTGGCGCGCGATGTCTACAACAACGCGGCCGACGGCGGCGCTGCGATCGGCGAAAACAATGGATTGGTTTATTCCGGCATAATCCGCTTATCACACTCCGCCAGCACCGCGACGGTCACGATTACCGGTGATGGGGTTGGTATTTCCACGCTCACGTTAACGAATACCGCAACGGGTTCTTTCAGCATCCGCGACTTAATCCAAGAAACCCTGAGGGTGTACGCGACCGATTATGCAAACCCATCTATCAATGGTCGCACGGGTTTACCCCCTTCAAGCGGAGATATCACGACCACCGGTCTTGTCGGCACGCCGACGGATTTGGCGCCGGAGCCGATCGGCAACCGCGACCCCTATAAAGATTCGATTTCGATTCCTTTCTCGCTCGCTCAAGGCGATGGAACCACGGTTGACAAGCCGGATCCAGTAGCGATGCTGCGGTTGCACACGGTGGTGAAGCCCACCGTGGCGACGTACGCGACCTGGAAAGGGCTGCGCGTGACCAAGCTCGGCGACTTGCCGAACGAAGATGTGATTGAAGTCGCGTTGTGGAAGGACATGGGGCCCAAAGACGGTGAATTTGACTCCGCCGACGACGGCAACGGCGTCACGGTAGGCGTCCCCGTGGCGACGGGCACTTTCGCCAATGTTTCCGGCAACGATATTTGCGATCTTGATTTCACGGTGTCATCGCAAGTCATCACAAACGTGTTTCAGTATTACTTCGTGACGGTTCGCATCAGCACGGTGGCTGCGGAAAATACAACGCTGGGCGTGGGTATCCTGGATTCGGGGGCCTTCACCATCCCGGCCATCGAGTCGACGGCGCGTATCGCGGAGAACAATTTCCCGATGTTGTCTTATGAATCGCCGATCACAAAGACGCCGGCGCCGGTGATGTTGCGTGCCGATAATATCGCCGCCTATTACAGCAACGCTCAGAATGCCACCGTTCCGCAAGGTCAATCGGCGGCCGGTTATTTGAAACTCGGGTTCTGGACGCGGGATTTCACCGGCGTTCTCGACAAAATTCGGGTTACGCGGACGGGCACCGCCAGCGATTTGGATGTTTCAAACATCCGTTTGTATTTGGACGGATTGGACGGCACCGACGGCGATGGAAATTTCCAACCCGGCGCGGACACGCTTATTAACTCAAGCGTCATGTCTTTTTCAACCAGCGCGGCGCTGTTGGATATTCAGCCGAATCTGCTCCTAAATGGGACGACCAAATATCTTTACGTTGTGATGGCGTTGGCGGACTCGGCTTCCATTGGTTCCACGCTCGGCATCCGCATCCCATCCCGAACGGACATCATTCTTTCCGACGGCGCGATGGTGGATTATCTGGTGGACCCGACCACGCAAGCATTCCCGGTCTTGTCGGGAACGCCGCCGATTGCCGCCACCAACGACCGTCTTATTATCAACCCGATCCCGGTGGCCCCGGCCGCGGCGACGCAAGGGGACAAAGATGTTCCGATTGTTCGCCTCGATATGTATTCGAACGATCACTCGGTCATATTGACCGGAATTCGGATCGACCGTAAAAACACGAACTTGGTCAATGAAGCGAGCGACGTCGAAGATATGCGGGTTTACTATGACGTCGACGGTAACCAGCAATTGGATCCGGATATCGACCAAATTGTGTCTCCGACCAATAAAAAGATCGTGTTCAAATCGGCGACGCTGGCATCCGCGATATCCGGCGCCGCCACCAATATCCCGGTCAGTTCGGTCGAGGATTTCCCTGCCGCGCCCGGACGGTTGGTGATTGAAGACAACACCGGCAACCGCGAGGTGGTGACCTATACGGGCATTGACGCTGTGTTTAACGAATTTACGGGCGTTACGCGTGGTGTCGAAGGCTCAACGCCCATCGCGCACGCGGCCGGCGTGCAAGTTGACGGTCAAAGTTATTTGCAGATTTTTGGTTCGTTTGGCGGACAGGAAATAACCGAGAATTTGGCGTTCAAGGCCGAGACCGTGATCACCGCGGACATGGACAGCAGCACGGGGCCGTTGACGATCAATGTCGGCGACACGACCGAATTCCCGCCTTCCGGTACGGTTTCGATCGGCGCTGAAAACGGTATTGCTTACACGGGTAAAACCGCGACCTCGTTCACCGGTGTTACCCGTGTTGTGCCGGTGGATCATTTAACCGGGGAGTCGGTATTTAGTGCCGGCCGCAACAAATCGTATTTCATCGTTTACGATATCGACCCCTTGGCCATTCCGGGCCGACTGGCTGGTCAACAGACGGTCCTGGGTCTTGCTATTCCGGCCACCTCCTATGTGAGCGTTGGGGCGCCCGATATCGTTGATCCGATCCCGAGTTTTAACGCGGAAATCGGCGACATATTGGAGTACGGCGATACGATCACGGTCGTGTCCACGAACACGACACTCGGCAGCACGCTTCAGCAGTCGGCGATCAATCAGCCGGTGCTGCAGATGATGCTGTCAACCAACCAATCCGAAGCGTTCTGGACGGGGCTGCAAATCTTCTCCACGGGCACGGCGAATCCGGCCGATGTGGAGCAGATTGCCGTTTGGTACGACGTGGATAACAACGGCGTGTTTTCAAGCGTTAACGACGTGCGCGTGGGCACGGGCACCTTCGGCAACACGGGAACCCCGCGCATTGCACAAATTAATTTCAACGGGCAGCAAACCTTGATGACCACGCCGCGCAGCCTTGCCACAAATACAAGCCTGCGTTATTTCTTGACGGTGGACATGGAGCCGCTCGCCACGCCGGAAACCACGCTCTCGTTCCGTATAGCAAGCCCGGCATCGTTCACGATGTTCCCAACGCCGCCCAATTTTGACACGGTGAGCGCGGCGAATTTGCCGGCCAACTCCATGGTGCGAACGATCATCCCGTCACCACGGGTTGTCACCGTCGAACCGACGTTGCTTTTCAGCAACAGCTCCGGCGTGACCGCCACGCCGGTTCTGGATGTGGATGTGAGCTCGGTGGCGACGGCGATCCCGCTGCGTCCCAATACATTGGGCCTGCCTACATCGGGTTATGCGGTCATCGACTCCGAAGTGATTTATTACGCTTCGAAGAGCAACGGTCAGCTGCAGAGCGTGTCGCGCGGCCAGTTGGGAACGGTCCCCAACGCGCATCTCGGCAATGCGAAAGTGGGCGTTCATTACACGCAAGGCGATTTAAACAACGCCTTTATGAAGCTGCTCGTCTCCTGCGATGGTTTTAACGTGCGTTGGTTCTCTTTGCGCCTCAACCGCTTCTTGCCACCGGGTTCGATTAAAGGCAGTGATAGCGATGTCGCGATGATCAAGGTATGGCGCGATAATGGCAACGGAACGTTGGACCGCGATCCCGCGACGGGGATCATTCCTCCGGGAACCGAAACGCTGGTTGGTCAGAAGGCGCTTGGCACGGGCGGCGATGCAGGCGGCGTGGCGTTAATCGCGCTCAACGACCCAACGGTCGGCAGCCCCGGTTTCGCGCTCGTGACATCGCAGCAGACAACGTATTGGGTCACCGTGGATGTGGATCCAACGGCAATTTACGACGATTTGCTCGCGCTAAAGATCAACAGCGCGACCAGCCTCTCTATCGGCGCGCTGACCAGCAACGACGGAATTCACAGCGTGTCGAGCGCGAACATGCCGGTCGAATCGCCGGCGAACGTCATTCGTCCGACGCTCGATACGATGAAGATCTTCATGGAAGACCTGGCGCCGCCCCAAGTGACGCAGGCGCTTCAATACGTGCCGATGGCGCGCATCAATTTGAAGACCAACGCTAATACGGCGGTATGGACGAATTTGCGCGTCGACCTTATTACCGACAATGGTGCCGTCAACGGCGATGTATCGGCGATCCGCATCTTTGAAGATGTCGGGAACGACAACATATTCAACGTGCAGGAAACGAGCACTGATGCGAATGGGGCGTTGGTCCATATGCTCTCGCAGGGTACCGAGACATTCAACGAAATGACCACGAACCTTGTTCTCGATCCGCAAGTCATTGAATCCGAGACGGTGAACCCGGCTGGGCAGAATTACTTCTTAACCTATGATTTGAACGCGTTCGCGCAAGTGGGCGTTAATGTCGGCGCGCGCATTTCCGCCACCGATTATTTCACGGTTGACTTCCCCGATACGCCGTCGTTCGTAACCATCACGCCGCCGTTCAGCACGTCTCGCTCCAGTGTGTTGGAAGCCAGCGATATAGTGACGCTCTCTGTGTTTGATTCGGCGAAGGTCGTGTCGCAAAATGGCGGGACCTACCAGGCGAGCACCAATGTGGAGGTGTTGCGGTTCACATTAGCCACGGATCTGTCGCAAGCCACGTGGAACTCGATCCGTCTTGAACGCACCGGGTCGTCGCTTGAAAATCCGGCGGGCTATCCCTTCGGCCGGAACTCGGACGTTAAATACGTGAAGATTTACCGCGACGTTAACTTCAACGATCAGTTGGACGCCGGCGACGAGTTGCTAAGCAGCCCGACCGCGCAATTCAACTTGTCCGATAACAACGATCGCATTATCCAAATCCCGCTTACGACATCGGTGTTGTTGTCGCCGACGGGCCGGAGTTTCTTCGTGGCTTATGATATCGGCGACGGGGCAGAGGCGGGCGCCACTCTCGGGGTGCGTATTGCCGATCGGTCTTGGATCAGCGTGTCGGCGCCGAACACGGTGTCCCCCGTTGTTAAATTCTTGAACGGAACCACGCCCCAACAGGCGTACCCCTATCAGACATCTTTGTTCTTGATTAACGCGGTGCAGGTGAGCATGTCGGGGCAAACATTGGCGCCGCCGCAAATTCCGGCGTTGTCCACCGGCGTGCCTATGATGATGTTCACGATGGTCACCAACCGCAATCACGTGACGTTGAATCGCATCCGGTTTGAGCAGACGGGTCGCATTGAAAGCGATGTCGATGGTCAGGGCGACATTACGCGCGTCTCGTTGTGGCGGGACAATGACAACACGATTTTCGAGCCGTTGTCCGACACGCTGATCGGCGAGGTCTTGCTTGGCCAATCAACGAATTTTGTGAATGGCGTAGCGTTCGTGGACCTGAATGCTTCATCGGGTCAGGTTATCAGCACGTCGCTTATTAATTTTTTCGTCACCGTCGATGTGGGTGAAACCTCGCTCACGTTGGAATCCACCAAAGGCCATCAGTTCGGCATCAAAATCGAGAAATTTTCGGACCTTACATTTGTCCCGGCCACGGCGGGGGCCGACCCTGCCATCGATTTTGTTTCACTCAATAGTAACTTGACAACGATTCTCGATGAAGGCTCCATGATCGTTTCGCCGGTGTTCGTGATGCCGCGCATTTGGGCCAATCCGTATGGCGACGGGTATCCGGCGCTGGACGAGAACGGCATCCCGGCGCCGCGCACGTTCGACTCGTTCGGCGTGCCAATGGTGGATGTCGACGGAGATGGACTGAACGATGTGATTAAAGACGCGGCCACACAGCTTCCCGGAATTGACTTGGACGGCGACGGGTTGATCGAGGTCGATATGCTCAAGAGCGGGTATTTGGATGTAGATTTCAATAACGACGGAACGCCCGACACCGTATTGCCCGACCAGAACGGCGATAGTGTCCCGGAAATTGATTTGGGCAAAGATGGCTTCCCGGACTTTGGCTACATTCCGGAAAAATGGTCGAAAGACACATCCAAACTGTTCGCGAAATGGGCCAAGGTTAGCAGCTCCGCATTGGGCAAATACGAAGTGGGTCTTAGCGTGAACAACTTAATGAACTCCATTTCGCGTCAGCAGTTGGGTGGCCTCGGTTGGATGGACACCCAAAAAGAGAACTTTATCGAGATGAGCAACTTAACATTGCTTGCGGCGGCGGTTGCCCAACTCTCGCAAAGTTTGCCAATCACGACAAATCCGCCGTTTGATCTTTATGTAGACAACACCAATGGGCTCGAAGATTTCCCTGCGGAAAACAACCAAATTCAAATCGGCAGTGAAATCCTCGGTTATTCGCAGCGGGTCAACAACAAGTTCGTCATTAACCGACGCGGAGAAACATACGGCACGCCGCGTGTCGAACATTTTGTCGGAGATCGCGTCACGAACAACGCATACGTTGTGCGCGCGCGCGCCGTCACCTCTGGAGGATTGGCGGGCGCTGAAACGGCGGTCAAGTTCTACCGCATCGACCTGTCACCACCGACGGTGCCTGGGAAGCCCGTTTCCGACCAAGAGTTGGCGGGCGGCGAGCCGGCCAAGAGCGGCGTGTTCACGATCCGTTGGGCTGTCGGTGGGGACAGCGAATCCGGCGTGCGCGCATACGAAATCCAAGAACGCGTGGACAATGATCCTACCTGGGCAACAATTCGCCTCGTGCCCGGTAACCAGTTCTCAATGTTGATCGGCAACAAAGATAATCCGGCCAATTTGCCGAAACCGGGAGGTCATTTCTATCAGTATCGTATTCGTTCGATTAACCAAGCGGGCGGCGTAAGCGCCTGGTCCGATCCGTCGGAACCGGCCAGCACCGGCTTCCCGAACGAAGCGATCACCAAAGTGACGAACTACCCGAACCCGGTGGATATTCGTCAGGGTCCGACCAACATCGCCTATATCCTTAATGAGGACGCGACGGTCAAAATCTTGCTGTTTGATCTGTTGGGTTACAAGATCCGCGAATGGGACTTTGGCGCCGGCCAGACCGGCGGTAGAGCCGGCCCCAACGTGTTCCAATGGGACGGCAAAGACACCGGCGGTACCCGCGTCGCCGCCGGCGGCTACATCATGCGGATCGAGGTCATCGGATCAAAAGGTTCGACCACCGTTATCCGCAAAATCGGCATTATTAACTAATTCACCAATAAGAACCTCAAGTAAGCTTTAGATTGTCGATATTTTGTCATCGGTTTGTCTTCTCTAAATCCCTCCCCTGTCACGGCATCCCCCTAGACTAAACACATCTGTAGAGCAGTTTCGAGCGGGCTTGCCCGCCGAAGCGATTCTGCGGAGGCGGGTAGCACAAAATAAAGGGTGAAAAACGAAATGTACGACGTGATCGAGGGAACACATCGGAATTTTTATTTCAAAGCGCTGACGGCGCTTTGCTCCTTTATTTCTACCCAGGTCTCTCCTTCCTTGCATCCCTCCAATACCCCGTTTAAGGCGCATCTCACCCGTGCGCTTGTGATCGTGGCGTTGGTGGTCGTTCCGTCGATCTCTCACATTTTCGCTGCCGGCGAACCTGCCGGCTTTATGCAATGGGGTTCCGGCGCCCGTTCATTGGGCATGGGCCGCGCGTTCTTGGCTGTGGCCGATGATGCCAGCGCTACCTATTGGAACCCCGCCGCCATGGTCCAGATAGAACGCAAAGAGCTTCAGGCGATGCAGGCCTCGCTCTTTGAAGACACCACGCTGACATCTATCAGCTACGTCAGCCCGGGCTCCAAAATGGGCGCTTGGGGTTTTAACATGACGCGGCTGAATTCCGGCGGTTTCGAGAAGGTGGCTGTGACCATCGATCCGTCGTCGCCGCCGGACAGCCCCAACTACCTTACGGTGGACAAGAAAGGGGACTTTGTTATTTCGCAGCAGGGCATGACGTTTGCCTATGGAAAACAAGTCACCCAGAAGCTCTCCGCCGGTATCGCGCTCAAACGCATCAGCACCACGATCGATACATTCGCTCAATCATTTTCAGCGGTCGACGCCTCGGTGTTTTCGAAGGTCAATGAGAACTACCGCTTCGGTTTGTCCATCAAGAACGCGGTCAGCCAGGCGCCGGCCGAATCCGACGATCGCCTGCCGCTCACGCTGCGCATCGGCAACTCTTACAGCATGCTTAATAAGCGCCTCGTGCTCGCCGCCGACATCAATTCCAACAAGTACTCGGGCCTCGGCTGGAACCTGGGCACCGAATATTGGGCCACGCGCAAAATGGCCCTGCGTTTGGGCCTTGAAAACCGTGATGGTGAAATTGCGGAAACGACCTTCGGGTTCGGTTTCGCGTTCAGCCGTTTGAATTTGGATCTGGCCGTGGGCTTGAACGAACTCGGCATGTCGCAACGCATGTCGCTTGGCTTTAAATTCGGCAAGACCGCCACCTCGGGCCGCGGCGACGAAGTGCGCCGTTTGATCAAGGCCGGCGAATCCGCGTTCAGCAAAGGCAACTACGCGCAGGCCGTGGCGCGCTTGGAAGCGGCGCTGTCCGTCGATCCGGGCAACAAGGACCTTCAGGCCATGGTCAACAAGATGAACGCCATCGCGGGCTCCTTGCCGGCCGCCACCGGCGACGGCGAAATCGACCGCTTGGTCCGCCAAGGCGTGTCGGCCTATGTGCAGGGCGACCTCACGACGGCCTATGACTCGTTGCGCACCGCGTTCGAGAAGAACCCGTCGAACCCGAACCTCATGAATTTCACGAACCGCATCGCCCGCCAGGCCGGCCTCCCGCAAGTGGAGATGCCGCGCGACACCGTGTCGGGCGCCCGCTGGACCTTGGTTGACCAGAAACTGCACGATTCGTTGACGGCGATCTACGAAGGCCGCTACGACGTCGCCATCACCAAGTGCGAACAAGTTCTCCGTATCGACCCGAGCAACGTGACCGCGATCGGCCGCATGGGCGCGTCGTTCTTCTTGATGGGCGAGAAAGAGAAGGCCATCACGCTCTGGAAACGCGCGCTCGAACTCGAGCCGAACAACCAGACCGCCATCGAGTACCTACGTCAACTCGGCGCCTATAAATAAGTTTGTACGG
The DNA here is from genome assembly GCA_964405835.1 of uncultured Elusimicrobia bacterium. Taxonomy (GTDB): domain Bacteria; phylum Elusimicrobiota; class Elusimicrobia; order F11; family F11; genus JAJVIP01. The sequence goes on along the minus strand of CAYOPN010000001.1, from coordinate 58,405 downwards.
TTGAAGCTTGATGATTGAAACTTGATCATTCAAAGTACCAATCATCAATTCTCAAGCTTCAACCGTACAATTGACTTCCGACGTAAACAGCCCCAATTGAAGCATGGAAAACACTCCTGCCACCCCTTATACTTCTTGAAGATTTATGAGACTAAATGGGGTCCGGATCAAAAACGCGCTGTTTTTAAGCGCCATTTTTATGGCGTTTTGCGCTATTGGAAAAGCCGAAACCGAGGCCCCGGACCCAAATGTCTTTGATCAAGAACGCCGCCTAAAAGAAGATTCCGAACAAAAGGCCCAATCCATCTGCGACAGCATCATGGGCAAGGGCCGCGCCAGCGTGCTCGTGAACGTGGAGTTGGGCCTCGAGAGCACGCGCAAAGGCGGATCGGCCTTGAATCAAAAACGCGATGCGAAGAACGGCCTTGGCGACGACAATTTCCTGCTTCCTTGGGTCCCGGCCCCCAAGTCCGTTTCCAAAGAAGAAACCCCCAAAGATCTCTCCGTTGAAAACCAAGCCGCCCAGCAATCCAGCGTCGACATGAAGACCGTTTTGAAACGCTTCGACATCACGGTCGTCCATGACGACAAGGTACCGACGGAACGCGTCGACATGGCCAAAGGCGCGCTGGAATCGGCGTTCGACCGCTATCGCAGCATTCTCAAGCTCATATTTAAAGCCACGTCGTTTTTGACCGAGACCGAAAATTACGATCCGAAAGAAACGGTGAAGAAGAACCTCATCGGATCCTTGGACGCAAAAACGCTTTTGTATTTGTTCCTGCTTCTTTTAGCGTTCATGCTTCTGCGGTTTTTATCCGGCCCATTGGCCGAATTCATGAAGAACTACATCGACGGCATGAAAGAGCAGTCCAAATCCAAAGTGGAAATGGAAAACAAGAGCGAGACCGAGAACGAAACAGACGCGGAGAGCGAAGACGAGACCAACGGCGAAAACGGAATGACGCCGGAGGAGCAGGCGGCTTTGGAAGCGCAGTTGGCGGAGGAGGAAGCCATGAAGAAATTCGAACCATTTAAATACGTGAACGACGAAAATATAAAGCAGCTGGCGTACCTGCTGCATCACGAGGAGCCATGGATTGTGGCGCTCGTGATTTCCTATCTGTCGCCGGAACATTCGTTCAAGGTGATGGAAGCGCTGCCCGGCGACCTCCAAGCCAAAGTGGCGCTCGAGACCGCAATGTACCGCCAGACCTCCCTGGAACAGGTGCAGACGATCGATGAGGACATCAAACAGAAAATTGACTTCGTGGTGGGCGGCCTCGAGAAGCTCGTCACGATCCTGGAAAGCTCGGACCGCATGTCGCGCAACAACATACTTGAGTATTTGAAGAACGAAAAACCTGGTATCTACGAGCGCGTGCGCGAGCGCGTGCTGTTGTTCGAAGACATCGTGAATTTCCCGAAAGTGGCTATGCAGGTCGTGGTGCGGGAACTAAAGACCGAACAATTGGGCCGGGCGCTCCGCGGCGCGAGCCCGGAACTTCAAGCCAAATTCTTCGAGAATATGTCGCAGGGCGCGGTGACACTGCTCAAAGAAGAAATGGATTACGGCCGTCCCGTGACCGAAGACCAGGTCGAAGAAGAGCGCCGCAAAATCATCGACATGATCAAGGTGATGGAGACCGAAGGGAAAATTTCGTTCCGGCAGGCGAAGAAGAGCACCTCGTTTGATTCGGCGGACATGACCGGCATCAACTTAAGCACGCTGCGCACCAAAAATCAGCCGAGCGATCCCGAAGGTGCCGCGCAAGATTACGCCGCTGGCGTTGCGGCGCAGGAACAGGGCAACATGGAAGCCGCGTTGGCGTCGTTTGAGGCGAGTGCCCAGAAAGATCCGACGGTAGCGGCGGCGCAACTGGCCCTGGCTGGTGCGTACTATGCGCTCGGCCGATATCAAGAAGCGCTCGCGGCCTACGATGCGGGCCTGGCCATTGAACCGAACCCGGAACTGCAGGCGTGGGTCGAACAATTCCGCGTGAGCCTCGCGGCGCCGGCGGCATAAAAATATGAAACCTTCCGGCGAACTCGACCAAAGATTGACCCGCCTCCAGAAATGGAGCGAGCGCTACGATCGTTTGTTGGAGCGCGAGGCGCGCGCCGTTGAAGCGCTGTTTCTCCACGCCGTCGCTGATTGGGACACTGAAAAAAAACAGAAACTCGACGAATTTAACAATCTGGATACCCAAACCAAATCCCAGCTCGACCAGGCTGGCAAGGAATATTCGCAGGCGAAGTACCGGCTTGAGCGCGACGTAAACGGGAACCGCGAACAGCTCAAACGACTTGAGGAAGAATACCGCGATCTCGAAAAGAAATACGAAACAGAGCTGGCCCGCATCAACGAGGAAAAGACCAACCTAAAGATTTCATTGGAACGTCAGAAAAGCGCGTTGACCGATATGTATCAAGAGAAAATGCGCCATCTGACCGTGACGCGCGCCGGGCTTTTGCGCGAATGGCAGAACATGGAAGTGAAGGTCAAGGAATCCCGGGACAAAGCACAGGACGAATTGACCAAGATCAACTCCATGACCTCCGAGAAGCTCGAGAAGCTGAAAGAGAGCTCCGACGCCAAACGCGAGGGCTGGGCGATGGCGCTGGAAGCGATCAAGAAGGAGTTGACCGCGATCACCACGGAAAAAGACCATATCGAAAAGCGGCTTACCGAGATCAAGAGCGAGAAAGAGAAAGAACTCGACCAGGCCCGTTTGGCCATGAAAATATCGCGCGAACAACTCGATGTGGACAAGGCGACGCTCGTAGAGAAGGCCGAGGAAGACCAGCGGAAATGCGAGGCCGAAGTGGCGGACTTGCGCGCAAAAGTGACCGCGTCCGAACGCGAGCTGCAGGAATTTTCAACCAATCACGAGAAGGTCAAAAAAGAGACTGAAGAAGCGTTCCTCAAAGAAGAGCTGATGCTCAAAGACGCGGTCAAGGCCGAGTCCGAACGCCGTGACTACGAACAGAAACTTTACGAACAGGAAAAAGCCTCGAAAGAAAAAGAACTGACCCGGCTTAAAGAGGAATACGAGAAGCGCAAATGGCATTGGGACAACCAGATCCGTTCGCTCATGATGCAGAAGGCGGTCCATGATTCCGAATACGACGCCGAACGTTTGCGGGTCGACCGCGAAGCACGCACGGCGCTGCGCAGTCTTGAGGCCAAACGCGATGAACTTAAACAACGCCTTTCCGACATCAAGTCGCGGCACACCGGCATCAGCGCCAACGCCGAAAAAGAGAAACAGCTCATCAACCAGCGCTGGCATTGGCGCCGCGACCGGCTGTGGGCCCTGTGGCAGGCGCGGCTGGACGTTTTGAAAAAAGAGCGCGTGGCGCTACACGAACAGATTGAACTGCTCCAGCAGAAATTTTTGAAAGAGAAGAACACAATGGGGGAGTCCGAATCACGCGACAACCAACGCACGGACGATGTCCAGAGCTACCTGTTGCAGATGCAGGAGAAGAGCGGTGGACAACGCAAACAGCGTGAAATCCAGTTTGAGCTTGAAAAAACGAGGTTATTCGCCCAGATTAAGGAATTAGAGACATTGATCTCCGACTGGACGGACCGTATGAAGCAGACTCAGGCGGACGTTTTGAAGGAAGCGTCGGGCATCGCGGCGCAGGTCGGGTTTTTGGACCGCTGGTACCGCGATGAAGAGCAAGAGACGCAGGTATTTTTACGCGAAGTGCAGGACGCTATGTCGGTTGTTCAAAGCGTCCTGGACCAAATCGGCATAAAGAAGGCCGCATAATATGGACAAACCGGAAGAAAAACCGGGAGGGCCAGGACCGTCACGCCCCCCGCATCCGCCCCCGAAGAAACCGGGGTCGCTGCCCAAAGGACCGGTCCCTCCGCGAGGAGGGATGCAATTGCCCGGCATGAAGCCGATGGCTAAACCCGCCGTTCCACCGCCGGCCATGGGCGCTCCTGCCACTCCACCGATGCCTCCCGCGGCCAAACCGCCAATACCGCCTACTGTAGGGGGAATGCCTCCGGCCATGCCGCCACGTCCGCCAGCAGGGCCTCCTGCGGCTGCTCCGCCGATGCCGCCCGCCGGGACCGGTCCGTTCACGCCCGCCTTGGGGAACAAAATAGCGGAGACCGATTCGCTTAAAAATCAAATGGAGCAGCAGATCGCCGATCTTGAAAAGAAGCTGCTCGAAGAACGTGAAAAAGTTTTGTTGGCGTCGCTCCGGTCAAAAGAAGAGGAAGCCGTCTCGGCGAAAGTCGAAACGTCCATCAAGGACATTCAGGACAAACTGCGCCGCGAGAAACGCGAGCAGGAGCTTGATGACGCGCGCCGCAAGGCCGAAGGTCGCGTGCTTGACTTGGAACGCCGCATGGCCGAGGAGCGCGAAGCATGGGTGGCCACGCTCAAAGGCCAGATGGGACAGCGCGACCAGATTACACAGGAAATGGAGGTCCATTTTTCGTCCCGTCTTAAGGATTTGGAGTACCGCTGGTCACAGGAAAAGTCCGGCCTTGAGAACGCGCTGAGGGAAAGAGAAGCGGAGCTCACACGCGTCCGGCATGAGATCCAGATCAAGGCCGAACAAGACAAGGCCTTCTGGGAAGACCGCCTGAAATCCATGACGGCCGAGCGGGACAAGGCCGACCGGGAAATGGAGCGGGCCAAAGACAAATTCAGTCAGGAAAAAGACCATCTATTATTGGAGCGGCAGTCTCTTCGGGACCAGCTCGCGCGCGCGGAAGGCACGCTGAAACTGGTCGAGGACCAGCACCGGGCCGAGAAAACGTCGCTGCAACGCGAAGCTGATGCCCAGAATAATTTACTCAAACAGCAGCTTGCCAATGAGAAAGAGACCGCCGAGAAACAATTGATGAGCCTGAATGCGCAGATCCAGAACTATATGCGCGACGTTACCGAGAAAACGGTGCATGCCAATTCCGTCGACCAACAGTTGTCCCAGGCGCGGGCGCAGATCAACCAGCTTGATTACCGCCTGCAGGAGAAGGAGAAAGCATTGGAAGACGCGCGCCGCCGCGCCACGGAAAACGAGGGCCTGACCGGTGCCCAACGGAAAAAATACGAAGACCAGATCGAAATGTTGACGAAAGATTTAAGCCATGCACGTCTGGCCGCAGCCGAGGAAGCGCAGCGTATCCAGGCGGAAGCGGACACGCGCATCAAGACATTGCAATCACGGCTCGACTGGTACGACTCCAATGTGAAACGCGAGTACGATCACGCGCGCATGCAGGTCCAGGACGAAATGAACAAAATGGAAGCCCGCCTGAAAGATGCCGAACGTATTGCCGATGAGAACCGTGGCAACACGCAGAGCAGCGTCGCGTTACAGCAGGAACTCGACCAGGTCCGCGCGGACTGGAAGCAGTCGCAGTGGGACATGGAAGCCCAAGTCAAAGAATTGAATACAGCGCTGCAGAACACGCAGATCAAATTGGACCAGGCGGAGGACGCGCGCATCAGCCTCGAGCAAGAACTGCGTCAACGCAGTGCCAGCGCCGAATTTACGCAGACGCAGGTGGATCAGCGCGAAGCGGAAGTGAAGAAATTGACCGATCGGCTGCAAGGGTTCGAGAATGAAATCGAGCTTGCGCGCCAGAAACAAGCCGCTTTGGAGGACCAAGTCGCCGAATACAAGAAATTATTGCAGGGCCGCGGGCTCCAAAGCCTGGAGGACTTGCGTTCGGAATTGGTCGAAAAGACCGCGGCGTTGGAAAAAGCCAAAGAAGCGTTGTCGCGCACCAGCGGCCAACTTCAAGAAATCGAGAAAAAAGACGACATCTTTAGAGAGAAGGAAAAAGCGCTCAAACAAATTATCGCCGACAAAGACGACATGACCGCCGAATTTAAGACGCGTTTGGCCGTCGTTGACCGCAAATTCCAGCAGCTCCAAAAAGAGCATGAAGAATTCCTGCAGCACGCGAAAGAAGACCGCGAAAAGTTGCTCGAACAGAAGCGCGTCGAAATTGATCAGGTGAAACGCCAAGCCGCCGCGGAAGCCGAAGAACGTGTTCGCTCCGAGATGCCGGTATCGGCCCCGGTTGACACGAGCGCGATTGAAGCCCGTCTCCGCCAGGACATGGAGGGCGAAATTTTGGACCGCATGCGCGAAAAAGAAACCGAGATGGAAGAGCGCGCGGCGCAGAGCAAGGAAGAAACCAAGAAAGAAATGGACCGGCTCAAATGGGAAAGCGAGAGCATGCGCGACGAACTGAAACGCGCGCGCGAAGCGCGGGCCCAGATTGAGCGTGAGGCCCAAGAGCTTTTGCAGCAGGCCGAAGCTCATTATCAGCGGGAATTGGCCAAGCACGCGGCCGACCCGAAGTACGAAGGCAAAAAACCGGGCGGTTTGTTCACGGCGATCGGCCGGTTTCTCGATACGCCGATCATCGATACAGGCAAGAAAAAAGACAAGGACAAAGATGATCTGTCTTCGGCGGCTTAACGGCACCGAGTTTTGGTTGAACGCCGAGCTCATAGAGCAGGTGGAGAGCGCGCCGGACACGGTCATCACATTGACCACCGGCAATAACATCATCGTTTTGGAAAAAGCGAACGTCGTGATTGAAAAGATCGTCGAATATCAACGGCAAACGAAGCAGAAAAAGGAAATGTCATGGACATAGGAACAATTGCGGGAATTTTGATCGGCGGGTTCATGGTCTTCTTCACGGTCTTCCACGCGGAAGGCATGAAAGGGTTTGCGCCCTTTTTGAACGCGGAAGCGTTCTGCATCGTGCTGGGCGGCACGTTCTGCGCATTACTCGTAAACTACCCGATCGGCCAGGTAATCGGCATGTTCAAAGTCCTTAAAAAAGTCATGCGCAATTACACGGTGGACACACAGGAGATCGTGACAACGTTTGTGAAGTTCGCCAAGAAAGCGCGCACCGACGGGTTCCTGGCGTTGCAGGATGACGTAAAAAACACAAAAGACGACTTTTTGAAACGTGGTGTGCAGCTGGTGATCGACGGCGCCGATAAAGAGTTCATCCAGAATATGATGGAAACCGAGCTCGGCTTCATTCGCGAGCGCCACAAAGTCGGTTGCGAAATTTTTAACTCGCTAGGGACTTATGGTCCGGCGTTCGGCATCATCGGCACCATTCTCGGCATGATCATGATGATGAACACGCTCGATGACGTGGCCCAGGTGCCGCGGCGCATGGCCTTGTGCTTATCGGCCGCGTTCATGGGGTTGGGCTCCGGTTATTTGATTTTCCTGCCGATGGCCGGGAAATTGCGCCGCCGTTCTGAAGAAGAACTTTTGATCAAGGAAATCATAATCCGCGGCGTATTGTTGCTGCAGACTGGCGCGGCGCCCAGCTTGCTCGAATCCAATTTGAAGGCCTACCTCGACCCTGCAACGCGCAGCTTGATCCGTTCGGCCGCCGCCGGAGAATAAATGTCCCTCAAGCCCCAAAAAGGAATGATCGACGAGTCGGATCCGCGCGTCACTTTGATCGGCCACCCGGCCCCGGCATGGATGGTGAATTACGCGGACCTCATGACCGAACTGGTCTGTTTCTATTTGATCCTTTACGCGCTGTCCGCGGCGCTCTCGAAACCCGTCCAGGAAGCCAAAAAAGAAGTCGAAGAGACCATGAAGCAGGAAGAAGTGGCGGGCGAAGTGAAAATCACCAAGGACGGGCTGGTGATTTCGCTGCAAGAACAGGGTTACAACGTATTTTTTGAGAGTGGATCGTCGGAAATGACCGAGCAGATGAAAAAGATCCTCGACCAGTTGGCGCCGTCTTTTCAAAAACTCGCCGAGAAAAAACACGACATGATCGTGGAAGGCCATACCGATGATGTGCCGATCCGCACCGCGCGCTTTGAATCAAACTGGGAATTGTCCACCGCGCGCGCCACGACCGTGGTCCAATATTTGATCAAGCATCACAATTATCCGCCACAGCACATCGCGGCGATCGGTTACGGCGAGAACAAGGGGTTGGCGCGCGGTCCCGATGAAGATTTGGCGGCCTACCGTTCCAAGAACCGCCGCGTGGTGTTCCTCGTCAAAAATCCCGAGAAGCAAGAAGTGGCCGAAGTCCCCGCTGAATCACCCGCCGAAGAACATTAATTCTTTGAGAAACTGAACTCTCCCGTCTTGCTTACCTTCACCGCCACGTTGTCTCCGTCCTTCACGTCTCCTTGCAACAACTTTAGCGCCAGCACGTCCTGGATGTTCCGTTGGATCAAGCGGCGTAGTGGTCTCGCGCCATATTCCGGATCGAATCCTTCGTCGGCCAATTTGACCCTGGCGGATTTATCGATGTCAAGAGTGATGTGCCGCGCCTGCAATTTCTGCGAAATTTCCTGCAGTTGCAAATCGACAATCTTGGTGATGTCGGCCTTGGTTAACTTGTTGAAAACGATGATTTCATCAATCCGGTTAAGGAGTTCGGGCCGGAAGGCTTTTTTTAGTTCCTGGACGACCTGTTTCTCCAGCGTCTCTTTCGGCAGCATTTGCTGATAGAGCGGGCTACCAATGTTGGAGGTCATGATGATCACGGTATTTTTGAAATTGACCACGCGGCCCTGTCCGTCTGTCAAGCGGCCGTCCTCCAGGATTTGGAGCAGCACGTTAAAAACTTCGGGGTGCGCTTTTTCGATTTCATCGAACAGGATCACCGAATAGGGGCGGCGGCGGATTTTCTCGGTCAATTGTCCGCCTTCTTCGTATCCGACGTATCCGGGAGGGGCGCCGAGAAGCCGGCTCACCGAATGTTTTTCCATGTACTCAGACATGTCGATGCGCACAAGCGCGGCTTCGTCATCAAACAAGAACCACGCGAGCGTTTTCGCGAGGAACGTTTTTCCTACGCCGGTCGGACCCATGAAAATGAACGAACCTTGCGGCCGGTTCGGATCGGACAAACCGGAGCGTGAGCGGCGGATAGCGTTGGAAATCAGTTCCACCGCATCGTCTTGTCCAATAATGCGCTGTTTGAGCGTGTCCTCCATATGGACCAGTTTCTGCATTTCTCCCTGCATGAGTTTGGAGAGGGGGATGCCGGTCCATTTGGAAACGACCTCGGCGATGTCCTCCTCGTCCACTTCTTCTTTCAGCATCTTGCTGTCTTTCTGGACGTCGGAAAGCTTCGCTTGTTCTCTGGCCAACGATCCTTCCAGTTCGCGCAAGGTGCCGTAACGAATTTCGGCCACTTTGTCCAAACGGCCTTCCTTCTCAGCACGCTCACTTTCGCCACGGGCCTTTTCCATTGACTCCTTCACTTTTCGGATGCGGTCGATGATTTCTTTCTCGGAACCCCAGTGTTTCTTCATTTCCGCCGATTTCTTTTTAAGGCCGGCGAGTTCTTCGTTTAATTTTTCCAGGCGCTCTTGTGAGGCCGGGTCCTTCTCCTTTTTAAGCGCTTGGTTCTCGATTTCGAGTTGAGTGATTTTTCGTTCCAACTCGTCGATTTCGGTGGGAGAAGAATCAATTTCAATGCGCAGTTTGGAGGTGGCTTCGTCAATGAGGTCAATGGCCTTGTCGGGCAGAAAACGATCTGAGATATAGCGATCTGACAGCGTTGCCGCCGCGACGATGGCGGTATCTTTAATGCGCACGCCATGGTAGACCTCATAGCGTTCTTTGAGACCGCGCAAAATGGCAATCGTGTCTTCAACGCTGGGTTCGCCGATGAAGATGGGCTGGAAGCGCCGCTCGAGCGCCTTGTCTTTTTCGATGTATTTGCGATATTCATCCAGCGTGGTGGCGCCGATGCAGCGCAATTGTCCTCGGGCAAGCGCGGGTTTGAGCATGTTGGAGGCGTCAACGGAACCTTCTGCGCCTCCGGCGCTTACAATGGTGTGCAATTCGTCGATGAATAATATGACCTCGTCGCCTTTTTCTTCGATTTCTTTCAATACGGCCTTTAGCCGCTCTTCGAATTCACCGCGGTACTTGGCGCCGGCGATTAGGGAACTAATGTCGAGCGAAATAATTTTTTTGTTTTTGACCGATGTGGGGACATCTCCGTTGGAAATACGGCGTGCCAGGCCTTCTGCGATGGCGGTTTTGCCCGTGCCGGGGTCGCCTATAAGTACGGGATTGTTCTTGGTTCGGCGGGACAAAACCTGAATCGCACGACGAATTTCAGCATCGCGCCCAATGACGGGGTCCAATTTGCCTTGTTTGGCCAAGACGGTCAGGTCTTTGCCGAAGCGTTCCAGCGCCGGGCGTTGGTCTTCTTGCTGGTTCGGGGCTAGCTGCATAGGAGGTACCTCCAATAAATTTTGTATGCATCAATATTATCACTCGATTAAAACGAGTGCTAAGTAAAATTGTTCCCAAATTTTTAATAGGTTATACGGATGTCGCTTAGCAATATTGTTAAAAATAATAAGGAGGCAGTAATGAAGGTTCTCATTTCCGGGGCAACCGGTTTGATCGGAACGGAGTTGTTTTGGTCGTTGCACAAGCAGGGGCATGACATCGTCAGATTGGTCCGTTCGGTTGGGGATGTTTCCGGAGCGGATATTTGTTGGGACCCAATGACCGGAACAGCCGATACCGGTCGTTTTGAAGGATTTGATGCGGTGGTTCACCTTGCGGGAGAAAGCATCGCCTCGGGCCGCTGGACTGAAAAGAAAAAACAGCGCATTCGCAACAGCCGTGTTAACTCCACAAAAAATTTATCCGTTATTCTCTCACGCCTTCAAAAACCCCCGAAAGTTTTTATCACGGCGTCCGCCATCGGTTTTTATGGAAACAGGGGTGATGAGGCCTTGGATGAACAAAGCGCGCCCGGAACCGGATTTTTATCGGACGTCTGCACGTTATGGGAAGCCTCCACAAAACCGGCGTCCGAAAAAGGCATCCGCACCGTGAACGTTCGGTTTGGCATTGTGCTGAGCCCTAAAGGAGGGGCTTTAAAAACGATGCTCTGTCCCTTCAAGCTCGGCGTGGGCGGAATTATAGGCGATGGAAAACAAGTTATGAGCTGGATCACATTGGATGATGTAATTGGCGTTCTTGAAAAGGCGTTGGCTGACAACACTCTTTCGGGACCTGTGAATGCTGTGGCGCCGGAGCCCGTCACAAATGCGGTCTTTACGAACACGCTAGGCGAAGTGTTGGCACGACCGACCTATTTGCCAATGCCAGCCTTTGCGGCACGTTTGGCGTTTGGGGAGATGGCGGATGCGTTGTTGTTAGCGAGCGCGCGCGTGTTACCCAAGAAACTTCAGGCGGCAGGATACGGTTTTAAGGCGCCGAAGCTTGAGCCGGCGTTGCGGGGATTACTTTCCCGTTAGAATGATGGTGCCGCACGCGATGCGGCCGCCGGCGTTTCCAAGGGGTTGGCCGAAATCATCTTTCGTTTCATGGACAATAACAGCGCGGCCGGCCACTGCGTATTTTCCACCGGTAAGTGAAACGCCGGGAAGAAACAGGTCGATATTGGCGGTGCCTTTCTCATCGGAAATTAGGTTGCCCATATCGCCCGGATGGACTTTGTGGGGGCCATCTTTGAGCGCATGGCCGTGCGGTTTTTTGTCGGGGTTAAAATGGCTGCCGGCGCTTTTGCCTTCCTCGCTGCAATCACCGAATTCATGAATGTGGAACCCATGTTCGCCGGAGGGAATGTTGTCGATGGTGCCGAAAATTTTTAGTCCTTTGGCGGAATCTTCAAACTTGAGAGAGCCGGTGATCTCGGATTCTTCGCGGGTGCCTTGGATTGTCGCGGTGCCCATGGTGCTCCAAGCCCGGCCGGATACGACCGAAAGCACGAGAGCGGTAAAGAGTAATTTTTGACGGTTCATTGCGGCCTCCTGAGGGATTCGAGTGTCAGATAAGAAATATATGAAAAAACCATCCGAAAGTTCTGCCTTCTGCCAAAGTTTTAAACCTTTTGTGGACCGGAAGTCGCGCATCCTGATTCTCGGCTCGATGCCGGGCCCGATGGCGCTGCGAAAACAGCAGTATTACGGATTCACCGGAAACCACTTTTGGACCATCCTGCCGGCCGTTCTCGGCGAAAAGAAAACCGACGTTTATCTGGAAAAGCTCGCAATGCTCAAGCGCAACCATATCGCTCTATGGGACGTCATCGAATCTTGTCACCGGCCCGGTGCGCTCGATAGCTCCATCAAAAACCTGGTCCCGAACAAAATTCCAGAATTGATCCGTCGCTTTCCCAACATTCGCGCCATTTTTATCAACGGCCAATTCGCTTATAAAACGTTCCTGAAGAAATTTGGAGATTCCGTCGATCGCCCAGTGACGCTGCTGCCTTCCACGAGCCCCGCCAACGCGGCCATGCCCATCAGCGAAAAAACCCGCCGCTGGGGTGTCATCCAAAAATTCTTGTATGATCCCGCCACTCTATGAAAAATCCGCGTTTTGTTATTTTGGTAGCAATGGTTGTCTTGGCGGCGATTAGCCGCGTGGTTCCGCATCCGTGGAACGTCACGCCGGTCGCGGCGATGGCGCTTTTTTCCGGCGCGCATTTCACCGATAAGCGCGCCGCTTTTTTTGTTCCATTGGTTGCGTTATTGATGAGCGATATCGTGCTCGGGTTTTATTCCACCATGCCGGTTGTTTACGCTTGTTTCGCATTGACCGTTTTGATCGGCCGCCAACTTCGCGACAATAAAACCGTGGCGCTGGTGGGCGGCGCCTCGATTGCCTCGTCGCTCATGTTTTTTGTGGTGACCAATTTCGCTTGCTGGCTGACGATGCCGGTCTATACCAAAGACCTTTTCGGGTTCACCTCCTGTTACGCCCAGGCCTTGCCGTTTTTCCGCAATACCGTGGCCGGCGACCTGATTTTCACGGCCGTCCTTTTTGGTGGTTTTGCGCTTTCCCAGAAAGTTTTCCCCAGCCTTCGCCAAACGACGGCTACGGCCGGCAAGCTCGCTTAAACACCTTCCTTTTCCCTCCGTTTCTGGCCCTTGAATAAAAGGGGGCTGTCATTAAAACTATGTTGATGAATCCATCTGTTTTTAATGACAACGGTATTTTGTTTCTGCTTTTTTTGGGCGTGCTCTTCGCCTTTTCCAACGGATACCGGGACTCCTCCTCCATCGTGGCCACCGTCGTTTCCACCCGTACCTTGAGCCCCAATTCCGCTTTCCTGTTAAGCGCCTTGTTTGAATTTCTCGGCGCGTTGCTCATCGGATCGGCGGTCGCCTCAACCGTCAGCGCCCGCATTCAAGGCGAAGGATGGCATCCGGCACATAATGAAATTATGCTGACGTCCATTGTTGCCTTGGGCTCGGCGGGACTGTGGGGTTTCATCAGCTGGTGGCGCGCGTGGCCCACGTCGAATGGGCATGCGCTGCTCGGTGCTTTGACCGGCGCCGGTTGGGCGGCGTGGGGTTTCGGGCACATGCAAAACAAAATGGTTTTTTTCATCGTGCTGGTGCTCGTGGCGAGCCCCCTTATCGGATTTCTGATTTCGCTTTTTTTGACACGGTTGTTGCGCTGGGGAGGGGGGTGGCTCACCACGCGCGCCAAACCGCTGATCGATGGAATGCATGTGCTGGCCTGCCTGTTTGTTTCCTGCGCGCACGGATCCAATGACGGCCAGATGGTGATGGGGGTATTGCTACCGGTGCTCGGCAGCGCTCTGGTCCCAGGTGATGCAATTCCGTTTTCTCTGCGGCTAGGGATCGCTTTTGCGTTGTCGTTGGGGGTCATGATGGGCGGACGACGAATTTTGAAAAAACTGGGTCTTAGCTTTTACCGCATCCAACATATGCAAGGACTGAGCGCTGAGGTCACGACGGCAAGCACGGTCCTGGCATGTGGTATCGCCGGTTTTCCGGCTTCGACCACGCAAGTGATTGCGGGCTCGTTGATGGGCGCCGCTGCTGCAAAGAACGCGCGCCGCGCGCGTTGGTCGGTGGCGCAGGAAATCGCGCTTTCCTGGGTGGTGACGTTTCCGATGGCGGCTTTAATTGCATTTGGGGCCACCAAGGTTTTCCAATGGGGGATGGGCCAACTATGATGTCCTTCTTCCAGCGAAAAGTGAATTTCTACAAATTGCTTTCCGATCAAGCCCACAAGGTTGAAGACGGCATGCTGGCCCTCATGGATTACATGCGCGACCCCAGCATGGTGAAAGGCCGGAAAGTCCTCCGGCTTGAAGAGGAAGCCGACGAGTTCCGCGCGAACGTGGCCAAGGCGCTCAACGACGCTTTTGTGACGCCCATGGACCGCGAAGACATCCATGCGCTCTCCCGCTCGGTTGACGACATTATCGACTACGGAAAAAGCACTGTCGAGGAAATGATGGCGTTTGAGGTCAAACCCAACGACCACATGTTGCTTATGGCCGAGGGCCTCTGCGAGGCGGCGGCCGCGGTCGCGCGCGCGATCGACGCGTTGGCCAAAGACCAGGAAAAGGCCAACGAACACGTGATGTACGCGAAAAAGCGGGAAAATTACGTGGAGCATTGCTACCGGGAGGCGCTGGTGGAGCTCTTTAAGACGAAGAATGTGGTGACGATCCTTAAGGTGCGGGAAATATACCGCCATATGTCGAACGCGGCCGACCGCGGCGACGAGGCGGCAAACGTGATCGGAAATATCCTCGTAAAGTCGGCCTAAACCATCTGTTAGCCCCCAAATGGACTCTTTTGGGGGCTTGCCCCCCGTAGCCGTCTTTTGGCGTAGGGGGGGATTGTTACAGAAAATTTACGAGAATTTCATGCGTTCTTAAGACGGTTCCGGTACTATTTTGAACATGAAGCAACAAAATAAATACCGGAGAGAAACCATGCATGCCTTAACGCTGTCCAAGAAAAATTTCCTGAAATCTATTGCCACGCTGCTGGCGATCATAATGGCCACCAACACCGTGGCCGTGCCCATCGCTCAAGCATCGACGGTAGGACAACCCGCACCCATCAACAAATTTAGCATCCCGGAATCCATCGGCCTGTCGGTCGAGGTCTACGCGCCTTCCAAATCAAGCCGTCTCGTCTACCACCTGCAAGATATTCATAATAATGTTCCGGCCCAGATTAATTTGGCCCAAATCGTCACGCAGCTTGATTCCCACGCCGCCAAACAGAACAAGTCGCTTTTGGTCGCCGTCGAAGGAATGACCGGCCAGGTGAATTGGGACGCGGTCACCCAGATCCCCGATCAGAAAACCAAAGAAGATGTCGCCTCCGCGCTGCTCCGCGCCGGTTACATGCTCGGCGAAGAATACGCGGTCATGAACAGCCGTCCGGGCCGCATCAAAATTGTCGGCCTTGAAACGCCCGCGCTTTATCAGCAGAACCTGGACGCCCGCAAAGATTCCTCGGTCGCCCGCAAACGCGTCGTTCGCGTCATGGCACAAACACGCTCCCAGCTCCAACAGCTGGCGCCGCACAATTTCAACGAGCTTCTTACCTCGCTCGAGAAGAAACGCATCGCCGCCGAAGAAGGCACGCTTCCTCTGGGCGAATATGTCCAATTCTTAAAGAGCGTCAACGCCGGCGTTATCGCGCAGCATCCGAACCTCGCCAGATTGGCGCGCTTGAACCAGGAGGAAGCCGCTATTGATTTCGTCAAGGTTGAAAAAGAGGGCCGCCTGCTTGTTCAAGAAGTGATGGCCTCCAAGTCCGAAAAAGAAATGGACCGCATGCTCGCCGATGCGAAGGCCCTCAAAGAAGGCCGCCTTTCGCCTCTTTCTTATTATTCAGCCCTTTTAAACCAAACCCGCCGGGACTTCTCTCACGTCCGCCGTTACGTGGAGTACCTCCGCGCCTCCGACGCCATTAACGCCGACCAGCTTTTCGACGAAACGCTGCAAGCCGAAGCCGAGATCGCGGTCAAGATGATCAAGCATCCCTTGGCCCGCCAATTGTTTGACCATATCCGTTGGGCCGAATTGCAGGAACGCTTTTTCTCGCTGAACATGATCCCGCAGGAATGGGCCGTCCAGCGCCGCAACAGCGTCTCTTCCATTGCCGAGCGTCATCAGCAGGTCCGCGACTTCGTGGCCGAGCAAGTGGCCGACCTCGGATACAAGTTCACGACGCCGTCTCTGCCGGCAGAAGACCTGGACACGGCCTACGCCGGCGCCCGCGGTTTCTATGATGCCGCCACCACGCGCGACAACGCCATGGTCCAAAACCTCATGCAAATTTTAAGCGGTTCCAACCCCGACAAGGAAGTGGTCGCTTTCATCGCCGGCGGTTTCCACACGCCGGGCATGACCAAGCTGCTTCGTTCGAACGGCCTTGCTTACGAAGTGGTCCGCCCTCAGATTGAGACGGGCGTGGAGCTCAGCCAGGAAATCAATATCGCGTCCCGCCGCGTGAGTTATCTCCGCGATACCGGCGTTGGCGCCGGAGCGACTGCCGCGGCCGTGGCCGCTGCGCAAGCCGGAAATCCGGGGCAGATCGAGGACATCGCTAAACAGGTCAAACCGGACGAAGTTGCGCCCACTGAAAAACCGGAAGACAAAAATGCCGCTCCTCAAACCCCCGGTGAAATTTTGAAAAAATTAAGTAACGAAATTAAAAATGGACACAGCTTGGATTTTGCCGTGCTGCGTTTCCTCCCGCTTTTCTTTTTCGCCACGTGGGCGTTCATTTTGTGGGCGATGCGCGCCGGCATCGGCGGTCAGAGCGGCGATTCAGGGTCTGTTGATATCAGCCATTTTCCGAAATCGCTCGACACAACGCTTTCGAAGGAAGGGCACAACATCTCTATCTTCCAAGATAAATTTGCGGCTCTGGTGGCAGAATTAAAAGATAAAGAAGTTGCGGATCCGGTCGCTGTGGCCGTGGATGTCGATAAATTCACCGGCAGCGACGATGAAGGCTTCATGAGCCTGTACAGCGCCTTGAACAAAGCCGCCTCGCTTTCCAGCCAGCCAAGCGTGGTGACCGTGATGTTCTCGGGCGCAAACGAGACGGATATCCTGGGTCAAATCACCCCGAAATTGGACGGCGCGCGCAAAAATCTTGTGGCCGGCGTCCAGATCGACGTCGCTCAGAAAAACGGGACCCATATCCCGGAGGTTTTGGAAAGCGTCCCGTCATTGAAGGACAACCTTCCGGAAGGCCGGATTTTTGTGCTCGGCGCTGCCGATTTTTATTCCGGCGCTGACAGTGAGGTTTATTCGCTCCGCCCGGTGGAGCAGGCGGTCCATGCTTTTGTGTTGGGTCGTTACGGAAAACAGAATGCCGACGCCATCTCGAAACGGTATTTGGACCTGTTGTTCGATCATTTTAAAGGCCTGGAGAACGGTCATTTCACCGAAGAACTTATCCGGGGAATGGTCACCGCGATCATGGCGTAAGCCAATAATTCAAAAAATAACGGGCCCCGCCTTCCAGCGACACCGGAGAGCGGGGCTTTTTATTTCTCTTCGTGTTATGATGCCCGCATGTGGCATTCCCCTGTTCCTGAAAAAAGATGGCGTGGTTTCCGGCGTGAGTTGAGCGGCACCGCCGCGTTTGAGTCGCTATCGAACTTTGAGCGCGCGTCGGTCAACGAACTTGAAAACGGTTTGGCCGAACATGAGTTGGCAACGCTGGGCCGGTTGCTTGCCCGTGGCAACAAAGTGGAGATTGAAGTTTTTGTCCGAACGCATGGTCCGAACCCCATCTTTGACCCGCAAGGCGACCTCAACATCGCGATCGGCGCCGCCAAGGCCGACGTGGTCAGCCTGGACGATTCTGCCACCGCCGAAGCCAATCGCGCAGTCCTTGATGGTGAAGTGCTGCACATCTTCTTCCAAGCCGGTGAGGCCTCCCGTTTTTCCGAGGGGCCTTTTTATCAGCTTGTTCCAACCAAGATTGCCGAACATTCACCGGGCGACAAGGGCCTCGATTTCTTCTTAAAGAGCATCGCGCTCGCGCGCGCGGAACTGAAGAAAGAGACCGGGGGCTTTATCGTGGAAACACCGCTTGGTCCGAAACAGCCGGTGTTGCTCCGTGCGGCGCTGCGCCGTGTGGTCCAAGACGAAATTGAGGCCGGCCGTTTGACCGCCAAAGAAGCAATGCCGCGCTACCGCGCGGCATTGGCCAATCAAAAATTGCTGTTCTTCGTGAGCGCGCGCGGCGGTGTGAACCAGGCGCACGATGAACGCGTCCGCGAAAAACACGCGTTTTACGGATTTGACCCGATGAATCTGGTCACGATCGAACAGGAATTGGCGCGGGGCATTTCCGCGGACGAAACCGGAAAATGTTTTTTACTGGAGGGCGACGGGACAATGGACGCGGCCGGGCATATGTACGCGCTGATGCAGGCCTCGCGCCCGGGGGACTTTACGACCTACACCGAATCCGGCCGGCCCATCAAACCGATGGAGATCGACGCGTTTTCTTATTTCCTGAGCCGCGGCGCAAAAGTCTTAAGCGTGATCCGCATCAATGACATGGACCGGCATTCGACGGAAATCATCAATGCGAAGGCGCTGGCCCACGCGCAGAAATTGTTTCAAGCCGGTTACGTAAACGCGATCGAGACGGTCTCCAATCCCGATGGTCAGAAAGGCGGAACCGGCACGACCTTTGGGGACCCTGAGATTCATGTGCTGACCGAGACCCACGAGAATTCATTTCCGTCTTTGGCCCGCGCGTTTGAGGCCGGCGTGCAGACCTACCTCAAGGAAAACAAAGGCCGGCATCCCGCCTACAACGCCATGCGGCAATGGGCCGACCTGGCTGCCACGCGCCACGCGTTAAAAGAGTTTGGCGGCCGGATCGTGTACGTTCCGCGTCAGAAAGAAACAGAAGGGAAAGAGATTTCGTATTTGGGCGTCGACATGCCGATGGGCGATATGTCTTTGCTCTACAGCAATTACAAGTCCCGCATGTTTCAGTTTGCCGGAAGCGGTGGCCGCGAGCTGTTGATCCACGACATGAAACAGAAAGAGCACCTTGGCATCGCGCTCCGCACGATTTTGCGTCAACTGGAAGACCCGCATGTCATTACCGCTGCGCAGGAATTGATCAGCGGCGAGTTGATCCCCTTCACCGCCAATCCCGGCCCGCGCCGGCCGTATGGCGCCCCCTGCCCCGAGTTCGATAATTAAAAAACCCCATTGATAATTGAAGGCATTTCCGCGAATCCTTACGGCATGCGAATTACCGTAGGCGGAGTCCTTCTGATCTCCGGCGCGGCGGCCTTTGTTGTGGTCGGCCCGTTGAAATTAATTGAACCGTCAATTTTTCTTGACCGGGTCGATAACATGAAGAAAACAGTTGAATGGGCCATGGGTTATTTTTCTTCAGCGCCCGAAGCCAAACCCGTGGAAGTAACACCGGTTGTTCCGGAACCTGTTGCTCCCGCACCGGTTGAAGCGGCGCCCGTTGTAGAGACGCCGGCACCGCCCCCCGCTGTTGTTACTCCAGCCAAGAAGAAACGAACGCGCCGTGCCCGTGCGAAGAAAACCATGGCAAAACCACTCGTTAAGTCTGCTGCGCCTGCGGCACAAGCCGCGTCAAAAGCGGGGGGAGAAGATAAGCTTGTCGGCACCTATGTCGCGTTGAAACTTAAAACCGGGCGGGACGTGAAAGGAATTCTGCAGAGCAAAACCGCTTCGGGTTATACCGTGGAGATCCCGGGGATGGGACCGTTCCAATATCCCGCCAGTAACGTCGTGAGCGTTTTACCGGCCGAATAATGCAAGTCCTTACGCTTTACTTGCCGACGGCTTCCTTCCTGACGATGTTTCCCTTTGCGTCCGTCTCATAAAAGACCGGCACGCCGGTATCAAGGTTCAGTTCCAGGACTTGCTCTTTGGTGAGTTTTTCAATCTCCATAACTATGGACCGCAGGCTATTGCCATGCGCCGCGATGATGATGTTCTTGCCGCTTTTGAGTTCGGGAACGATGGTGTTGTTGAAATAAGGAAGCGTGCGGGCCGCCGTGTCTTTCAGGCTCTCGCCGTTCGGCGGCGCGATGTCATAGCTGCGGCGCCAGATATGGACCTGTTTGTCTCCGTATTTTTTCGCGGTCTCCGCTTTGTCGAGGCCCTGCAGGTCGCCATAGTGTCGTTCGTTCAGCGCCTTGTCTTTGACCACCGTCAAATTGCTCTGGCCGATTTCACCGAGGATGATCTGCAGCGTGCGCTGCGCGCGTTTCAAATCGGAGGTGTAGGCCTTGTCGAACTTGAAGCCTTTTAATTTCTGGCCCGCGGCCTTGGCTTCGCTTTCGCCTTTTGGCGTCAAATCGACGTCCACCCAGCCGGTGAATTTATTTTCGAGGTTCCATTGTGATTGTCCGTGACGGACCAAAACCAGACTGGACATGATTGCAGCTCCTTAATATGTCATCCCGGCGAAAGCCGGGATCCAGGTTTTAAACATCAGGAAAGAATCTGGGTCCCGGCTTTCGCCGGGATGACGACACCGGGGCGAAACGAAGTGGAATGATCGGCGGGTTCAAATTGGGTAAAGGCCTTAAAGCGGTTGTAGCGTTCGATGATGTCGCCTTGTTTCAGCTTGGTCAGCCGGTCGAGGCTGAACGACTCCACATTAAACGACGCCATGACGGTGCCGAAGATGACCGAGCGGCGGAGCGCGGTCTGGTCCCAGAAATTGCCGCCGACCGCGAGCGAGGAAAAGAAGCCGCCCGCGAAACAATCGCCGGCGCCGGTTGGGTCGAACACGTCTTCGACCGGGAAGGCGGGCGCCACGAAGAAGAAATCCTTGGTCAGTAGAATGGCCCCGTGCTCCCCTTTCTTGATCACCACCACGCGCGGGCCGCGTTTCAACAAGTCGTAGCCGGCCTTGATGAGGTTGGTGATGCCGGTCAACTGGCGCGCTTCGCCATCGTTCAATAGGAACACGTGCACTTTTTTCAGCAATTTGTTGAGGCTCTCCGACTTTAGCCCGATCCACAGGTTCATCGTGTCGCAGCCGATCAATTGCGGGGAACGCGTCTGGTTCAGAACTTCAAGTTGCAGGTCGGGGTCGATGTTGGCGAGAAAAACGTGGGGCGTGTTGGCTTTGTTGGCGGGAATTTTCGGTTGAAAGGATTGAAAAACATTGAGTTCGGTGTTCAGCGTGCGGGCCGCGTTCATGTCGGTTTCGTAGAGGCCGGTCCAGCGAAATGTTTTGCCTGAAGCCGTCTCAAGGCCGCTCGTGTCGATGTTGCGCGAAGTGAGCAGCTTCACATGGTCTTTCGGAAAGTCGGAGCCAACCACCGCGACCACGCTAATCGGGGCAAAAAAACTGGCGGCGTAAGAAAAATAGGTCGCGGATCCGCCAAGCGCCTCTTTTACTTCACCAAACGGCGTTTTGATCGAATCCAATGCCACTGAACCAACAACCAAAATAGACATCCAGCTCTCCTCACTCTTTATCAATAGGAACCAAATTTTCCGAGGAGATTTATCATATTCACCTGTCACACAGAAACTATTTTGATGTCCTGGAAAATTTTAGGAAGCTTCTGTTATACTGGCGCGACTAACCAACGATCGAAAATGACACGTAAAATTCCATCAAATATCGTTTTTGCCGCGCTGTTCTTGTTGACTGTATCGGCAATTCCGTCCTACGCCAAGCGTTTCGTACCGACCAGAAAGTCGGAGAAACACGAAGTGACATTTCGCTCCACGGATCCCAAAACGTTCTACCGCTCCCTCACCACCCTGCTTGAAACCCAGCCGCCAGATCAAGTGAATACCATTAACGCGCGGGCGAGCATTGCTGAACTGTTGTTCGAAACAGAAAATTACCGTGAAGCCGCTCAGATTTACCTGCAATTAACCGAAGCTCCGCTGGCCGACGTCTACAAGCTTTCCAGCTTCCAATACCGCCTGGCCGAGTGTTATTTCTACATGGGGCTATATGGCGAGTCCTACGACCAGTTTTCCCGCGTCCGGAAAGACGGTCACAAGTCGCTGCAAGCGGAAGCAACGCTTGGTATGGCGATGGCCGCCTTGGCCCAGGGCAACCGCGCCAGCGCCCAGGCCCATTTGGACATCCTGCTGCTTGAGAACGAGTACTACAAAAGCTACGCGCGCGCGCTTTATCCTTCGGGGATCATGCTTTTCCAGAATGAGCAGTACCAACGCAGCCTGGCCTTCTTCGAGAAAGACCTGGAAGACCCCAAAAACCTCTATTTCGCCGGTATTTCCTACCGCCGCATGGGCCAAGCCTCGAAAGGTCTGGCCTATTTCCAAAAACTGACCCAGAAATTTCCGGGCACCGTATGGGCACAGCGGGGCGCGTTCGAAGTGGCGGAAACCTATTATCAACAACAGGATTATCCGCTGGCCTATCAAAGCTTCCAGCGCTGGTTGAGTGAATTTCCGAACGGCACGCTGCAGACCGAAGCCGAATTCCGCATCGCGTGCGCGGACATGCGCCGCCAGCAGTACCAAGCCGTGATTGACCGATTGGAGCCGCTGCTTAAGATGGATATGCGGCCCGCGATGGCCGACCGGATCCGCCAGTTGGTGACCGAGTCGTGGGTGCAGATGGATCGGATCCCGGAACTCGTCGCCAGCATCAAGAAAAAAGGCCGCGCCCGCGACCGTACGCCGGATGAAAACTATCAGCTCATGTGGGCCTTGGCGGCGCTTGGCAAATACGAGGAAGCGCTGGCCGCCTCCGAAGAAGGCCTAGGCAATTTCTACGATGCCGAACTGACCCCCAAAATTTTGCTTGTCCAAGGTTATTGCTACGACAAGATTGGCCGTGGCGCCGAAGCCTTGGCCGCGTACCAGACGGTCGTCGACCGTTTCCCGAAATCGGCCTATTCCGCGCGCGCGCTGCATTTGATGTCGTTGGCCTATGTCCGTGCTCAACGCTGGCAGGAACTGGTTACGCACGTCTACCACCATTGGGCGGGGCTGCCATCCGAGATGCGCGAGAAATATCCTGAAGTGGAATTTTGGGTGACGGAAGGCCAGTTGACGCTCGGCAATTTTGAGTTGGCGCAAAAGCGGTATCAACAATATCTCGCGGCCGCGCCGGACTCGGCGCTGACGCCTTATGCCTACCTCGGATTGGCCGTTGCGCTGGCCCAGAATAACCAGCTCGATGCCGGTTATCAGACACTGCAGCAGTTCGCCGCCATCGCGAAACAAAAAAACCGTCCCGAATGGCTGGCGCTTGCGACGTTGCAGTCGGGCAACATCTATTTTAATCAGAAGAAATACGAGCAGGCGGTGGGTTACTACCGTTCCTTCCAAAAAGATTTCGAAAAAGACACGCGCGTTCCTCAAGCGATGTTCCAAGAAGCGCAGGCGCTTTACCGGCTTGAGTATTACACGGACGCGGTGGGCGTTTGGACCGCTCTCGCCGACAAATATCCGGACAGTCCGTTGACCGAGCGTTCCCGTTTCCAGGCGGCCCGCACGTTGTTTGACTTGGGCGAGACCACGGCGTCGGTGAAGGCCTTCCAAACATTTATTGTGAAACATCCCGATAGCGAGCGTTTGAAAGAAGCGCGGCTGCAGTTGGCGCACGCCTATTACAACGCGGGTAATTATAAAGAGGCAATTCCGCGTTATCAGGAATTCTTGCTGCTTTATCCGCAGGCCGAGGAAGTAGCGAGCGTCCAGGACTTCCTGCAGATGTCTTACGTTCAGGCCGGAAAGTCCGATGTTGAAATTGAAGAGCTGACCAAGGGCCAGGCCAAATCGCAAGTGTTGGCGGACCTTTACTGGGAGAAAGGCGCCAAGGCCTATAATGATAAGGACTACAAAGCGGCCCTCAACAATTTCGAGAAAATCCTGATCGAATTCCCGGCGTCGAGCCTCGCCGCCCAAGCGTCTTTCTATCGCGCGGAAACGTTCTTTCTGCAGGAAAAATACGACGAGGCCATTTCCGCCTACAAAAATTTCTTGGCGCAATTTCCGAACGACCAACAAGCTCCCACCGGACTGTTCCGGTTGGGCGTCAGCCTGTTCAGTATGAACCGCTTCGACGAGGCCGCGATCACATTTGAAAGCCTGGTCCAAAAATATCCGGACGACCCGCTGGCCGCGAACGCCGCCGAGAACATTCCGTTGGCCTACGCGAAAGTGGGCAAAACCGCCGATTCTGAAAAAGCTTTGGAGGCGCTCTTAAGCCGCACGGCCGACGCGTCCAAAAAAGCCCAGCTCAATCTTCAGATTGCTCAGATCAAGGAACAGAACGGGCTCGCTGCTGAGGCCATCGCGCATTACCAGAAAGTGGATGCATCCCAGCCTGAATTCGGGCAGGCGATTTATGGCATCGGCAACCTCTATAGCCGCGCCGGACAGGCCGACCAGGAAGCGGCCGCCTACGAAAAACTTTTCAATTTCTCACCCAAAGACGATGTTTACCGCGTCGCGGGGCTGGCGCGGTTGGCCGAGCTTTATATTGCGCAAGGCCAGGCGCAGAAAGCGCTTTCAACGTATAAAGATGTAGCGGCCAACGCGAAAGACGCAACCGCGCTGGACAACGCAAAAACAAGAATTGAAGAGTTGCAAAAGGTTCTCGCGAACTAATTAAGGAGGAAAGAAAGATGCATTCGCTTACATTCATGGAGATTGTCAAACTCAGTATCGTTATTCCGCCTTTGTTGGTTTTGTCGGTCATCTGCATCGGCGTGATGTTTGAGCGAATGATTTTCTTCCTTCGCTACGCACGGGTCAATCAGCGCATGCTGGACCGCATCAGAACATTCGTGAAAGCGGGAAAGATGAACGAGGCGAGGAACGAAGCGCTGCGCGCGGGCGGCCTCATTCCGGAAGCGATCGCGGCCCAGATCGAGGCGGTCAACCTGCCGCGCAACGAGCGCGAAAGCCTGGTGCTCTTCTATCACCAACGCCTGCAATCGCTTTTGCAAAAAAGACTTTGGATTTTCGGAACGCTGAGTTTTATTTGTCCGTTGGTCGGTTTGTTGGGAACGGTGCTCGGCGTCATCCGGTCCTTCGGAGATTTGGCCATTTCGGGTTCCGGTGGCCCAACGATCGTTGCGGCGGGTATCTCGGAAGCGCTGTACGCGACCGCCGTGGGTATCGGGGTCGCTATCGTGGCCGCGGTCATCTACAACTGGTTCAATATTTGGATGAAGAATGCGGTTTCCAGCAGCGATATTTTCGGCCAGGAACTCATTTTCTTGACCAGCAAAGGACACTAAGGAAAAAACATGTCTGAAATGATGTCGGAAGACGGCGATAACGAGACAGACAAGATCAACGTGGTTCCGTTGGCGGACTTGTCGCTCGTGTTGTTGATCATCCTCATGGTGCTCTCTCCCATGGTGATGTCGTCGATGATCCGCGTCCAGACACCGCGCTTGGAAAAAGTGAAGGCGGTCAAGCCGCAGAAGAACGAGAAGGCGCCCGATCCGCTCTTGATCAAGATCACGTCCAAAGGACTCTTTTTGAACAACAACAAAGTGGAGTCCGAGCAGTTTTTGGCGGAACAGATCGCCATCAAGATCACTGATGAACCGGACCGGCCGGTCATTGTGTCGGCCGAAGACAATATTCAAGTCGGCGAAGTCGTCCACATTCTCGACCTGGCCAAACAACACGGGGCGTCCAAGGTTTCGCTTTTGAAAGGAGGCGCCGAGTCATGAAGATGGAAGGCTTGTTAAGCGAAGAACCGACAATTGCCGGCGTCAACATCGTTCCGGTCATCGACTTGTGCCTGGTGCTCCTTATTATTCTTATGGTGACTTCCCCGTTGCTTGAAACGGCGGACCTGCCGGTCAAATTGCCGCAGGCGTCCACCATTGAAAGCAAAGACCGGAACATCGCGGTCACGGTGTCTCCCGACGGCCGCGTTGCCATCAACACGGACATGATCAAGCCCGAAAATTTTGTGCCGGAACTGCGCAAACGACTTAGAGAAGATCCGGACATTCTCGTCATTCTTCGCGTGGACAAGTCCGAGGCCTATATTTCACTCACCAATTTGATTGCCGAGTGCAAACGCGCCGGCGCTTCCAATATTTCTATCGGAACGGAGCAAACAAAACCCCAATGAGGACAGCGGCTTCCATCGATTTCGGCCGAAGCTGGAACAAGCAAGGCCCATCCATCGGGATTGACCTGATGAGTTTCGGTTTTGCGATCGCGATGCACATCCCGCTTTTATTCATGAAATTTGAAGCGAACAAAAAGGCCATCGACCGTCCCACGGAACGTTTGGTGTCGGTGGATTTGCTTGAAGAACTCAAACCCAAGGAGCCCGAAGTCGCGCCGGCGCCGCCGCCCGCGGCCAAGGCCAGCTTCATGGACAAATTAAAACAGCTTGTGAAAAAAGAGCCGCCGCCACCGCCGCCTCCACCAAAGGCCGTGCCGGATAAATTGCTCGAGGCGCCGAAGCCGCTCGCACTAAAGGCCAATTTGGACATGCCGGAAAAAATTCAGCCCACGCTGGCTTCCAAGTCCGGTTTCCAGACCCAAGCCGACCCGAAACTTGTGCAGGACACCAAGTTGGCGATGAACACGGGCGTGCCCGGGATCGCACCTTTATCGGCGAAGAAATTGGGTGTTGTGGATGACCGCACGGCGGTCAAGAGCAACAAGGGCAGCTTTCAAGTGGGCAAAGGCGACACGCTGAAAGGAATTGGCGGCGACGGTCCCAGTTTGTCGGGTGCGGCTGCGCCGGTAATTGCCATTCAGGCCGGCGGCAAAGGCACCACCGAAAAATTTTCAGCACCCACAACGCAGAAATCGGACAAAGGCCGTATCGGCGCCGTTTCAACGCCGGGGCTTGGCGGTGGCTCGGGTTTGGGCCTGCGCGATTCCATTATTGCGCGTGACGCGGCGCCGTCGCAGATCAATACCGGTGGCGGCCGTGCCGGAGGAGTGGCAGGCGGTGTTCCCGGAGGAACAGGAAGCAAAAAAGACGCGGGCCGCTCGTTTGCGGGAGGCGGCATTCCGGGCGGTGTCGTGGGCGGGACCGGCACGGGGATTGGCACCGGAGGCGCAAATGTTCCTGCGATCCAAGCGGTGCCGAAACGTGCCGAGAAAAAATCCATGTTCACCATCACGGGCCCGCTTAAAGACCGGAAAATTGTGAAACAAGTCGCTCCCGAATATCCATCATGGGCGCAGGCACAAGGCATCACGGCGTCCGTTGTTTTGGAATTTACCGTTGAACCGGATGGCTCCGTAAAAAATTTGATTGTTGTGCGCCGCACGTCGGGCTATCCTAAATTGGATGAGACGGCGATCCAGGCATTGCGCCAATGGAGATTCGCGCCGCTGCCCGACGGTGAAAACCGCGACGAAGTCGGCATGATCACTTTCAACTATTCACTGAGTTAACTATGAGAAAGAATAAAAACACACCAAATTCACGTCACCCTGAAAATTCACGTCACCCCGGCGAAAGCCGGGGCCCAGTTCTTTCCCTGATGTTGAAGGCCTGGATCCCGTACCGTTCCATTATGATTAATAGTCGGTACGTACTCGTGAGTACGGCTTTCGCCGGGATGACGATGGTTTCTTCCGTTAGCGCAGCTCCTTTGGACATGACGGTCAAAGGCGAGATCAAAGACAAAATTACCATTGAGCGCGTGCCGGTCCCGACCGACGTCGCGCTGAAAGACGTCATCCCGTTTTCTCGATTGGGCCAGACCGACTGGATGTTGACCGAAGAACTAGGATACATGGATGAAGAGAAGCAAGTGGCGCTGATGGACGTGCACAGCCCGAAGACATTCCGTCCTTCCATGATTGAATTCCCGCGCCCGCCGTTCTTTGTTCAGGCCTATCCGCCGCCTCCGGTGCCGATCATCGTCGACCGCAGCCCCAACGCGCCGCCTCCGCGCGGCGAGAACGAAACCTGGACGTTCCTGGTTGTCGACCAGAGCAACCGACTTTTGAAAAAAATCGAGGGCAATACGGTGCCGGCCGAACCAATCCAATGGGACGGTATGACCAGCGGACAGTTCGCGCTGCGGACCGATGAGATTTATTCCTCCATGCTGGTGATCCAGGAGACGCCGGACGTGGCGCGCACCATCGTGGGCGAACCAATTTGGCTCCCGGCGCTGCGTTACGTGCGCGGCAACAGCATTGTTTTCGAATTCAGCAACAAACGTGTTTACATCGAGAACCAGGCGGCGTTCGCGCCGGCCTTGCAAGTTCTGGTGGACCAGCTTTTGAACGAGCTCCGGAAATACGAAGGCTCTCCGTATGCGATCACGATTTCCGACAAAGAATTGGACCTGGCGCAAAAGCGTGCCCAGTTCTGGAAGAAAACGCTCGAGCAGGGATTGCTTCGTCCAGCCGAAACATTTGACGTGAAAGTGGGGATGCCGACGGACCGCGGGTCCATCACACAAATCGTTGTGGAGATCACGAAATGAGAAATTTCAAAGCACTAAAAAGACTGATGGCCCTGACCCTCATTGTGCTGGCTTCGGGTATTGGACCGGCCGTGGCTGATGGCGGCGATCCGCGTGTGAAAGTTTTGCTTGAGGAAGGGCTCCGGCTTTACAGCGAACGGCAATACGTGCGTGCGCTTGATTTGTTCAAGCAAGTGCAGCAGATCGATCCGAAGAACGCGACGGCCGCCGAATATGTGAAGAGCTCCGAGCAGCGCATTAACGAGTGGGAAGCCGACGGCATGGACAAAAATGCTCAGAAAGAGGCGAATTGGGACACGCTTTTAAAGAATAAAAAGAAAGCCGGCGTGCCCGACCCAGCCGCGAACGCGACCGACATCATCGCCGCGCGCAAATCGCTGGTTGAGCGTATGCGCAATCGCTCGACCAACACCGACAATATCGTGCAGATCCAAGAGCGCAAGAATGGCATGGACGTTACGCTGTTCCATGACCAATTGTTTTTGCCAGGGCTACAAACGCTGCGCGACGAATCGTTGCCGGTGCTCGAAAACGTGGCTATGTTGATCCGTCAGAAAGGCGACCGTCAGGTGACCGTCAAGAGCGTCGCCCATACCAATTCAACGGACCCTTACCTGCTTTTTCCTGAGATGCCCGGTGGAGATTCCGATCCGTCTCTGCCAAACATGAAATCTGGCCTTTCGCCGCTCTTTCAAGACATCGAAGCCACACGCTCCATGATTCTCTTCACTTATATCGCCCAGCGCAGCATGGGCAAACAAAAGCCGTTTAACTAGTTTTTGCGGCCCCTCCTCGAATTCCTCCAGCGCCACCCTGCTCTTTTTAAAAGCGGCACGCGCGTGCTGGTTGCCTGTTCGGGAGGTCCAGATTCGGTGGCCTTGGTGCGCGGGCTCCATCTGGTGAGACCTTTCGTTGGCATCCAATTTGAAATCGCCCATGTAAACCACGCTTTGCGCGGCAAACAATCCGATGAAGATGAGCGTTTTGTGCGCAGACTGGCCGCCGAACTCGGATGGAAATTCCACGCGGCCCGCTGCGCTATCAAACTTAAAACAGGAAACCTCGAGGAATTGGCACGGAAGAAACGCTACGGGGCGCTGCTTTCCATCGCGAAAAAACGGCGTTGCGCAGCCGTGTTTACAGCGCACACGCTCGACGATCAGACCGAGACGGTGCTCATGAACCTTTTACGCGGAGCGGGGCCTGACGGCATGGCTGGCATGGCGCCTGTGCGCAAAATGGGCCAGGAAAACATCCAACTTTGCCGCCCCTTGCTCGGTGTTTCCAAAAAGGAACTTCTCCATTGGCTGGCTGGTTTCAAAAGCCGTTACCGCAAAGACGCTTCCAACCGGAACACATCGTTTCTCCGTAACTGGATCCGGCTGCGCCTCGTGCCGTTGATCGAAAAAAAATCGCCGGGGTTTCAAGAACGGATCGGCAATTTGGCTGCGCTGGCCATTGAAGAGAAGCGTCATTGGGACAAGGAAATGGCCGCGCTGGAACAGAGACTTTTTCGGCCGTATCAGGGAGGGCGTTTGCTTGATTTGGGGGGGCTATTAAGTTATTCTCCCGCGGTTCAACGGCGATTTCTCCGTCGAGCATTGGGAAAAAACTTGCTGACGTTCGAAGCTGTTGAGCGATTACGAGAATGGATGCAATCGCCGCCCACCGGTGGCCGGTTGTGGCAATTGAGGCAAGGCTGGATTGTAGAAAGACTTTCCAAGTCCAAAGGTTCGCCATCCCCGCAGCTGTTCTGGTTCAAACAATCCGCAAATAGAAAGGAAAATATCACGTAATGAAAAAATTCGACGCGCGCACCTTGGTGATGTGGGTCATTGTCTTTGTGATGATCCTTTTTTTCCTTCAGACCTCGAAATCCACCGCCAAAGCCAAACTTCCCTATTCCGAATTTAAGCAGCTTGTTAAAGATGGACGCATCACCTCCGTTGAAATGTCCGACCGCTTGATTGAGGGCAGCTACAAGGGCGAAGGCGGCGTCGAACACAAATTCCAAACCATTCCTCTCATGGACCCCAAACTTGTCGACCAGCTCGATGAATATGGCGTCAAGAACTACGCCGGCGCTCAAGACCGCGGCTGGGTCACCTCCTTGCTTGCCAACGCGCTCTGGATTGGTCTTTTCTTTTTCCTGTGGTGGATGTTCGTGATCCGCCAGATGCAGAACGGCGGCCGTCAGGCCATGGCGTTCGGCAAGACCCGCGCCAAAAACCAAAACACCAAGAAAAGCAAAGTCATGTTCAAGGACGTTGCCGGTGTCGACGAAGCCAAAGAAGAACTTAAAGAAATCATCGATTTCTTGAAAGATCCGGCCAAATTCCAAAAGTTGGGCGGAAAAGTGCCGAAAGGCGTGTTGCTGTACGGCGCGCCAGGCACGGGCAAGACCATGTTGGCCAAAGCGGTTGCCGGAGAAGCGGGCGTGCCGTTCTTCTCGGCCAGCGGTTCCGAATTTGTCGAAATGTTCGTCGGCGTGGGCGCGTCCCGCGTGCGCGACCTGTTTGACCAAGGCAAAAAGAACGCGCCTTGCTTGTTGTTTGTCGATGAGCTCGACGCGGTGGGCCGCCACCGCTTTGCGGGCATCGGTGGAGGTCATGACGAGCGTGAACAAACGCTGAACCAAATTCTCGTCGAGATGGACGGATTTGAGAGCCGCGAAGGTGTAATCTTAATTGCCGCCACGAACCGTCCCGACGTGCTCGACCCGGCGTTGCTTCGCCCGGGCCGTTTCGACCGCCACATCATGGTTCCGCCGCCGGACTTAAAGGGCCGCGAACAAATTTTGAAAGTCCACGCCGATCACGTGAAAATGGCGCCGGACGTCGACATGTCGGTCATCGCGCGCCGTACGCCCGGTTTTGTGGGCGCCGACCTGGCCAACGTGATCAACGAAGCCGCCTTGCTCGCCGCGCGCTTTGACAAAACCATGGTGGATATGCATCACCTGGAATCCGCCATCGACCGCGTTATGGCGGGACCGGAACGGAAGTCGCGTTTGCTTTCCGACCAAGAACGGAAAATTGTGGCGTTCCATGAAAGCGGCCACACGCTCGTCGCCAAGCTCACGCCCGGCACCGACCCCGTTCATAAAGTGTCGATTATCTCCCGCGGCATGGCGCTCGGCTACACGATGCAATTGCCGACGCAGGATAAATATTTGACGTCGCGCACCGAGATCTACAACCGGATCCTGGTGCTCATGGGCGGCCGCGTCGCCGAACAATTGGTTTTTTCCGAGATCAC
This sequence comes from uncultured Elusimicrobia bacterium, assembly GCA_964405835.1. Lineage (GTDB taxonomy): Bacteria > Elusimicrobiota > Elusimicrobia > F11 > F11 > JAJVIP01. The sequence goes on along the minus strand of CAYOPN010000001.1, from coordinate 26,908 downwards.
GACCGGAGCTCAAGACGACCTGCAAAAGGCCACCAGCCTTGCCAACAAGATGGTCTGCGAATACGGCATGTCGGACTCGATGGGGCCGGTCACCTACCGGAAACCCGAGGGCGAAGTGTTTTTGGGCCGCGATATCGGCCATGACCGCGGTTTCTCGGAAACCACGGCGCAACAGATTGATGGTGAAGTGAAGCGTATTTTGACCGGTGCTCTCGACAAGGTGAAAGACCTGCTGGAGAAGAACCGCGACAAACTGGATATGCTGGCCGCTGCACTCACGGAAAAAGAAATGCTGAACGGTGACGAGATCAACACGCTTCTCGGGTTGCCTGCCGCTTCTTAAAGTCGGATTTCTTGAACCGCTTGTTTGGCACCGATGGTATTCGCGGCGTTGCCGGCCGCTTTCCTCTGACTCCTTCCGACGTTGAACGCCTCGGCGTTGCCGCTGCCGAAGTTTTAAAAAAGAAAACTTCTTCCAAGTCCCCGCGCATTCTTATTGTCCGTGACACGCGCGCGTCCGGGAAGTGGATCTCTTCAAAACTCGCGACCGGACTTCGCCGTCGCGGCGTCGATGTTGTTGATGCGGACGTGTTGTGCACACCGTCGGTGGCATTCCTTGTGAAAGCGCATGGTTACCAGGCGGGCGCCGTCATCTCGGCCTCGCATAATCCGCCCGAATTTAACGGCATCAAATTTTTCACGCCCGAAGGCTGCAAATGGCCCGACGCTTGGGAAAAAAGCGTCGAAGACATCTTTGGCAAATCGGCCAAACTGGGCGCGTCCCGTCGCGGCAGTTATGCCAAGGCCAAAAACCTTCATTCTGAATACGAAAATTTCCTGGTGGAGACGCTGGGCGATGGCAGCGATTTGTCGGGATTGCGCATCGCGGTCGATTGCTCGAACGGAGCGAATTCGTATACCGCGCCCGCCGTGTTGCGGCGTATGGGCGCAAAAGTTTTCGTGACCGGCGCCAAGCCGAACGGAAAAAATATCAATGTGAAGTGCGGCTCTCAGCACACCGAGAAATTGTCCGCGCTCGTGTTAAAAAACAAATGCCATGTGGGTGTTGCGTTTGATGGCGACGGAGATCGGGTCATTCTGGTCGACGAGAAAGGAAAAGTCTTGGATGGCGACCACATCATTGCCTTCCTGTCGCAGCGTTACAAACACGAAGAGACCCTTGTGAACAACACGGTCGTTATTACCGTGATGGCAAATCTGGGACTCAAGAAAGCGCTCAAGGATATCGGTGCCAACGTGGTGGAAGTTTCTGTCGGAGACCGCTACGTTTCCGAAGCCATGCGGGACACCGGCTCCATTCTCGGCGGCGAACAATCCGGCCATATTATTCTCGGTTCGTATCTGCCCACCGGCGACGGCCTTTTGACCGCGTTGCATGTATTGTCCATTTTGAAAGAAGCCGGGAAACCGCTGTCGCAACTCCTGGCCTGGGTCCGGAAGTACCCGCAGACCTTGTTGAATTTGCCGGTCAAGCAACGCACTCCGCTTCCCGAACTTGATGGCGTCACCGGCGTCATTGAAAAAATTGAGAGGGAATTGGGCGACGACGGCCGTGTGTTGGTCCGATATTCCGGGACGGAACCACTTTTGCGCATTATGATCGAGGCGGCCGACAAAGAGAAATGTGACGCGCATGCCCGTTCCATCGCCTCGGCGGTCATTCAAGCGAATGGCGCGGCTGGGGGTTAACATTGACCACGTTGCCACGGTCCGGCAGGCCCGCGGTGAAAGTTTTCCCGATCCGGTAGAGGCCGCGAAGGCCGCGATCGCGTCCGGCGCCGACGGTATCACGGCCCATTTGCGCGAAGATCGACGTCACATCCAGGACCGGGACATAGAACGCTTGAAAAAAGAAATTTTGGCGCCGCTCAATATGGAAATGGCCTGCTCAGCGGAAATTACAGCTATCGCGGAGAAAGTGAAACCGGCATGGGCCTGTTTGGTGCCGGAAAACCGCAAAGAGATCACCACCGAAGGCGGTCTGGATGTTGCTCGCGAATCGGCCAAAATTGCCGAGGTGACAATGCGGCTAAAGGCCGCTGGCATCAACGTGTCATTGTTCATTGATCCAACGCCGGAAGCGGTGAAATTTTCAAAAGACGTAGGCGCGGACGCAATTGAACTTCATACGGGAACGTATGCGCGGTTGTTTCGCTCGAAAGGGCCGCAATGGGAAGCGGAATTAAAGCGCCTGGGTATCGCGGCGCGACAGGCGCAAGAAGCGGGGCTCTTGGTGAACGCCGGGCATGGGATCGATTACGAGAATGTCGGTCCGTTGTTAAAGGCGCACCGTTTTAACGAATTGAACATCGGATTTGCGATCATCGCGCGTGCGCTTTTCGCGGGGATCGGAACGGCCGTGAAAGAAATGAAGTCGAAACTGGGATAAAAATTTTATGTGCGGAATTCTGGGATATGTCGGCGGCTTAAACGCCACGCAAGTGTTGGTCGACGGACTGCGAAGACTCGAGTACCGCGGTTACGATTCGGCCGGCGTTGCCGTGCTCACGAACGGCGGATTTGAGATCCGCCGCGCGGTCGGAAAATTAAGCGAGCTCGAGGCCGTGCTCCAAAAAAGCCCGCTGTCTGGCCACATGGGCTTGGGCCACACGCGCTGGGCCACCCACGGCGCCCCAACCGAACGGAACGCCCACCCGCACACCGACGGAACCGGCACCATTATCGTGGTCCACAACGGCATCATCGAAAACTACCTCTCTCTTAAAGAGAAGCTTTCCTCTGATGGATGCGAATTTAAATCCCAGACCGACACCGAAGTGGTCAGTCATTTGATCTCCCACTACCGCAAGAAATTCGCCAAGGATTCTGACAACAAAAAGACCGTTTTCATTAAAGCCGTTCTGGCCGCGCTGAAAGACATCAAGGGCACCTTCGCGCTCGGCATCGTCTGTGCGGAGTTGCCGGACCTCGTGGTTGGCGCGCGGCGCGATTGCCCGCTTATTGTGGGGATGGGCGACAAACAGAATTTTCTCGCTTCCGACGTGCCCGCCATTCTCTCTTACACGCGCGACGTGGTTTTTCTTGAGGACGGCGACGTGGCGATATTGAGCAAGGAAGGCGTCGATTTCGTGGATGTGGAAGGCCAGAAAGTCACGCGCAAAGTCCATAAGATCGCGTGGGACCCCGTCCAGGCCGAGAAGGCCGGCTACAAGCATTTCATGATCAAAGAAATCCACGAGCAGCCGCGCATCGTCGAAAACACGTTGCTTGGCCGGTTGAATACACACACCTCCGAAGTGTCTTTGGGAGAATTGGATTTTCTTGGTAAAGAGGTGGCCAACGTTAAGCGCGTGCGTTTCATCGCGTGCGGCACGTCGTGGCATGCATCGTTGGTCGGTAGCTATTTGATTGAAAAATACACCGGCATCCCGTCGCAGGTGGACATCGCGTCCGAATTCCGTTACCGCGATCCGATCGTTGATTCCGGAACGCTGATGGTGGCCGTTTCGCAATCCGGCGAGACCGCTGACACGTTGGCCGCGCTTCGGCTCGCCAAGAAAAAAGGCGCCAAGGTGCTCGGCATCGCGAACGTGGTCGGTTCCACGCTCACGCGCGATGCGGATGGGTCACTCTTGACGCATTGCGGCCCCGAGATCGGCGTGGCATCGACGAAAGCGTTCATGGGGCAATTGGTGGCGATGCATTTGTTGACCATGCATCTGGCAAAACTCAAAAAATTTGTGCCCGAACCCCAGCTTGTTGCTATGGGAAAAAATCTTACGCATTTGTCGCAATGGATCACAGAGACATTGGAATGCGAGAAGCAGGCGGCCGAAGTCGCCAAGAAATATTTCCGCCGAAAAAATTTCCTGTATCTCGGCCGGAACGTGAATTATCCGGTCGCGATGGAAGGCGCGCTGAAACTCAAGGAAATTTCCTACATCCACGCGGAAGGTTATCCGGCCGGCGAAATGAAACATGGACCGATCGCGCTCTTGGATGAAAATTTGCCGATCGTGGCGGTCGTGACCAAGTCCACCGTCTACGACAAAATGATTTCGAATATCGAAGAAGCCAAAAGCCGCGGCGCCGACGTGATCGCGATCGCGACCAAGGGCGACACGCTCGTCGGACAGAAAGCGGCCGACGTGATCTATGTTCCGGAAGTGCCCGAAGATTTAAGCCCGCTCATTAATGTGATCCCGCTGCAACTTTTGGCTTATTATATCGCGGTGTTTTTGGGCTGCGATGTCGACCAGCCGCGCAACCTCGCCAAAAGCGTCACCGTCGAATAAACTGCTTGCAATGTGTATGTTTTGTGTATTATAATACACATAATGTACACATCTGAGGTGCATTATGAACACAGCCATTCGTTTTAACATCACGCTGCCGGCGGAAATCGGGAAGAAGCTTAAAACCGTTAAAAATAAAAGCGCCTTTATTGCGGAGTCCATTGCGGAAAAGTTCGCGAAGGAGGAACAGGTCAGAGTAGCCAAGGAATTAAGGGCCGCCTATTCCGCTAGCGCGCAAGAAAACCATAAATTAACAGAGGAACTCGATGGAATCGCAGGGGACGGTCTGTGATCCGGAGAGGGGAGATTTACCTCATGGATCCGGGCAACCCGATTGGATCCGAAATCCAGAAGGTCAGGCCTGTTCTCGTGGTGTCCCGGGATGAGAGCAACCTTTACGCCAATACCATTACCATTCTTCCTATCACTGGATCGGTTCAACACATTTACCCATTTGAGGTTTTCTTAAAGAAAGGGGAAGGCGGTGGAGACAAAGACGCAAAAATCCTTTCCCAACAAATTCGCACCGTTGATAAAAGACGGTTGATAAAGGGCCCTCGTGGCATCGTCGATGAAACCACCATGAACGACGTCGAACGTGCCATGGCCCTTCATCTGGCCATTCCTTTCGAGTAGCGCCCGTCGAATAAATTTTTGTTACACTCGCGCCCGATTTAGATTTACAAGCAGCACCCTTATCAAGAGTGGTGGAGGGTTTGGCCCTACGAAACCACGGCAACGGTTCGAAAAACTCGAATGCGTGCCAAAGCCTATCCAGCATCGCCTAACGGCAGGGCTGGAAACCGATAAGAGGAGAACAGCGTGCCCCAGATGGCGTTGCCCTCTGGGGTTTTTTTATTAGAGGACGATGATGGCAGAATCAAAGATAAAAGGTCTCAAGTGCAAAGAATGCGGACGGCTTTTCGAGGCGAAAGCGGTCCATGTTTGTGAATTTTGTTTTGGTCCGCTTGAAGTTGATTACAACTACGACCTGATTCAGAAAACCGTCACGCGCGAAGCCATCCAGGCCGGCCCCGATTCCTTGTGGCGTTACTGGGGCCTGCTCCCCGTCGAATCCAAAGACGTTGTCACGCTTCAGGAAGGAATGACGCCGCTCATCCATGCCAAAAACTTGGGCGCTCTGCTTGGACTCAAGAACCTCTACATCAAAAACGACACCGTTAACCCCACCTTCTCTTTCAAAGACCGCGTTGTTTCCGTCGCGCTCACGCGCGCGCACGAACTCGGATTTACAACAGTCGCATGCGCTTCGACCGGTAACCTGGCCGGCGCGGTGTCCGCCTATGGCGCGGTCGCGAATTTGAAACGTTTTGTTTTTATTCCAGCGGATCTCGAAGAAGGGAAAGTCATCGGCGCTGGCGTCTACAATCCGATCATCATCGGCATCGACGGTACCTACGATGAAGTCAACCGGCTTTGTTCCGAAGTGGCGGACGCGTTCAAGTGGGCGTTCGTGAATGTAAACATCCGGCCCTATTACGCGGAAGGTTCGAAGACGCTCGGTTTTGAAGTGGCCGAACAATTGGGTTGGCGCGCACCCGATCAAGTTGTTGTCCCTGCCGCGTCCGGTTCGCTTCTGACCAAGATCTACAAAGGGCTCAAAGAATTTGAGCAGCTCGGCCTGATTCCGAAACACAACACCAAACTTAACTGCGCCCAAGCGGCGGGTTGCGGACCGATTTCGACAGCCATCCAAGAAAAAACCGACATGATCCGCCCCGTCCGGCCCAAAACGATCGCGAAATCGCTGGCCATTGGGAACCCGGCCGACGGTGTTTACGCTTCCCAACTTGTCATGAAGACGGGCGGCCAGGGCGTGTCCGTGACAGACGAGGAAATTGTGGAGGGCATAAAACTGCTCGCTTCCACGGAGGGAATTTTCACCGAGACCGCCGGAGGCGTGACGGTTGCGTCCTTGAAACGACTGGTTCAAACTGGTAAGGTCGCCGCCGACGATGTGACCGTGGTTTACGTCACAGGAAATGGTTTGAAGACATTGGACGCCGTTCAAGGGAAGGTAAGCAAGCCGCACATTATCCCGGCGCGGCTACAAGATTTCCGGGCGCTTTACGACAGTCTTCAGGCCAAGGCCCCGGACCCGGTTCCGGTAAAAATTTAGTCTCGAAGCATCTAGGAGGATTCATGCCCGCGAAAGTTCGAATTCCGGCGCCATTGCGGAAACTCACCAACGACCAGGCGGTCGTCGAGATCCAGGGAAAAAACGTCCAGGAACTCCTCGCCGGTCTCGATAAAAGCTACCCCGGCCTTAAAGAGCGTATTTGCGACGAATCGGGCCAAATCCGGCGTTTCGTGAACATCTTCGTTAACGGCGAAGATATCCGCTTCAAAGACGGTCCCAACACCGCGGTTGCGGACGGGGCCGAGGTCTCGATAATTCCGGCCATTGCCGGCGGTGCGATTTAGGCGCTTGGTGCCGAATCACCTCTTGAAATCAAGCCGTTTTACGGGCAAACTGGGCGAATGAAAGAAGCGCTCAGCCTTACGTTTCCTCAGAACCTCATTAAAGAGCCGGTGATCCACCGGATGACCAAAAAATTCGATGTTGTTTTCAATCTCCGCCGGGCCAAAATAAACGAAAAAGTCGGAGAAATCGTGCTGGAGTTGGAAGGCCAGGACGATGTGTTAAAGAAAGCCGAAGCCTGGCTGCGCGAACAAGGTCTGAAAGTCGAACCCATTACGCATGACACGTTGGAGAGCTGATAATTTATGACCGACGTCTTGGTCCTTAATCGAAGTTTCTTCGCGGTGCAGGTGATCGATTGGCGCCGCGCGTTGAGCCTGGTGTACCTCGATCACGCGCGCGTTGTCGACGAAGATTACAAGACCTACTCGTTTGAAGATTGGCGCGAAGTCTCCAGTGTCATCACCAACAATCCCTCCGGATACGTCAATACCCCGAGCTTCAAAATCGCGATCCCCGACGTCATCACCCTGCGCTATTTCGACGGCCTGCCCAAATCCGAAGTTAAATTTACCCGCCGCAATATCTATGAGCACTACAATTACAAGTGCGCGTACTGCGGCATCAAATACAATTCCAATGATCTGAACCTCGAGCACGTTATCCCGCGCAGCCGCGGCGGGCGGACCGATTGGACGAACGTCGTCACTTCTTGCATTCCTTGCAATCTCAGAAAGGGCAACCGGCTTCCCAACGAAGCCAACATGAAACTCCTGGTAAAGCCCACCAAACCCAAATGGAGCGGGACCACTGCGGTCGCGTTCCGTCCTGGTTTCAAGGTGCGCGCTTCCTGGCAGCGGTTTGTTGACAACGTTTACTGGAACACCGAGCTCGACCCGCAATAGTCCGATGATACGGACCTTTGCGCGCCTCACTCTCGCCCTCTTTCTTTTCTTCCCGTCACTTTCTATCGACGCGGCCGGACGCCGCCCTCCCGCTTCCATGGAAACGTTCTCGGTCGCGGCCAGCGCGTTGCCTCACGTTGAAAAATTGACCGACCGTTATCGCATGACCGTGGCCACGCCCGACGCTTTGCCGCATTACCTGATCGAACAAACCCCGAAGAAAATTTGGCTGCGTCTCGTGCGTCCGTCGAATGACAGCTCGCAGATCCTTGAAGGCGACTCGGTCATCAGCGAAGTGCGGGTCGTGCAGCGGTCTTACTCGTCCGACTTGATCGTGAAACTCGGCGATGACGCGGTGAAGAACGAAGTTTATTTCGACGAAGGGAAGAAAAAGATCGTGGTCGACGTGTACACATCGGAACGCGTGAACCGCCGGCTCGCGACGCAGCCCGCGGTTGCGATCGAGAAACCGGTGCTCAAGGTGAAAGGCGGCGCGAAGCCGGCGAAAGCGACGAAGGTCGCTAAAGCCTCGGCAAAAGAAAAACAATTCGTGGCCGCGCCGCCGGAAGCTGTGTTGACCGCGGCGCCGATAGGACCGGTATTGAAGAGAAAGGGAAAAGAAACATTGGTTGTGATCGACGCGGGCCACGGCGGCATGGATTCGGGCGCCATTGGAACGCGCGGGACCATGGAGAAAGACATCAATTTGGAGTTTGCGAAGCTGCTCGCCAAAACGTTGACGAAAGAAAAAGGGTTTCGCGTGATCATGACCCGCGAGAAAGACGAATTCATCCCGCTTCAGGACCGCACCCGCATCGCCAACAACGCCGGCGCCGATTTCTTCGTTTCAATCCATTGCAATTCCTCGCTGTCGCCGAAAAACACCGGCTTTGAAACTTACTTCCTTTCGCCGGACGCGACCGATAAGGCCGCGGCTTCGGTGGCCCGGCTTGAAAACTCGGTGGTCGCGCTCGAAGCCGATAAAGGGGTGTCCACTTCGCGGTTGAGCGAATTGCTCGCCTCCATGGCGGTCGGAAATTTCATCAATGAGTCATCCAAGTTCGCCTCGCTCTTGTGCCGCAATATCCGCCTTCACACGTCCGAGGAAAATGCCCATGTGAAAGAGGCCGATTTTTTTGTGCTGCGCGGCGCGCAGATGCCAGCGATCCTGGTTGAGCTTGAGTATTTGTCGAATCCCGTTTCGGAAATCAAGTTGCGTTCCTCGCGCTACCGCACGCAACTGGTCAAAGGCGTGATAGAAGGGATCAAATCCTATGAGCGCCAGGCGCGGCAGGAAAAAGAAGCGATGTCCCAAGTGCCACAGAAAGCCCTCACCGAAACCTCCCGTTGATCAACACTTCTCCCAATCTTCCAATCGGCGTGTTTGATTCCGGTTTGGGCGGCTTGACCGTCATGCGCGAACTGGCCAAACGGCTTCCCAATGAAAACCTGATTTACGTGGGCGATACGGCCCGCGTTCCCTACGGCACGAAATCGCCGGAGACCATCCGCCGCTATTCGCTGCAAATTTCTTTTTACCTGCTTCAGCGCAAAGTGAAGATGATTGTGGTCGCGTGCAACACATCGAGCGCGCTCGCGCTGAAAGAACTCAGGAACCTGCCGATCCCCGTGATCGGTGTGATCGAGCCAGGCGCGCGCGCGGCCGTGATGCAGACCAACGCGCTGCGCGTGGGTATCATCGGCACGCCGGCCACGGTCGCGAGCCACGCGTACCGCGCGGCCATTAAAAAATACGCGCCGCGCGCCAACGTGTGGGAAGCCGCCTGCCCGTTGTTTGTGCCGCTTGTGGAAGAAGGCTGGCTTGATCATCCGGTCACAAAACAGGTCGCGCAGACCTATTTAAAACCGGTGCTAAAAAACCGCATCGATACGCTGGTGTTGGGCTGCACGCATTACCCGCTTTTGAAAGACACGCTGCAATCGGTGGCCGGGCCGCGCGTGAAGTTGATCGATTCCGCCGAAGAGACCGCCAAGGACGTCCAATTTTTGCTGACCAAGACCCATCGTTTGAATCCCTCAAAGAAAAAAGGCCGCGCGATTTATTACGTGACCGACAACACGGCCTCGTTCTCGCGCTTGAGCCGCCAATTTCTCGGCAACAAGACCCCGTCCGCAAAACGGCTGCGCCTCGAAGGAATTTAACCGTGCGCGCGGTCGTGCTTTTATCGGGCGGCATGGACTCGGCCGTGGCCTTGTGGTGGGCAAAGAAGCAAGGTTGGAGCTGTCGCACAATCTCGTTTGATTACGGCCAACGTCACAAACGCGAGCTGGCCAACGCGCGCGCTCTCTCTCGCGCGGCCCATGTCCCCTGGGACCTGATCCGGTTTAAACTTCCCTGGAGCGGTTCGAGTTTAACGAGCACGCGCGCTTCGCTTCCGCATCGCGCCGTTGAAAAAATCCCCAAGAAAATCCCGTCAACGTACGTGCCTGGCCGTAACACGCTTTTTTTAAGTTTTGCGATGTCGCTCGCCGACCAGATTGGAGCGGGCGCGATCGTGATTGGCGCCAACGCAATTGATTACTCCGGTTACCCGGATTGTCGCTGGCCGTACCTGAAAGCGTTCGCGAAAGTGGCAACGCTGGGAAGCCGCATGGGCACGGAGAAAAAGAAAAGGATTTCCATCCACGCCCCGTTGATCCATTTGACGAAGGCGGGCATTGTACGGATGGGCCTATCGCTCAAAGCGCCGCTCGGGAAAACCTGGTCGTGTTACAAAGGTGGCCGTCGTCCGTGCGGGCGCTGCGATTCGTGCGTGCTCCGCGCCAAAGGTTTTTTTGAGGCTGGCGCGGTTGATGCGGCGCTCCAATGACGACCGCATTCATCAGTGAAATTTACGCGAGCGTCCAAGGAGAAGGGCCTTACGCCGGCGAGCGTCAGGTGTTCGTGCGGCTCGCCGGTTGTCCACTCCGTTGCTCTTATTGTGATACGCCCGGTAGTCTGACTGCCCGCGGACATAAGCGCTGGACCGTGGACGAAGCAATGGCCAAGACCATTTCCATGGCGCGGCCCAAATCGATCAAGACCGTGAGCGTCACCGGTGGGGAGCCGTTGGCGCAGCCGCTCTTTCTCGCTCAATTTTTGACGGCCCTCAAGAAAAGGAAATTCCGCACCTATCTGGAGACCGCGGGCGTTCATCCGAAAGCGTTGGCGGTCGTTGTGCGCAACACGGACGTGGTATCGATGGACATGAAACTTCCCAGTGCGACCGGAAAGATTTTCTGGAAAGAGCACGCGGCGTTTTTAAAAGCCGGCCACGGAAAAATTTTCGTGAAAGTGGTGATTGAAAAAAAATCCAAACCGGCTGAGATAAAAAAAGCAGTCGCCCTCTTGTTAAAAGCGCGGCCCGCGCCGTTGCTGGTGCTTCAGCCGGCGACACCTATTGAGGGACAGGTCAGCGCGCCGTCGCCCGAACAAGTCGCGTCGGCTTACGAGCTTGCCAGCGGGAAACTGCCGAGCGTGCTCGTGATGCCGCAGCAGCACAAATTTTGGGGCGCGCGATGAACCCGGTGGTGAAAAGCGGTTCGATGTGGCAAGGCGAGATCGTCTCGGTGAACGCGTCCGGCAACCCGGTGACGAATTTTAAAATGGACGAAGTGATACCGCTCGCCGAAAAATCCAAATTGTGGATCGAGTTTGAAAAGAACAAAGCCACGCTGCGGGGGCTGGCCTCGATCAATGCATCGAACGGATTTGTGGAAATCATTGGGGCCGCCGGAAAAATTCCTTTTGCGGTGGGTGACCGCGTGACCGTCCACTTTCGCTCCTGATGTCGCTCGTCCGCCAGCGCCTGCTGATTTTCTTTGTGCCGCTTCTGCTGGCGGCGCCGTTTCTCAACCGTGCTTATTTCGTTGACGACAGTTATTTCGTGGAGATCGCTTCCTGGCTTAAAGACAACCCAACCCTGCCGTATCACTTCCGAGCTGACGATGCAGGGCCACAAAACCGCGGGTGGGAAGAGAATGGATTCGTGCGCATGGTGAACCCACTGGCACACCATTATTACTTGGCGCTTCTTTTGAAATTCCATGGGCTTGTCCCGCGTAGCTTGCCAGAGGCGAGCGAAGAGGGATTCCTGAGATTAGGGTGCGTATTGCTTTCCTGCTTCTCGGCTCTGTTCCTGTTTGAATTTGCGCGGCGCTGGACCAACACGCCGACTCTTGCGGTTTTGGCCGTGTTATTGACACCGGCCATGTGGTTGAGTTCTTACAGTCTATTGATTGATCCCACCATGACGTTCTTCGCGCTCGGCGCGCTTTATTTTTTCGTCCGCGCCACCGAGACCGACGGATTTTGGCGGCTCATCGTGAGCGGCCTGTTCGCGGGACTGGCCATTCTCTCGAAATATCCGGCGGTGTTTGTGTTGCCGCTCATGTTGACGTGGCTCGCGCTCCGGTGGAAGAAACTTTCTGGACATTGGAAATATTTCGTGCCGGTCGCGATGGGGCTTGGAATTCTCATGGCGTACAGCGTTTGGACAGCGCAGCTTTACGGGCGCCCGCACATTCTCGCCGCGTCCGCGCGCATGGTCAGCGTGTTCGGTTGGCCGAAACTGTTCAGCTTCTTTACTTTTTTCTCCGGCGCCTTGTTGTTGCCGCTCGTGGCATGGGGCGTGGTGGGCCCGCGGGTCCGCCTGTGGTCCGCGATGCCGGTTGCGCTGCTGACAATTTTTCTTTCCAGCAATGTCGGAGGGTTCTCGTTGTCACAAGCCGCGCTGCTCGGACTATGGATCGTCACAAGTTGCTTGTTTGTCGGAACGGTCTGGAGCAACCGGAAAGCAGGAATATTTCCGCGCGATCATTTCCTGGTTTTTTGGGTGGCCGGTTTTATGGGAATGATGTTGCTTGTGATGGATTGGGTCGCCGGCCGTTATTATTGCTTGGTGGCGCCCGCGGTGGGGTTCTTGACCGTGCGTCTCATCGAAGTCCCTTGGAAGGAAAAAGCACCCGCTATGCTGAAAGCCATTTTGATTTTGCTTTTTCTTTTTACATTCGCCTTGGCGGTCGCCGATTACCATCAGGCGAATCCTGTCCGGGTGCTTCGGCAGCAGTTGATCGCCAAAAATTATCTTGGTGGAGAGCGCCGCTTTTATTTGGGCGATTCGTTCACAATGAGCTACCTGAAGCGCGATGGTTGGGTGCCTTGTTTCCCGGAGACGGAATTACGGGTTGGGGACCAAGTGCTGGCCAAGGAAGTGACCATGCCGCTTGTGTGGTTTGCGCGCAAGCCGGTGAGGGTGCGCATTGTGGACACGTTTGAATATCCGTCCTTCTTGCCGCTCAAGGTCATGGATTACGCGGGTTCTGCCGGGTTTTACGCGTCGGTGTGGGGCGCGCTTCCATTTACGTTCTCGACCGGGCCCTGGGAACGGTTCCGGTTGGTCGAAGTGACGGAGGTGCGCCAATGACGCTCGCTCGCCAACGGTTGCTGATATTTTTTGTGCCACTCCTCTTGGCGTTGCCATTTATAAATCGCGCCTATTTCGTCGACGATAATTTCTTTGTCGAGATCGCGCGCTGGATCAAAGACAACCCCGCGCGGCCCTACGATTTTTCCACCCACGGCGAGAATTCTGCGGGTGTGCAGGCTTTGTCGGGAAAAGAAACGCTGATCCGGATTTGGAACCCGTTGCTTCATCAGTATTACATAGCGGGGTTGATGAAGGTGGGCGGTGAAAAGGAATGGTTCCTACGGTTGGGTTGCGTGTTGTTCTCCTGTTTTTCCGCTTTGCTCCTGTTTGAACTTGCGCGCCGGTGGCTTGACCACGCTTTGCTCGGAACATTGTTGGTGCTGGTCACTCCGGTCCATTGGGTGACGTCGTACAGTTTGTTGATTGATCCCACGATGGCCTGTTTTTTCTTGCTCGGTCTCTACGCGTGGATACGTTCCGCCGAAGAGGATTCGGCCGCATGGGCGGCGGGCGCCGGCGTATCGATCGGTTTGGCGCTTGTAACCAAATACACGGCCATGCTGGCGTTGCCGGTCATTGGCACGTGGCTTTTATTGAATTGGAAAAGCGTGCGGCGTCCGTGGCTCGCCGCACTGCCGGCCGTTATTTCGCTGGCCTTTTTGGCACTTTATGTTTACGCGACCAAACGGCTTTACGGCACCGGGCATCTGTTCGCGGCGTCCGCGGAATCGTTGGTCAATGTGAGTTTTGGAAAAATGTTGGTCCTGCTTGAGTTTCTTTCCGGCGCCGCGATCGCGCCGCTCGTGGTATGGGCCGCGTTTTCGCGCCGTCTCTTGGCCGCCGGATTTTTGTTGTTTGTGGTGTTGACGAGTTTGCTCGCGAGTTCACTTGGCGGTTTTGACGTGAAATCGTCCGCTTTGATGGCGCTGTGGTTATCAACGAGCCTCCTAGTGTTAATGTCCGCGTGGCAAACCGACCGATTTCTTGGGTTATGGCTTTACGGATTTATCGCGATGATGGTTTTTGTAATGCCGTGGGTGGCCGCACGTTATTTTCTGATCGGATTGCCGCCGCTCGTTTTTTGTGCGGCGCGTTTTGTGGAGAAACGCCGACCGGCGTTCGCAAAACCGCTGTTGTTAGGCGCAATTGTTGTTACCGGCATTGTGGGTCTTGCCATCGGATATGCGGACTACAAACAGGCGGAATCGGGTCGCTTTTTGGTTTCCGAGTTGCGGCGTCAAAATTTTTTGGAAGGCGCGCGGAACCATTACTTCGCGGCGACCTTCACGATGACGTACCTCTCCCAACAGAACAACTGGAAGCCGGCCTCCGACCTGCGCGATTTAAGGCCGGGCGACCGCGTCGTCACCAGCGAAGTGACATTTCCTTTGTTCTGGCGGTTCCGCAACAACGTGCCGCTCAAGTTGATTGCCACCGTCGAATACCCCGCGTCTTTTCCGATCAAAGTGATGGACGCACGGAACGGGGCGGGTTTCTATGGCTCGGCCTGGGGGCCTTTCCCATTTTCCGTCGCAAAAGGACCCTGGGAGCGCTTCCATTTGTTTGAGATAATGCCGGCGTCATGACCTTTTCGTTATTTTTTCTGTTGTGGGCGCCGGTGCTGGGTTGGGCCGCGCTCATTTTTTATCTCTCCAGCATTCCCAGCCTGAACTCCGGCTTAGGAATATGGGACACGTTCTTGCGCAAAGGCGCCCACATTTTTGAGTTTGCGGTTTTGACCGGCCTTTTGCTGCGGGCCCTGCGGCGGACATGCGCCACAATCGCCCAAAAAAACCTTCTTCTCACGGCCGGCGGCCTTTCACTGATCTATGCAATTTCCGATGAATACCACCAATCGTTTGTTCCGGGCCGGGGGCCTTCTATCATCGATGTATTGATCGACGCGATAGGAATAACCTCTGTGTTATGGTTTTACTCGTCATCCCGGCGAAAGCCGGGATCCAGGTTTTAAACATGTATCTTAAAAAACGGTTTCAGGACTGGGTCCCGGCTTTCGCCGGGATGACGATTGCAATGATGACGATCGCAAGGATGACGATCGCAAGGATGACGATCTTCGTTTGGATGACGGCAATAACACTGCTGTTCTCGGGCTGCGGCGCCGACAGTCAGTTGAAGCGCGCGAACAAATTGGAGAAGAAGGGAAAATACTACGAGGCGTGGCAGAAATTTCAGGAATTTGCGGCGGAGCATCCGAAACATCCCGGCGCGCCCGAAGCGCTTTTCCATGCGGGGTGGCTGGCGCAGAAACAATTGAAGGACTGCGACATGGCTGCCGTGTTTTACGATTCCGTCCTTGAGAAATACCCGCAGGCCGATCCATGGGCGCGCCTCTCCACTAACCAAAAAGGAAATTGCCCGGATTTCTTTCCGCTTTTGCCCGGCACCGAATGGGTGGAAGGTGATTCCGAGACCAAAGGGAAAAACGCGCGCATCGAGACCTCCTGCCGCCCTTTGCCTGAAAAGGGGACCATGCCGTCCGAGGCCGGTCTCATGGTCCGCACGTATTTCGCGGGCGCGTCCAAATTTAAAACCATTGAGCTCTCCTACAAGAAGGCCGGAAACGAATTGCGAGAATTTACACCCGAGTACGAGTTGCGCCCCAAGATCATTATGATGCTCCCGGCTGTGGTCGGAACAAAATGGAAGACCCGTTCAGCGGACCGGCTGTTCTCCTATGAAATTACAGCAGCCGATGTGACCGTCAAAGTGGAGGCCGGCGAATTTCCAGGATGCATCGTGGTGCGTTCGAGCGTCGAAGCCGTGCCCGGCGCCACGCTTGATTATTATGCGCCCGGCGTTGGACGCGTGCTGAATAGTTTTTCGACGGCCCAGGGCGAAAAACGGAACATCGAACTGTTGTCGTTTAAGCCGGGCCCGGACATCGATTTTCGCGCGGACGGATCCAACCCATGAGCCAATTAACGTTTGAGGGGTTCACAGGGGGAAAGCCGGAACCCACACCGCTCGTTCCGGCAAGTTGGTACAAAGGGCGCACTCTTTCCCATTCTTCTATTTCGCTTTATCGCTCGTGTCCTCAAAAATGGAAGTTTCGCTATGTCGATAAAGTGCCGGAGAAACCAAAATCATTTTTTTCGTTCGGTAAAAGCGTCCACACCGGGCTCGAATTTCTATTTGAAAATGTGAAGGGCCCGCTGCCCACACTGGAAGAAGTGTTGGCCCATTACAAAGAGAAGTGGATCAGCGAAGGCTACGAGACCGCGCCGCAAGAGAAATGGTTCTTCCAAGAAGGCGAACGCATTCTCAAAGGTTTCTACGCGAAGAACCAGGCGTCGCCGGCGTCTATTTTTGAAATTGAATACAAATTCAACGTGTTGATTGAAGGCGTCCCAGTGACCGGTTATATCGACCGGATCGATACGACCCCCAAAGGCGCATTGGCCCTCATCGATTACAAGACAGGCAAAGCGTTCGACAAGGCGCGCGTGCGCAGCGATTCGCAACTCACCATGTATCAGATCGCGGTCCAGGAAGTTTTTCAGAAACCCGTCGAGTCGGTGACGCTTTACCATCTTAATTCCTTGACGCCGCTGACCGTGCCGGCGCATTCCAAGACCATGGAAGACAATTTAAGGGAAACGGTCAAAACGGTGGGGGAAGGGATCTCGGCGGAAAAATTCGACCCCAAACCGGACGAACGCGGCGTGTGCCAATGGTGCGACTACATGCAGATTTGCCCCGCCTGGGCTGGGAAAAAGTTGGCGCTGAAAACGGCCACGTCTCCGGCGGAAATAGCCGAGAAAGTGGACAAGCTCGGGAAACTGGATGCCCGGCTCGCCGAGATGAACGCCGAGCGCGCGCAATTGGCCATCGACGTGTCATCGGCCCTGAAAATGTCGGGACAAGACAGCGCCAAGGGAAAATATTTCCTGGCCAAACGAGAGGTCGCGGCGGAAGGGACGCCGGAAAAAATTTTGGTTGATCCGATAGAGCCGGAGGGGTCAAGTGAATCGTAAGGCGTTGGTATTCTTGGCGGTGCTGGGGGCCGTTCTGTTGGCATTTTTGGTCCGCTCCTGCCGTCGTCAACAACCCGTTTCGGAGGCGCCGGTGATGGGTCCGGACATTGTTTTTGAGTCATCGGCCACGGCCGTGCCGGTGGCTATTTCTTCTCCTGCCGCGCCCGTGAAAGTGGCGCCCGTTAAAAAAAGCGCGCCGGCGGCGTTGGCTCCACCGCCTGTCCAGATCCACAAAGAACTTATCCCAAAAAATATTGAAATTGTTCGCGTGTATTACGCGGCCATGATTACCGGGCCCAATAGCGCGATTGAGTTCGACATCAACGGCTCCGGTTTTACGGAAGAATTTCACAAGATGATAACCGTCGAGTCCGGCCAGCCGGAGGCGGCGGTCAAGAATTTGGTGCTCGTCACGCCGAACCAAATTCACGGAACGCTGGTCATCTCCGAAAAATCCGCAACGATCGTCGCGTTCCCGCGCGTGCTGATCAAAGGGAAAGTGGTGTTCCAGGCCCCGGAGCCGTTCGCGGTCATCCGCCCCGGCGAAGTGTTGAATTTGATCTTTACCGAAATGGGCGAGTCGGGCCGCTCGGGCCGTTTCCGTGTGTTCACGAATCTCGACCAGGAAATGTTTTCCAATTTTCGCGTGACCGTCAGCACGCCGTCCATTCAGGTGACGGACCTGAACCCCCAACTGCCTTTTGTCGTGGATGGGACGATTAACATCGGTCCTGCGGTCGGCGGCGCGTACGATCTCGACATTACGCTGAAGGACAAAAACATCTGGCATCGCTCGGGAATTGTCCGGGTGGTGCGCCCCAACGTCGGGCAGTCGGGCCTGATACAAAAGGTGTTGCCGCACGATGGGTTTTATCGTCCCGGCGACACAGCGCGGTTTTCTTTGCATGGCAGCGGATTTCAACCGGGGGACATAAACGCGATCCGCGCGGTCATCCCCGGACTTCAGAGCGCCGTCAGCTCGTTTACTTACGCAAGCCCCGGACGGCTGGAGTTGGCGATCACCATTCCCGCTGATGCGGCGGTCAAAAAATACGGGATCATCATTACCGCTGGAGAAGAGACGCTGCAAGACGCGCCGGACGCGTTTCGCGTGGTCGATAAAAATTGGACGCGCGCGTTGAAATTGGAGCCGGTCCTTTTGCCGGGGGGCAAAAGCACATTGTCCCTCACCGGACGCGATCTGACGCCGGAATATATTTCAAAAATTAAGATCGAGCTCGACGAGCCCGCGCTCGTCATCGGGCAATTCGTGCCGGTGAGTCCTCAGGAAGCAGCAGCGCCGATCAGCGCGGGGGCCGATGTAAAACCGGGAGATTATCTGCTTAAAATCACGTCCGGTGGTAAACCCGTCTCACCCGAAACAGGCAGCATCATCCGCGTCTCCGCAAACTAACGGCCTCATTCGTCATCCCCGAATGTCTTAATCGGGGATCCAGGACCTCTGGATGACGGCATTTATGAATTTAAGGAGCTGGATTCCCGCTTTCGCGGGAATGACGGTAAATGGCGAGAGGTTTTTTGGGAGGGGCGGGGATAAGATTGTGGGCCCGCGCGTACCAATAGACAAACAAGTAATCGGTCGCGGGGTAAACGTTTGGAAGGTCGCCGCTTAAACGGCGCGCGTTGCGTTGCCAGAGAAACGAATCTTTTGGGCGCTCCGAAATGGGCAGAGGTTCGCGGGCGTATTTCTTGTGGATGCCGCCGCCGTGTTTTTCCGCGATCGCGGTCCCGTTCGCGGTCCAGTAATCCTTGCCAAATCCATGGCGGTCCTCCGGATAGAGCGCGAGCGCGCGCAACAGTTGCCCGCGGTCGCCGTTTTTTCCGTCGGAATAGACCAGGTTGAACGCCGATACCATAGGGTTGTCTTCGCGTAGATACAAATTCCATTCCCGTTCAAGTATCGAGAGATAACTTGCTCTTACGGCCGGGTTTTCCTCCAACATGATCAGGTTTACGAGCGATAATGTTCCTAGATAGCCGCGCCGCTCGGCATCGGCCACCGGGTTTCCCGCCGTCAGCTTTGTGAGTTCGTCTTCCATTCCGTACCAGGCCAATACGGTCTCGAGCAGTTCGTCCTGCGCGTAGAGGTTTTCCCGGTAATAGGACTCGAATTGGGATTTTCCGGTGATAACGGCGGCGGTTTTCACGATATGCAGCGAGATCAAGGCGTTCGATGCGAGAATTTTCAGATCGGACAAATGGTGGATTCGCTGGCCGTCATCGTGTTTTGGGAAACGCTTGGTCATTTGCGTCAGCATGTCGGCGAGTTTGATGCCTGGGTATTCCTTGTTGGTAAAACGTTTTGGGAATAAATCCTGGCGGTATTGTTCGCGCAGGATATCACGCACGCGCTCGGCCAGTTGAAACGAACCATTCATGGTTGGAACAACCAGCTCCATAATTTGATCTTCGTCCTTTTTCTCCAGCGCATGGATCACTTTTTTCATTCCCGGCCACAGTTCACCGAACGGCAGGTAGCGCTTGGAGGTGCGCAGCGCGCGAATGAATTTTCGCAGGCCCCGGCCATCGGCGAACAATTTCTGGATCCCTGAGCGAATTTCTTCGTCGGTCAAATAGGGCGTCAAACTCACCATGGTGTGGCCGCCGTTTTTCACGCGCAACCCGTCCCTTAAAAACTTCCCGGCCAGCCGGTCTATATCGAGACGCATTTGTTTTTTTAAAGCGGGGTTCGTGATATGCGGATAGGCGGCCGCATGCGCGAGGAAAAACGATGTGTACACGTCTTTGCTTGGATCTCTTGGGTACGGCATTCCTTCTCCGTCCACAAAACGCGTAAGGACCGGGTCTTCCGGCGTGCCTTTCACCGCGTTGTGAAGTGTTTGCAGGCCGTTCTCAAGCGCTTGGTAGGTCAATTCGTCTTTGGTGGCCGCGTATTTATAGGCCAAGGACGCCACGTAAAAACCGGTGTAGGTGGTGGCGTCGCCCGTTTCGTCGGCGGAGCCGTCCAGCTTGCGGGACACCACGAACCCGTTCTCCAAATTTTCCTGTGCGAGTTTATGGCCGAGATCGATCGCTTTGCGTTCCAATTCCGCCATGTCGACGGCGGGTGACCGCTCGAAGCGCACTTCCGCCACTTCTCCGTTCGCGAGACCGATCCAATAAACGCGCGGTTCGATCGCATGTCCTTCCCGGCCGTCCATGGAGAATTCGATCCACCGCGATTCGTAATTATTGGGTCCCGAAAAATCACCGATTTGAAGTTCGCGTTTGGCGATGGGTTTTTGGGTGGTGGTGTCCCAGATTTCGAGACGGAAAAGTCCGTAGGATTTAAAGAGCAGTCCTTTTTGTGGGTAGTGGCCGCGGCGGAGCACGAAAGTGGCACGGTAAAAACCGGGTTCCAAAAAGAGGGGGGATTGAAGTCCGGCAATCGCGTAACCGGGCTTGTCTCGACGGTAATCCAACTGCCAGCCACGGTCGCCGGCGCGCCCGACATGATGGACCGCCTCCGCGGCCGGGACAACTTCCGCCGCGGCCCGGCCGCATATCAACAACAACAGAAGGGGCCAAACGCTCTTTTTCATGGCCCTCAAAGGGTACCCCCGGGAAGCCCGGAATGCGACGGGGAAGACCCTCAAAACACGTCGAAAACACAAGGTGTTGACGGCATGTTCGTTTGCTAGGATTGCGCGGCTTAAAATATCGATCTAGGAGGACGCATGAGAAAACTGTTAGCAGTCGGACTTGCGGTTATGGCATTGGCACCTTCATTGTCATTCGCCGCCGGAAATCACCCGATGGCAGGTTGTGGATTGGGCTATCTTCTTTTGTCCAATAAAGACAATTCCAAAGGGATGCAGCTACTGGGTATGACGACCAATTGGACAGGTACTCAAACATTCGGCATTACCTCCGGAACTTCTGGGTGCACAGAAGATGGCGCCGTTGTACTTGCCAAATCCGCTGAGGTTTATGCTGAAGTAAATCTCGACAGTTTGCGGCAGGAAATGGCCCAGGGCCAAGGCGAGTATGTGCGGACATTCGCATCATTGCTCGGCGCGCAAGGCAGAAATGTCGACGCCATGGTGAACGTATTCCACTCGAATTACACCACCTTATTTCCTTCAACAAACACCAACAGCGCCGAAATGCTGGCGTCTTTGGAAGCGTTGTTGAACGGTCGGGAGGGCTAACATGAAAAAATATTTACTCGTCGCAGTTTCAGCTTTGATTCTCAGCCCTTCACTGACGTTTGCCGGTAAGCACGGCAATCATGGAATGGCGGGTTGCGGACTTGGCTACCTGGTCATGCGTGAAAACAACACCAAACCCATGCAGGTTTTGGGAGCCACCACCAATAGTTTTGTGTATAGCCAGATGTCCGGTATAACCTCCGGAACTTCGGGTTGCACGGAAGATGGTGCTTACAAGGTTGTGCAGGCCGCGCAAGTTTATGCGGAAGTCAATCTTGATACGCTTCGTCATGAAGTGGCCAGTGGTCAAGGCGAATTCGTCTCAACGTTTGCCTCGATGCTCGTAGCCCAAGACAAAAACGTTCCCGAAGTGGTTTCGGTCCTTCAGAAGAATTATGCCGTACTGTTCCCGACTGCTTCCACGACCCCAGATGAGTTCATTGATACGGTGACGAAGCTGCTTGCTGTTCGTCAAGATCTCCTGAGCTAATTCGTCCTCTCCTACAAGTAGTAATGCCCCTCTTCCCAGAAACCAAACGGCGTATGGGAAGGGGGGTTCTTTTTTGGGTCCTGTGCATCGCAATCCCCGCGTTCGCGTCCCCCGATGCGTTTATTGAAAAAGCGCGGCAGCAAAAACTTGCCGAAGATCCCGGCTGGAAAAGGTTGCTGCATTACCGCAAAGGATTTTTGGGCGGCGAGAAAAGTGACATAGACGGAAAGGATTTCTTTCTTTCGAAACGCGGTCGCAAAGATGCACAAGCAGAAATGGACGCAACCATCCGTGCCTTTTTTGAACCTCCATCCATAAGCACCGATGCTCAACACCCACGTTGCCTTTATCCGGCCCGTTACGATTGGCTGAACGCAAAACTGGCGTTGAGCGCGGAGCTTCCGCCCATGACATGCGAACGCTACGAAGCGTGGCGAGACAAAATTGAACCAGCGGGCATCTCGATTATTTTTTCCAGTTACTACCTGAATAATCCCGCATCGATGTACGGCCACACCTTTCTTCGCGTAAGGAGGGAAGCGCCAGAAGGACAGGAGCGGCCGCTGCTCGATTACACGATTAATTTTGCGGCAGACACGAATACCAAGAACGGGTTGCTTTTTGCGCTTATGGGCCTTTTCGGCGGGTATCCGGGGTCATTTACGGTGGCGCCCTATTACATGAAAGTCCAGACCTACAACAATTTAGAGTCACGTGATTTGTGGGAATACGAATTGGATTTGTCGGAAAATGCGGTCGACCGCCTACTCATGCACACGTGGGAAATGAGAATGACGTCCCTTTCTTATTATTTCTTCAATAAGAATTGTTCCTATCAATTGTTGCCCATGCTGGAAGCGGTCGATCCGAAGTTAGACCTGTCCAGGCGGTTTCAATTCCGGGCGATTCCGGTCGATACGCTGGAGCAAGTGATCGAGCAGCCCGGCTTGCTTAAGAAAACAGTGTACCGTCCATCGGCTTATCGAAAAATGCTCGCAGCGCGAGATTGTTTGAATAAGACCGAACAAAAAGAGGTGGAAAGGTTTGTTTTGGGAAAGACCGTTACGCTTGGTGTTGAAGGGCTGCCCGTTGAGCGTCAACGGGATATGTGGGACGCGGCTTATAGCCTTCTCCATTATCATGCCGGGTATTACCGCAATCAGCCGAAAGAGGTGCAGGAAAAAGAGCGGACGATATTGCTCGCGTTAAACGGTCTTCCGTCGTCCGTTAAAAATACCTGTCCCTCAATACCGACGCCGGAAGCGCCACAAACAGCTCATCCAACAGGCCGGTTCAGTTTGGGAATCGGCGCCACGCGAGATAAAGTATTTGAAGAGTTCAGCGCGCGCGGTGCGCTGCACGATTTTGAAGCGGACCCGACCGGTTACGTTCCGGGCAGTCAGTTGGACATGATGTCGGTGCGGCTGCGTCTTGAAAACGAGACCGGTCACGGTTACGTCGAAGAATTCACCGCTATCCAAGTCAAATCTTTGGCTCCATGGGAGACATGGGTCCGGAAAAAATCATGGCAATTGTGGATTGGTTACGGACGGGCGCATGATTTAAACAAGTCTGCGGTGGGGAGCGGTTATGTCGGCGGTGCCGGCGGAATGGGAGCCTCGATGAAGTTGCCGGTGTTCCGGGAGACGTTGGCCTACGCGATGGTGAAGGGCGACGCGAGTGTGGGTAGCGTTTATCGCGACGGTTACCGCGCCGGTATTGGACCGGAAGCCGGCATTGTCGGAGCGCTAACGAAACAATGGCGCGCGCATTTCATCGCTTCGTATTTTCGTTATGGTATGGGCAACATCAGCAATGCGAACCGGCTAAGTTTGGTCCAGTCTTATGAATTGCCTGCCAATTTCGAAATGCGGCTTACGCTCGACCGTCAAAATCATTACCGCGAAGGCGTGTTGTCGCTGAACCGTTATTTCTGAAGCGCTTCCGTGAAGAAATTCGCGATGGTCTCTGCGTACTCTTTTCCTTTGGCGCGCCCCAGCTCGAGATGCCCTGTTCCTTCGATGATCCACAGCCGCTTCGGTTCCTTCGCTTTCTTATAGAGCTTTTTGGACATTCCTACCGGGACCACCTTGTCCGTAGTGCCATGAATAAATAGCACAGGACGCGGAGATATTTTATCGACCCAGCGTGATGGGTTGTACGTGCGACCCAACATCGGCGGATAAATAGGGTAGAGCAACCAAAGGAAGATCGATCGGCCCAGCACCGCCCGTGCTTGCGAGTTGTAAGAATAAAAAGCTGACTCGATCACGGCCGCTTTGACCAAGGGTTCCTTGGCCACGGCCGGTATTGCGACAGCGCCGCCCAAGGATTGTCCGAGTACAACCACGCCTGCCGCTCCGGGCCGTAAATTGGCCTGAGCGTAACGAAATACGGTGATGGCATCCTCGACGGCGCCCTTCTGGCTGGGTTTTCCTTCGGAGCCTCCATAACCTTGATAGTCAAAAACGATCACGTCAAAGCTGTACTTGGTCAAATAATGGGATCCCATGTAATGGCAAGAGACGTTCCCGAAGTTGCCATGGCAATGAACGACAGTTCCTTTGGGGGTGCCCTCCGCCTTAAAAACAATGGCTTTCAGCTTCTTTCCATCGGGCCGTGGGATATCAATCGATTCGTAGGCGATGCCCTTGGAGGCTGGGTCCGAGTAGAGAATATTGGTCGGTATAAAGAAGAGTCGGGCGGGACTGCAGCCGGAAAACAGGGTCGAAAGGGCCAAAAGCGCGGCCCAAAAGCGCCAAATTTCACGCATAGGAATTTCAGGAGTTGTGATATAATCCGCGGGCTTTGTCAATCCCATCTTTTGGCGGGTCATCTCCAACCGGTCCGCTCCACGATCGATACAGTCGGATCAACGAAAGAATACGACAAGCCGCGGAAAAATCAGGCCGGCCTGCGTCGTCTGTTCGTTTGCTGGCGGTGACCAAAACGGTTCCGGCTGAACGGATTCACGAAGTGATTTCATTGGGATGCAAAGATTTTGGCGAGAACCGCGTACAAGAAGCGGAAAGCAAGCGGTCCGCCTTGGCGGACAAGTTGGGTGGAACGAGCCAGCATTTGATTGGGCAATTGCAAACGAACAAAGCCCGCAAGGCCGTAGAACTTTTTGACGTGATTCAATCGGTCGACCGTCCCAAATTGGCCGTGTTTTTGGACCGCATCGCGGGAGAACTTGGAAAAAAGCAGCGGTGCCTGATTGAAGTAAAGATTTCGACGGAAGAAAGCAAAAGCGGCATCCCGCTTTCTGAAGCGGCCGGTTTCATCGACGGATTTTCCGCCTACACGAATTTGAAGTTGGAAGGACTCATGACCATCGGCCGGCTGGACGCGTCGCCCGAAGAAACGCGGGCGTCGTTCCGCGAGCTGGCCGGTTTTTTTAGGTCCCGGCAGCCGTTGTTTGGTCCAACGCCGATGTTGTCGATGGGAATGTCGGACGACTATGAGATCGCCATAGAAGAGGGCGCGACCATGGTCAGAATTGGGCGTGCACTTTTCGGTGAGAGGAGGCCATAGGCTGTAAGCTATAAGCTTACGGCTTACAGCTATGATTGGATTCATCGGTTTCGGCAACATGGGAAGCGCCTTGGCCAGAGGGGCCATCAGCGCGGACGTTCTGAAGGCCTCTCAGATCGTTGTTTTCGACCATAACAGCGAGGTGAAGGCCGGCTTGAAAAAACTGGGCGTTGTGGCGGCGAAACAGCCGCTCGATGTGGTGAACAAAGCCGAAACAATTTTTTTGTGCGTGAAACCGCAGGGCATGAAACAAGCGGTGCTGCCGTTGGGGCTGCAAGCGGCGCGCGAAACCTTGAAGAAGAAATGTTTCGTTTCGATTGCGGCGGGCATACCGATCAAGCGGATTGAGGCGTGGCTCGGCGACGGCGTGGCGGTGTTCCGCGCGATGCCGAACACACCGGCGATGTTGTTGGCGGGCATGAGCGCGCTGAGCCGTGGACGGTTCGGCACCTCGATCCAGGAAAATGGGATCAAAAGAATTTTGGCGTCGGTCGGAGAAGTGACGGTCGTGTCCGAGAAATGGATGGACGCGGTGACGGCCGTGTCAGGGTCGGGCCCGGCGTATGTTTTTTACTTGGCGGAAGCGATGGTCGCGGCCGCGCGGAAACTGGGGATCGACGCGAAGACCGCGCAGCTGATGGTGCGGCAAACAGTTTATGGCTCGGGGCAGATGCTGGCGTGCCGCGAGGAACCGGCCGAAGAACTGCGGCGCAAAGTGACCTCGCCCGGCGGAACAACAGCGGCAGCGATCGACGTGTTCGAGAAAAAGAATTTTAAGACGTTAGTACAGCAGGCTCTGGCCCAGGCCGCGAAACGGTCGGCAGAGTTATCTAAAAGTTAAATCGGGGTTGTTATGATTATTCGTGTACGAGTTATTCCCAATGCCAAGCATTCCGAAGTGATGGGCCGTGTCGGCTCCATCGTGCGGGTGCGCGTGGCCGCGAAAGCGGTTGAAGGCGAGGCCAACGAGGAGCTCATTGAGTTCCTGGCGGAATTTTTTAGCGTAAAGACAAACGGCGTTTCCATTCTTCGCGGTGAGAAGGGCAAAGAAAAAACGGTCCAGATTGAGGGCCGGCCAGAACACGAGCTCGAAGAAATTATGGACGCCATCCCATAAGGAGTCATACAAATGTCAAAGCAATCTGCCGCCGATAAAGCCGCCAAAGCCGAACTTCCCGTCGAAGCGCTCATGCTCGAATGCGTGAAGGACCGCTATAAAGTTTCTTACGCCGCGCTGCGCTGGGCGAAAGAAATCAAAAAGAAAGAGAATTTGGCCGACTCCATTCCGCTCTTGATTCCCCGCGCGATGCGCGAACTGTTGACCGGAAAAGTCACCATTAAAGAAATTGAGAAGCTGCCAATGCTGGCGCAAGTCCCCATGCCGCCACCGCCGCCCGTTCCGGCGCCGCCCACCATTACACTTAAACCCGACGAGGGCGAAGAGGACGAACCCAAGTCCAAATCGAAGTCGGAAGAATAAATCATGGCCGGATCCGGTCGGCGAATTTTGGTTGGTGCTGCGGGAAGCATCGCGGCGGTCAAAACCCCGGAGTTGGTCCGTTTACTGGCGGACAAAAATTATGAGGTTCGCTGCGCGCTGACCGCCGGCGCGAAAGAATTCGTGGCCCCCTTGGCGCTGGCAACATTCAGCCACCACCCC